>NZ_LYXF01000066.1:0-8905 GCF_001709195.1 Micromonospora sp. II | reverse complement strand
GGTGCAGGCTCGCCGGATCGGTCAGGTATTCGGAGAGGAAACCGACCAGGTCGCCCCGGCGCGGCTGGTCGTCCCACCAGGCATCCCGCTCCGGGGACGTGTGCTTGCCGTACTCGGCGGCCCGGAAGTCCGGGCTGATGAACCCCTCCTCCACCGTGGGCAGACGCAGGTGGAAGTCGACGTCCTTGATCCGCAGCAGCGGCTGCCGGAACACCGCGGCCAGCGAGCCGGTGAGCCGGTCGAGCGACTCCCGGAGCAGGTCGGGGCGGTCGGCCGGGGCCGGGCCGGACAGCTCGGCGAGATTGCGGTACAGCTGCGCCAGCGCGTCCAGCCGGGCCGAGACCTCGGTGGTCAGGTTCCGGTTGTCGATCAGGTTGTGCTCGATCGCCTGCCGGAGCATCCGGAACCCGAACTCGGGGAGGTCCGCGGCGAGCCGGTCGAAACGGTCCTCGTAGTGCCACATGGCCCGGCCCACCACCCGGGACCGCAGCGACGTGAGGTCGAGCCCACGCCGCACCGACGGCCAGGCGGCGAGGCCCTCGCAGAACGCGATGGTGGCGTCGTAGAGCTTGACGTAGGCGGCCTCGACGTCGCGCCGGGTGTCGTCCATGCCGTGGACCGAGGACGGCAGCGGGAAGTATCCGCCGTCGATCTCCTTCGGCAGCGTGTGCTGGCGACGGTCGGCCGCCACCATGCCCACCTTTTCCTCGTCGGTCAGCTCCAGCCGGTCGAAACCCGGCCCGACCTCGTCCCGGAAACCGTCGAAGAACGCGGAGAGCGCCAGCACGGTATGGCTGGCCTCCAGCAGCTTGTAATACGATTTTCCGCCGGTCGTGCGGATGCGGCCGGCCTGGTTTCCGGTGGCGTCCCGGACGAGTTGCATGAGCGCGTTCTTCGGGCCGAGCAGAGCGAGCGCCGCGCCCTGGGTGAGCGCCCCGGCGCCGAGGATCCCCGCGCTGACGACCTTGTCGGTCTCGGTGATGCGCGTGCTGCCCGGGGCCAGCAGCTTCAACGCATCTCGATAGCTGAGGCTCGAACGGCGCGGCATGCCGCCCCTTCCGCTGCTGGCGATCGGGATTCTTCAAGGATAGAAACTTCAGTGACGGAAAGCTATCGATTCCGCACCGGGCGGCTGCTTTGCGACGACTTTTCCATTCATTCATCTCATTCATCTGCTAAATGCGGCCAAGGCGTCGGACCCCTATGGTCGAGCGGTGGACGACACACGGGTACGGCAGGCGTACGGGGCGGTCGCGGAGCTCTACATCGAACTGTTCGGCAGCACCGCCGCGGTGCACCCGGACGACCTCGCCCTCATCGGGCGGCACCTGGCCGGCCGGACCGGCCCGGTGCTCGACCTCGGGTGCGGACCGGGGCACCTCACCGACCACCTCCGGTCGCTGGGCGTCGACGCCACCGGGATCGACATGGTTCCCGAGTTCGTCGCGCACGCGCGGGCCACCCATCCGGGCGGCGCGTACCGGCTCGGGTCGCTGGACGACCTCGCCGTCCCCGACCACTCCGTCGACGGCATCCTCGCCTGGTACTCGCTGATCCACCTCCCGCCACCGGATCTCGACGCCGTGCTGGCGGGGTTCCGGCGCGCGATCGTGCCGGGTGGACCGCTCGTGGTCGGCATCTTCGCCGGTGACGAGGTGAGCGCCTTCGACCACAAGGTCGCCACCGCGTACCGCTGGCCGGTGGACGAGTTCTCCGCGCGGCTGCGGCAGGCCGGGTTCGCCGAGGTCGAACGCCTGACACGCCTGTACGACGAGACCCACCGCACGCACGCCGCCGTCGCGGCCGTGGCGTCCGGCGCCTGAGCGCGCGCCGTCGTCGGTGCCGGGAAAATGGGCGCGAACGTCTGCCGTCCGCTGTGCCAGGATCGGCGTTCGGAGTTCGACGGCCGGAAGGACACCATGCCCGCGTACGCCATCGCCCACCTCCAGGACGCCGCCCCGCACCCGGACATCGCCGAGTACATCGAGCGCCTCCCGGCCACCCTCGCCCCGTACGGCGGCCGTTTCCTCGTGCACGCCACGCCGCACGAGGTGAAGGAGGGCGCCTGGCCCGGCGCGGTCGTGATGCTCGGCTTCCCGGGCATCGCCGAGGCGCGCGCGTGGTGGGACTCGCCCGCGTACCAGGAGATCGCGCCCCTGCGCTCCCGGCACATCGAGGGCGACATCATCCTGGTCGAGGGCGTCCCCGACGACTACTCACCGACCGGCATCGTGCAGGCGATCCGGGCGGCGCTGCCCTGAGCCGGACCGGCCGGCGCGCCCGTGACCTCGGCGTCGTCGTCGGAACGCTGCCCACCGGACGCCACAACGCGATCACCGACGTCCCCGGCGTCCTGGTGGGTCACACCACCGTGGACGACGGCGGCGACCTGCACACCGGCGTCACGGCGATCGTGCCGAGCGGGCTCGGCCCCGGACGGTGGACTCTGCCGGCGGCGGTGTTCTCCGGCAACGGGCACGGGAAACTCGTCGGCTCGACCCAGGTGGACGAACTCGGCGTACTGGAATCCCCGGTCGTGCTGACCGCGACGCTGTCGGTGTTCCGGGCGGCGGACGCGCTGCTCGGCTGGTTGATGGAGCGCCGGACGGACGGGGTGTCGTTCAACCCCCTGGTCGGCGAGACGAACGACGGGCACCTGTCCGACATCCGCCGCCGCCCGATCACCGAGGACCACGTCCTGGCCGCCATCGCTCAGGCGACCGACGGGCCGCCCGCCGAGGGCTGCGTCGGCGCCGGCGCCGGCACCACCGCGCTGGGCTTCAAGGGCGGCATCGGCACCTCGTCCCGGACCGTGCGGGCCGCCGGCCGTACGGGGACTGTCGGCGCGCTGGTCCAGTCCAACTTCGGCGGCGTCCTCAGAGTGCTCGGCGTGCCGATGCCGGCCGAAGAACTGGTCCCCGCCGCCGACCGGGCCGAGCCGCCCGGCAACTCGTGCATGATCGTGGTGGCCACCGACGTACCGCTGGACGCGCGACAGCTCGGGCGGGTCGCCCGCCGGGCGGTGTTCGCCATGGCCCGGGTCGGCGCGTCCTTCAGCGGCACCAGCGGCGACTACGCGATCGGGTTCACCACGTCGGATCAGCAGCCGATCCCGGACGGGGAGATCGACCCGGTGTTCGCGGCCGTGCTGGACGCGGTCGAGGAGGCGCTGCTGAACTCGCTGTTCACCGCAGTCACCACCACGGGCGTGGGTGGCCGTACCAGTCACGCGGTTCCGCACCGGGCCGTGCTCGAGCGGCTGGCGGCGGCTGGCCGGCTGATTCCGGAATCACCGGCGGAAACGCGCTGATTGCTCGCAACCCGGCCCGCCCCGCCCAGCCGCGGCGGCTACGGTTGACGCTGCCGGAGGGTCCGGCCGAGGAGGCGTCGAACTGGCCGTGGACGGCTATGGCGTGCAGGTCACGCTCGTGTTCGTGTTGGTGTTGGTGAACGCGGTGTTCGCGGGCAGCGAGATGGCGTTGGTGTCGCTGCGGGAGAGCCAACTGCAGCGCCTGGAGCGGACCTCCCGGGGCGGCCGGGTGCTGGCGAAGCTGGCGCGGGATCCGAACCGCTTCCTGGCCACCATCCAGATCGGCATCACGCTGGCCGGTTTCCTCGCCTCGGCCGCCGCCGCGGTGTCCCTCGCGGCGCCGCTGGTGGGCCCGCTGGGATTCCTCGGGTCGGCCGCCGAGCCGGTCTCGGTCGTCGTCGTCACCATCATCCTGACCTTCGTCACGCTGGTGCTCGGCGAGCTGGCGCCGAAGCGGATCGCGATGCAGCGTGCCGAGGGCTGGGCGCTGCTGGTGGCCCGCCCGATCGACGCGCTGTCGACGTTCTCCCGCCCGGCGGTGTGGCTCCTGAGCAGGTCGAGCGACGCCGTCGTACGCCTGGCCGGCGGCGACCCCCGGGCCCGCCGGGAGGAGGTCACCACCGAGGAGCTGCGGGACATGGTCGCCGCGCAACGCAACCTCACCCCCGAACACCGCACGATCATCTCGGGCGCGTTCGAGGTGGCCGAGCGGATACTGCGGGAGATCCTCGTCCCGCGCCGCGACGTCGTCACCCTGTCGGCGGAGCTGTCCGCGCCGCAGGCGCTGCGCGAGCTGGGCAAGTCGGGGCAGACACGCGCCCCGGTCGTGGGCCGCGGCGGACTGGACGACACCGTCGGCGTGGTGCACATGCGGGACCTGCTCGACCAGGACGGGCCGGTCGCCGACCACGCCAGCCCGGCGGTGTACCTGCCGGAGACGCTGAAGGTTACCGAGGCGATCCGGGAGCTGCGCGCCCAACGACAGCAGTTCGCGCTCGTTGTCGACGAGCGCGGGTCCATCGACGGCATCGTCACCATGGAGGACCTGGTCGAGGAGATCGTCGGGGAGATCTACGACGAGACCGACCGGGACGTGCAGGCCGTCGTACGGGAGGCGGACGGCGCGCTGCTGATGCCCGGCGGGTTCCCGCTGCACGACCTGGTCGACGTGGGCATCGACCTCGACGAGGCCACGCTGGAGGCCGGGGACTACACCACGGTGGCCGGCCTGGTCCTGGCGCATCTCGGCCACATCCCGAAGGCCCCCGGCGAGACGATCGAGCTGCCCGGCCTGACCGCCGAGGTGGCGGAGGTGACGGGCCGGGCCATCACCCGGGTACGCCTGCGGACGACGCCGGCGCGCGACGAGCCGGGCTCCTGAGTCCGGCCGTACTCGTCACTCCGGCTCGGCGTCGAAGGTCCGGCGGGCCTGTTCGATCTGCGGCAGGTGCGCGTCGGCCCAGTCGAGCAGGACGTCGATCGGCGCACGCAGGGTCTTGCCCAGCTGGGTGATCCGGTACTCGACCGCGACCGGACGGGTCGCCACCACGTGGCGTTCGACGATGCCGTTGCGTTCGAGCCGTCGCAGTGTCGCCGTGAGCGACTTCTGCGTCACGGCCGGGATCGCGCGGCGCAGCTCGTTGAAGCGGCACGGGCGCTCGCACAGCTCGTTGAGGACGCTCAGCGACCACTTGTCCAGCACCTGATCGAGCAGCTCGCGGTGCGGCGCGTCGATGCGCAGCTCGTCGGCGCGAGCGCCTGCGGTATCGCCCATGAAACCAGGTCTCCTTGAAGTGTCCTCCGTCAACTAGGTATCAATGGTAAACCACCTAGGTCCCCATGGAGGAGACACGATGTCTGTCACCCGCTTCAGCCCTGCCGGTCTTCAGCCGCACACGCCGTACCACCACGTGGCAGTGGGCACCGGCACCCGTCACATCCACGTCAGCGGTCAGGTCGCGCGGCTCGGCGACGGCACCCCGGTCGCACCGGGCGACCTGGCCGGGCAGGTCGCGCAGGTGCTGCGCAACACCGGGCTCGCCCTCGCGGGCGCCGATGCCTCGTTCCAGGACGTGATCCGGCTGACCTTCTACGTCACGGATTGGGCGCCCGAGAAGATCGGGCCGTTCATGGCCGGCATCGAGTCGGTCGCCGAGGAGCTCGGGCTGCCCCAGCCGCTTCCGCCGGCGTCGCTGATCGGCGTCGAGTCCCTCTTCGAGCCCGACGTGCTCGTGGAGCTGGAGGCGACCGCCGTCGCGGAGTGAAATGGGGCAGGCAGCACCACCGGACAGCGACCGGGGCCGCGGTCGGCGGATTTCCGCCGGCCGCGGGTTGCCGCGTGGTCGAGGGGATCGGTGAAATCTGATGGACGCCCGCAACGTTGCGATCAGGCCGCGCGTGTAGTCGCCGATGAGGGACTTCGACGACTTTTACGCGGCGAGCTACGCGGACCTGACGGTGCAGGTGTACGCCTACTTCGGCGACCTGCACGAGGCCCAGGACGTCGTCCAGGAGGCGTTCTGCCGGGCGCTCGCCCGATGGCGGCAGGTCTCCGGCTACGACGACCCCGCCGCCTGGGTCCGGCGGGTCGCCTGGAACCTCGCGACCAGCCGCTGGCGGAGACTGCGCGTGATGCGGGCGTTCCACCGACGCCAGCGCGGCGAGCCGGTCGTCGCGGGACCGGAACCGGACCACGTCGCGCTGGTCGAGGCCCTGGCCTCGCTACCCGCCGCGCAGCGGCGGGCAATGGTGCTGCGCTATCTCGCCGACCTGCCGGTCGCGGAGATCGCCGACCGCGAGGGAGTGCCCGAAGGCACCGTCAGGTCATGGCTGCATCGCGGTCGGGCCACGCTCGCCGCCCGGCTCGGCCCCGAACACATGGAGAAGTCGCATGCCTGAGGACATCACCGACGAGCAGACCCGGAATGCATTCGCCCTCATGCGCGCGGAGACTCTGACACACATCCGCCCACCGGGAACCGCGGCGGCGCAGCGGACCGTACGGAACCGCCGCCGCACCGGAATCGCCGCCCTCGCCGCCGGCGTCGGGATCGTGGTGGCTGGTGGCGTCGCCGTGACCCACCTGGCCACCAGCGAGCGATCCGCCACCCCGCCTGCGGCACCGAGCCCGTCGCCGTCCCCGTCGGAACTGCCCGCCGAACAACTCGACCGCATGGCCGCCACAGCAGCCGCCGCGCTCGGGATCACCTCCGTGGACAACAAGCAGCGAAAGCGTGAGGGAAAAGGACCGATCCTCATGACCGGCTCCGAGCCCGCCCGGCGCGGCGGCATCAGTGGCACCGGGTACAACGAGAACAAGACCGGCGTCTACGTGCTCGACGTCCTGTGCGTCGGGGAAGGGACGCTCCGGGCGCGCTTCTGGGCCGCGACCTCTGGGGCGGACGAGGCCGGCAATCCGGCCCCCATCCCTCCCGACGCCGCCGAGGCGCAGGTGCCCTGCAGTGACGATCTGGCACGCGTAAGCCTCAGCGTGCGCGCGCCATGGCCCGAGAAGGTCTACGTCTCGATCGAGCCGGACCAGGCGGCCGAGGGGCGCGCAGCCCACGCTTCCCTCGTCCGCGTGCCGTAGCGCCGCCCTCGGGGACTCGGTCCCTGACCTTTCGCAACCGTCTGGCATGCGGTTGGACGGACCAGGGTCGCGTGGTCAGTTCGACCGCTCGCGGAAACGCATGACGAGTCGAATCAGATACTGACGCGCAGACAGGAGTGGACCTGCATTGCCCCGCCGCGGTGGACGCTCACCTCGACCGATGCGGATCATCGCCGCCCTACTTTCTGAAGCCTTCCTGGTGAGAAACTCGTCCGGCACAACGCAGCTCGGTTCATCCGCCACGGTGTCGTTCCACTCGCGGAGATCGCCGATCGCCGTCAGGATTTCCGTGCGCTCCTCGGTAGATGTCGCGGAATCGGCAGCCCGGCCCAGTTCGGCTAGCGCCTCGGCCCTCCTACCTCGAAAGCCGCTGATGACGTCCAGCGCACCGAGGCGTGCGCCCGGATCGGAGAGGTAACTCAGGTAGAGCGTGAGGCTGCTTTCCACGCGTTCTCGGCACAGCGACAACAGATCAACTGTCCGCCCATGCCAGTTGATCAGCTCTGGATGGGCCGCTTCCCCGTTCCCGAGGGTCCTGAGCAACGCGAACGCCTCGTTCGGATGCGGGACGTCACGCCGCTCCAGGCGTTCGACAACATCGCAAATTGCGTACGGTGTTGCTTCGAAGACGTTCTCGTTCCAGGCAAGGTCTTGCAGCAGCAGCCTGAACGCCTTCAGGCGGACCTGTTCATCGGGGGATGAGAGGTCGGCAAGCGCGGCTGGAATGTGACTGGATCGTCCGACGAAGCAGGCGAGATCTGACCAGCGAACGTCTTCCGAAGGCATGGCAGGCATGATCTCGCAATCAGCCAGGGCAAGGCTACGGCGATAGCGAGGGCCTTGCCGCGTACATCATGATCCTGCCTTGCCAAGGTCACGACCTGTTGGGGAGTTGAGACCGTGATCCGGCGGAACGACCCGCTCGCTCTGATGGCGATCGCCATGTGCACGGCGGCCGGCGCTTTCCTCGTCGTAACGCCCTCCCGCATCGTCGACACCCAGCAGTTGCTGCTGATGGTTCTCACGCCGCTCGGCACGTGCGTACTGCTCATGTACCTCGCGGGGCCGGCTGCCTTCGTGGCGGTGACCCACACGCATGTCGTCGTGGGCAACCCACTCGTCAGATACAGCGTTCCACGGTCACTGGTCGACGGAGTACGACTCGACGGGTTCGACATCGAGCTGCGAGTCTCCGGGCACCCGCCTGTTCCGATTGCCGCCCTGACCCCCAGCGTGGGTGGCCATCACCGGGTGCATCCGGGCGGGTACCAGACGCGCTTGAACAAGATCGCGGCGCTCCTGGACCACACGCCGGCGACGCCCGTAGCCGGCACGATGGTGCGCCGCTACCGGTATGCGCACCTCGGTCTCTTGACGGTGGACGTGCTGGCTCTGGTCGGAATGGTGCTCTACATCAGAACCGAAACGCTCGCGTAGAAGCGAACCGTGCCCCTACGGTCCAGGGTCAGCTGGACCGTAGGGGCACCTGGTCGACCACGCTCACCCGAGCCGTTTCCGGTGACCTGGGTGGGCCACCGGGATCAGCCCGCGGTGCAGGAACGGATCTGCGGTCTGGCGCCGCTGTTGCCGTTCATCATCGTGGTGAAGCCGAAGGTGTTGCCGCTGCCGTTGGACCGCATCGTCATCACGTAACCGGTGCTGTCCCAACTGGGGGAGCCGTTCCAGGTAGTGGAGACCCGCTGCGGCGGGGTCAGAGCCACGACCACGGTCCAGTTGCTGGCCCCCTGAACCGTCACCGAGGTGTTGTACCGGTCACCCCAGACGTTGGGGGTCGTCGCCGTCGCTGTGCATCCGCCGCTGGGAGGCGGAGTGGTCGGCGGCGGAGTGGTCGGCGTGCCGGTCGGCGGCGGAGTGGTCGGCGGCGGAGTTCCGTCCGGGGCCACCGCTCGGCCGGTGCTCGGTGAGATCATGCCCGGGCAGAGGTTGCGGCTGGTCAGGTTGGCCATGATCTGCGGAATCGCGTC
>NZ_LYXF01000065.1:0-10012 GCF_001709195.1 Micromonospora sp. II | reverse complement strand
CGACCCGGGCGACCACCACCGCGACCGCCGACCACTCGCCGGTGATCAGCGGGCGGGCGAACGTGCCCGAGGTCGCGAACGTGATCGCGGAGAGCAGTGCCAGACCGAGCCCGACGCCGGATCGTTCACGCATCGACAGCTCCAGGTCATGAGTGAAGGACGGTTATGCTGATGACGCTAGGCGGAGCCCCTGACAGGAGTCAAGTTGCTTTTCGCTCATGACACCGAATGCGCGCTGGTCGGTGCCGCCGCACTGGTGAACACCGCCGACGGCGACCGGGAAGGGCTGCCCGACGTGGCCGCCCTGGACGCCTTCTTCACCACCCACGGGTGGAGCGGCCGGCACGAGCACACCGAAACCGAACTGCGCCAGGTCCGCGCGCTGCGGCCCCGGCTGCGCCGCATCTGGTACGCCGACACCGACGAGGTGGTGGCGATCGTCAACCGGCTGCTGCGCGAGTCGCACGCGCTGCCGCAACTCGTCCGGCACGACGACGAGCCGTACCACCTGCACGCGGTGCCGCGGGACGCGCCGCTGGCGACCCGGATGGCGGTCGAGGCCGCGATGGCGATGGCCGACCTGGTACGCATGGGCGAGCTGAGCCGGCTGCGGCACTGCGACCACCCCGACTGCGACAACGTGCTTGTCGACCTGTCCCGGAACCGCTCTCGCCGGTTCTGCGACGCCGGCTGCGGCAACCGGGCCGCGGTGAGCGCCTACCGGGCCCGCAGGGCGGCGTCCCAGTCCTGACGGGTCGCGGGCCAGTCCTCCCGGGACAGCTCGTACTCCACCTCGCCGTGCTCCGTACCCGGGATCGGGTCGTCGAACGCGAGGTGGAACGTGCGGACGTAGCGCAACCCGGCGCGGGCCATGACCGCCCGGGAGCGGTCATTCACCGCCATCGTCTGCGCCCACACGCGGCGGACGCCGACCGTGTCGAACGCGTGCCGCACCAGCGCCCGCGCGCCCTCGGTGGCCAGCCCGTGCCCCCACGCCGCGCGGCGCAGCCGGTAGCCCAGCTCCGCCTCGGCGCCGTCGTCGGACGGGTCGAGCGAGTGCCAGCCGAGGAACTCGCCGGTGAACCGGTCGAGCGTCGCCCAGCGGCCGAGCCCGGGATGCCGGGTGTACTGCGCGAGCACCCGGGGCAGCACGTCGTCCCGGAATGTCGCGGCCGGGGTCGGCACGCCGCCGGTCAGGAAGCGCATGACCTCCGGGTCGGCGTCCAGCGCCACCAACCGGTCCACGTCGTCCATCGTGAACCGGCGCAGCGTCAGCCGCGCGGTCTCCAGCAGCACCCCGCCGTCGTCACGCACCGTCGGATCATGCCGCGCCCACGGTGACGGGTCGAGGCAATTACCGGCGCCGGTCTCAGGGGTGGGTCATCCGGAGCAGATCCAGCGCCTCGTCCAGCTGGGTCTCGGTGAGCTTGCCCGAGTCGACGTGACCCCGGGAGATCACCACCTCGCGGATGGACACCTGCTTGGCCAGCGCCTCCTTCGCGATCGAGGCGGCCTCGTCGTACCCGAGGTGGCGGTTGAGCGGGGTGACGATCGACGGCGAGCCCTCCGCGTACGCCAGGCAGACCTCGGCGTCCGCGACCAGGCCGGCCACCAGCCGCTCGGCGAACAGCCGGCTGGACGCGGCGATCAGCTTGATCGACTCCAGCAGGTTGCGGCCCATCACCGGGAGCATCACGTTCAGCTCGAAGTCGCCCTGCGACCCGGCGAACGCCACCGCCGCGTCGTTGCCGACCACCTGGGCGCAGACCTGCCGCATCGCCTCGGCCACCACCGGGTTCACCTTGCCCGGCATGATCGACGAGCCCGGCTGGAGGTCGGGGATACGCAGCTCACGCAGGCCGGCGCGCGGGCCGGAACCCATCCAGCGCACGTCGTTGGCGATCTTGTAGAGACCGACCGCGACGGTACGGAGCTGGCCCGAGGTCTCCACCAGCGCGTCCCGGGCGCCCTGCGCCTCGAAGTGGTTGCGCGCCTCGGTCAACGGCAGCCCGGTCGACTCCCGCAGCTTGCCGATCACCCGCTCGGCGAACCCCAGCGGCGTGTTGATGCCGGTGCCCACGGCGGTGCCGCCCAGCGGCAGCTCGGCCAGCCGGGGCAACGCCGACTCCAGCCGCTCGACGCCGTAGCGGACCTGCGCCGCGTAGCCGCCGAACTCCTGCCCGAGCGTGACCGGCGTGGCGTCCATGAGGTGGGTACGCCCGGCCTTGACCACCGTCTCGAACTCGGCCGCCTTCTCCTCCAGCGCGCCCGCGAGCTGCTTCAACGACGGGATCAGATCCTCCACCACGAACTGCGTGGCGGCCAGGTGGATCGAGGTGGGGAACACGTCGTTGCTGGACTGCGACGCGTTGACGTGGTCGTTCGGGTGCACGTCGCGGCCCAGCTCGCGGCTCGCGAGGGTGGCGATCACCTCGTTGGTGTTCATGTTGGACGACGTACCGGAGCCGGTCTGGAACACGTCCACCGGGAACTGGTCGTCGTAGCCGCCCTCGGCGACGTGCGCGGCGGCGGTGGCGATCGCCTGCGCCACGTCCGCGTCGATCACCCCCAGCTCACCGTTCACCAGTGCCGCCGCCCCCTTGATCTGCGCCAGGGCCTTGATCTGGGCCGGTTCCAGCCCGCGCCCCGAGATCGGGAAGTTCTGCACCGCGCGCTGGGTCTGCGCCCGCCACAGTGCCTCGGCGGGCACCTCCACCTCGCCCATCGAGTCGCGTTCGATCCGGTAGCCGGTCGCCTCTGGAGTCGTCACGCCTACCATCCTGCCGCGCCGCCGGTCGGAGTGCAGGGAAAGTGGCGGCCCCCTCAGCCCAGCTCGACCAGCAGCTTCTCGGTGTCCCGCTGGTCCGGCGTCTCGACCTGACGGAACAGCGCCAGCGCACGCCCGGCGTACCGGCGGGCCTGGTCGGGGTCGTCGTGGCGCAGGCATCGCGCGAGGCCGTCCAGGGCGCGGGCCTGCTCGTAGCGCAGGCCCAGCCGCTCGGCGTCGGCTAGCACCCGGCGGTGCAGGTCCAGCGCGCTGGCCACGTCACCCTGGTCGAAGATCGCCCGGGCCAGCAGGTTCCGGGAGGCGCACTGCCCGACCAGATCCCCGGCGTCGATCATGGCCACGAGGGCGTCCCGGTGCAGCGAGGCGGCCAGCTCCGGCCGGCCCTCCTCGCGCTCCATCATGCCCAGCTCGTTGAGCAGCTCGCCCTCGCCGTACCGGTTGCCCACCCGGCGCTTGAGCCTCAGGCCGACGCGCAGGAGCCGGCGCGCGGGCCCGTGCTCGCCGCGCCGGTGCCGCGCCATGCTGAGGTGCCCGATCGAGTTGCCGAGCTGCCGCAGGTCGCCGGCCTGCCGTGCGACAGCCATCTGGTTGCGGCACATCCGCACAGCCTCGTCGTACCGGCCGTGCGAGATCAGGGTGAACGAGAGGTTGTTCAGCAGGTTGGACAACCACGACGACTCGCCCGACCGGCGGGCGATCGCCGCGGACTCGGTCAGGAGTTCGATACCCCGCTGGTGCTGCCCGTCGACCGCGTACGCGGTGCCGAGGTTGCCCAGCACCTTGCGCAGCTCGCCCGGCCGGTCGAGCCTGCGGTAGATACCGACCACCGCCTCCAGCCGCCGGATGGCCTCGGCGAACCGCGCCCGGCGGTAGTCCGCCGAGGCGAGATAGTTGAGCATCGTCGCAACGGCCTCCTCGTCGCCCAGGCGCTCGGCGGCCCGCAGACCGATCTGATGCGTCTCGATCAGGTCGTCCAGGCGACCGCCGTAGAAGTTGCTGACCCAGGCGACCCGGGCGAACTGCCAGCTCTGCCGGAGAAAACCCTCGTTCTCCGCCAGCCGGACGAGCGCCGTCAGGGTCGAGCGGTTCTCCTCCAACCATGCTCGGCCGAGGCCGACAGTGGCTGCCACCAGGTCGGGCCGCGCCGGCTCCGGCAGGTCGAACAGGGACGGCTCGGCGCCCGTCTCCAGCGACCGCCCGATGGACGCGGTGACCTGAAGATGGAAGTCGATGAGACGGCCCACCGCCGCCCGCCGCTCGTCGGCGGTCTCGCGTCCGGCGCCGAGCGTGCGCGCGTACTCGCGGATCAGGTCGTGCAGCTGGTAGCGGCCCGGTTCCACCTCCTCGACGAGGTGCGCGTCGACAAGTTCGTCGAGCGCGTCCTGCGCCTGCGGCAGCAGCAGGTCGGCGAGCGCGGCCGGCACCCGGTTGTCGACACACTGACCCGGGTGCAGGCCCAGCAGGCGGAAGACCCGCTGCGCGAGCGGCGACACCTGCTCGTACGACAACGCGAAGGCGCCGGCCACCGACCGCTCTCCCGCGACCAGCTCGGCCAGCGGGTCGGACGCGCCGGCCAGCCGCTCCGCCAGGTCGGCCACCCGCCACCGCGGCCGGTGCGCGAGCCGGGCCCCGGCCAGCCGCAGGGCCAGCGGAAGGTGTCCGCAGCGGCGGGCCACCTCCATCGCCGCCTCGGGCTCGGCGGCCACCCTCTCCGCGCCGGCCACGCGGGCCAGCAGCTCGACCGCCTCGTCGGCGTCGAGTACCGGCAGCGAGGACGGGCGGCCCGAGTCCAGGCCGATCAGGCGACGACGGCTGGTGATCAGTATCAGGCAGTCCGGACCGTTGGGCAGCAGCGGTGCGACCTGGCCGGCGTCGGCCGCGTTGTCGAGCACCACCACGGCCCGACGCCCGGCCAGCTCGGAACGCCACATCGCCAGCCGGTCCGTCGGGTCGGCCGGCACCCGTTCAGCCGGCACGCCGAGCTGCCGGAGCAGGGTGGCGGCGGCCACTGTCGTACTGAGCGGGCTGCGGTCGCTGTGCCCGTGCAGGTCGATGAAGAGCTGCGCGTCGGGGAACCGGCCGGCCACAGCGGTCGCCACCTGCACGGCCAGCGTGGTCTTGCCGCTGCCCGCCATGCCGTCGACGAGCTGGACCCGGCTACCCTCCTCGACCTCCCGCACCAGCCGGGCCACTGTCTGCTGCCGCCCGGTGAAGTCGCTGATCGCGCGCGGCAGCGCCCGCACCGGCGCGGCAACCCGGCTCTCCGGGCCGCTCAGCGCCAGGTCGCCGGCGAGTATCCGCTGGTGCAGCTCCTGCAACGCGGCACCCGGCTCGATGCCCAGCTCCTCGGCGTAGATCCGCCGCCCTTCCCGGTAGACAGCCAGCGCGTCCGCGTGGCGGCCGACCGCCGACAGGGCCAGCATCAACTGCCCCCGCAACCGTTCCCGCAGCGGCTCGCGCTCGACCGCCTCGGTGAGCTCGTCGACCAGCTCGGGCGCCCGGCGCAGCCGCAACTCGATGTCGACGCAGTCCTCCAGCGCGGCGAGCCGCTGTTCGTCGAGCGCCTGCGCCCGCCGCCGCACGCTACGGGCGGGGATGCCGGCCAGCACCGGCCCACGCCACAACGCCAGCGCGTCCCGGTAGTTCTGACGCGCCTCGATCAGCCGGCCCGCTTCGGCGTTCCGGCGGGCCGCCTCCACACCGTTGGCGAACACCTCTGCGTCGAGGTCGCCCGGCTCGATCCGGATGCCGTATCCGGCCGGGTCGGTGACGATGGTCACGGTGGGCAGGCCGAGCGCCGCGAACCGCTGCCGCAGTCGAGACACGCAGATCTGGAGCTGGGTCCGCGCGGTCGCCGGGGGACGGTCCTCCCACACGGCGTCGATCAGGTCCTCGGTCGGCACCACCAGGCCCGGACGCAGCAGAAACATGGCGAGGACGATTCGATCTCGACCCGCGGTGACGGTGGCTTCACCGCCGCCGACCCGCAGGGGCCCCAAGATTCCGAACCGCACCGCGCTCCCCCGACCGCCGTATCAACCCTGCAGCAGCGTAGCCCGGCGGTCACCGAGCGCCGCGCCGAGGCGATAGCGATCCGATAGCGGCGGCGCACAGACTCGGTGCGGGTTGCCGATGACGGCATCCGACGGGGGCGGTGCGCCTGTCCGGTGGTCCGACCGGGCAGGCGCACCGATGTCTGTGCGTCTGAACTCAGCGGCGGCCGACGGTGAGCACCGGCTTGGTGACCTCGGCGAAGAAGTCGTTGCCCTTGTCGTCGACGACGATGAAGGCGGGGAAGTCCTCCACCTCGATCTTCCAGACCGCCTCCATGCCCAGCTCGGCGTATTCGAGCACCTCGACGTGCTTGATGCAGTCCTGGGCGAGGCGGGCGGCCGGGCCACCGATCGAGCCGAGGTAGAACCCGCCGTGGGCCTGGCAGGAGCGGGTGACCTGGGCGGACCGGTTGCCCTTGGCGAGCATCACCATCGAGCCGCCGGCCGCCTGGAACTTCTCCACGTACGCGTCCATCCGGCCGGCCGTGGTGGGGCCGAACGAGCCGGAGGCGTAGCCCTCGGGGGTCTTGGCCGGGCCGGCGTAGTAGACCGCGTGGTCGCGCAGGTACTGCGGCATCGGCTCGCCCGCGTCCAGCCGCTCGGCGATCTTCGCGTGTGCGATGTCCCGCGCGACGACCAGCGGCCCGGTGAGCGACAGCCGGGTCTTCACCGGGTACTTCGACAGCTCGGCCCGGATCTCGTCCATCGGCCGGTTCAGGTCGACGCGGACGACCTCCTCGGTCTCCAGCGTCTCGTCGGTCACGTCGGGCAGGTAGCGCGCCGGGTCGGTCTCCAGGCGTTCCAGCCAGACGCCGGACGGGGTGATCTTCGCCACCGCCTGCCGGTCCGCGGAGCAGGACACCGCGATCGCCACCGGGCAGGAGGCGCCGTGCCGGGGCAGCCGGACCACCCGTACGTCGTGGCAGAAGTAGCGGCCACCGAACTGCGCGCCGATGCCGAAGTTGCGGGTCAGCTCCAGCACCTCGCCCTCCAGCTCCAGGTCGCGGAAGCCGTGCGCGCTCATCGAGCCCTCGGTGGGCAGCGCGTCGAGGTACTTCGCGGAGGCGTACTTGGCGGTCTTCAGCGCGTACTCGGCCGAGGTGCCGCCGATGACGATGGCCAGGTGGTACGGCGGGCAGGCCGCGGTGCCGATGAGCCGGAGCTTCTCCTCCAGGAACTGCATCATCCGCGTCGGGTTCAGCAGGGCCTTGGTCTCCTGGTAGAGGTAGGACTTGTTGGCCGAGCCGCCGCCCTTGGCCATGAAGAGGAACTTGTACGCGTCGGCGTGGCCGTCCGGGTCCTCGGCGTACAGCTCCACCTGGGCGGGCAGGTTGCTGCCGGTGTTCCGCTCGTCCCACATGGTCAGCGGGGCGAGCTGCGAGTAGCGCAGGTTCAGCCGGGTGTACGCCTGGTAGACGCCGCGCGAGATCGCCTCCGCGTCGGTGCCGTCGGTGAGCACGTGCCGCCCGCGCTTGCCCATCACGATCGCGGTGCCGGTGTCCTGGCACATCGGCAGCACACCGCCGGCCGCGATGTTGGCGTTGCGCAGCAGGTCGAGCGCGACGAACCGGTCGTTCGGCGAGGCCGCCGGGTCGTCGATGATCGAGCGGAGCTGGGCCAGGTGGGCCGGGCGCAGGAAGTGGGCGATGTCGTGCATCGCCTCGGCCGTCAGCGCGGTGAGCGCGCCCGGATCGACGGTCAGGAACCGGCGGCCACCCGGGCCGTTGACGACGTCCACGCCCTCGTCGGTGACCAGGCGGTATTCCGTCAGGTCGGGGCCGGTCGGCAGCAGGGGTGCGTACGAGAAGGCGGCGGCACTGCTCATGACCGAAAAGCCTAGGGCAGAGCCGTCGATCGGTGACACCCGCAGGTGGGGTCGTGGCCCGACCTCTCACCCACTGTCACTTGCCGTCGACGCAGAGTTCCCGCTTCGGGCCGCAACTGCCCTGGTCGCCGGGCGGCCGCCAGCTGCCCCCGGGGTTCGGCGCCACCGGCGCGTCGCCCTGGCCCGGCCCGGGCGCGCCGGTCGTGCCGGCGCCCCAGCGGACGTACCCGATCTCCCGGCCCTCCCCGATGATCATGCCGTTGGGGCCGACCGCCAGCGCGTTCGCCGCGGTCCGCAGCTCGACCAGGACGCGGCCCTCGCGCGGCTCGACCGCGATCAGCCGGGACGGCTTCTCCTCGCTGATCAGCGCCGCGTACGGGGTGAGCGCGGCGCCGCTCTTACCGCCCGCCGGCCGGGTCCACCGGGTCCGGTCCGCCGACAGCTCCCGCCCCAGCAGCGACTCCTTGTCGGCGCTGCGCACCACGGCGTAGCGGTCGTCCACGGCGAGCAGCTTCTCACCGTCCGCGCCGACCTGGAGCAGACGGCCGTCGTACCCGTCGAGCACCGCCTCACGCCCGTCCGGGGCGACACCGATCAGGACGTTGCGCGCGCCCTGCGGGTCCTCCCGCTGTACGCAGCCGGCGTAGTCGGCCGTACGCAGGTTGATCCCGGTCCGACGCCACACCTGCTGACCCGTCGCCGGGTCGACTGCCGTGACGGTGTAGTAGCAGCTCCCGTCGCGGGAGGTGGCCGCGATCCGGAGCAGCCGGCCGCCGACCACCGCCAGCCGCTCCTCCCGGCCCGGCTCGACGTTCTGCAGCACCCGGCCGGTCGCGGTGTCCACCACGTGTACCCGGCCGTCGACCGGGAAGCCGAGCAGCGGCGGTACCGCCTCCGGCCCGGCCACCCCGCCGTCGATCCGGGTGGCGCCCAGCCGCCGCGTACCGAGCAGCTCCGGGTTGTCGGCGAGCACGCCGCTGTGCACGCCGGGCAGGAACGCGCTCCACAGCGGAGCGGTGCCGCGCGGCTCCCAGGCCCGCAACGTGCAGTCCGTGGCCCGCACGCAGTAGGCGTCCAGCAGCAGGTTCCGGTACGTCCAGACGGCGATCGCCCGATCGTCGCGACGCCGGGTCACGCCGCTGACCGGGTCGAGCACCTCGTACCCCTTGTCCAGCAGCTTGCCCACGGCGACGACCGGGTCCCGGTCGCCGCCCGCGACCGCCGACCAGTCGGCCTTGCGCTCCCAGAGCTGGCGGCCGTCGGCGAGGCTGCGCGCCTCGACGCGGGTGCGCTGCTCGACGATCACCGTGTCGCCGGCGATGGTGACGCTGCGCGGGGTGCCGCCGACGCGCTGCTGCCAGACCACGTCCGGCTCGGAGATCGGCTTGCTGCGGTCGACCCAGTCCCACAGCGCCGGGAACGGGTTCCAGACGCCTGTCGCGGCGAGTACGACCACGGTGACGAGCCCGAGCAGCAACCAGCCGCGTACCCCTAGGCCCTTCACACCGCACACGGTAGCGACGATCACCGGTCCCCCGGGTCGCGCGCGGGGCGTGTCGCAGCGCTTCTTGCCCGGGCAGGTGTTAATAAGGGGCCCTTCCACCTCCGCAGGCGTTAACAGGGGGCCCTTCCTTACCCCCGGGCGGCGGAGCGGACCAGCGGCAGCGTGCGGTACGGGATCTGCTCGGCCAGCGCGATGATGGTGGACGCGCGCCGGATCCCCTCGGAGGCGACGATCTGGTCGATGACCCGCTGGAGGTCGGTGTTCGACCGGGCGACGATGCGGCAGAGCAGGTCGCTGGAGCCGGTGATGGTGTGCGCCTCCAGCACCTCGGGAATCGCGGCCAGGTGCGCGGTGACCTGGTCGTGGCCGTGCCGCTGGCTGATCTCCAGCGTGACGAAGCTGGTCACCCCGAAGCCGATGGCGGCGGGCGTGATGTCCGGCCCGAACCCGGTCACCACGCCGCGGCCGACCAGCTTGTCCAGCCGGGCCTGGACCGTGCCGCGGGCCACACCGAGCCGCCGGGAGCACTCCAGCACCCCGATCCGCGGTTCCTCCGCCAGCAGTTCGATCAAGCGCGCGTCCAGCTCGTCCAGCTGTACATCCTGACCAGTGTTCATGGTGTCCGACGGTACCGAATGCACAACCTGACCAGGAATAACGCCAACTGTTGCCCAACTCGCCGTGCGCCGTAGATCCTCCCCGGAAGAGCACATCCACGGCGGCCCACGAGGCCGGCCGGTACGCGAGGGAGGCCACCATGACCCAGGCGATCGACCGACCCCAGTCGACCGAGGACGTCGACGTCGACGCTCTCGTCGGCGCCGTCGACCACGACATCAGCC
>NZ_LYXF01000064.1:0-10157 GCF_001709195.1 Micromonospora sp. II | reverse complement strand
GTCCGCCACCTCCACGCAGTCGCCGCCGTTACCGCTGCTGCGGGTGCTCTTGCGCCAGATCGCGCCGGTCAACTCCATCGCTTCGCCGCCTCCGAAATCGCCGCCAGGGTCGCCCCGTGCGGCATCGCCTCCGCGCGGATGGACTCCCACGTCTGCCGAAGTGAGTTCACGTCCACCGTGCGCTCCACGATTGTGCCGTGCAACTGGTTGTCCAGGTAGCCCACGTCGTCACCGTCGGCCGGGGTCGCGAGCACGAAGGCACCGTTGAGCCCCGGATATGCCCCGGCCGTCTCCGGCACCAGGTGCAGGTGGACCCGGGGTCGCCGTGCCATCTCGATCAGGTGCTCCAACTGCTCCCGCATCACCTTCGGCCCGCCGACCGGTCGAGCCAGCACCGAGTGGTCGAGCACCACCACGAACTGCGGCGGCGTCGGGCCGTCCAGCACCGCCTGCCGGGCCAGCCGGGCGGCCACCTGCTGTTCGACAGCCTCGCCGACGAACTGCGCGGCCCCTTCGTAGAGCGCACGGGCGTACTCCTCGGTCTGCAACAGACCAGGGACCACCAGCGGTTGAAAGCTACGCAGTGAGGCAGCTTCCTGCTCGATGCTCACCCACTCGCGGAACCACGGCATCAGCGCCTCCTGCATCAGCGCGTCCCGGATCCGCACCAGCAGGCCGCCGCCGTTCAGCACCTCGTCGCACCGCTCGGTGAACTCGGCGCGCGGCGCGCGGCGGCACTGCTCGACGGCCGCCACCAGCGACGCCGAATAGCTCACCCGCTCGCCCAGCGCCTCCTGGGTAAGCCCCGCATCGGTACGTAACCGACGTAGCTCACCGGCGAACAGTTCCCACAACGGCACACGGATCATCTGCACACCTCTGCACACGGCTGCACACGGAAATCGGCCGGTCGGACGGCCGGGAAGGTGGGGGTGGAACGCCTTCCGACCCTAGCGGCGCGGTGACGAGACTGTCACGCAGTGGAATCGAATTCGTCCGATTCCCGCTACCGAGAGGAGTTGCGCCGTGCGACTGCGCTGGTTCCGCTGCCGGGGTGCGTCGGCACCGACACTGCCCCAGCGGGTACGGGGCGACAATCTGCCGGACTGGATGCGGCAACCCACCCGTCCACTCCCGACGATGGGTCCCGGCCGGGTCGGCAACCTCACCCCGGCCCAGCAGTGGCGGGCGAACGGCGGTCGCTGGCCGGTCCCGGAGCAGCGCGGCGGCGACGCCGGCAACCGGCGCGACGGCCACGAGGAGCCTCGGTGATCAGCCACCAGCTCGGGCAGCCGCCGGACGGACCCAAGCCGGATCGACCCCGGCCGTACCCGTTGCACGCCACCCCGCACACGCCGCTGCGTCCGATGTGGTGCTGCCGGGCGTGCGGCCAGCCGTGGCCCTGCCCGACGGCCCGTCTGCTGCTGCGCAGCGAGTACGAGGACAACCGGATCGGGCTGTCGATCTACCTGTGCGGGCTGCTGTACGAGGCGACGCGCGACCTCTACCGGCTGAACCCGAACGACGCGCCCGCCCCGGCCGACATGTTCGCCCGCTTCGTCGGCTGGGGCCCGTACCGCCGTCACCCGCCCGTCCCTCCGGGCGGCGGCTGTTAATAAGGGGCCCTTCCTCTACCGGAGGCGTTAACAGGGTGCCCTTCCTTTCACCGCCAGCCGACGTCGATGCGGTCGCCTCGCTCGTCGAAGAAGTGCAGCGCGTCCATCCGCACCTGCACGGCGAGCGGGTGCCCGGGCGACACCTGCGGGTACGGCGCGAGCCGTACCGCCAGTTCCGCCGGACGACGGTGGTGGCGGCCCGGGTCGGGCAGCACGCTGGTGCGGTTGCCGCCACCCCCGCCGGCCTCCGGTGACGGGGCTGACGCCTCCGTCGCGCGGCCGGTGAGCCGCTGCATCACCTGGTTGAAGCGGCGCAGGCCGCGCTGGCCCGGTGCGGCCTGCTCCACCTGGGTGCCCATCTCGTCGACCACGATCGCGGTGGCGCCGATGTCGAGGAACGCGAGCGACTCGTGGCCGTGGTGCTCCAGGTAGCGGATGCGCCCGTGCAGCACGTCACCGGCGGTGTCCGGGGCGACCGGGGTGAGCGCCTCGGCCCGCATGCCGACCACGATCCGCTCGCCGTGGTAGTGCGCCACCGCCCGGCTGCGGATGTCGTCCCAGGGCAGGTAGAGCGACTGCTCGCCGAGGTTCAGTGCGACGTACCGGTCGAGGTGCACGTAGACCGACGCCTCCAGCAGGTTCATCCGGGGGCTGCCCAGGAACGCGGCGACGTAGAGCGTGGCCGGCCGCCCGTACACCTGGGTGGGGGTGCCCACGTCCTGGAGCACGCCCTTGCGCATGATCGCGACGCGGTCGGCCATGGTCAGCGCCTCGGCCTGGTCGTGGGTGACGTAGATGGTGGTGACGCCGAGTTCGCGGGTGAGGCCGGAGATCTCCGCCCGCAGTTCGGCGCGCAGCCCGCTGTCCAGGTTCGACAGCGGCTCGTCCATGAGGAACAGGCCGGGCCGGCGCACTATCGCCCGCCCCATGGCGACCCGCTGCCGCTGGCCGCCGGAGAGCTGGCTGGGCTTGCGCGCGAGTACGTCGCCGATGCCGAGCGCGCTCGCCACGTCCTGGATCCGCTCGCCGCGCGGGCCGGGCTCGATGCCGGAGAGCCGCAGCGGGAAGCCGATGTTGTCGCCGACCGTCATGTGCGGATAGAGCGCGAAGTCCTGGAAGACCATGGCGATCTTCCGGTCGCGTGGCGGCAGGTCGTTGGCCAGCTCACCGCCGAGCAGGATCGCACCGGAGGACGGGTCCTCCAGCCCGGCGACCATGCGCAGCACCGTCGACTTCCCGCAGCCCGACGGGCCGAGCAGCACCATGAACTCGCCGTCGTTGACGTCCAGATTGATGGTGTCGACCGCGACTGTTCCATCCGGGAACACCTTGGTGACATCCTTGAGCGCGACGGTCGCCACCGCCACCTCCCCAGTTTTCTCTCCCCAAACCCGGGAATGACTGTGACCAGGATCATCTGATTCGCACATCGGGTAAACGTGCCATGTTCGGCTCGTGACAGTCCTATTAAGCGGTATTCGCCGGGCTCCGCAGTTAAGTGACCTGCCGGTAACCACTTTTACGGCATTTCGCCGAGGAACACGCGGCGTACCACGCGCTCGGCGGCGTGCCCGTCGTCCAGCGCGCAGAACCGCGACCGGAACGCCGCCCGGGCCCGCTCGGCCGCCTCGTCGTCGACCGCGCCGGACCGGAACACGTCGAGCAGCCCGGGGAAGTCCAGCGCGACGGTGCCCGGCGGCTCGGCCAGCAGGTCGAAGTAGACGCCCCGGGCCACCCGGTAGGCATCCCAGTCCGGCGCGTAGACCACTATCGGCCGGTCCAGCACCGCGTAGTCGAACATCGCCGAGGAATAGTCGGTGATCAGTACGTCCGCCGCCAGGTAGAGGTCCTCCACCCGGTCGTACGCGCTCACGTCCAGCACGCCGTCCGCCGCCGGTCCCCGGGGATGCCGCTCCCGGTCGTGGAAGTAGTGGCTGCGCATCAGCAGCCGGCCCCGGGGCCCGAGCACGTCGAGCATCCGGTCCGGGTCGAACGGTGGCCGCCACCCGGGCAGGTGCTCGCGGTGCGTCGGCGCGTAGAGCACCACGTACTCGTCGGGTGCGATGCCCAGCGCGGCGCGGACCTGGCCGCGCTCCTCGGCGGTGGCCAGCGCCAGCCGGTCGTTGCGCGGGTAGCCGACCTCGAGCGTGGTGTAGTCCGCCGGGTACGCCCGCTCCCACATCTGCGTGGAGAAGCTGTTCGACGTGATGCTGTAGTCCCAGCGGTCGACCCGGCGCAGCAGCCCGGCGAAGTCCATCCCCATCGCGCCCACCGGGTAGCGCTGCTGGTCCAGCCCCATCACCTTGACCGGCGTGCCGTGGTGGGTCTGCACGTGCACCGAGCCCGGCCGCTTGCGGACGAAGTCCGGGAAGTTGACGTTGTTGACCAGCCAGCGGGCACGCGCCAGCACGCGGTGGTACTCGCGGGTGCCGGCCACCACGTACTCGACACCGGGCGGCAGCGCGGCCACCCGGTCGCGGCGGACGATCCACACGCCGCGCACCTGCGGCGCGAGCCGGCGGGCCGCCTCGTAGATCGCCGCCGGGTTGCACGAGTAGCCCCGGTACCAGTAGGCCGCGTACACGGCGAGCGTCGGGTCGACCGGCCGGTGCAGCTCGGCCCGGTAGTACTCGCCCAGCGCCAGGTCACGGGCCCGCCGGGCGGCACGCCGCACCACCGGCGTGACCCGTCGCCGGGCCCGCCGCGCGGTCCGCCGGGCCGTCTCCGTCGCCTGGTGCGCCTCGCGCAACGCGCTGAACGTCCGCCATCGGCCGGCCGCCACCAGCCGGTGCTTGAGCCCTTCCGGGCCGGGCGGGACCGGGTAGCCCTCGGGCGGCAGGAACCGCACGTAGTCGGCGTGCATCTGGGCGAAGAACGGCGCGCGCAGCTCGGGCGCGATCCGGTCGCCGTTGCCGAGCACCGTCAGGTAGTGCCAGATCATCCGCTCGAAGACCGCCGGCCGCAGCCCGGTCACCCGCCAGCGGTCCATCAGCCCGAACACCCGGTGCCACTGGGCGAACACCTCGAAGTGCCGGTCCCCCCGGGTCTTCGTGATCGCGCCGGTGCGGCGCTGCCGGTAGTTCAGGCAGATCCGGTCGAGTACGCCGATCCGCCCGGCGGCCATCAGCGCCGGGTAGCTGAACGAGACGTCCTCGTACCAGCCCGGCTCGAAGCGCAGGCCGCGCTCGATCAGGAACTCCCGCCGCACCACCCGGTTCCACGCGGTGTGCAGCAGCTTCAGCGTCTCCGGCCGGTCCCGCAGCGCGAACGTCGTCGCGCCGGGCGGCACCGGGAACACCTCGCGCATCGCGCTGCGGGTGCCGATGTTGTTCCAGTGCGCCCGGACGTGGTCCACGATCAGCACGTCCGGCGCGGTGTCGCGGAGCCGGTCCGCGACGTGCGGCAGGCAGCCGGGCACCAGCCAGTCGTCCCCGTCGACGAACCACACGTACTCGCCGACGGCCCGGTCCAGCCCGATGTTGCGGGCCGGACCGAGCCCCACGTTCTCGGCGAGGCGCACCGGGCGGACCCGGGGGTCGCGCAGCGCGTACTCGGCCAGGATCTCGCCACTGTCGTCGGGGGAGGCGTCGTCGACGCCGATCACCTCGATGTCGGCGAACGGCTGGTCGAGGATCGAGTCGAGACATTCCCGCAGGTAGCCCTGCACCTTGAAGGCCGGCACGACGAAGCTGATCAAGGTCACCCCGGCCCGCCCTCCGTCAGCCCGGCGAGCGCACACCCCCACGGGCGCGGGCCGGCAGGACCACCCAGGCGAGGACCACGCTCGCGACAAAAACCACGAGAAGGTACGCACCGAGTGTAGCCAGAGCGATACTCGCATATCCGGCGATCAGCCCGATTGCCAGCAGCAGGGAACGCCCCGGCCAGCCCAGCGTGGCGGCGTGCAGCGGCGGAGCCGACTGCCGCTTCTCCAGCCGGGCGGTCAGGTCGTAGTGGTGCAGCGTCAGCACCAGCACGTACCCGAAGATCAGCCACGCGGGCGCGCGGCCCGCCACCCCGACCGCGATGGCGAACAGATACTCGGCGGCCCGCAACGCAGCCGGCACCAGCCAGTCCAGCGACCCCTCGTGCGGCGCCCGCGAAGCCTGCGCGGCGCCCAGCAGCAGCACCAGCGCGAGCACCGGCACCCAGACCGGCAGGTCGCCGCCGCCGTGCACCGCGAGCAGCGCCCACACCAGCGTCCCCGCCGCGCCGAGCGCGCCGAGCACCGCCAGCAGCAGCGGCCGCCGCGCGGTCGGCAGCGTCCGCGCCAGCACGCCGTCGTCGCGGTGCAGACCCGCCTCCACAGTGGCCATCACCGGCACCCGCATCCACCGCGCCCGCAAGGTCCGCAACCCCCCGGTGTACGCGAACGCCAGCGTCCCCCAGACCAGCACCGCGACCAGCGCCACCAGCGGCCCGAACAGCGCGGCGGCGATCGCGATAAGCGCCCACCGCTCCCCGATCGGGAACACCACAGTGCGCTTCAGCCAGTACGACACCGACCCGGTGTCCGCCTGCACTCGCGTCGACGCGGCGTTCAGCTTCCCGCCGATGCCGCCCGCGTCGGCGGTCACCACCTTGGGCCGCCGGGCCGCCTCGTCGTGCAACGCCCCGTACCAGGTGTCGGTCATGTGCCGCACGGTCTGCAACGTCATCGCGGCCAGCGCCAGCGCCCAGCCGTACCGGAACCCGGCATGCGTGGCCCCGAAGCCGAGACCGGCGTAGACCACGTACTCCTTGAAGCGGTCGGCCATCGTGTCCAGCCAGCCGCCCCAGGCGCTGAAGTGCCGGGTGTAGCGGGCCAGTTGCCCGTCCACGCAGTCGAGCACGAACCCCAGGTAGAGCAGGACCGCGCCAGCCACCAGCGCGGGCCGTCCACCGACGCCGAACAGCACCGCCGCGGCCACCGCGAACGCCACCGAGACCATGGTGACCCCGGTCGGGCCGATCCCGATGCGCGCCGCCGCCTTCGTGACGTACGGGGACCAGGTGCTGACGAAGAACGTGGTGAAGAAGTCGTCCCGCTCCTTCACCGACAGCTTCACCTCGGCCCGGTCCTCGTCGACAGCGGCCACCGCCGCCTCGGCCGCCGCCCGCTGCGCCTCGTCGCCGACCCGGTGCGCCACGAGCAGACGTACCCGCTGGGCGAAGATCAGCGTGCCCCGGGCGGCGAGGTCGGCCACGAGCCGGTCCACCGCGTTCCGCGGCCCGCCGTCCGCTGCGCCGACGCCCGGCGCGGACGCCGGGTCGGTCAGGCGCGCGTCCGGCGCGGAAGCCGCGTCGCTCAGGCGCGCGTCGGGCACGGACGCCGGGTCGTTGAGTCGCGCGTCCGGCGCATCCGGCGCGGCGCCTGCGGCGCGGCGGGCGGCGTCGGCGAGCGCCGGCAGGTCGGCCGCGCCCACCCGCAGCGCGCCGCCGAACACGCCGGTCGCGTCGACGGCGTCGACCTCGACCACCTGGCCGCGCTCCTCGCGCACGGTGGCCTGCCCGGGAGCGGGCGGATCGGTGAGCACCAGCGCCACCGTCGGCCCCACCGGGCTGGTCGCGAGATGCTTGAGTACGGCGGTGTGCGCCACCAGGTCCGCGCCGCTCACCAGCACCGGGCCGGTCGCGGCGGCCACCAGGTCGGCCAGCTCGGTCAGGTCGGCGGCGATACGCACGTCGTCCGCCCCGGCCCGGCGCCACTGCGCGGCCAGGCGTTCGGTGAGGTGGCCCGCCGCCGGGTCGGCGGCGAGCACGATCGCGAGCGTCACCGCTTCGCCGCGTCGGCGTAGGCGGCCAGCGCCTCGTCGATCGTCCCGTCGACGATCAGCCGTCCGGCGTCGAGGTAGAGCCCCCGACGGCAGAACCGGGTGAGGTCCTTGTCGTTGTGTGACACCAGCACCAGCGTGCGCCCTTCCGCGAGAAGTCGCTCGATGGTCGCATAGCACTTCGCGCGGAACTCCGCGTCCCCGACCGCTGTCACCTCGTCCACAAGCAGCACCGGGTGCGGCAGGTGCGCGATCACCGCGAAGCCCAGCCGCACCTTCATCCCCGACGAGTAGTGCCGCACCGACGTGTCGATGGCGCGTTCCACCTGCTCACCGGCGAACGAGACGATCTCGTCGAAATGTTCCCGCAGGTACGCCGACGACAGTCCGTGCAGCCCGCCCACCAGGTACAGGTTCTCCCGGCCGGTCAGGTCCCCGGAGAACCCGGCGGACAGTTCGAGCAGTGGCGCCACCCGGCCGTGCACCCGGATCGAGCCCTCGTCCGGGATGAGCACACCGGCGATCAGCCGCAGCAGCGTGCTCTTGCCGGTGCCGTTGCGGCCCACCACGCCCACCGTCTCGCCCGGTTCGATCCGGAACGACAGGTCACGCAGCGGCCAGAACCGGCCCGCGTCCGGGTCGCGGGCGCCCCGGTGCACGATCAGCTCCCGCAGCCGCAGCTGGCGGCGCCGGTTGCGGACGAACCGGATGCCGAGCCCGTCCGCCTCGATGATCGGGGCCATTCAGAGTTCCTTCAGCACTGCCGGTTCGAGGCGGTGGAACGCCCACCAGCCGAGCGCCAGCACCAACACGCTGCCGCACACAGTGATCGCGAGCAGCCGGGCGTCCGGGAACTCGTCCGGGTACCAGACCGCGTGGTGCAGTTGGAAGATCCCGACCAGCGGGTTCAGCTCGTACCCGATCTTGAGCCAGCCCGGCATGCCCGACTCCTGCACCAGGTCGAGCGGATAGATGATCGGCGTCGCGTAGAACAGCAGCCGGATGATCAGCCGCATGGTGCGCTCGATGTCGCGCATCAGCACGTTGCCCGCCGACAGCAGCAGCGCCAGGCCCACCAGCAGCACGAACTGCACCGCCACCGCCAGCGGCAGCGCCAGCAGGCTCCAGCCGGGGCGGATCTTCCCCTGACTCGCGTAGATCGCCGCGACGGCGACCAGGATCGGCAGCCCGGCCAGGTACTCGGCGAAGCGGCCGGTGACCCGCCCGATCGGGAAGATCGGCCGGGGCAGGTTCATCGTGGTGATCAGCCGGGCCTGCCCGGTGAGCGCGTTCGCGGCCTCGGTCAGCGCCGAACTCGCCCACATCCAGGCGAAGATCCCGGTGATCAGGAACAGCGGGTACGACCCGGCCGCCTCACCCAGGTGCCGCCGGGTCGCGCCGGAGTAGAGCACGCCGAAGACGAACCAGTAGATCAGGCCCATGCCGAGCGGTTCGATCAGCGACCAGAAGTAGCCCAGCACCGACTGCTGGTACTTCACCGCGAGATCCCGCCGGACCAGGATGCGCAGCGAGGTGCGGGCGGACCAGAGCGCCGCGACGCCTGACGTCACCGCATGATGGTCGCTTTGTCAGTAGCGCTCCCGGGCCGGGTGCGGGCCGGGATCACCCCAACGAGGTCAGCACTCGATCACGTTGACGGCGAGCCCGCCCCGCGCGGTCTCCTTGTACTTGACCTTCATGTCCGCGCCGGTCTCCCGCATGGTCTTGATGACCTTGTCCAGCGACACGTGGTGCACCCCGTCCCCGCGCAACGCCAGCCGAGCCGCGGTGATCGCCTTGATGCTCGCCACCGCGTTGCGCTCGATGCACGGAATCTGCACCAGGCCACCCACCGGATCGCAGGTCAGCCCCAGGTTGTGCTCCATGCCGATCTCGGCGGCGTTCTCCACCTGCTCCGGCGTACCGCCCAACGCCTCGGCCAGCCCGGCCGCCGCCATCGAGCACGCCGAACCCACCTCGCCCTGACAGCCCACCTCGGCACCGGAGATCGAGGCGTTCTCCTTGAACAGCACACCGATCGCGCCCGCCGCCAGCAGGAACCGCACCACGCCCTCCTCGGACGCGCCCGGCACGAACCGGGTGTAGYAGTGCAGCACCGCCGGGATGATCCCGGCAGCGCCGTTCGTCGGCGCGGTGACCACCCGCCCACCCGCCGCGTTCTCCTCGTTGACCGCCAACGCGAACAACGTCACCCAGTCCATCGCACGCAACGGATCCCCGCTACCGGTCTCCGCCTCCAAGCCGCGCCGCATCTCCGCCGCGCGCCGCCGGACCTTCAACCCACCCGGCAGTACGCCGTCACGGGTGCAGCCGCTCTCCACGCACTCGCGCATCACCCGCCAGATCTCCAGCAACCCCGCCCGCACGTCCGCCTCGCTACGCCAGGACAGCTCGTTGGCGAGCATCACCTCACTGATCGACAGACCCGTCTCGGAGGTGACGGTCAGCAGTTCCGCGCCGGTGAGGAAGGGGTGCTTCACACGGGTGCTGTCCGCCTTGATCCGGTCCGCCCCGGCGGCCGCCTCGTCCACCACGAACCCGCCACCCACCGAGTAGTACGTGCGCGCCCGCACCTCGTTCCCGGCCACGTCGTACGCCGCGAACGTCATCCCGTTCGGGTGATACGGCAACGACCGCCGACGATGCAGCACCAGATCCGCGTCCGGATCGAAGTCGACCCCCTGACTGCCGAACAGGTCGAGCCGCCGCTGGGTGCGGATCCGCTCGACGCGCGGCCCCACCGAGTCGGTGTCGACGGTCTCCGGAA
>NZ_LYXF01000063.1:0-10739 GCF_001709195.1 Micromonospora sp. II | reverse complement strand
GTCCGCCACCTCCACGCAGTCGCCGCCGTTACCGCTGCTGCGGGTGCTCTTGCGCCAGATCGCGCCGGTCAACTCCATCGCTTCGCCGCCTCCGAAATCGCCGCCAGGGTCGCCCCGTGCGGCATCGCCTCCGCGCGGATGGACTCCCACGTCTGCCGAAGTGAGTTCACGTCCACCGTGCGCTCCACGATTGTGCCGTGCAACTGGTTGTCCAGGTAGCCCACGTCGTCACCGTCGGCCGGGGTCGCGAGCACGAAGGCACCGTTGAGCCCCGGATATGCCCCGGCCGTCTCCGGCACCAGGTGCAGGTGGACCCGGGGTCGCCGTGCCATCTCGATCAGGTGCTCCAACTGCTCCCGCATCACCTTCGGCCCGCCGACCGGTCGAGCCAGCACCGAGTGGTCGAGCACCACCACGAACTGCGGCGGCGTCGGGCCGTCCAGCACCGCCTGCCGGGCCAGCCGGGCGGCCACCTGCTGTTCGACAGCCTCGCCGACGAACTGCGCGGCCCCTTCGTAGAGCGCACGGGCGTACTCCTCGGTCTGCAACAGACCAGGGACCACCAGCGGTTGAAAGCTACGCAGTGAGGCAGCTTCCTGCTCGATGCTCACCCACTCGCGGAACCACGGCATCAGCGCCTCCTGCATCAGCGCGTCCCGGATCCGCACCAGCAGGCCGCCGCCGTTCAGCACCTCGTCGCACCGCTCGGTGAACTCGGCGCGCGGCGCGCGGCGGCACTGCTCGACGGCCGCCACCAGCGACGCCGAATAGCTCACCCGCTCGCCCAGCGCCTCCTGGGTAAGCCCCGCATCGGTACGTAACCGACGTAGCTCACCGGCGAACAGTTCCCACAACGGCACACGGATCATCTGCACACCTCTGCACACGGCTGCACACGGAAATCGGCCGGTCGGACGGCCGGGAAGGTGGGGGTGGAACGCCTTCCGACCCTAGCGGCGCGGTGACGAGACTGTCACGCAGTGGAATCGAATTCGTCCGATTCCCGCTACCGAGAGGAGTTGCGCCGTGCGACTGCGCTGGTTCCGCTGCCGGGGTGCGTCGGCACCGACACTGCCCCAGCGGGTACGGGGCGACAATCTGCCGGACTGGATGCGGCAACCCACCCGTCCACTCCCGACGATGGGTCCCGGCCGGGTCGGCAACCTCACCCCGGCCCAGCAGTGGCGGGCGAACGGCGGTCGCTGGCCGGTCCCGGAGCAGCGCGGCGGCGACGCCGGCAACCGGCGCGACGGCCACGAGGAGCCTCGGTGATCAGCCACCAGCTCGGGCAGCCGCCGGACGGACCCAAGCCGGATCGACCCCGGCCGTACCCGTTGCACGCCACCCCGCACACGCCGCTGCGTCCGATGTGGTGCTGCCGGGCGTGCGGCCAGCCGTGGCCCTGCCCGACGGCCCGTCTGCTGCTGCGCAGCGAGTACGAGGACAACCGGATCGGGCTGTCGATCTACCTGTGCGGGCTGCTGTACGAGGCGACGCGCGACCTCTACCGGCTGAACCCGAACGACGCGCCCGCCCCGGCCGACATGTTCGCCCGCTTCGTCGGCTGGGGCCCGTACCGCCGTCACCCGCCCGTCCCTCCGGGCGGCGGCTGTTAATAAGGGGCCCTTCCTCTACCGGAGGCGTTAACAGGGTGCCCTTCCTTTCACCGCCAGCCGACGTCGATGCGGTCGCCTCGCTCGTCGAAGAAGTGCAGCGCGTCCATCCGCACCTGCACGGCGAGCGGGTGCCCGGGCGACACCTGCGGGTACGGCGCGAGCCGTACCGCCAGTTCCGCCGGACGACGGTGGTGGCGGCCCGGGTCGGGCAGCACGCTGGTGCGGTTGCCGCCACCCCCGCCGGCCTCCGGTGACGGGGCTGACGCCTCCGTCGCGCGGCCGGTGAGCCGCTGCATCACCTGGTTGAAGCGGCGCAGGCCGCGCTGGCCCGGTGCGGCCTGCTCCACCTGGGTGCCCATCTCGTCGACCACGATCGCGGTGGCGCCGATGTCGAGGAACGCGAGCGACTCGTGGCCGTGGTGCTCCAGGTAGCGGATGCGCCCGTGCAGCACGTCACCGGCGGTGTCCGGGGCGACCGGGGTGAGCGCCTCGGCCCGCATGCCGACCACGATCCGCTCGCCGTGGTAGTGCGCCACCGCCCGGCTGCGGATGTCGTCCCAGGGCAGGTAGAGCGACTGCTCGCCGAGGTTCAGTGCGACGTACCGGTCGAGGTGCACGTAGACCGACGCCTCCAGCAGGTTCATCCGGGGGCTGCCCAGGAACGCGGCGACGTAGAGCGTGGCCGGCCGCCCGTACACCTGGGTGGGGGTGCCCACGTCCTGGAGCACGCCCTTGCGCATGATCGCGACGCGGTCGGCCATGGTCAGCGCCTCGGCCTGGTCGTGGGTGACGTAGATGGTGGTGACGCCGAGTTCGCGGGTGAGGCCGGAGATCTCCGCCCGCAGTTCGGCGCGCAGCCCGCTGTCCAGGTTCGACAGCGGCTCGTCCATGAGGAACAGGCCGGGCCGGCGCACTATCGCCCGCCCCATGGCGACCCGCTGCCGCTGGCCGCCGGAGAGCTGGCTGGGCTTGCGCGCGAGTACGTCGCCGATGCCGAGCGCGCTCGCCACGTCCTGGATCCGCTCGCCGCGCGGGCCGGGCTCGATGCCGGAGAGCCGCAGCGGGAAGCCGATGTTGTCGCCGACCGTCATGTGCGGATAGAGCGCGAAGTCCTGGAAGACCATGGCGATCTTCCGGTCGCGTGGCGGCAGGTCGTTGGCCAGCTCACCGCCGAGCAGGATCGCACCGGAGGACGGGTCCTCCAGCCCGGCGACCATGCGCAGCACCGTCGACTTCCCGCAGCCCGACGGGCCGAGCAGCACCATGAACTCGCCGTCGTTGACGTCCAGATTGATGGTGTCGACCGCGACTGTTCCATCCGGGAACACCTTGGTGACATCCTTGAGCGCGACGGTCGCCACCGCCACCTCCCCAGTTTTCTCTCCCCAAACCCGGGAATGACTGTGACCAGGATCATCTGATTCGCACATCGGGTAAACGTGCCATGTTCGGCTCGTGACAGTCCTATTAAGCGGTATTCGCCGGGCTCCGCAGTTAAGTGACCTGCCGGTAACCACTTTTACGGCATTTCGCCGAGGAACACGCGGCGTACCACGCGCTCGGCGGCGTGCCCGTCGTCCAGCGCGCAGAACCGCGACCGGAACGCCGCCCGGGCCCGCTCGGCCGCCTCGTCGTCGACCGCGCCGGACCGGAACACGTCGAGCAGCCCGGGGAAGTCCAGCGCGACGGTGCCCGGCGGCTCGGCCAGCAGGTCGAAGTAGACGCCCCGGGCCACCCGGTAGGCATCCCAGTCCGGCGCGTAGACCACTATCGGCCGGTCCAGCACCGCGTAGTCGAACATCGCCGAGGAATAGTCGGTGATCAGTACGTCCGCCGCCAGGTAGAGGTCCTCCACCCGGTCGTACGCGCTCACGTCCAGCACGCCGTCCGCCGCCGGTCCCCGGGGATGCCGCTCCCGGTCGTGGAAGTAGTGGCTGCGCATCAGCAGCCGGCCCCGGGGCCCGAGCACGTCGAGCATCCGGTCCGGGTCGAACGGTGGCCGCCACCCGGGCAGGTGCTCGCGGTGCGTCGGCGCGTAGAGCACCACGTACTCGTCGGGTGCGATGCCCAGCGCGGCGCGGACCTGGCCGCGCTCCTCGGCGGTGGCCAGCGCCAGCCGGTCGTTGCGCGGGTAGCCGACCTCGAGCGTGGTGTAGTCCGCCGGGTACGCCCGCTCCCACATCTGCGTGGAGAAGCTGTTCGACGTGATGCTGTAGTCCCAGCGGTCGACCCGGCGCAGCAGCCCGGCGAAGTCCATCCCCATCGCGCCCACCGGGTAGCGCTGCTGGTCCAGCCCCATCACCTTGACCGGCGTGCCGTGGTGGGTCTGCACGTGCACCGAGCCCGGCCGCTTGCGGACGAAGTCCGGGAAGTTGACGTTGTTGACCAGCCAGCGGGCACGCGCCAGCACGCGGTGGTACTCGCGGGTGCCGGCCACCACGTACTCGACACCGGGCGGCAGCGCGGCCACCCGGTCGCGGCGGACGATCCACACGCCGCGCACCTGCGGCGCGAGCCGGCGGGCCGCCTCGTAGATCGCCGCCGGGTTGCACGAGTAGCCCCGGTACCAGTAGGCCGCGTACACGGCGAGCGTCGGGTCGACCGGCCGGTGCAGCTCGGCCCGGTAGTACTCGCCCAGCGCCAGGTCACGGGCCCGCCGGGCGGCACGCCGCACCACCGGCGTGACCCGTCGCCGGGCCCGCCGCGCGGTCCGCCGGGCCGTCTCCGTCGCCTGGTGCGCCTCGCGCAACGCGCTGAACGTCCGCCATCGGCCGGCCGCCACCAGCCGGTGCTTGAGCCCTTCCGGGCCGGGCGGGACCGGGTAGCCCTCGGGCGGCAGGAACCGCACGTAGTCGGCGTGCATCTGGGCGAAGAACGGCGCGCGCAGCTCGGGCGCGATCCGGTCGCCGTTGCCGAGCACCGTCAGGTAGTGCCAGATCATCCGCTCGAAGACCGCCGGCCGCAGCCCGGTCACCCGCCAGCGGTCCATCAGCCCGAACACCCGGTGCCACTGGGCGAACACCTCGAAGTGCCGGTCCCCCCGGGTCTTCGTGATCGCGCCGGTGCGGCGCTGCCGGTAGTTCAGGCAGATCCGGTCGAGTACGCCGATCCGCCCGGCGGCCATCAGCGCCGGGTAGCTGAACGAGACGTCCTCGTACCAGCCCGGCTCGAAGCGCAGGCCGCGCTCGATCAGGAACTCCCGCCGCACCACCCGGTTCCACGCGGTGTGCAGCAGCTTCAGCGTCTCCGGCCGGTCCCGCAGCGCGAACGTCGTCGCGCCGGGCGGCACCGGGAACACCTCGCGCATCGCGCTGCGGGTGCCGATGTTGTTCCAGTGCGCCCGGACGTGGTCCACGATCAGCACGTCCGGCGCGGTGTCGCGGAGCCGGTCCGCGACGTGCGGCAGGCAGCCGGGCACCAGCCAGTCGTCCCCGTCGACGAACCACACGTACTCGCCGACGGCCCGGTCCAGCCCGATGTTGCGGGCCGGACCGAGCCCCACGTTCTCGGCGAGGCGCACCGGGCGGACCCGGGGGTCGCGCAGCGCGTACTCGGCCAGGATCTCGCCACTGTCGTCGGGGGAGGCGTCGTCGACGCCGATCACCTCGATGTCGGCGAACGGCTGGTCGAGGATCGAGTCGAGACATTCCCGCAGGTAGCCCTGCACCTTGAAGGCCGGCACGACGAAGCTGATCAAGGTCACCCCGGCCCGCCCTCCGTCAGCCCGGCGAGCGCACACCCCCACGGGCGCGGGCCGGCAGGACCACCCAGGCGAGGACCACGCTCGCGACAAAAACCACGAGAAGGTACGCACCGAGTGTAGCCAGAGCGATACTCGCATATCCGGCGATCAGCCCGATTGCCAGCAGCAGGGAACGCCCCGGCCAGCCCAGCGTGGCGGCGTGCAGCGGCGGAGCCGACTGCCGCTTCTCCAGCCGGGCGGTCAGGTCGTAGTGGTGCAGCGTCAGCACCAGCACGTACCCGAAGATCAGCCACGCGGGCGCGCGGCCCGCCACCCCGACCGCGATGGCGAACAGATACTCGGCGGCCCGCAACGCAGCCGGCACCAGCCAGTCCAGCGACCCCTCGTGCGGCGCCCGCGAAGCCTGCGCGGCGCCCAGCAGCAGCACCAGCGCGAGCACCGGCACCCAGACCGGCAGGTCGCCGCCGCCGTGCACCGCGAGCAGCGCCCACACCAGCGTCCCCGCCGCGCCGAGCGCGCCGAGCACCGCCAGCAGCAGCGGCCGCCGCGCGGTCGGCAGCGTCCGCGCCAGCACGCCGTCGTCGCGGTGCAGACCCGCCTCCACAGTGGCCATCACCGGCACCCGCATCCACCGCGCCCGCAAGGTCCGCAACCCCCCGGTGTACGCGAACGCCAGCGTCCCCCAGACCAGCACCGCGACCAGCGCCACCAGCGGCCCGAACAGCGCGGCGGCGATCGCGATAAGCGCCCACCGCTCCCCGATCGGGAACACCACAGTGCGCTTCAGCCAGTACGACACCGACCCGGTGTCCGCCTGCACTCGCGTCGACGCGGCGTTCAGCTTCCCGCCGATGCCGCCCGCGTCGGCGGTCACCACCTTGGGCCGCCGGGCCGCCTCGTCGTGCAACGCCCCGTACCAGGTGTCGGTCATGTGCCGCACGGTCTGCAACGTCATCGCGGCCAGCGCCAGCGCCCAGCCGTACCGGAACCCGGCATGCGTGGCCCCGAAGCCGAGACCGGCGTAGACCACGTACTCCTTGAAGCGGTCGGCCATCGTGTCCAGCCAGCCGCCCCAGGCGCTGAAGTGCCGGGTGTAGCGGGCCAGTTGCCCGTCCACGCAGTCGAGCACGAACCCCAGGTAGAGCAGGACCGCGCCAGCCACCAGCGCGGGCCGTCCACCGACGCCGAACAGCACCGCCGCGGCCACCGCGAACGCCACCGAGACCATGGTGACCCCGGTCGGGCCGATCCCGATGCGCGCCGCCGCCTTCGTGACGTACGGGGACCAGGTGCTGACGAAGAACGTGGTGAAGAAGTCGTCCCGCTCCTTCACCGACAGCTTCACCTCGGCCCGGTCCTCGTCGACAGCGGCCACCGCCGCCTCGGCCGCCGCCCGCTGCGCCTCGTCGCCGACCCGGTGCGCCACGAGCAGACGTACCCGCTGGGCGAAGATCAGCGTGCCCCGGGCGGCGAGGTCGGCCACGAGCCGGTCCACCGCGTTCCGCGGCCCGCCGTCCGCTGCGCCGACGCCCGGCGCGGACGCCGGGTCGGTCAGGCGCGCGTCCGGCGCGGAAGCCGCGTCGCTCAGGCGCGCGTCGGGCACGGACGCCGGGTCGTTGAGTCGCGCGTCCGGCGCATCCGGCGCGGCGCCTGCGGCGCGGCGGGCGGCGTCGGCGAGCGCCGGCAGGTCGGCCGCGCCCACCCGCAGCGCGCCGCCGAACACGCCGGTCGCGTCGACGGCGTCGACCTCGACCACCTGGCCGCGCTCCTCGCGCACGGTGGCCTGCCCGGGAGCGGGCGGATCGGTGAGCACCAGCGCCACCGTCGGCCCCACCGGGCTGGTCGCGAGATGCTTGAGTACGGCGGTGTGCGCCACCAGGTCCGCGCCGCTCACCAGCACCGGGCCGGTCGCGGCGGCCACCAGGTCGGCCAGCTCGGTCAGGTCGGCGGCGATACGCACGTCGTCCGCCCCGGCCCGGCGCCACTGCGCGGCCAGGCGTTCGGTGAGGTGGCCCGCCGCCGGGTCGGCGGCGAGCACGATCGCGAGCGTCACCGCTTCGCCGCGTCGGCGTAGGCGGCCAGCGCCTCGTCGATCGTCCCGTCGACGATCAGCCGTCCGGCGTCGAGGTAGAGCCCCCGACGGCAGAACCGGGTGAGGTCCTTGTCGTTGTGTGACACCAGCACCAGCGTGCGCCCTTCCGCGAGAAGTCGCTCGATGGTCGCATAGCACTTCGCGCGGAACTCCGCGTCCCCGACCGCTGTCACCTCGTCCACAAGCAGCACCGGGTGCGGCAGGTGCGCGATCACCGCGAAGCCCAGCCGCACCTTCATCCCCGACGAGTAGTGCCGCACCGACGTGTCGATGGCGCGTTCCACCTGCTCACCGGCGAACGAGACGATCTCGTCGAAATGTTCCCGCAGGTACGCCGACGACAGTCCGTGCAGCCCGCCCACCAGGTACAGGTTCTCCCGGCCGGTCAGGTCCCCGGAGAACCCGGCGGACAGTTCGAGCAGTGGCGCCACCCGGCCGTGCACCCGGATCGAGCCCTCGTCCGGGATGAGCACACCGGCGATCAGCCGCAGCAGCGTGCTCTTGCCGGTGCCGTTGCGGCCCACCACGCCCACCGTCTCGCCCGGTTCGATCCGGAACGACAGGTCACGCAGCGGCCAGAACCGGCCCGCGTCCGGGTCGCGGGCGCCCCGGTGCACGATCAGCTCCCGCAGCCGCAGCTGGCGGCGCCGGTTGCGGACGAACCGGATGCCGAGCCCGTCCGCCTCGATGATCGGGGCCATTCAGAGTTCCTTCAGCACTGCCGGTTCGAGGCGGTGGAACGCCCACCAGCCGAGCGCCAGCACCAACACGCTGCCGCACACAGTGATCGCGAGCAGCCGGGCGTCCGGGAACTCGTCCGGGTACCAGACCGCGTGGTGCAGTTGGAAGATCCCGACCAGCGGGTTCAGCTCGTACCCGATCTTGAGCCAGCCCGGCATGCCCGACTCCTGCACCAGGTCGAGCGGATAGATGATCGGCGTCGCGTAGAACAGCAGCCGGATGATCAGCCGCATGGTGCGCTCGATGTCGCGCATCAGCACGTTGCCCGCCGACAGCAGCAGCGCCAGGCCCACCAGCAGCACGAACTGCACCGCCACCGCCAGCGGCAGCGCCAGCAGGCTCCAGCCGGGGCGGATCTTCCCCTGACTCGCGTAGATCGCCGCGACGGCGACCAGGATCGGCAGCCCGGCCAGGTACTCGGCGAAGCGGCCGGTGACCCGCCCGATCGGGAAGATCGGCCGGGGCAGGTTCATCGTGGTGATCAGCCGGGCCTGCCCGGTGAGCGCGTTCGCGGCCTCGGTCAGCGCCGAACTCGCCCACATCCAGGCGAAGATCCCGGTGATCAGGAACAGCGGGTACGACCCGGCCGCCTCACCCAGGTGCCGCCGGGTCGCGCCGGAGTAGAGCACGCCGAAGACGAACCAGTAGATCAGGCCCATGCCGAGCGGTTCGATCAGCGACCAGAAGTAGCCCAGCACCGACTGCTGGTACTTCACCGCGAGATCCCGCCGGACCAGGATGCGCAGCGAGGTGCGGGCGGACCAGAGCGCCGCGACGCCTGACGTCACCGCATGATGGTCGCTTTGTCAGTAGCGCTCCCGGGCCGGGTGCGGGCCGGGATCACCCCAACGAGGTCAGCACTCGATCACGTTGACGGCGAGCCCGCCCCGCGCGGTCTCCTTGTACTTGACCTTCATGTCCGCGCCGGTCTCCCGCATGGTCTTGATGACCTTGTCCAGCGACACGTGGTGCACCCCGTCCCCGCGCAACGCCAGCCGAGCCGCGGTGATCGCCTTGATGCTCGCCACCGCGTTGCGCTCGATGCACGGAATCTGCACCAGGCCACCCACCGGATCGCAGGTCAGCCCCAGGTTGTGCTCCATGCCGATCTCGGCGGCGTTCTCCACCTGCTCCGGCGTACCGCCCAACGCCTCGGCCAGCCCGGCCGCCGCCATCGAGCACGCCGAACCCACCTCGCCCTGACAGCCCACCTCGGCACCGGAGATCGAGGCGTTCTCCTTGAACAGCACACCGATCGCGCCCGCCGCCAGCAGGAACCGCACCACGCCCTCCTCGGACGCGCCCGGCACGAACCGGGTGTAGTAGTGCAGCACCGCCGGGATGATCCCGGCAGCGCCGTTCGTCGGCGCGGTGACCACCCGCCCACCCGCCGCGTTCTCCTCGTTGACCGCCAACGCGAACAACGTCACCCAGTCCATCGCACGCAACGGATCCCCGCTACCGGTCTCCGCCTCCAAGCCGCGCCGCATCTCCGCCGCGCGCCGCCGGACCTTCAACCCACCCGGCAGTACGCCGTCACGGGTGCAGCCGCTCTCCACGCACTCGCGCATCACCCGCCAGATCTCCAGCAACCCCGCCCGCACGTCCGCCTCGCTACGCCAGGACAGCTCGTTGGCGAGCATCACCTCACTGATCGACAGACCCGTCTCGGAGGTGACGGTCAGCAGTTCCGCGCCGGTGAGGAAGGGGTGCTTCACACGGGTGCTGTCCGCCTTGATCCGGTCCGCCCCGGCGGCCGCCTCGTCCACCACGAACCCGCCACCCACCGAGTAGTACGTGCGCGCCCGCACCTCGTTCCCGGCCACGTCGTACGCCGCGAACGTCATCCCGTTCGGGTGATACGGCAACGACCGCCGACGATGCAGCACCAGATCCGCGTCCGGATCGAAGTCGACCCCCTGACTGCCGAACAGGTCGAGCCGCCGCTGGGTGCGGATCCGCTCGACGCGCGGCCCCACCGAGTCGGTGTCGACGGTCTCCGGAACCTCACCCTCCAGCCCCAACAGCACCGCCCGGTCACTGCCATGCCCATGCCCGGTCGCACCGAGCGAGCCGAACAGCTCCGCCCGTACCCGCGCCACGTCGGCGAGCTGCCCGTCAGCCTTCAGGCCCGCCACGAACGTACGAGCCGCCCGCATCGGCCCGACCGTGTGCGAGCTGGACGGCCCGATACCGACACTGAAAAGATCGAAAACACTGATCATTTGCTGCTTTCCTCGCCGTCGTCCCCGTTGTGCGGATCCGAGCCGGTGCGTGGGGTTGCCGCCCCCGCCAGGCGGGACGGCCGGCGCCCAGGGTGGGGGCGCCCGACCCGCGAGCCTACCCCGCCCTCGTGAATACCCGCCCCCACTCCGCCCCATGCCCGCCCGCGAGGAAGCGCTGCCCCCTCCGGCCCCCACTCCCCCCGCCGATCTTGGAGTTGTGGCGCCCGGATGGCGGCATTTACGACCTTCGTGAACCGCCACAACTCCAAGATCGCCGCACAGCGCGGCGGGAGAGCAGCTCCCGGCTCCCGGCTCCCGGCTCCCGGCTCCCGGCTCCCAGCTCCCAGCTCCCAGCTCCCAGC
>NZ_LYXF01000062.1:0-11685 GCF_001709195.1 Micromonospora sp. II | reverse complement strand
GCAGCCCGGCCAGGTCACGCCCGAACGCCTCCGCGGCCTCCGGCGTCGGCTCGCCCGGCTCCACCCAGTCGAGCGCGAGCAGATCGGGCAACGCCACGACCACCTCCGGCACCGGCACCGAACCCGCCTCGCGCAGCCAGCGCAGCCCGGCCGCCTCGGCAGCGAAGAAGCCCTCCGGCAGTGGACGCGCCGCCCGCTCCGGCCACGTCTTGGCGAACACCGAGTGCCCGTCGTCCAGCGTGAGCCGGGAAGCGGCGCAGATGTCGCCGCCGGAGACCGGGGTCTCCCGGATCCGCTGGTGGGTCAGGAAGGTCGGCAGGTGCTCCGGGTGTGCCCGCAGGTACGCCAGGTCCATGAGCGCAAGGTAGCGGGTACCCCGGACAACCGTGGGGCAAGCGACGCCACGGATCGCCGCTGACCTGGACCGATACGCTCCGTATCTGTGGACGGACCGCGTGTCGTCCACAGGGGCGGACGCGGTGGCACTACACCGCCCACGCTCCCGGCATGAACTCCACCGAGCAACCCCGCCTCTCCGTCCGCTCGCCCGCCGACATGGTCACGGCCGTGCCCTACCTGCTCGGCTTCCACCCGGCCGACAGCGTCGTGGTGGTCGCGGTACGCGGCCGGCGCGTCGTCTTCGCCGCCCGGGGAGACCTGCCCGCGCCCGGCGCCGACCCCGGCCCGGCGGCCCGGCACCTGGCACACGTGGTGGCCCGGCAGGACGCCGACGCCGCCACAGTCGTCGGCTACGGTCCGGCCGCCCGGGTGACCGGTGCCGTGGACGCGATCGGCGACGCGCTGACCGCTGCCGGCCTGGTCGTGCTCGACGCCCTGCGGGTCACCGACGGCCGCTGGTGGTCGTACCTGTGCGCCGAGCCGTCCTGCTGCCCGCCCGAGGGCACCCCGTACGACCCGGCCGCCAGCCAGGTCAGCGCCGCGGCCGTGTTCGCCGGCCAGGTCGCCCTGCCCGACCGGGCCGCGCTGGCCGCGCAGGTGTCCCCGCTCGACGGGCCGGTACGCCTCGCCATGCGCCGGGCCACCGGCCGGGCCCGTCTGCGCCTGGCCGCGCTCACCGGCGGGACGCCCGCGCAGTCCGGCCGGGGCCCGGAGGCCGGCAGTTCCGTGCCGGGGGGCGGTGATGTGCGGGCCGACGGTGGAGGTCCGGAGGATTCACCACGCGCGGTGCGGAGCGCGGGCACGGCGGCGGTGCGGGCCGCGTTCCGCAGGCAGCGGCGTGGCGAGCGGCTCGACGACGACGAGGTGGCCTGGCTGACCGTGCTGCTCACCCACATCCCGGTACGCGATCACGCCTGGTCCCGGACCGACGGCCGGGATGCCGACATCAGCCTCTGGACCGACGTGACGCGGCGCGCCGAGCCGGACCTGATCGCCGCGCCGGGCTGCCTGCTCGCGTTCTCCGCCTGGCGCTCCGGGCACGGGGCGCTGGCGGCCGTCGCCCTGGAACGGGTGCTGTCCGCCCACCCCGGCTATTCGCTCGCGCTGCTGCTCGACGAGGCGCTTCGGCGCGGGGTGGCCCCGTCCGAGCTGGACGGCTGGCCCGGTTCCGACGCAGGCCCGGTGCTGCGCCGTCGCCGTCGCCGTCCACGACGCTGAGCCGTCAGCCGCCGATCCGGGCCGCCCCGGTGTAGACGTTCATGGTCGGCCCGCGCAGGAAGCCGACAAGCGTCATCCCGGCCTCCTCGGCCAGCTCGACGGCGAGCGTGCTGGGCGCGGACACCGCGGCGAGCAGCGGCACGCCCGCCATCCACGCCTTCTGGGTGAGTTCGAAACTGGCCCGCCCGGAGACCAGCAGCACGTGCCCGGCCAGCGGCAACCGCCCTTCCCGGGCGGCCCAGCCGATCACCTTGTCCACCGCGTTGTGCCGCCCGACGTCCTCCCGCAGCACCACCATCTCCCCGTCGGCGGTGAAGAGGCCGGCCGCGTGCAGGCCGCCGGTGCGGTCGAAGGCGCGCTGCGCGGCCCGCAGCCGGTCCGGCAGCGCGGCCAGCAGTTCGGCGGTGACCACCAGCGGGTCGTCCCGCACGGCGAACCGCGAACGGGTACGCACCGACTCGATGCTCGCCTTGCCGCACACGCCGCACGAACTGGTGGTGTAGAAGTTGCGCGACGGATCGGTGACCGGCTCCGGAACGCCGGGGGTGAGCGCCACGTCGACCACGTTGTAGGTGTTCGGGGTCTCCGCACCGGCGCAGAGCTGTGCGGTGTGCACGTCCTCGGCCGACCGGATCAGTCCTTCGGTGAGCAGGAAGCCGATCGCCAGGTCCAGATCGTCGCCGGGCGTACGCATAGTCACCGCGAGCGGCCGACGCCGACCCGGCCCGGCCGCGCCCACGCGGATCTCCAGTGGCTCCTCCGCGGCCAGGGTGTCCTGGCGGCGGATCCGGCCCCGGCCCTCGCCCGTCGCGTCGAGGTCGATCCGCAGCACGCTCCGCCGGTCTGTCGCCCGTCCCATCCCGCCATCCTCCCCGGCCCCTCCACTGCCCGCACCCCACCCCACTCGTTCACGTGCCCCGCCGGCCCAGCCGATCATGATCGACACCAGATCGCCGAAGTGGCGGTATCGGACGGCCCCGGATGCCGCCACTTCGGCGAGATGGAGTTGATCAACGTCGGAAAACCGCCAGCGAAGCCGGGCACGGGTCCGGGCCTCGTGTCCGAGCCGGGATTCGACGGTCGTGGCTGTGGATAGGGTGAGGCGGTGACGGGGTACGCGGCGGTGGTCCTTGCCGGTGGCGCGGCCCGGCGGATGGGCGGCGTCGACAAACCGGCCCGTCCGGTCGGCGGCCGGCCGATGCTGCACCGGGTGCTGGCCGCGGTGGCCGACGCGGACCAGCGGATCGTGGTCGGCCCGTCCGGTCCGGTGCCCGACGGCGTCCGGACGACACGTGAGGAGCCACCCGGTGGCGGGCCGGTGGCCGCCATTGCGGCCGGGCTGGCGCTGCTCGACCCGGGTACGACAACAGTCGCCCTGCTCGCCGCCGATCTCCCGCTGCTCACCGCCGCCGCCGTGACCGAGCTGCGGCGCGCCCTCGACACCCCGGCCGCCGAGCGGGAACGCGACCTGGCCGCCGAGCGGGAACACGATCGGGCCGCCGAGCGGGAACGCGAACCGGCCGCTGATCGGGAACTCGACCGCGCTACCGAGCGGGCATCAGCGCTCCCCCCGCGCGGACCGACCGTCGCCCTCGCCTGTTACGTGGACGGCGACGGCCGCCGCCAGCAGCTCTGCGCGGTGTGGCGGTTACCGGCCCTGCGGGCCGCCCTCGACCGGCTCGCCGCGACGCGGGGCGGCACCCTCGACGGGGCGCCGGTACGCGGACTGCTGACCGGTGTCGCCGTACGCGAGGTGTCGTGGTCCGGCTCGGGTCCTCCGCCCTGGTTCGACTGCGACACTGACGAGGACGTACGCCGGGCGGAGGAGTGGTCGAGATGACGGTGCTGGACGACTGGGTCACGGCGGTCTGCGCCGAGCTGGACCTGGACCCGGCCGGGGTGCCGGTGCCGACAGTGCTGGACGTGGCCCGGGACGTGGCGCATCAGGTGGTCCGGCCGGGGGCGCCGGTCACCGCGTACCTGTTGGGGGTGGCGGTGGGGCGCGGGGCGGACCCGGCGGCGGCGGCCGAGCGGCTCAGCGCGCTGGCCGGCTCGTGGCCGGTGGATCTGGGTGGGTCCACGCCCGCGGAATAGCGCCTTGCGCGTGATTCGGTGGCCGCCGCGCGTGGGTAGGGTGGCGGGGACGGACGGAGGCGATCATGACGGCAGACCACCCCTCGGCGCCGGTCGACAAGCCTGCCGGCAGCACGCCGGAACACCACGCCACCGGCAGCGCGCCGGAGCATCACGAGTCGATCCTGCTCGACGAGCCGACCACCGCTGATCTGCGGGCCAAGGTCACCGAGGCCTGGCGTGAGTTCGCGCGGGCGCTCGCCGAGCGGCTACGCGCACTGCCCGCCGGTGGTCACCTGGAGGTGACACTCGATCCGACCGCCTCCGGCACCGGGGACGCCGTCTACTCGGTGAGCGTGGACGCGGGCGAGGAGGGTCGCCTCTCGGCCCGGGCGGTCGGCAACGCCACGCTGCCTCAGGGCTACAGGTTGGACCGGGCGGCGGTGGCCGACATGGTGGCGCTCGGCTGGTCGCCGCCGGGCGTGGTGCCGGGTTCCGGTGAGCAGTTCGGGCTGGACTGCGGCACCGACGAGGCGACCCGGCTGGCCGCCGTGCTGTCCCGGACGCTGCGTGACGTCTACGGCGCCCCGCATCCCGCCTTCCTCGTCTACCTGGTGCACGACACCGAGGGTGAGCCGTTGCCGGTGGAGCCGCTCGGCACCGCCCGTAGCGAGTTCGGCCCGGACCGCGACGTCGAGGCCGACCTGGACGAGGCGTTGGCCGCGGCGGCGGCCGCGCAGTCCGGCGAGAACGACGTGCTGGCCCTGGAGGAGCGGGTCCGCACCGTCGTGTCGACCATGCTGAAGTCCGCGTCCGACCAGCTTCAGGTCGACTCCGACGGTGACATCAACATCCGGGCCGGCTCGGCGATGGTGTTCGTCCGGGTGCGCGACAACCCGCCGCTCGTGGACGTCTTCTCGCCGGTGCTGACCGAGGTCGAGCCGACCGAGCGCCTGTACGTGAAGCTGTCCGAGTTGACCAACCGGATGCCGATCGGGCGGCTCTACTGCGCCGACGACACGGTGTGGGCCTCGATTCCGGTGTTCGGCCGCAACTTCCAGCCCACCCACCTGATGCTCGCGGTGCAGGTGATGACCGGTCTCGCCGACGAGCTGGACGACCGTCTGCACGGCGAGTTCGGCGGCAAGCGCTTCTTCGGCGAGGGGGACAAGCCGGCGCGGGCCGAGGAGCACCGCACCGGCATGTACCTCTGAGCCGGGTCAGCGCACGTCGAGCAGGGTCTTGCCGACGGTCTGCCGGGCCTCGATCGCGGCGTGCGCGTCGGCGGCCCGTTCCAGCGGGAAGCGCTGCCCGATCTGCGGTCGCAGCCGGCCGGCGGCGCCCTCGGCGAGCGCCGCCTCGGTGAGGGCGCGCAGTTCGTCCGGGCCGGGCCGTGGGCTCAGCAGCGTGACGCCGCGTGCGGTGGCCGCCTCGGCCGGGATGTCCGCCCAGGCGCCGCCGGCGAGCCCGAAGCTGAGCATCCGCCCGCCCGGGTCGAGCAGGTCGAACGCCTCCCGGGCGAGCGGTCCGCCCACGCCGTCGAACACCACGTCGACCGCGCCGACGGCGTCCCGGACCCGGCCGGTCCAGCCGGGCTGCCGGTAGTCGACTGCCAGGTCGAGGCCGGCCGCGCGGAGCCCGGCCACCTTCGCCGGGCCGCCGGCGGCGGCCACCACCGTCGCCCCGGACGCCGCCGCCAACTGCGTGAGCAGCGACCCGACGCCGCCGGCCGCCGCCTCCACCAGGACCCGGTCGCCGCGCCGCAGCCCGGCCGCCCGGGCCAGCATCAGGGCGGTCCGGCCGTCGGCCATCAGCGCCACCGCCGCGTCCAGGGCCAACCCCGGGGGTACGGGGACAGGGGCGCTCCGGTCGACCACGACGCGCTCGGCGTACCCGCCGGTGCCGCCGGTGGCGGTGACCACGACGCGCCCGGCGAGCGCCGGATCGACGCCGGGTCCGAGTTCGGTGATCGTCCCGCCGACGCCGTTGCCGGGGATCAGTGGCAGTTCGGCGTCGAACGGCCCGAAGCCGGTGGCCCGGAACATCGTCTCGACGAACGTGATGTTCGCGTGTGCCACGTCGACGAGCACCTGGCCCGGTCCGGGTGCCGGATCGGGTGCCGTCCCGGGCACGAGCACCTCCGGTCCGCCGAACTCCCGCAGCCACACCGCACGCATACCGCCCCCTCGCTTCGAGCCGGTCACCAGTGCACGACATGAAGCGAGGTTGAGGTCAAGGCGTGGACGGTCCGACGCCGGGGGACTCGACCAGCCGGGAGAGCACGATGGTGCTGCGGGACGAGGTGACGAACGATTCGGCGCGCAGCCGCTCCAGCGCCTCCTCCAGGTGCGAGATGTCCGCGGCGCGCAGGTGCACGAGCGCGTCGGCCTCGCCGGAGACGGTGTACGCGCCGACCACTTCGGGGTGCCGTCGGGCGGCGGCGCCGATCTGTGCCGGGGTGGTCCGGCCGGCGCAGAACAGCTCGACGAACGCCTCGGTGGTCCAGCCGACAGCGGCCGGGTCGACGACGGCGGTGAATCCCCGGATCACCCCGGCGGACCGGAGTCGGTCGACCCGTCGCTTGACGGCGGGGGCGGAGAGTGACACCCGGGTGCCGATGTCCGCGTACGAGGCGCGGGCGTCAGCCACGAGCAACGCAATGATTCGCTGGTCTACCGCGTCTATCTGCAACGTTCTGCTCCCGGGAAGCAATGCTTGTGGCTGTTACCAAAGTTGTACCGTACCTACTCTTGGTGACCGTGAACCAGCAGCGAGTCTCGCGAAAGCGGACATATCTCATGTGCTCGCCCGAGCACTTCACGGTCGAGTACGCGATCAACCCGTGGATGGACGTGACCACGGCGGTCGACGCCGACCTGGCGGTCAAGCAGTGGGACCGGCTGCGGGAGACGCTCGTCGGGCTCGGCCACGACGTGCACCTGCTCACGCCCGAGGCGGGGCTGCCGGACATGGTCTACGCGGCGAACGGCGCGTTCGTGGTCGACGGGACCGTCTACGGCGCCCGGTTCAAGCACGAGCAGCGGACCGCCGAGGCCGCCGCGCACCGGGCGTTCTACGAGGAGCAGGGCTGGCGGTTCATCGCCCCGAACGAGACCAACGAGGGCGAGGGCGACTTCGCGTACCTGCCGGAGGCCCACGGCGGCCTGATCCTCGCCGGGCACGGCTTCCGGACCGAACCGGCCGCGCACGCCGAGGCGCAGGAGGCGCTCGGCCGCCCGGTGGTCTCGCTGCGCCTGATCGACCCGCGCTTCTACCACCTGGACGTGGCGCTCGCCTCGATCGACGACGAGAACATCGTCTACTACCCGGGCGCCTTCTCCGCCGCCAGCCAGAAGGTGCTGGCCCAGCTGTTCCCGGACGCGATCGTCGCCGACGACGAGGACGCGCTGGCGTTCGGCCTGAACCTGGTCAGCGACGGGCTCAACGTGGTGCTGAACAACGAGGCGACGCGGCTGGCCGGCAAGTTGAAGGCGGCCGGCTACCACCCGGTCCCGGTGGAGCTGTCCGAGCTGAAGAAGGGCGGTGGCAGCGTGAAGTGCTGCATCGCCGAACTGCGGCACTGAACCACGCCTCGGCGCGAAGGGCGGCCTCCCGGTGGGGAGACCGCCCTTCGTCGCGTACGGGGGCCGGTCAGCCGAGCGTGGCCAGCTCGTTGATCACGATGTTGGACAGCAGCCGGCCGTCGGTCTGCACCCGGCGCAGGTACCACTTCTGCTGCGGGGTACGGGTCTGGTTGAACTGCCAGGGGCCGCGCGGGCTGTCCACCTGGCCGACCTTGCCGAGTGCCAGGTTGACCTGCTGCGGGGACGGGTTCGCCCCGGCCAGCCGGATCGCCTTGTCCAGCACCAGCGCGGCGTCGTAGGAGGCCATCGCGTACGTGGTCGGCGCGGAGTTGAACGTCTTCCGGTACGCCGAGGCGAAGATCCGGTTCGCGGTGTTGTTGAGATCGGCCGAGTAGTTGAGCGCGGTCTCGATGCCGTTCGCCTCGATCAGCTTGCGGTCGCGGCCCTTCTCACCGTCGTCGAGCTGGTCCAGCGCGGTGCCCTCGGTGAGGAACCCGGGGGCGTAGATCGGCCCCCGGTAGCCCAGGGCGTAGAGCTGCTTGACGAACTGGACGGCCTGGGCGCCCGAGTAGTGGCAGAAGACCGCGTCCGGCTTCCGCTCCAGCGCCTTGCGGATCGGCCCGGCGTAGAGATTCCGCGAGGGGTTGTCGGAGTCGTCGGTGTAGATCGGGTCCTCGGTGAGCCGGCGACCCCGCTCGTACGCGCGCCGCAGCCCTTCGACGACGTCCTGGCTGCCCTGGCCGCGGGTGCCGAAGATGGCGATGCGGCTCGACGCGTCGAGCTTCTGGCGCAGGTACTCCCCGAGCGCCTCGCCCGGCTCGGTCAGCACGTACGACGTGCGCCAGATGTAGACGACGCCCTGCAGCGTCGAGGGGGAGGCGTTGGAGCCGATCAGCGGCACCCGGGCCTGCTCGACCGAGTCCTTGATGCCGGTCATCACGGTGGGGCTGACCACGCCGGTGAGCGCGAGCACGCCCTCCTTGATCAGCCGCTCCACGGCGGCCTTGCCGCTGGCGGCGGTGGAGCCCTCCTCGGCCGGCACCAGCGTGACCGGATGGCCGGCGATCTGCTGGCCGCGCAGGCGGAGGTAGAGCTGGAAGCCGTTGGTGATCTCGTCGCCGATGGCCTTGTTCGCCCCGCTGCCGGGCACGATCAGCCCGATCTTGATCGGGCTGCCGGATCCGGCCTGCTCCCCGGTGTCGTCCTCCCCGGAGCCGCAACCCGCCGCCAGTCCGGTGGTGCCCAGCGCGGCCAGCAGTTGCAGAGCCCGCCTGCGGTTCATCTGTGCCACCGATTTCCTTCCCGACGGGGTGGCCATGGTGCACACCCCTTCGGCGTTCTACCTGGTCGGCGACGCTGCGTCAATGCCCGGAAGATCATCGTGAAGCGACCGCAACGCCTGTGTCACCCGGGGCCAGGCAGCCGCCTCCGGGTCGATCAGCCCGAAATGCTCGCATTCAGGCAGCTCAATCAAGGTGGAAGTGCCGCCGGCAGCCCGGTCGGCGGCCACCCAGGATCGGCTGATCGAGGTGGGAACCTGAAGATCCTGCTCGCCATGCACGACTACGGTCCGTGTTCGCATGGGTACGAAATTCGACGGATCCGCGTCCGCGTACCGGTCCGGCACGTCCTCCGGGGAGCCGCCGAGCAGCGCGGCCACCGCCCCGCCGTCCAGGTCCAGCCGGTACGCCTGCGCGAGGTCGGCCACCGGGGCCAGCGCGACCACCCCGGCGACCGTCTCCGGGGCGCGCGCGGCCACGTACAGGGCCAGGTGCCCGCCCGCGGAATGGCCGATCAGGATCGGCGGTACGGGCGCCACCCGGCCGGGCAGCGCGGCGGCGGCCAGACCGGGCAGGGCGGCGACCCCGGTGCGGACGTCGGTGAGGGTGTGCGGCCAGCCGCCGCCGGGCTGGCCGGTCCGGCGGTACTCGATCTGCGCGACCGGGTGGCCGAGCGCGGCCAGCGCCGCCGCCATCGGGCCGGTGTGGGCCCTGTCGTACTCGGCCCGCCAGAAACCGCCGTGCACCACGACCACGAGCGGCCGGGCCGGCCCGTCGCCGGCGGGCCGGCGCAGGTCGGCGAGCTGGTCCGGGTGGTCGCCGTAGGCGACTGTGGCGTCCGGCGGCGGAGACGGGCGGGTCAGCACCTCGCGTGGGTCGGAGAGCATGCGGCGACGGTAGCTCCCTCCGGTCCGGCCGCGTGCACATGGTCGGCGTGGGTAAAGATGGGTGCCATGACCGAAGCGCATTCCGGACGGGACGACGAGCAGGGCAACGATGGCATCCCCGGCACCGTGGTGGTGGTCGGGCCGGACGGCCGCCCGGTCGGCACGGTGCAGACCGACGAGGAGGGCAAGGGCGAGGACCCGACCCGCCTGGTCGAGCAGCCGGCCAAGGTGATGCGGATCGGCAGCATGATCAAGCAGCTGCTGGAGGAGGTGAAGGCGGCGCCGCTGGACGACGCCAGCCGGAACCGGATGCGGGAGATCCACGAGCGCTCGATCGTCGAGCTGAAGGAGGGTCTCGCGCCCGAGCTGCGCGAGGAGCTGGAGCGGCTCTCGCTGCCGTTCACCGAGCGGCAGACGCCGAGCGAGGGCGAGCTGCGGATCGCGCACGCCCAGCTCGTGGGCTGGCTGGAGGGCCTGTTCCACGGCATCCAGGCCGCGCTGGTGGCCCAGCAGATGGCCGCCCGTGTCCAGCTGGAGCAGATGCGCTCGGGCCGTCAGGCGCTGCCCAGCGGCCCCGGCGGCGTGATCCCGGGCATGCCCGGGATGCCCGGCGCCGGCGAGGGCCACGCGCCCGGCCAGTACCTGTGACCCGTCGGCCGGGGCGCGTCACGCGCCCCGGCCGCTCAGTCCAGCTCGAAGACCTTCTCCAGGTACGCCGCCACGCCGTCCTCGGTGTTCGGCCCGGTGACCTCGTGCGCGATCTCCCGTACCGCCGGGTGGGCGTTGGCGACCGCCACCGCGCGTCCGGCCCAGGCCAGCATCGGCACGTCGTTGGGCATGTCGCCGAAGGCCAGCACGTCCCGCTCGCCGACGCCCAGCCGTTCCGCGTACCAGGCCAGGCCGGCCGCCTTCGTCACGCCGGCGGCCGAGATCTCGATCAGCCCGCTGTACGACGAGTGGGTCGCCTCGGCCAGCCCCTCCAGCGCGCCCGCCACCACCTGCACGAAGACGTCCGGGTCCTGCTCACCGGCGCGCGCCAGCAGCTTCACCGCGGGTGCGGCCAGCAGTTCCTCGGGCGACTCGACGGCCCGGATGGCGTCGAGGTCGGCGTCCCAGCGCAGCGGGTAGTGCGCCTCGTGCCGCATCTGCCGGCTGTCCACGATCTCCACCGCGAGACTGACCCCGGGCACCTCGGCCCGTAGTCGCCGGGCCACCTCGGCCAGCAGCTCCGGGGCGAGCGGGTCGGCCCGCAGCACCTGGTCGGTGACCGGGTCGTACACCACCGCGCCGTTCGCGCAGATCGCCGGCAGCGGCGCGGCGAGCTGCTCGTACACCATTTGCAGCCAGCGGATCGGACGGCCGGTGACCAGGACCACCGGCGTGCCGGCGGCGGCGATGCGGGCCAGCACGCCGGCGGTACGCGGGCTGAGCGTCCGGTCGTCGCGCAGCAGCGTGCCGTCGATGTCGGAGGCGACGAGCCGAGGTGGATCTTCCATCACCGGGACAGTAGTCGGTCCAGGTAGACGGCCACCCCGTCGTCGTCGTTGCGCAAGGTGATCTCGTCCGCCGCGGCGCGTACCTCCGGGTGGGCGTTCGCCACCGCCACCCGCGCCCACCCGGCCCAGTCGAACATCGGCAGGTCGTTCGGCTGGTCGCCGAAGACCAGCACGTCGGCCGGGTCGACGCCGAGCCGCTCGGCGATCACGCTCAGGCCGCTGGCCTTGTCGGTGCGGGGCGGGCAGATCTCGATGAAGCCGAGCCCGGCCTGGGTGAGCGTGGCCACCTCCGGCGGCACGATCGCCCGGGCGGCGGCCAGCAGCTCGTCCACGTGGTGGTCGGCGGTACGCGCGAACGCCTTGATCACGTCGCAGGACAGGCACTCCATCCGGCTGCGCGCCTCGAACCGGTCCGGGTAGGGCCAGCTCGGGTGGTAGTCGCCCCACAGCGGCGCGTCGTGCTCGTCCGACGCCTCGACCATCACGGTGAGCGGGCCGACCGCCGCCTCCAGGTCGGTGAGGATCCGGGCCAGCACCTCGCCGGGCAGCCGCTCGTCGCGCAGCACCAGCGGCCCGTCGGGGTCGCTCTGGTCCACCACCCGGCCGCCACCGGCCATCACCAGGAAGTCGGCGGCCCGGATGTCGTTACGGGTCAGCTCGGTCAGGCGCGGTCCGCGGCCGGTCGCGCCGACCACCGGAATCCCGGCGGACCGCACCCGGTCCAGCACCCGGTGGGTGTACGCGGAGA
>NZ_LYXF01000061.1:0-12296 GCF_001709195.1 Micromonospora sp. II | reverse complement strand
GGCGCGCCGATCACCTCATCGCCCATCACCTGCACCTCCACCGAGTCGGCCTCGATCGGGTCGGCGAAGCGCAGCTCGACCCACTGGCCCACCGGTTTGCGCGCGCCGTCGGACAACCACGCGGTGCCGATGTCGCCGTCGACGGCGGCGAAGGGTGTGGCCGACGGGTCGCGCAGCCCGGCCGGACCGGTGACGTCCGCCGCGCTGGACGACGCCCGGACGTCGGCCACCCCGGCGTACGCCGAGGAGGTGATCGACGACCGCCACGCCGGGTCGAGGATGTCGTGCTCCAGGCGCTCCAACTGGGTCGGGTCCTGCTCGGTCAGGGTCCGCGAGGTGTTGCCCCGGACCAGACCGAAGTCGACCTCCCGGTCCCGGAGGCTGTCGGCGAGCACGGTGCCGCCGTCGCTGACCAGCGGGGGATCGCCGTCGAGGATCACCGGCCGGTTGCCCAGCACACCGGCGTCGCTGAGGTCCAGCAACGTCTCCGGCGCGCCGACCAGGTTGAGCGGCAGCGCGGCGTCGGTCAGCGTGGCCCGGGGCGTCGGCCGGTCCACCTCGTAGATCTCCACCGCCGGGTACGGCTCGTGCAGGCCGTAGTCCCACGCCCCGTTCAGGTCGGGCTTCACCCCGGACGCCGGGCCGAACGCGGCGACCCGGAACAGGCCCGGTGCGCTGTCAAGCGTGCGGTGCACGAGGACCGGCCAGGCGATGCCGCCGACCGGCTGGCGGAGGTCGTTGCGGACGAGCAGGTAGCGCACGCCGAGCCGGCTGAGCACGTCGGCCAGTCCGGGCGAGGCGGTGCCCGAGGCGAGCCGCTCGTCGATGGCGGAGAGCAGCCGCGAGTTACCAGCCGATCCGCCCGGCACCAGCGCCCGCACCGCCCACGGCGAGTCCAGCAGCGGCTGCACCGGCTCGTCCAGCGGACGTCCCCAGTTGTACTCGGCGAAGTTGGAGCCGGGAACCAGCAGGGTGGTGCCCGGCCCGGCGTGCCGGTCGAGCCACCCGGTCGCCTGCCGCCAGTGCTCGGGCAGCGCGTGGAAGCCGCCGCCCGGAGCGAGTCCCGCCATCCCGGCGCCGCTGGTCACCGCCACGAGCGCGGCGGCGGTCGCGCCCAGCGCCACCCGCCGGGGCGCCATGTTCGTGGGGCGCGTGAAGCGGCGGATGAGCGCGATCCGGCCGACCGTGTCCAGCATGTGCGCGGCGGCCAGCGCCAGCGGCAGGCGGATCACGACGTCGAACTTGTGCAGGTTGCGGAGGGCGGCGAGCCGACCGTCGAGCAACTCACGCATCGGCGACGCGAACGCGGCGCCCCCGGTCGACAGGTTCCCCGCGGTCAGGGCCAGCAGGCCGACCAGCGCGCCGACGAGCAGGAACCGCCGCTCCGGCAGGTCCCGACGGGCGAGCCCGGCCAGGCCGAGGCAGGCGATCAGGGCGGTGAGCACGATCATCCACGGGGTGGTGACCAGCGCCCATCCCGCGCGCCACCACGGCACGCCGTCGACGGCCAGGTAACCCACCCAGTGGGTGCTGCCGCGTACCGCCGACGGGAGCGACGTCACGCTGGTCGTGACCGCCGCGCTCTCGGTGTACGGGAGGAACGGGAACCCGTAGCGCTGCAGCAACAGCAGCGGCACCAGCCACCAGAAGGTGGCCGCCACCATCGCCACCGTCCACCACGCCAGCAGGCGGATCCGCCGCCGGCCGGGCGCACGGGTCACCACGTACAGGAACGCGGGCAGCACGGCGCACGCGACGGCCGCGCCGTTCGCGCCGCCCATGCAGACCACAGCGAGCCCGCTGAGCGCCGCGGCCCGCCGCAACGAACCGCCCGCGGCCCCCTTGACCAGTGGCAGCAGGACCCAGGGGGCGACGCAGTACGGCAGCAGTTCCAGCGAGACCGTGCCGACCAGGGACAGCGCCCGGGGGGACAGCGCGAAGATCGCGCCGGCCACCAGACGCGATCCCGGACCGCCGAGGTCGAGGGCGCGCGCCAGGCGCACCACGCCGGTGAGGGCGACGCAGAGCAGGGTCGCCATCCAGAGCCGCTGGACCAGCCAGGCCGGCAGGCCCACCGCCTCACCGAGCAGGAAGAACGGGCCCATCGGGAAGAAGTAGCCGACGGCCTGGTTCTGGAGCGTGCCGAACTGCCAGTCCCCGGTCCACAGGTGAGCCGCGCGGGCGAGGAAACCGCCCGGGTCCAGGGCCATGTCCAGCTTCGTCTCGGGCACGATGAGCCCGGGCTCCTGGGTGACGCAGAGACCGATCAGCGCGAGACAGACCAGCAGCTCGCGCAGGCGCCACACCGCCAGGGACACCGTGGCGCTCGGAATTCCGGGGGTACGGCGAGCGGTCGACCAGGCGGTCAGCACTGCCGTACCGGAACGCCGGTGAGCAGTTCGTCCGCTCCGGCGTTCCGCTCGTCGATGTCGTCGGCTGCGACCCCGGCCCGCAGCAGCGCCTGCCGGACGGCGGCCGGCTCGGCGGCCGGCACCAGGAGCAGCAGGTTCTGCCCGTCGATCGCGACGTGCCGGGTACGCGGCAGGAGCGGCGCCACCCGGGCCAGAAGGCGTTCCGGCTGGTCGGTCCGGACCACCACCGACGTGTTCCCGGCGGCCCAGGGCAGCGGGCGTGGCGTCAGCAGATCCCCGAGGACCGCACGCACCCGCCGGCCGGTGTCGGTCCAGCGGAACGAGCCGCTCCACCGCCGGCACTCCGCGGCCATCCGTTCCGGCTCTCCGGGCGTCGCCAGGGAGTCCAGCGCGCGGTCGAGGCCGGCGGCCAGGTTCTGCGCCGGATCCTCACCCTCGTCGACCAACCATCCGGTACGGCCCGGCCGGACCGCGTCGCGCAGCCCGTCCACGTCGAAGGCGACAGTGGGCAGCCCGGCGGCGGCCGCCTCCACCACCACGAGACCCCAGCCCTCACCCCACGAGGCGGAGACGTGCAACCAGGCGGCGGCCAGCAGGGCGTCCCGCTCGGCGGCGGGCAGGTGGCCGTGCACGGTGACCATGTCGTTCAGTCCACGCTCGTCGACCAGCCGGCGGACGCTCGCCACGTCCGGCCCACCACCGACGATGTCCAGACGCAGGTCGGGCCGTTCCGCCCGGAGCCGGGCCACGGCGTCGATCACCAGGTCCACCCGCTTGTGCCGGGTCACCCGGCCGACGCAGACGACACGTGGCCGGTCGGCGCGGGTCACGCCCGCGGCGGCCGGCCGGGACGCGTCGGCGCCGTTGGGCGCCACGACCACCGGGCCGGTCCAGCGCAGCCGCTCCCGGATCGCCACCGCCGTCGAGGGGGAGACCGCGAGCGTCACCGCGCGGCGGTAGACGCGCCGGGCGACCGGTCCCTCCAGCCAGGCGCCGAAGCCACCCACGACCGGGCCGAAGTACAACCGGAACTGCCGGTCGTGCACGTGGTGGATCACGCAGATCACCGGCACGGCCGCCGGCAGGACCGCCGGACTGAAGAACGGGATGCCGTTCTGGCAGTCCACCACCGCGTCGAACTGCCGGCGGTGGCGCGCCAGCCAGCCCAGCACCCGGGGGTAGATGGTCCACCGGCCGCCGGTACGGACGATCCGGATGCCCTCACGGACCTCGTCGCCGGGCTGCCCGTTCGGGCGCGCGGTGACGAAGGTGACCTCCGCGCCGGCGGTCACCAGGTCGCGGGCGACCTGCCAGGCGTACACCTCGGCGCCCCCGGCGTCAGGATGCCAGGGGTCCTTCCAGTTGAGCACCACGACCCGGCGGCCCACCACGGTGGCGTCGGTGGTGGGTGCCGCGTCGGTAGAGGGTGTTCCGACACTCACGGCCGCATTCCAACGGCGGCCGTGCCGCCGGTGACGTCCGGCGTGACCGGAAGCGTGACGAGTGGCATCACCGGGGCGACGTCGGCGCCACGGAGCCACCAGTTGATCTTCGCGACGTCCACGAAGCTCTGCCAGCCGTGCCGGACCGGTGAGAAGCGGGAGCCGGGTACGTCCACCCAGCTGACCGGAATCTCCACCAGGCGGGCGCCCGCCCGCTCGGCGCGGCCCAGCACCTCGACGTCGAACGCGAATCCACCGCACCGCAGGGGCGCGAAGACCCGCCGGGCGACGTCGTTGCGGAAGAACTTGAACCCGCACTGCGTCTCGCTGACGCCGCGCACCACCTGCCGCACCGCGCCCCGGAACGCCACCGCGCCCCAGCGTCGCAGCACGCTGTGCCGCTCCTCGACGACCGACTCGGGGTGGGCCCGCGACCCGACCACCGCGTCCGCGCCGTCGTACAGGAGATTGAGCACCTGGGCGAGAGCGGCCGGCGCGGTGGCCAGATCGGCGTCACAGAAGCCTACGTAACGGGCGTCGCTGGCCAGCACACCCCGACGCACCGCAAAGCCCTTGCCCGGTTCGCCGCACCAGAGCAGGCGGACCGGAACCGGGCCGGGCGGCGCGTTCACCACCACGGCACTCGTCCCGTCGTCGCTGGCGTTGTCCACCACGGTGACCCGGCAGGGCACACCGAGTTCGGCCAGCGCCGCCCGGAGCAGGACCAGGGTGTCGGGCAGCCGGAGCGCCTCGTTGTACGCGGGCACCACGACGTCGAGTACGACCAGTTCTGACGAGACGTCAGGAGGGGGGACCTCCATGCCGCACCGTCAGCGCTCGCCGTACACGATGATGGGCTGCTCCACGCTCGCTGGCTTGCTGTTGCTGTTGCCGAGGGTGGACGCCCCGATCGAGACGGCCAGGATTCCCAGCACGGCACCCACCGCCGCGGCGACTACCGCGGTGAGGAGGGGATTGAAGGATGCCTTCATCGATGATCCCTTCGGAAAAAGGTACCGAAGAGTAACATGCGTCACTGCCGCTTGACCCGATGCGAAAGGGCGATCATCAGGGTGGCCCCCAGTACCGAATACCCCAGGACCGGCATTATGCCGATGCGACCGGACGAGCCGGAGAAATCGGAATCCGGCAGACGCAACAGCGTCAATGCCCCGTCCCGCCGGACCAGCTCGGCGCTCACGAACCGGCCCTCCACCTGCGCGGCGTCCGGTTGGTCCGTCTGCACGAGCACATACCGCACCCCGAGCCGACGCAGAGCCGGTCCCGGATCACCCGGCGCCGCCAACGCCGCCGCCACCCGGTCCGCCTCCCGGCTCTCCCCACGGATCCGGTCCCGGCCGACCAGCACGTCCTGGTCCCCGACCACCGGCCGGCGGAACGCCCGCGAGGCCGGATCGAGCACCGGCACGTTCCCCGCCCACGGATAGGCCCGGAACGAGGACCAGGGCAGCGACACCAGGGTGCCCCCGGCCGGATCCCGGTTCACCTCGGCGCGCACCGCCGCCCACTCCGCCGGGTACCGCACCGTGTCGAACTGACCACCGAGACCCCACGCCAGACCGGGCATGAGCAGCACCGGAGCGACCACCAGCAGCGGGGCCAGCGCCCGGGCGCCGGTCGTCACGAGCGACTCCACGAGCATCCCGAGACCCACCGCCTGCACCAGTGCCAGCGGAGCGAGCAGCCGGGTGCCGTCCCGGACCGCGCCGGCCAGCGGAACGTGCTCGACCAGCGCGGCCATCCACTGCGCGCCCAGCGGCCACGCCGGCGCCACGGCGACCACAGTGCCCAGCACCGCGCCGGCGAGCAGACCCCACCAGGCCGCCGACGGCCAGCGGCGATGGGTAAGCACGTACCCCCACAGCGCCGCGCCGGCCAGCGCCAGCGCGATCAGGGCGACCGCCCACTGGTCCCGGCCGACCGGCACGGCGTTCCGGCTCCACACGCCGCCCAGAGTYGCGACGCTGGCGAGCACGCCGAGTGGCGTGTCCGCGCGGACCGCGAACGCGGCCACCCCCCGCTCGTCGACGTCGACGGCGCCGCCCCGGCTCACCAGCGCGAGCCACCACGGAGCGGTCAGGCCGGCCAACGTCGCCGACCCCGCCACAAACGCCCGCCACCGGCGCGCCAGAGCCAGCGCCGGGGCACAGGCGAACACCGCCGCCAGCACCATCGCCGGGCCGCCCAGCACCACCGCGGCCCCTCCGGCCACTGCGGAACGCCGCCCCGGGCCGGTGCCCTCGGGCGGCGGCCGGAGCACCCCCAGCACCCAGGCGAACGCCCAGGGCAACGCCGCGAACCCCGCCACCACCGCCCACTGCCCGAGGTGCAGCCGCCCGTACACCCAGGGGTTCCAGACGTACGCGAGCCCGGCGGCGACCCGCGCCAGCGGATGACCGACGGGCGCCAGCCGCGCCGCGCCCACCGCGGCCAGGACGAGACAGCCGGCCAGGAGCACCTTCTGGGCCACGTCGGCCGGGACGACCTGCGACAGCCCGACCGCGAGCAGCTCGCTCGGTACCGCACGCGGCAGTTCGGAGCCGCTGCCCCAGACCACCGCGCCGAACGGCGGGTCCGGCACGAACACCAGGTCGTACCGGAGGACGAAGCCACGGCGCAGCACCGGGCCGAGGATCGCGACGACCACGCCGACACCGAGCGCCGTCTCCGGCCACCAGCGGCGCAGCGCGACGGCGGCCCGCGACAGCGCCGGACCGAAGCTCGGTGACGCTCGACGCACACGGACCCCCATGAACCTGGACGGAAGCGGGCCCGACGTCGCACCCGGGGCTCCGGACAGCACTCTAGGCACAGGGCGAGTACGGACGGTAGCTTGCCTCACGACGTCGACGAGCGAGCCGCGACGACGACGCGAGGTCCGAGGCGAACCCGTTCCACCGGCGACACCGACATGAGGCGCGATGACAGAGACCACGGCAGGGCCCGGCGCGAGCCGCCTGGGAACCGCCGGCGCGGCCGTCGCGGTCGCCGCGATGGCGACGAACGGGCTCGCCTACCTGCTGCCCATGCTCGGCGCCCGGTACCTGCCGGTCGAGGAGCTGAGCGTTCTCGCCACGACGCTGGCCCTCGTCGCGATCGCCGGGGTCGCCGGCGTGGGGCTGCAGATGGCGGTCGCTGTGCACCGGGCCCGCCACCCCGGCGCGCCGACGCACCGGGTCAGCCTCGTCACCACGGCGGTCGCCGGCGGCGCCGTCGTCGTGGCCGCGCCGCTGATGATCACCGGTCTGCGGCTGTCGTCGACCGTCGTGGCGCTGGTCGCCGGCACCACTGTCGCTGTCGTCCTGGCCGCCCGGTGGCTCGGCGAACTGCAGGGTGAGCAACGCTTCGTCCGTCTCGCCTGGGCGATGGGGGTGGTGGCGCTCGGGCGGTACGGCGGCATGATCGTCGCGCTGGTCCTCGGCGCCGACGTCGTGGTCACCCTGCTCGCCGGCATGCTCACCGCCTGGCTCGTGCTGCCGGCGCTGGCCTGGATCGCCCGCCCCGACCGGCCCGCCGGGAACGACGTCGCCGCCACCATGCGGATCCGGCAGGTGGCGAGCGCCGGCACCGCCGCGCTGGCGATGCTCGCGGTGTCGTACGCCGACCTGATCTTCGCCCGCCAGCTGCTCTCGCCCGCCGACTCCGGGGCGTACGCGGTCGGAACCGTGCTCACCAAGGGCGCGCTCTGGGCCCCCCAGGTGATCGTGGTGCTGGCGCTGCCCCGGCTCGCCGTGGGAGACAACCGGGTCCGTACCGTCGTGCTCGCCATCGTCGCCGGCTGCGGCGTCGTGCTCGTCGCCGCCTCGGCCCTGGCCGGCGGGTTCGCGTTCCGGCTGGTGGGCGGCGAGGACTACACGTCCCTGGGGAGGTACGCCCCGTTCTTCGCCGCCACCGGCGCGCTCTACGCACTGATCTTCGCGGCCGTCAACGCGAAGATCGCGGCGGGCGCGCGCTGGCCGTCCGCGCCGCTCTGGGTCGCCGCGGCCGTCCTGGCCGTGCTCACCACCACCGTCGCGCCCCGCACGTTCCAGGGCATCATGTGGTGCGCGCTCGCCACCGCCGCGGGAACCGCGCTGGTGATGGTGTTCAGCCCTCCGCGAGCCAGTCGCCCAGCAGCCGGTGATCGATCGAGTCCACCCGGCCCAGCGGCCGCCCTGCCGCGACCCGCGCCCGCAGCTCCGCCCGGCTGAACCAGCGCGCCGCCAGCAACTCCACCCCGTCGACCCGGACCTCCTCGGACACGGCGACAGCCCGGAAACCCGCCATCAGCCCGGCGGGAAACGGCCACGCCTGCGACCCCTGGTAGACCACGTCGGTGACGGTGACGCCCGCCTCCTCGGCCAGCTCCCGGCGGACCGCGTCCTCCAGGCTCTCGCCGACCTCGACAAAGCCGGCCAGCGTCGAATAGCTGCCCTCGGCCGCGCCCGCGTGCCGGGCCAGCAGGCAGCGCCCGGTCCGGCCGGGCGCCTCGACCAGCACGATCACGGCCGGTTCGATCCGGGGGAACCACAGCCGCCCGCACTCCCCACCGCTACAGGTCCGCATGTGCCCGCCGCCACCGGCCACGGCCCGGGCGCCGCACGCGCCGCAGTGCCGCTGCTGCCGGTGCCAGAGCAGCAACCCCCGGGCGTACGCCTGCACCGCCGCCGCGGCCGGGTCGAGCCGGCCCACGAGCGTCCGGACGTCGACAGCGCGCGTCGCGGCGGCCAACTCGACGGCGGCCCGCTCGCCGAGCGCGGAGAGATCGGCCGCGAACACCGCGACGTCGTCGTCGAGCCCCAGGAAGACGGTCTCCCCGGCGGCCGACCGGACGCGGGACGCGTGCTCGCCGGTGAGCCGGACCGGACCGGCCGCGTCGACCAGGCAGCGGTCCCGCCACAGCGGCAACACCACGCTCACCGGATCGGCCAGCCGCCCGGCCAGCCACTCCGCGTCACCGCGCAGCGCCGCCGCCCGGTCGAGCCATCCACCGCCGTACGCCAGCACCCGCTCACCGTGCCACGATCCGCGCCCGGGCGCGGCCCCGAATCGGGTGATCGGGCCGACACCGCCGAACGCCCGACACGACGCCGGGCCGGAGACTCCCGGCGCGCCCGGGCGTTGGTTACCGTAGGTGTCTCCCGCGGGGGAAGCGGTCCCCGCGTGTACTTCCGATCGAGGTTGCAGTGACGATGTACGGCGAGAAGGTGCCGGCTGCCGACGACCGGCCCACCATCAAGGTGGCGGCGGTGAGCTGGCCCGGCGTCGAGATGGAGCCGGTCGCCACACCGCCCGGAGGCGACACGGGCCGGCCGGGGCGGTCGCGACGGGCCCGGCTGCTGCTGGCCGGGGGGATCGTCGCGGCCGTGCTCGCCGGCGGCGTCGGCCTGGGCGCCTACGCGTACGCCGGTGACGTGCCCCGCGGCACCACGGTGCTCGGCACCGAGCTGGGCGGGCGCAGCCGCGCGGAGGCGGCGGCGGCGCTCCGCGCCGAGCTGGAGCGCCGGGCCGAGGCGTTGAACGCCCCGCTGGCGGTCACCGTCGGTGAGAAGAAGGCCGAGCTGAAGCCGTCCGACGTGGGGCTCGCCATCGACGTGGACGCCACTGTGGCGGCCGCCGCGAAGGCCGACGCGCACGCGGTGAGCCGGCTCGTCGGCTCCCGTACGGTCGAGCCGGTGGTCACCGTCGACCGGCCCAAGCTGGAGGCCGCCCTGCGGAAGGTGATGGGCTCGCAGGGGCGCGAGATGACGATGCCGGCGATCATCTGGACCGGCACCACCCCGAAGCCGGTCTACCCGAAGCCGGCGCTCACCGTCGACACCGACGGCGCCACCGGTGTGGTGAAGGCCGGCTGGCTGGCCGCCGAGCCGGTCACCGTGCCGCTCGTCGAGAAGTGGCCCGCCACCACCCGTGAGGAGGTCGACCGCCTCGTCGCCGAGCTGGCCCGGCCCGCCGTCGCCGCGCCGGTGACGCTCACCACCGACGGCGGTTCGGTCACCATCCCGCCCGCCGCCATCGCCCGGGCACTGCGCTTCTCCGCCGACGACGCCGGCACGCTCACCCCGAAGGTCGACGTCAAGCGGCTCCGCGCCGCGCTCGGCGACCGGCTGACGAAGCTGGAGGTCGAGCCGCAGGACGCCGGGCTGACCATCAGCGGCGGCAAGCCGAAGGTGGTGCCCAGCAAGGCCGGCCGCCAGGTCGACGCCGCCGCGCTCGGCCCGGCCCTGCTCGCGGTGCTGCCCAAGTCCGAGGGCCGTACGGTGTCCGCCGAGCTCAAGCCGGCCGCGCCCGAGCTGACCGAGGCGGAGCTGGCGAAGCTGGGCATCAAGGAGCGGGTGTCGACCTTCACCACCCATTTCACCGGCGGCCTCTCCTCGCCGCGCAGCCAGAACATCGTCCGCGCGGCGAAGGACGTGGACGGCACGCTCGTGAAGCCGGGTGAGACGTTCTCGCTCAACGGGCACACCGGTGAACGCGGCTACGACCAGGGATACAAGGACGCGCCCACGATCGTGAACGGCAAGCTGGTGCCGGGCGTCGGTGGCGGCGTCTCCCAGTTCACCACCACGCTGTTCAACGCCACCTACTACGCCGGGCTGGAGGACGTGGAGCACAAGCCGCACTCGTTCTACTTCAGCCGCTACCCGGCCGTGATCGAGTCGACCATCTACTGGCCGCAGCTCGACTTCAAGTTCCGCAACAACACGCCCCACGGCGTGCTCATCGACACCTCGTACACGTCCAGCTCGATCACCGTCTCGATCTGGAGCACCAAGATCTACGACAGCGTCAAGACGGAGTACGGCCCCCGCCGCAACATCACCCAGCCGAAGACCGTGTACCTGACGCCGGGGCCGTCCTGCATCCCCGCCGCGGGCGCCGTCGGGTTCGCCCAGGACGCCTTCCGGGTCATCAAGAAGGACGGCAAGGTCGTCAAGCGGGAGAAGTTCAGCTGGCGCTACGACGCCGAGCCGCGCTTCATCTGCGCCCCGAAGCCGGGCGACGACTGATCCACGACGCGGAAAGGCCCCGCCGGATCCGGCGGGGCCTTTCCCATGCTTGTCACGGCCGCGCCGCGGCCAGCCCTTCGCGTACGCCGTCGGCGTCCCGGTCAGTGCCGTAGACGGGCGTGTCCGGCTGCTGCCGCCAGCTCTCGTCCAGGGTGCCCGCGTCGACCGGGTCGAAGCCCAGATCGTCCACGAGGCCCATCACGATCCGCTTGGCGTCCGCGTCGTCGCCGGCCACCGGCAACGCGATCCGGCCCGCCGTACCCGCCGGCTTGCCCTCGTCCATCAGGTGCGCCGCCTGGATGTTGTTGAAGACCTTCACCACCCGGGCGCCCTTGAGGTGGTCAGCGGTCCAGCGACTGGAGCTGAGGCTGCGGTCGAGCAGCTCGGCGATGTCGCCGTCCCGCTGGGGGTAGTAGTTGTTGGCGTCGACGACCAGCTTGCCGTCGAACAGCGCCGCCGGAAGCTGCGGCACCGCCTTCAGCGGGATCGCGATGACCACCAGCTCGGCGCCCTGCACGGCCTCCTCCACCGACACCGCCCGGGCGCCGGTCTCGGCGGCCAGGTCGGCGAGGCTCTGCGGCCCGCGGGAGTTGGCCACCGCGACGTCGTGGCCGAGTGAACGCAGACGACGGGTGAGGGTGCCCCCGATGTGCCCCGACCCGATGATTCCAATCTCCATGTCCACTCCTGTACCCCGTGCGGTCGGCCCCGATCACGGTCCCGACGTACGCCATGTCACGTTTCGGCCCACCGGCGTGGCCGGTGTCAGAGGTCCCGGCTCGACGGTACGAGACTGACGCGGCCGACGTGGTGATTCCCGTCGGCCGGCCCGAATCCAGGCGGTGTGGTGGCCGGTTTTCGGGGTGGACGCGTTTCAGGGCCACCCCCGTGAGGGGTGGCCCTGAAACGAAAGGTTGTCCGGCGGTGTCCTACTCTCCCACACCCTCCCGAGTGCAGTACCATCGGCGCTGGAGGGCTTAGCTTCCGGGTTCGGAATGTTACCGGGCGTTTCCCCTCCGCCATGACCGCCGTAACTCTATGAACATGTCAACCAACCCTGTGGGTGATCGTTTGTTCAGAGTTGCACAGTGGACGCGTAGCAGCTTGGTAGTCAAGTCCTCGGCCTATTAGTACYGGTCAACTGAACCCGTTACCGGGCTTACATTTCCGGCCTATCAACCCAGTCGTCTAGCTGGGGGCCTTACCCCACAAAGTGGGTGGGATACCTCATCTTGAAGCGAGCTTCCCGCTTAGATGCTTTCAGCGGTTATCCCTTCCGAACGTAGCTAACCAGCCGTGCCCCTGGCGGGACAACTGGCACACCAGAGGTTCGTCCGTCCCGGTCCTCTCGTACTAGGGACAGCCCTTCTCAAGTATCCTACGCGCACGGCGGATAGGGACCGAACTGTCTCACGACGTTCTAAACCCAGCTCGCGTACCGCTTTAATGGGCGAACAGCCCAACCCTTGGGA
>NZ_LYXF01000060.1:0-14446 GCF_001709195.1 Micromonospora sp. II | reverse complement strand
CTCGCGCCTGACACCGCCGCCCGCGGTTCGCTTCGTCAGCTGTGGATGAAGCGTACCGACGCAAGGAGGCGCACCTAGAGTGCAGGCCAAATTGAGCACGATGTTCCAGTCCCTACGGGTCCGTAACTACCGACTCTTCGCCACCGGGCAGCTGATCAAACTGATCGGCGTCTGGATGATGTTCATCGCCCAGGACTGGCTCGTGCTCGAGCTCAGCGACAACTCGGCGACCGCGCTCGGCGTGGTCACCGCGTTGCAGTTCACGCCCGTACTCCTGCTCACGCTGCTCTCCGGACGGCTCGCCGACCGCTACGACAAGCGGATGCTGCTCTTCGTCRCCAACGCGTTCTGGACCGTGCTCGCGCTGGCCATGAGCGTCCTGGTCCTCACCGGCCTGGTGCAGCTCTGGCACGTCTTCACGTTCGCCGCCCTGCTCGGCGTCTCCAACGCGGTCGAGACACCGGTCCGCCAGGCGTTCGTCTCCGAGCTGGTAGGCATGCCGCTGCTGCCGAACGCGCTCTCGCTCAACGCGGCAGTGTTCAACTCCGCCCGGATCGTCGGCCCCGCCGTCGCCGGCCTGGCCATCGCCGCCGTCGACGTCGGCCCGGTCTTCCTGGTCACCGCGCTCAGCTCGATCGCCCCGCTGGTCAACGTGGTCCGGATGCGTACCGAGGAACTGCACCGCAAGGACCTGCCGCCGGTCGGCGAGCGGGACCAGGCCCGGGTGGTCGACGGCCTCCGGTACGTGGCACGCCGCCCCGACATCCTGCTGCCGATGGTCCTCATGTCGGTGATCGGGATGAGCCTGTTCAACTTCCAGCTCACCCTCGCCGCGCTCGCGAAGACCGTGTTCAACACCGGCGCCGCCTCGTTCGGCCTGTTCAGCACCGCGCTCGCGGCCGGTGCGCTGGTCGGGGCGCTGGCCGGCACCGGACGGCGCAGCCGGCCCTCGGTCTGGCTCGTGCTCGGCGCCGCGATCGGCTGCGCGGTCTTCGGCACGCTCGTCGGGCTCGCCCCGGCGTACTGGCTGGTCGTGGCGCTGCTGCTGCCCGCCGGGTTCTTCATGATCTACTTCGCCCAGGCCGCCAACCAGCGCGTCCAGCTCGGTGTCGACGCCTCCTTCCGGGGACGGGTGATGGCGCTGTGGGTGCTGGTGTTCCTGGGCACCAACCCGGTCGGCGCGCCCCTGATCGGCTGGGTCGCCGAGCACTACGGCGCGGGCGCGAGCATCTGGGCCGGCGGCCTGATCTCGCTGACCGCCGCGCTGCTGGCGCTCACCTGGCAGCTGCGCCGCTCCGGCGCCCGGCTGCGGATGCGGGTGCTCCCGATGCCCCGCTTCTACGTCGTGTCGCCCGGAGCCAAGTAGCCCCGATAGCCGGTCGTACCGGCCCGATTACCCAAACGGGTGGCGGGCCGGTGCGGCAGGGCTTAGCGTCGATGTGTGGAAGTGGGGCAGGGACTGCTGCTGGCGCTGGCGATCCTCGCCGTCTGCTGCCTACCCGCCCTGTTCGCGCTGCTGTTCTGCGCTGACGAGATCATCGACCGGGTCGCGTGCGGGTGGGCCGAGTGGCGGGAGCAGCGCCGGGAACGCCGTACCATCGCGCGGCTCGACCGGGCCATCGAGGCCGAGGCGCTGACCCGCGACATCGACCTCACCGAGTTCGACCGGGACGGCCGACGGCCGCTGGACCAGCTCGCCACCGACCTGCGCCGCCTCGGCGGCCACCGGCTCGCCGCCGCCGACCGCAGCGTGGTGTGGCACGGCGCGGTCATCGAGGCGTACGACGAACGGCTGCGCGCCGCCTGCCGGGCGCTCGGCATCGACGAGCACCTGGCCGAACTGGACGGCGTCGACCGGGAGATCGAACGGGTACGCGTCGAAGGGCTGCTGCACGCCGCCGGGCTGACGTTGCCGGCCGCCCGCGCCGCGCACCACCAGCGGCACCGCTGACCTGGTGCGTCTCTTCGCGGCGATCTACCCACCTGCCGTGGCGGTCGCCGACCTCACCGCCCGGGTCAAGGGCCTGCGGGTCGCGGCCGCCCGCCACGCCCGGCTGGCCGATCCGGCGGACCTGCACCTCACGCTGGCCTTCCTCGGCGAGGTGCCGGACGTCCGGCTCCCCGACGTGAAGCACGCGCTCGCCTCGGCCGCCCGGACAGCTCGTACCCCACTGCTGCGCCTCGCGGGCGGCGGCAGCTTCGGTCAGGGCCGGTCCACAGTGCTCTGGGTCGACGTACGCGGCGACGTCGAGGCGCTCGACGCGCTGGCCCGCTCGATTCGCGGCGGGCTGTGCGAGGCCGGGCTGCCCTGCGACGACAAGCCGTTCCGGGCGCACCTGACCATCGCCCGCCCCGGTGACCGGGTGCCCGAGGCCGACCTCCACGCCGACCGGGACACCCTCAACGGGTACGCCGGCCCACAGTGGTCGGCCGGTGAGGTGATGCTGACCCGCAGCCATCCGGGCCGTACGCCCCGCCACACGCGCATCGCCGCGTGGGCGCTCGCGCCGGCGCGTTGATGCGGGCGGCGCGTTAATTCGGCGGCGTGTTAAGAAGGGGCCCCTTCTCTACCTGAGGCGTTAAGAAGGGGCCCTTCCTTTCACCAGGCCCAGGCCTCGGGGCCGGGGCCGCCGTTGCCTACGGGCGGGAACAGCTCGTCCAGGCGGGTCAGCGTGGGCTCGTCCAGGTGGACGTCGAGCGCGCCGAGGTTGCGGTCGAGCTGGTCCATGGTGCGCGGGCCGACGATCGGGGCGGTCACGCCCGGACGGGACAGCAGCCACGCCAGCGCCACATCCGCCGGGTCGTGGCCCAGGTCGGCGCAGAGCTTCTCGTACGCCTCGATCGTGCTGCGGTGCTCGGCCAGCGCGTCGGCCGAGCGGCCGGTGGTGCCGCGCGCCGCACTGCCCTCGGCCATCTTGCGGATGATGCCGGAGAGCAGCCCGCCGTGCAGCGGCGACCACGGGATGATGCCCAGCCCGTAGTGCTGGGCGGCCGGCACGACCTCCAGCTCGACGTACCGGGTCAGCAGGTTGTAGATGCACTGCTCGGAGACGAGGCCGAGGAAGTTGCGCTTACCGGCTGCGGCCTGCGCCTGCGCGATGTGCCAGCCGGCGAAGTTGGACGAGCCGACGTAGAGCACCTTGCCCTGCGCGACGAGCGTCTCCATCGCCTGCCAGATCTCCTCCCACGGCGTGGTCCGGGAGATGTGGTGCATCTGGTAGAGGTCGATCGTGTCGGTCTGGAGGCGGCGCAGCGAGTCCTCGCAGGCCCGGATGATGTGCCGGGCGCTCAGGCCCTGCTCGTTGGGCCACTCGCCCATCTTGCCGTACACCTTGGTGGCGAGGACGACCTTGTCGCGGCGCCCGCCGCCCTGCGCGAACCAGCGGCCGACGATGTGCTCGGTGACGCCCTCACCGAGCTTCCAGCCGTAGACGTTCGCGGTGTCGAAGAAGTTGATCCCGTGTTCGAGCGCCCGGTCCATGATGGCGAAGCTGTCCGGCTCGTCGGTCTGCGGACCGAAGTTCATCGTGCCGAGGCAGAGTCGGCTCACGGACAGGCCGGTGCGTCCCAGGTTCGTGTACTCCATGACTCCACCCTGGCACGCCGGAACTTGGAGTGCCCTCTCAACGAGCCAGGGTGGAGCTTGCGGATCAGGAGGATTCGCGGGCCGCCGGGCCGGTGCCGAAGAGCACGTCGTCCCAGCTCGGCAGCCGCTTGCGCGGCTTGCCGCCGGCCTCGGTGGACTCGCCGCCCGCGCCGCCGGTCGCCGCCGCGGCACCGGTGCGCCGCGGCCGCAGCACTGCCAGCGAGGGTACGGCCGGGATCTCCTTCGGCGCGTCCGAGTCGTCGTCGAAGGCCGAGCCCTGCCCGCCCCCGAGCAGCGCGGCGGCGCCACCGGCGACGGCCCGCTGGCGGGGCGCCTCCTGCGCGGCCGGGGAGCGGGTGTCGAGACCGCGCCCGGACGTGCCGCCGAGCGGCCGGTCCAGCGAGGCGAGCAGCGCGTCCCGGCCGGCGCGGATCGGGTCACGCCCCGGACGGGCGTGCTCGGAGGCGGCCGGCAGGCCGTGCCCGCCCCGGCTCGGCTCGCCACGCGACGGACCGGGCAGCGCGTGACCGCCCCGCTCCGGCGCCGGCTCCTGGCCGAGGATCGGCGTGGGCCGCTCGGCGCAGAGGTATTGCGCCATGTCGTCGTGCGGGGCGACGTTCTGCCGGGTCTTGTCCAGGTCCCACACCGCCTGCGCGGTGGCCTTGCCGGACGGCCAGGTCGCGATGATCCGCCAGGTGCCGTCGTCGCGGCGGTAGGCGTCCCACGAGATCTTCTCGGTGTCGATGCCGTGCTGGGCCAGCCGGCCGTTGACGACCTCGGCCAGCGGGGTCGGCTTCTCCGCGCCCTTCAGCCGGGTGCGGCGGGCGTGCTGGGCGAGCATGGCCCGCTCCTGGAGCACCGGGCCGGCGTAGCGTAGCACCCGGTCGACCGGCACGCCGGCGATGCGGGCGACGTCCTCGGCGGACTCACCGGAGCGGATGCGGGCCTGGATGTCCCGTGGGGACAGCGACGGCGTCGGGTCGGTGGCGCTCGGCACCACAGCGAGCGGCGGGGCGCCCGGCTCGGCGTGCAGCGCCGACGCGATCCGCTCGTCGATGGGCAGCGCCAGCAGGCGCCCCACCTCGTCGGCGAGCACCAGGGCCTGGCCGTCCTCGGAGAGGGCGACGAAGCGTACTGGGCGCATGGGCTTGCCTCCGTCCCGCTTCGCTGGCCGTCACGCCACGGGAGCCGGCCACCCGGGCGTCTCGCACCACCGTACGCTCATCTACCCGCCGATGGGGACTGCGACACCCCGGCATGTCGTGACTGAGCTGCGGTAATGATCACGGTGGGTGGCCGCCGGAGCCCTGACGGCCACGCACCGTGACGGCGTGATCAGAGTCGCTCGACCACGTAGTCGATGGACGCGGTGAGCGCCTCGACGTCGGCCGGCTCGACGGCCGGGAACAGCGCCACCCGCAGCTGGTTGCGGCCCAGCTTGCGGTACGGCTCGGTGTCGACGATGCCGTTCGCGCGCAGCACCTTGGCGATCGCCGTGGCGTCCACCCCGTCGGCGAAGTCGACGGTGGCGACCACGTTGGACCGCAGCGCCGGGTTCGACACGAACGGGGTGGCGAACGACGAGCGCTCGGCCCAGCCGTACACGATGCCGGCGCTCTCGGCGGTGCGCTTGGCCGCCCAGGCCAGCCCGCCCTGGGAGTTCATCCAGTCGGTCTGCTCGGCGGCCAGGAAGATGGTCGCCAGCGCCGGGGTGTTGTACGTCTGCTCCAGCCGCGAGTTGTCGATCGCGGTGACCAGGTCGAGGAAGGCCGGGATGTAACGGCCCGACTCCTTGATCTCGGTGGCCCGGGCCAGCGCGGCCGGCGACATCAGGGCCAGCCAGAGGCCGCCGTCGGAGCCGAAGCACTTCTGCGGCGCGAAGTAGTAGACGTCGGTCTGGGCGACGTCCACGTCCAGCCCGCCCGCGCCGGAGGTGGCGTCGACCAGCAGCAGCGAGCCCTCGTCGGCGCCCGCCACCCGGCTGATCGGCACCGCGACACCGGTGGAGGTCTCGTTGTGCGGGGTGGCGTAGACGTCCACGCCGGCCTCGGCGACCAGCGTCGGGGCGCTGCCCGCGTCGGACTTGCGCACGGTCGGCTCGCCCAGGAACGGCGCATCCTTCACCGACTTGGCGAACTTGGCGCCGAACTCGCCGAAGCTGGCGAACTGGGCCCGGTCCCGGATCAGGCCGAACGTGGCGACCTCCCAGAACGCGGTGGTGCCGCCGTTGCCGAGCACCACCTCGTACCCCTCGGGGAGGGAGTAGAACTCGGCCAGGCCGCGGCGCAGCCGGGCGACCTGGTCGCGGACCGTCTTCTGCCGGTGCGACGTGCCCAGGTAGCTGGTGGCGACGTCGGCGAGGGCGGAGACCGCGGCCGGACGGACCTTGGACGGGCCGCAGCCGAATCGTCCGTCGGCGGGCCTGATCTCGTCGGGAATCCGGATGGTCGGTGCGTCAGCCACGGTCTTCAAGATCCTTCCGCATGGGCGAGAGGTGAGCTGGCAGGGCGCGGACGAGGTGCTGCCGCGTGGCGGCGGGCGTCCGAGCCCGTTCCGGCGACACTGCCACGGCAATCCTCGCACCTGCTCCGGGCCGTCCGGCGGCCAGTCCCACGCCGGTCGGTGAGGCGTCCGCCACACGGGCCGCGAGCCGGTCCCGGACGTGCCGGAGCCCCGCTCCACCGGCGGGTGGAAGCGGGGCCCCGGGCGAGACGTCAGACGCCGTGCGGGATGGCGTCCCAGCCCTCGACCTCCTGCGGCTTGCGCGAGCCGTGGCCGACGTACGTCGCCGACGGGCGCACCAGCCGCTGGAGCTTCTTCTGCTCCAGGATGTGCGCCGACCAGCCGCCCATCCGCGCGCAGGTGAACATCGAGGTGAACATGTGCGCCGGCACCTCGGCGAAGTCCAGCACCACCGCCGACCAGAACTCGACGTTCGTGGCGAGGACGCGGTCCGGGCGGCGGGCCTGCAGCTCGGCCAGCGCGGCCTTCTCCAGCGCCTCGGCGACCTCGAAGCGGGGCGCGCCCAGCTCCTTGGCGGTGCGCCGCAGCACGCGGGCGCGCGGGTCCTCGGCCCGGTAGACCCGGTGGCCGAAGCCCATCAGCCGCTCGCCCCGGTCGAGCACGCCCTTGACGTACCCGTCGGCGTCGCCGCTGCGCTCGACCGCCTCCAGCATGCTGAGCACCCGGGACGGGGCGCCGCCGTGCAGCGGGCCGGAGAGCGCGCCGATGCCGGAGGAGATGCAGGCCGCGGCGTCCGCGCCGGTGGAGGCGACGATCCGGGCGGTGAAGGTGGAGGCGTTCAGGCCGTGCTCGGCGGCCGAGATGAAGTACGCGTCGACGGCCTTGACGTGCCGCGGGTCGGGCTCACCCCGCCAGCGCTTCATGAACCGCTCGACGATGGTCTCCGCCTTGTCGATCTCCTTCTGCGGCACGGCCGGCAGGCCCAGGCCGCGCGCCGACTGGGCGACGAAGGACAGCGCGGTGACCGACACCCGGGCCAGGTCCTCGCGGGCCTGCTCGTCGGAGATGTCGAGAAGCTGGCTGAGCCCCCAGTACGGCGCCAGCATGGCGACCGCGGACTGCACGTCGACGCGGATGTCACCGGAGTGCACCGGCACCGGGAACGGCTCGGCCGGCGGCAGGCCGGGGCCGAACCGGCCGTCCACCAGCAGCGCCCAGACGTTGCCGAACGAGACCTGGCCGATCAGGTCCTCGATGTCCACGCCCCGGTAGCGCAGTGAACCCCCCGCGCGGTCGGGTTCGGCGATCTCGGTCTCGAAGGCTACGACGCCCTCCAGGCCCGGTTTGAAATCGGACATGTCGTCTCCTGGCTTCGGCTCGGCGCGCCCGGGCGGGCTGATCGAGCCCCGCAGCTCAGGCGACCCTTCAGGGATGTGGTTCGGAACATCTTGCCCGGTGGGTAACAGACTGCGCGACCCACAGCCACTGTGCGCCACACGACATCCCCGCCGCTGGCCGTCGGCGAGAGAGGGAGAAGACTGGGTACCGGGGCCTGGCCAGCGTCGGGGGACGCCGGCACGCCCGGGAGAGGGACGAGCACAGTGACAGGCGACACACCCGCACCGGCCGGTATGCGTAACGAGTACGCCGCCGACCTGGGCCTGACCGAGGCGGACCTGGCGCCGGACTGGCACACCCAGTTCGCCCGCTGGTTCGCCGACGCGGTGGCACATCCGCTGCCCGAGCCGAACGCGATGGTGCTCGGCACCGCCGACGCCCGGGGCCGGCCCAGCGGGCGCACCGTGCTGCTCAAGGGGTACGACCCGGAGGGCTTCGTCTTCTACACCAACCACGGCTCGCGCAAGGGCACCGAGGTGACCGGGAACCCGTGGGCCAGCCTGGTGTTCCCCTGGTTCCCGATGCAGCGGCAGGTGACGGTGACCGGCCGGGTCGAGCCGGTGGACCGGGCCGAGACCGAGGCGTACTTCGCCAGCCGGCCGCGCGGCTCGCAGCTCGGGGCGTGGGCCAGCGCCCAGTCGACGGTGGTGCCGGACCGCGCCGCGCTCGACGAGGCGTACCGGGCGGCGGCGGAACGGTTCGCCGACGTGGACCCGATCCCCGCGCCGCCGCACTGGGGCGGGTTCCGGGTCCGGCCCGAGACGGTCGAGTTCTGGCAGGGCCGGGCCAGCCGGCTGCACGACCGGCTGCGCTTCCGGCGTACCGGGAACGGGGTTTTCGTCGTCGAGCGGCTCGCGCCGTGACCGACGTCACGCAGGCCCGGCGGCGGGGTGCGCGCCGCTGGGCGATCGACCTGCGCCCGCTGCGCGTGCCCGCGTACCGGCGGGTCTGGACCGGCAACGCGATCGCGATGTTCGGCTTCCAGTTCACCGCCGTGGCGGTGCCGGTGGAGATGTTCGACCTGACCGGCGGCTCGCTCTGGGTCGGCCTGCTGGGCATCGCCGGTTTCGTGCCGCTGCTGCTGTTCGGGTTGTGGGGCGGCGCGATCGCCGACGCCCGGGACCGCCGCCGGGTGCTGCTCGTCGGCGGTTGCGTGCTCTGGGCGTCGACGCTGGGGCTGCTGGTGCAGTCGCTGGCCGGCGTGCGCAGCCCGCTGCTGCTCCTGCTGCTCGTCGGCCTCCAGTCGACGGCTTTCGCGATCACCTCACCGGCCCGCAGCGCGATCCTGCCCCGGCTCGTGCCGGCCGAGCTGGTCCCGGCCGCGACCACGCTGAACTTCACCACGTTCACCGCCGCCGCCGTCTTCGGCCCGCTCGCCGCCGGCCTGATCTTCGCCGGGTGGGAGGTGGGGACGGCGCTGCCCATCGCGTACGCGGCGGACGCGCTGCTGTACACGGCGGCGCTCTGGGCCACGCTGCGGCTGCCCGCGATGCCGCCCGCGCCGGACCCGGACGGCGGCGTCCGCAAGGCCGGGCTGGCCAGCATCGTCGACGGTTTCCGCTACCTGGCCACCACGCGGGTGCTGCTGCTGTCCTTCGCCATCGACCTGATCGCGATGATCCTGGCCATGCCGCGGGCGCTCTTCCCCGAGCTGGCGCAGGAACGCTTCGGCGGCGCCTCGGCGGTGGGCTGGCTCTACAGCTCGATCGCCATCGGCGCGATGCTGGGCGGCCTGACCTCCGGGTGGATCGGCCGGGTCCGCCGGCAGGGCCTCGCGCTCACCGTGGCGGTGGTCGGCTGGGGCGTCGCGATCGCGCTCGCCGGGCTGGCCGGGCAGTTGTGGGTGGCGGTGGTGCTGCTCGGCGTCGCCGGCGCCGCCGACCTGGTCAGCGCCACGCTGCGCCAGTCGATGCTGCTGGTCTACGCGCCGGACCGGATGCGGGGCCGCCTCCAGGGCGTGAACACCGTCGTGGTGGCCGGTGGCCCGCGTCTGGGCGATCTGCGGGCCGGCGCGACGGCCGCCGGGTTCGGCACCGGCGTCGCCATGGTCGGTGGTGGCCTGGCCGCCGCCGTACTCGCGGTGTTGCTGGTGGTGGCGTTCCCGGCGCTGCTGCGCTATCGCTCGACCACCCCCGCCGAGGAGCGCCACTGACGGTAGGGTCGCCGACATGGGGATCGACGTGCAGCCACCGTCCGGTACACAGTGGACCATTTCCGCCGACGGCCACGAGGCCGTCGTGGTCGAGGTGGGCGGCGGGCTGCGGGCCTACCGGCACGACGGCGTGGACTACCTCGACGGGTACGCCGAGGACGAGGTCTGCCCCGGCTCGGCCGGTCAGGTGCTCGCGCCCTGGCCGAACCGGATCCGGGACGGCGTCTACTCGTTCGGGGAGCGGTCGTTCCAGCTCGACCTCACCGAGCCGGAGCGGCACAACGCGCTGCACGGCCTGGTGAACTGGGCGCGGTGGCAACTGATCGAGCAGTCGGCCCAGAGCGTGACGATCGGCTACGACCTGCCGCCCAGCCCCGGCTACCCGTGGGCGCTGCGGCTGCGGGCCCGGTGGAGCGTCGGCCCGGACGGGCTGCGGGCCGAGCACGAGGCGACGAACCTGTCCGGCGAGCCGGCGCCGTTCGGCTTCTCCGTGCACCCCTACCTGCAACTGCCGAAGGCCGGCGTGGACGGGATTCGGCTGCACCTGCCGGCCCGGCGGCGGGTGCTGGTGGACGGCCGCCTGCTTCCGGTCGGTGCGACCGAGGTGACCGGCTCCGAGTTCGACTTCACCAGCCCGCGCCCGATCGGCGACCTGGTCCTCGACACCGCCTTCGGTGACGTCGAGCGGGACGCCGACGGCGGCTCGGCGGTGACGCTCGGCTCGCCGGACGGCTCGTCCGGGCTGCGGATCTGGGCGGACCGCGAGTTCGGCTGGTGGCAGGTGTTCACCGGCGACACGCTCGGCGGGGAACGGCACCGCCGGTCGGTGGCGGTCGAGCCGATGACCTGCCCGCCGGATGCGTTCCGCTCCGGCAGGGACGTCATCACGCTGGAGCCGGGGCAGACCTGGCGGGGCGCCTGGGGCGTCCGGCCGGAGGTCTGAGCGTGGAGTTCGCCGAGGTAGTCCGCCGCCGCCGGATGGTGCGCAACTACGACCCCGACCGCCCGGTGCCGCCGGAGGTGGTGGACCGCCTGCTGGACCACGCGGTCCGCGCGCCGTCGGCCGGGTTCGCCCAGGGCTGGGGCTTCCTGGTGCTGGAGGAACCCGAGGACCGGGAACGGTTCTGGGCGGCGACCACGCCCGGTGGCGGCGGCCGGGAACGCTGGCTGGCCGGGATGCGCCGGGCGCCGCTGATCGTGGTGCCGCACGCCAACCGTGACGCCTACCTGGACCGCTACGCCGAGCCGGACAAGGGCTGGGCGGACCGCGCCGAGGACCGCTGGCCGGTGCCCTACTGGTACGTGGACACCGGCTTCGCGGCGCTGCTGATGCTGCTCACCGCCGTGGACGAAGGGCTGGGCGCCTGCTTCTTCGGCATTCCGCCGCAGCGGATCGAGGCGTACCGGGAGGCGTTCGGGGTACCGCCGGAACTCAGCCCCGTCGGAGCCATCACAGTGGGTTATCGGGCTGTTGACCATCGGTCACCGTCGCTGCGTAGAGGGCGGCGTCCGGTGCAGGATGTGGTGCGGCGGGGACGGTGGACCTGAGCGGTTAGGCTGACATCCACATCGTCAGCCGGGCCTGGGGGAGGAGAGCACGCCGTGATCTTCAGGGCGGTCCGGGACGGGCGTCCCTACCCGGAGCACAACCTCACGCTGAAGCAGTGGGCCGAGATCCCGCCGCGCCCGCTGCGGCTGGACCAGCTCATCACCACCAAGCGCGAACTGGCGCTGGACAAGCTGCTCGCGGAGGACTCCACCTTCTACGGCGACCTCTTCCCGCACGTGGTCCAGTGGAACGGCGGCCTCTACCTGGAGGACGGCCTGCACCGGGCGCTGCGCGCGGCGCTGCAGCAGCGCAACCAGATCCACGCGCGCGTGCTGGTCCTCGGCGACCAGGGCGAGTGACGCCYGGCTGAGCCTTGGTTAAGGTGACGCCATGACTCCTCTGGACCTGCTCGACATCGATGCGTCGCTCAGCGAGGAGGAGCGGCAGATCCGCGCCGTCGTGCGCCAGCTCGTGACCGACCGGGTACGCCCGCACGTCGCCGGCTGGTACGAGGACGGCCAGGTGCCGGCCCGTGAGCTGGCCCGCGAGTTCGGCAAGCTCGGCCTGCTCGGCATGCACCTGACCGGCTACGGCTGCGCCGGCGCGTCCGCCGTCGCGTACGGGCTGGCCTGCCTGGAGCTGGAGGCCGGCGACTCCGGTGTCCGCTCGCTGGTGTCGGTGCAGGGATCGCTGGCCATGTACGCCATCTGGCGCTTCGGCAGCGAGGAGCAGAAGCAGCGCTGGCTGCCCGCCATGGCGGCCGGCGAGGCGATCGGCTGTTTCGGGCTCACCGAACCCGACCACGGCTCCGACCCCGGCTCGATGGCCACCCGGGCCCGCCGCGACGGCGACGACTGGATCCTCAACGGCAGCAAACTGTGGATCACCAACGCGCCGATCGCCGACGTGGGCGTGATCTGGGCGCGCACCGACGAAGGCGTGCGCGGCTTCGCCGTACCCATGGACACGCCGGGGGTGACGGCGCGCGAGATCCGGCACAAGATGTCGCTGCGCGCGTCACTGACCGGCGAGATCGCGCTCGACGACGTCCGGCTGCCGGCCGACGCGCGACTGCCCGAGGCGATCGGGCTGAAGGCGCCGCTGGGGTGCCTGACCGAGGCCCGGCACGGCATCGTCTGGGGCGCGCTCGGCGCGGCCCGCGACTGCCTGGAAACCGCATTGGAGTACGCGACCACGCGCACCCAGTTCGGCCGCCCGCTCGCCGGCTTCCAGCTCACCCAGGCCAAGCTCGCCGACATGGCGGTGGAGTGGAACAAGGGGATGCTGCTCGCGCTGCACCTGGGCCGTCTCGCCGACGCCGGCTCGCTGCGGCCCCACCAGGTGAGCGTGGGCAAGTTGAACAACGTCCGGGAGGCGCTCGCCATCGCGCGGCAGTGCCGCACGATCCTCGGCGCGAACGGCGTCTCCGGCGAGTACCCGGTGATGCGGCACGCCAACAACCTGGAGAGCGTGCTCACCTACGAGGGCACCTCCGAGATCCACCAGCTCGTCATCGGCCAGCGGCTGACGGGCCTGTCCGCGTTCGCCTGACCTGCGGTTTCACCCGATCGGGACGCTCGGCGAGCGACTGTCGCACGGTGGCCGTACCGTCTTTGTCAGTCGATGTGTCGGACGAGGACGGTGAGGGCGATGGCCCGCGACGGTGACATCAACGAGCCCACCCGGGAGTTCCCGGACTACCCCACCAGCGAGTCCCTTCGCGACCGGGCGGAAGGCTCGCCCGACCCGGGCCGCGATCCCGATCGCGAGCCCGGTCCGGGCGCCCCGGCGTCGGGCGGCGGCGCGGCTCGTGGCCTGCTCTGGGTGCTCGGCGCGGCGGCGCTGGCGGTGGTGGTGCTGCTCGGCGTGCAGGCCACCGGTCTGCTGCCCGACTTCCGCAACCCGTTCGCCAAGGAGCAGACCGACCGCAGCCAGCCGCCGCTGCTCAAGTCGATCCGTGACCTGAGCCGCTACGTCGCCGCCGAGGGCAACTTCCAGGTCGTGGTGGACGTGCAGAACGACCGGCGCAACGTGCCCGACTTCCTGCTCAACGAGCGCACGCTGTTCGCCGGGGCGGGGCGCGTCGAGGCGTACGTCGACTTCGCGAAGATCGCCGACGGCGCGGTGACGGTCTCCGAGGACGGCAAGTCCGCCGAGATCAAGCTGCCCGCGCCGCAGCTCGGCGAGACCGACCTGGACATGGACAAGAGCTACGTCTTCGCCCAGCAGCGGGGCCTGATCAACCGGCTCAACGACCTGGTGGCCGGCGACCCCAACCGGCAGCAGCAGATCTACAAGCTCGCCGAGGACCGGATCACCGCGGCGGCCCGCGACAGTGGGCTCGCCGCCCGCGCCGAGGAGAACACCCGCAAGATGCTGGAAGGGCTGCTGCGCTCGCTCGGCTACGAGAAGGTGACTGTCACCTACACCGCGCCCTGATCTTCGTGCGCTGACGCCGCGCGCCCGCCCCGATGGTCCGGGGCGGGCGCGTCGCGTGTGTGCCGGTGTCCCGGCTTCGTGTCGCGTCAGCGGGTGGCGAGGTAGCGGTCCTCGTTCGGCATCAGAACCCACAGGATCAGGTAGATGATCACCTGCGTGCCGGGCAGCAGCAGCGACAGCAGGAACAGCAGCCGGACCAGGCCGGCCGACATGCCGAACCGCTGCCCCAGGCCGGCGCAGACACCGGCGATCATGCGCCCCTGGCGGGGCCGGACCAGTTTGCGACTCATCGTCGTCTCCCACTTCTGCGGCGATCCGCCGCGCTGATTCCACGGTAGAGAGGGGTGCGCGCCGCGCCCTCGGCCCCGAGGATGATCGGCGACCCGGGCACCCGTAGGTGCATACCCCGGACCGTCCCCACCGACTCACCGCGGAGACTCCCGGGTCGCCGCCGCGGTTTCCGGTCCGAGGTGGTCCCGCAGTCACGGGTCGGGGAACTGCGGTTCCTGCTCAGCGCTTCCGCACTGCTGGACACACCATCAGCCCTACCTCCCGCCCCCTCCCGCTCCCCCTCCCGCTCCCGCCTCCCGCCCTCTGCCTCCCGCGATCTTGTACTTGAGGCCCTCGACGTGCCCTATTTGCTCTGGATTGACGGGGCGGGAAGTGCAAGATCGCGGCAGTTGACGGGGTGGCGTGCGGTGGGAGCCGCGCCCGGTCGCGTGTTGCGGCGAGTGCGTTCCGTGGTGCGGGACTGGCGTTCCGTTGGGTGGGATTCGTGGAGATCTTGGAAGGAAAGGGTCCCTATGGGGGCCGTTTGGTTCCAAGATCTGCTGGGAGCTGGGAGCTGGGAGCTGGGAGC
>NZ_LYXF01000059.1:0-14695 GCF_001709195.1 Micromonospora sp. II | reverse complement strand
GACCACGGCGCAGATAGATGCGGAAAGACAAGGACCTCTTGATCGGCGGGAACTCACTCGCTCCCGCCTCACCCCATAGGCTCCGCCACTCGGAGTCGTCGCCGAGGACCCGGTCAAGTGCTTCGATCGCCAGTTGTGGCAGGTCGTCGTCCAAGCCAAGGGCTTTGCAAGGAAGAAGTTCGGGGTTCGAGGACCTCAGGCCGGGAACGGACGGTTGACGCGTGCGTCGGTGAGGACGGCGGTCCACCAGGCCAGTTCGGCCAGCGCGCTGGCCAGCGCCTTGTTCGTGCCGTCGGCGGGTGTGAAGCGGTTGCTGTCGTCCAGGGCTTCCCACGGGGCAGCCAGTCCGAGGCAGCGTCGCGTGGTGACCATGTTCAGTTCGGACAGGACACCGCGCAGGTGTTCGATCGCCGCGTACCCGCCCTGGACTCCGTAGGCGACGACGGTGGCCGGCTTCAGCATCCAGGCGGCGTAGTGCCAGTCGATGAGCCGCTTCAGCGATGCGGGGTAGGAGTGGTTGTACTCCGGGGTGACAAACACGAACGCGTCGGCGGCTTCGATCCGGTCGGCGACCTCGGTCCTCGGGCCGCCGCCGGGAGAAAGCCGGGTGTCGTCGGGCAGGGTGATCCCGGCGAGGTCGATCAGGTCGACGTTGACGCCACTGCTCTGCTGGAGCGCGGCGACGACCCACTCGGCGATGGTCGGGCTCATCCGCCCGTTGCGAAGGCTGGAGGCGATCACCGCGACTCGCGTCGTGGTCTGCGCGGCGGTGGTGGAGTGGTGATTGGCATGTGCTGTCGGAGCGGTCATGTCCACCACGCTGCGGGTTGAACATATGTTGAAGTCAAGCCGGATCGACGCGCATCGTCGGGGGGAAGCAACCCCTCGCGGCGTACGGTGAGGGCATGACGCTCACGAACCCGGTCGTGGCATACGCGACCGTCAGCGAGGTCGCCGCCGACAGTGGAGTGGCGCCCTCGGCGGTGCGGTTCTACGAGAAGCACGGCGTGATCAACGCGGTGCGTACCGCAGGCAACCAGCGCCGGTTCGACGAGTCCGCGGCCTGCCGCATCCATGTCGCCAAGCTCGCTCAGCGGGTCGGGTTGACGGTGCGCGAGATCGCCGAGTTGTTCTCCGCGCTTCCCGCCGACCCGGGACCCGAGGATTGGGGTCGGGTCGCCGAGCACATCGTCACCGAGGCCGAGCAGCGCGTGGCCGACCTGAAGGCCCGGCTCGAACTGCTCGGTTCGGGCGCCAGGCTCTGCGATCTGGGAGCGGCACTGGACTCCTGACGCCGCCGGCTCGGCACCCGGCTGGAGGCGCTGGACCCTGACCGCAGACGGAAGGCGCTACCGCCTCGTTGCGTACCTGCTCAGGGTCACGCCGCCGGGAAACGTCCGCGTCTCCACCAGGTCGAGCTTCGACCAGCCGTCCAGCGCGCCGAAGAACGGCGTGCCGGCGCCCACGAGGACCGGGTGGGTGACGATCTCGTACTCGTCGATCAGCCCGGCCCGCATGGCCGCCCCCGCGAGGGCTGCGCCACCGACCCTCATCGGGCCGCCGTCCCCGGCCTTGAGCCGGGTTATCTCAGCGATCGCGTCCCCGGTGAACAGGCGGGCGTTCCAGTCGACCTTGTCGATGGTGGAGGAGAACACCACCTTCGGCGTGTCCCGCCAGTTCCGGGCGAACTCGATCTGCGCCGGGGTGGCGCCCGGCTGCTGGTCACCGGTCGGCCAGTAGCCGCTCATGTTCTCCCACAGGCGGCGCCCGTACAGGAACAGGCTGACCGCCCGCTCCTGATCGAGCCACCACTGGAACAGTTCGTCGCTCGATTCGCCCCACCCGATGTCGTCGCCGGGCGCGGACACGTAGCCGTCCACTGTCAGGTTCATGCCGTAGATCAATTTCCGCACAGCGCATGCCTCCGTCGGTCGGTCCCGCAACACCGGACCCCGCAGGTCAGTCGTGGCGGTGACGCAGAATGTAGTCGATGTGGCGGATGGTGTCCCGGCGGTCGTACTCGCTGATCGAGTCCCACAGGTCCGCCAGCCAGTAGAGCGATCCGGACAGCATCCAGGCCCAACCGCGTACCCAGGTCGCCTCGTCGAACCCGAGCGCCTCCCGGTAGGCGGCCCGGGCGCGGGCGTCGAACAGACTCCAGGCGGGTCGCACCTCGACGGCCGGATCGCCGCGGCCGAGACCGCCGAAGTCGATCACGCCGGTGAGCCGGCCCCGGTCGACCAGCAGGTTGCCCGCCAGCAGATCGCCGTGCAGCCACATCGGCGGTCCCGGCCACTCGTCCGCCGCCATCGCCTCGTCCCACGCCGCGGTCACCGCCCGGCCGTCGATCCGGTCGCCCAGCTCCGCGATCGACCGGCGGGTCAGTTCGTCGCGCTGCACCAGGGGTACGCCGCGCTGAATGCCTTCCTTGACCGGCCCGTCCATCGGGTCGATCGCGATCATCGCCCGTACGAAGCGGGCGAGGTCGACGGCGAGGTCGACGTGGTCCTGCCCGGATTGCGGGTTGTCCCCGTCGAGCCACGGGACGACGGTCCACGGCCACTGATAGTTCCCGCCGGGTCGGCCGACCGCGACCGGCACCGGCACGGGCACCGGGAGGTGAGGGGCGAGCCGCGGCAGCCAGGTCGCGTCGGTCGTCACCTGGTCGACCGCCCACGGCGCCCGTGGCAGCCGTGCCGTCAGGGAGTCGCCCAGCCGGAACAGCGCGTTGTCGGTGCCGTTCAGCGGCTGCGGCACGATCGGCAGGCTCGACCATTCGGGGAACTGGTCGCTGACCAGGGCGCGTACCTGTTCCACAGTGACGACGATCTCTCCCGGACGCATCGACGCGACCGTAGGACCCGCCGGGTCACACGGTCAATCGAATTCGGAGCACGGCGTGATCCTGATCATGAACCGATCGGTACAGAATCCTGCTACGGTTGGCTCCGAACCGAGCGGTACAAAATATGCGGAGGGGAACGAGCGATCATGAGCGCCACCACTGAGGAACTGCGTGACTTCTACCTGCGGTACGTCGATCTGGCGAACAAGCGGGAGTTCGACCGCATGGCCGACTTCGCCCACGAAGAGGTGATCATGAACGGCACGCCGGTCCGGATGGCGGACATGGTGGCCGAGTTCTACAAGCACGTCGAGGCGGTGCCGGATCTCCACTGGGAGATCCAGGATCTCGTCGTCGAGGGCGACCGGATCGCTGCCCGCCTCGTCGACACCGGAACGCCCGTCAAGGAGTGGAACGGCCTGGCACCTACCGGCGCCTCGGTCTCGTTCGTCGAGACCGCCTTCTACTGGCTCCAGGACGGCAAGTTCAAGCACATGTCGTACCTGATGGACACCGACTCGGTGCGGCGGCAACTCGCCGGCTGACCGGGGGAATCCGGAAACGCGGCGCGCCCAGCCCGATGCGACATCGAGCTGGGCGCGCCCAGGAAGCTATGCGACGAAGCGGGAACGACGTCGGCGTCCGATGACGTAGCTGGCGCCGCCGAGGAGCAGCAGCGCCCCGCCGATGCCGGCCACTGTCGCGGTGTCGGAGCCGGTCACCGGCAGGCCGCCACCCTCGCCACCACCGTCGCCGCCGGGTACGCCCACGCTGGCGGAGGGACTGAGGGGCGGCACGACTGTCGACGTGGCGCTGGGCGTCGCGGTCGGCGTGGTCGTGGGCTGAGACGGCGTCGGCGTCGGCTGGGATGCGCAGTCGAGCGCGCGAGCCTCGTACAGGCCGTTGTTCAGGTAGGCGAGGTAGGCCTCGACGGACGGGTTGTCGAGCACCTTCTGCGCGGCGGCCCGCACGTTGGGGCCGGCACCCGTCATGGTCTGGCCGATCGAGACGCGCAGAGCCGTCGCCCAGCGATTCTCCACGTTCTTGAGGTATGCGCGAAGGTCGTCCGAGGTGCCCTTCAGTCGCTCCTCGATCTCGCCCGGCAGAACGGGCAACGATTCGGCCTGTGCCTCGGCCAGGAGCCGGTAGGCCAGCAGCCGCAGCTCGGAAACGTTGGCCGTGTCCAGGTCGATGGTGACGAGCTCGCGGAAATCCTTGTACACCTTGCGTTCGACCGTCTGGCAGGCGTCGTTCAGCCCGGGCACTGCGGTCTGCGCCGCCGCGGGCGCCGCCGGAATCACAAAGGCCAGCGCCACCAGGGCGCCGGCCGGGATTTTCCATCGCATGTGGACTTTCCTCCCCGTGTAGATCAAAACATGGAGATGTTACCGGCGTCCCTCCGAAGCGCAAGGAGCATTGATTGTGCTAACGGCGCAGTCGATCAACCGCCTCTCTTATCGTCGCGACCCGGCTCGCCAGTGGGCCGGCCGGCACGTCGGCGAGGTCGAATCCGGCCTCGCGATAGGTCAACTCGTGGATCCGCTCGAAGACGAGTGATTCCTCGAAGGTGATCCGGCGAGCGGCGGTCGCCTCGACGAAGCCCTGATGGCGTACGAAGAAAACGGTTTGTTCGTAGTGGCGATTCGCCGTCATGCCCTCGATCTCGGCGAGCAGCGCGGGCGGTGCGGCCCGGCCCAGATAGCGGCACAACGCCAGCGTGCAGACGGGCGAACGGTCGTGGAAGACGACCTCGCCGGCGTTCGCCGCGGCTCGGCGACGGCGCTCCCGTTGGAGATCCAGCACCCGGTCGGCGAAGCCCGGCTCACGCCACGGCTCCGGTCGTCCGAGCGCCTGGTGAAGCGCGATCACGTCGGTCGCCGCCTCCTCCACGACGGGGTACCCGTCGATCTCCAGGTGCCGGAGGATCGCTGTCTTACCGGAGCCGGGAGCGCCGGTGAGGATGTATCCGGGCATGTCGTCCTCCGAATGGCGGGCAATCCGCTTGATAGGCAAGCCGTCACTTGCCTATGGTGGGTGACGTGGGCGATCTGTACCAGGCGCTGGCCGACCACACCCGCCGCCTGATCCTCGACGAGCTGACCGAGCGCGACGGTCAGACCCTGTTCGAGATCTGCGGGCGGCTGGCCACGAAGCACCAGGTCACGTCGTCCCGGCAGGCGATCTCCCAGCACCTCGACGTCCTGGAGGCCGCCGGCCTGGTCGTCACGCGGCGGCAGGGTCGCTACAAGTTTCACCACCTCGACACCCGGCCGCTGCGGGCCGTCACCGAACGATGGCTCAGGTCCGCCGAACCCACCCAGGAGAACCCATGAGAATCAACCTCACCAGCGTGTACGTCGACGACCAGGACAAGGCGCTGCGCTTCTACACCGAGGTGCTGGGCTTCGTGAAGAAGACCGACGTGCCGACCGGCGAGTACCGCTGGCTGACAGTGGTGTCGCCGGACGCCCCGGACGGCGTGGAACTGCTGCTGGAGCCCGATGCGCACCCGGCCGCCAAGGCGTTCAAGGAGGCGCTCGCGGCCGACGGCATCCCGCTGACGCAGTTCGCGGTGGACGACGTGGCCGCCGAGCACGAGCGGCTGCGGGGCCTCGGCGTGCTGTTCACCCAGGAGCCGGTCGACATGGGCCCGGTGACCACCGCGGTGTTCGACGACACCTGCGGCAACCTGATCCAGATCGCACAGTACCGGTAGCCGGGCGCTGACGCCGCGCTGAACCGCTGGACACGATCGGTCACCCTGGCGGCATGACGGTGTGGCGGCGCCCGTACTCGCTGGACCTGGCCACCTCCGGCTCCATGGTCGTGGCGGGGCTGGCGGTCGGTTACTTCGTGCTCATCGTGTTCGGGGTCCGTAGCGGCAATCTCCTGGAACGGGAGGCGGTGGTCCTCGGAGTGTGGAACGCCGGCGTCCTCGCCGTCGCGGTCCGCCGCGCGATGCTCGGCGTCTGGGTGAGCCCCGTCGGCATACGTTCCCGTTCGCTGCTCCACACGACCACCGTGCCGTGGGCGTCGGTTGTGGAGATCCACAGCGGTGCGAGTTCGATAATGGGTCTGGACATGGGACGCGACGCGATCGTCATCGAGCGGACCGACGGCGCGCCGGTGCAGACGCCGATCCAGTCCGGCGCCATCGTCCGGCCGTTCCGCCTGGAGCTGACCCGGCTGGTCACCTGGCCGGAGCACTACGACGAGATCCTCGCGAACCTGCGGGAGTGCCACCGCGAGGCCCGGCCCCCGGAGCAGCGCGCGGCGGCGAGCCCGGCGCCGGGTCCGGTCCGCGTCGACCGTCCGGACCGGACCCGGCCGCCCGCGCCGAGCGCCGGGCGGCGGCGTGACATCCACGCGCTGACCCGGCAGTACGAGCGCGGGGTGCTGACCGACGCCGAGTACGCGGCCGAGTTGGCGCGGCTGCGGGGTGACGAGTAGGCGTCAGGCGAGCCGGTCGAGCAGTTCGCGGCTGCGGCTCACCACGAGCGCGGTCGCCTCGGCGTCGTACGAGGGCAGCGAGCTGTCGGTGAACAGGTGCCGGTCGCCGGGGTAGACGTACAGCTCGCCGCGTTCGGGGCCGACGATCGACACCAGCTCGCGGGCGGCGTCCACGTCGCCTTCCAGCCCGAAGAACGGGTCCTGCTCCATGCCGTGCACCTGTACCGCCACGCCGTCGGGCCAGGGGCCGATCGCCCACTCACCGGTCACCGGCAGGCAGGCTTCGTAGAGCAGGGCGGCCCGGGCGCCGGGCCGGGTCTGGGCGAGCCGCTGGGCGATGGCGGCGCCCCAGGAGACACCCGCGTGGACGAGGTCGGCGGGCAGGTCGGCGACGACCGCGTCGGCGCGCTGGTCGAGGACGTCGCCGCCGATGCTCTTGACCAGCGCGGCGCCGTCGGAAATGGCGGCCGGCCGTTCGCCGTCGAATAAGTCCGGGGTGTGCACGGTGTGTCCGCCGGCGCGCAGGGAGTCGGCGAGGGCGCGTACGCCGTCGGTGAGTCCTTGAATGTGGTGGAAGAGCACGATCTCGGCCATCACTACACTCCTGAGTTGTCAGACCAGAGTTATCGAACGAACCAGAATTTTAGAACGGTCGAGAAATGTCGGTCAATCAGCGGATCCCGGACTACGACCTCGAGGACCTGCTCGTGGTCACCGCCCCGGAGCAGTTGCGCGCGCTCGCCGACCCGCTGCGCAGCACGCTCCTGGAACTGCTCCTGGAACGCGCCGCCACGGTGAACGAGCTGGCCCGCGCGGTCGACCGGCCGAAGAGCAGCGTCGCGTACCACGTGAACCAACTGGTGGACGCCGGGCTGCTGCGCGTGGTGCGGACCCGGCGGGTACGCGCCATCGAAGAGCGGTTCTACGGGCGTGTCGCCCGCACCTTCTACGTCGGCGCGCTCACCCGGACAGAGGACAAGCAGGTCGTGTCCCGGATCAACGGCCTCGCCGAGGCGGCAGCTGAAGCGGCCGCCGCGCACGCCGCCGACGAACTGCGGTGCACGCTCGTGCACGCGCGCATCCCGATCGAGGACGTCCGCGAGTTCTGGGCGGAGGTGCAGGCGCTGGCCCGGCGGTTCGCGCAGATCCCCCGCGCCGGGGACCAGGTGTACGGCTTCGCCGCCGGCCTCTACCCCACGGACGCGCCCACGCTCCCGGACACGGACCCCGCCCCTTCGACGGGGTCTCGCCGGGGCGGCGAAGAGAGCAGGCTAGCGTCGGAAGCGTGAGCACCGGATCCCCGCGCGTCCTGCCGGCCGAGCGCGGCATCGACGAGGCCGCCGCCGTTCTGCGCGCCGGCGGGCTGGTCGCCTTTCCCACCGAAACCGTCTACGGCCTGGGCGCCAACGCGCTCGACGCGCGGGCGGCGGCCCGGATCTTCGAGGCCAAGGCGCGGCCCAGCTTCGACCCGCTGATCAGCCACCTGGCCGACGCCGCCGACCTGGCCGCGCTGGTGGGCGAGGTGCCGGCGGCGGTGGCCGAGCTGGCGAAGCGCTTCTGGCCCGGCCCGCTCACCCTGATCGTGGACCGACCGGAGATCATCCCGCCGATCGTCACCTCCGGCCTGGACACCATGGCGGTACGCGTACCGGACGAGCCGTCGGCGCGGGCGCTGATCGCGGCGGCCGGCGTGCCGGTGGCCGCGCCGAGCGCGAACCGGTTCGGCCAGCTCAGCCCGACACGCGCCGAGCACGTGGTGGCCGGGCTGGGCGGTGCCGTGGACGTGGTGCTCGACGGCGGGCCCACCCGGTGCGGCATCGAGTCGACGATCGTGGACGCGCGCGGCGACCGGCCGGTGGTGCTGCGGCTGGGCGCGCTTCCGGTCGAGGCGATCATCGAGGCGGTCGGCCCGGTCGAGGTGCGCCAGGGCAGCTCCGGTCAGCCCGTCGCGCCCGGGACGCTGGCCGCGCACTACGCCCCGCGTACCCCGTTGCGGTTGGGCGCGGCGGCCGATCCCGGCGGCGGCCGGCGGGGGTTCCTGGCCTTCCGGGAGCCACCGGCGGACGGCGACTGGGCGGCGGTGGAGGTGCTGTCGCCCGACGGCGACGTGACCGCGGCGGCGGCGCGACTGTTCGACGCGCTGCACCGGCTGGACGCGGCCGGGGTGACCGAGATCGTCGCCGAGCCGGTGCCGGACACCGGAGTGGGCCGCGCGATAAACGACCGGCTGCGCCGGGCCGCCGCCACCTGGCACTAGAACTGTTCCGCGTCGGGACGCCCGTGCGAGCCGGGCTGCGGCATGCGGTCCATCAGCTTGGTGAGCGTGCCGTTGGCGAACGTCGCGCCGAGCGCCGAGCCGGTGGCGATTGCCCAGCCCACGGGTCCCATCGGGGTGCAGCCGAAGAACTGGCTGACACCCGGCGTCTGCACCACCGCGACCAGCGCGCCCACCGACGCGGCGGTGGCGGCGAGCACGCTGGGGCTGGTGCCGCCGGCCAGTACGGTCTGGCCGAGCTGAGTGCCGATCAGGGACGCCAGCGCGACGGTGCTGGCCCGCCGCTGGGTGCCGGTCCACCTGGCGATCGTCCAGCCGGCGGTCGCGCCCAGCGTGGTCGACGCCGCCCGCAGCCCGATCTCCCGGGTCATGGTCACACCGAGCGAGGAGTCCGGACCCTCGCGTAGCAGGTGGTCGGCGCGGTCGTCGGCCGGCGGCCGTACCGCGATGGCGAGCGCCGGCGCGAGATCGGTGAGCAGGTTGACCAGCAGCAGTTGCCGGCCGTTCAAGGCGGAACGGCCGGTCGCGGCGGCGCTGAGCACGCTGAACGCGATCTCGCCGAGGTTGCCGCCGACCAGGATGCTGAGCGCGTGCCGCACCGACGACCACATGGCCCGGCCCTCGACCAGCGTGGCGATGATCGTCTCCAGCCGGTCGTCGGTGACCACCAGGTCGGCGGCGGCGCGGGCGGCGGGTGTGCCCCGTTGACCGAGCGCGATACCGACGTCGGCGAGCCGGATCGCCGGGGCGTCGTTGGCGCCGTCACCTGTCATCGCGACGGTCCGGTCCTGGCGCTGCAACGCCTGAATGATCCGTACCTTGTGCGCCGGCGTGCAGCGTGCCACCACGTCGGTGGCCATCAGGCGCTCGGCGAGCGCGGCGTCGTCCAGCCGGTCCAGGTCGGTGGCGGTGACAACGCGCTGGCCGCCGTCCTCCGGGCTGATCGTGGCGGCGATCGCCTCGGCGGTGGCCGGGTGATCGCCCGTGATCATGACGGTGTGTACGCCGGCGGCCCGGATCCGGGCCACCGCCGGCCGGGCGCTGTCCCGCACCCCGTCGGCGAGCGTCAGGAAACCCACGAAGACCAGCCCGTTCACCTGCTCGTCGCTGACCTGCTCGGTGGAGACCCGGCACTCGGCCACGGCGAGAATGCGGTGCCCGGCCCCGGCCCGCCCGGCCAGCATGGCCTGCACCTCCTCGCGCCCCGCCGCATCGAGCGGCCGGTCCCCCTCCGCGGTGCGCCGCGACGCGCAGCGCGGCAGCACCGACTCGGGGGCGCCCTTCACGCTCAGCAGCAGCCCGCCGGAGGAGCGGCCGACAGCGGCGCTGTAGCCCCGGGACGGCTCGAACGGCAGCCCGGCGGTGGCGGTCCACTCCGCGGCGCCGGTCCGCTCGGTCACCCCGGCGGCGTCCGCGCCGTGGCGTACCGCCCGGTCGGTCTGCTGCGGCAACTCGTCCGGGTCGGCGGCGGACGGGGTGGCCCGCACCGCGGCTGCCAGCGTCGACCGCAGCGGCTCGTCCAGTTCGCCCAGCACGGCGTACCGGCCGTCACCGGTGCCCACCCCGGCCAGCAGCAGCTTTCCCTCGGTGAGCGTGCCGGTCTTGTCGAAGCAGAGCACGTCGACGCGGCCCAGCGCCTCGATGGTCCGGGGGTTGCGGACCAGGGCGCCGTGCTCGGCCAGCCGCCGCGCCGCCGCCAGCTGCGCGGCGCTGACCAGAAACGGCAACCCCTCCGGCACCGACGCCACGGCCAGGTTCGCGGCGGTCGCCGCCGTTTCGGCAAGGGGTACGCCCCGAAGCAGCCCCGCACCGGCCACCGAGATCGCCGAGGCGGCCGCCAGCGGTACGGCGCTGCTGGTCAGCTTGCCCAGCCGCGCCTCCACACCACTTGCGGGCGGGGCCTGCCGGGCCATCGCGAGGCTCCGCCCGGACTCGGTCTCCGCGCCGGTGGCCACCACCACAGCGGTGCCGTGCCCGGCGGCGACTGTGGTGCCCTCGAACAGCATCGAGTGCCGCTCGGCGATGGCCGCCGCGACCACCGGGTCGGGGCTCTTCGCCACCGGCAGCGACTCACCGGTCAGTGACGACTCGTCCGCCTCCAGCCCGTCACTCGTCAGCACCCGGCAGTCGGCCGGTACGGCGTCCCCGGAGCTGATCGTGATCACGTCGCCGCGTACCAGCTCCTCGGCGGGCACCACCCGTTCCGCGCCGTCGCGCAGAACCCGGGCGGTGACCGCCGAGCGGGACAGCAGCTCGGCCAGCGACCGTTCGGTGTTGCGCTGGTGCACCGCGCCGACCAGCGCCGACCCGCCCACCACGCCGCCGACCAGCGCCGCGTCGACGAGTGAGCCGAACGCGGCGGAGAGCACCGCACCGGCGGCCAGCACCGGGGTGAGCGGGTTGGACAGCTCCTCGACGAACGAGCGGAGCAGCCCGGCCGGACCGTGCTCGTCGCCGACCTCGACGCGCCGCCGCCGGGTCGCCTCGCCCTCGGTCAGCCCGGACGCGTCGGTGCCGAGCTGTTCGAGGACGGTCTCCACCGGCATGAGATGCCAGGCGCTGAGCGCGGGCACCGGTACGCCGGTGCGGTCCGGCAGCCGGTGCGCCCGGAACACGCCGTGCGCGAACGCGAGCGCCGCCGCGCCGTTCACCGCCGCGAGCGTCGGGCGGGGCAGCCGCCGACGGTCGGCGGTGAATGCTCCGAGCGCGCCGAGCCCGGTGCCGGCCATGGCGATCCGGATGTTCTGCTCGGTCATCCGGCGGGCCACCCCGGCCGCGTCGATGAGCAGTGCCGGTACCCGCAGGTCGTCGCCGACCAGCAGGTGCGCGCCCCACGGGGGCAGGTCCTCCGGGCCGTACACGCCGAGGCCGCAGTCCGAGGCGGCGAGCGCCGACCGCTCGCCGGAGACCACCATCACCACCGCGCCCTCGCGTTGCAGGTCGTGCACCGCGCCGGCGAGCCGGGCACCACCGGGTACGAGCAGGTCGGCGAAGTCGTACCGGCCGTCGTCCGCGCCGCCGACCACGAGCCGCAGGCCCGCCTGCCGGGCGGCCGACGCCAGCGCGTCCACGCCCGGTGCGGGCTCGGGCTCGACCCGCAGTACGGCGGCGAGCCGGCCGTTCTCGGCCAGCCCGAGCAGCCGTCCACCGTCGGCGCGCAGCCGCGCGCTGTCCGCGGTGTCCCCGGGATCGTCGGCGCCGAGCCGGTCCAGCGGGCCGATCCGCCAGCCGTCGGCGGCGCGTACCGCGTCCGGCTCGGCCGGGTCGAACAGCGCGAACGCCCGGGCGGCGACCTGCCCGGTGTCGGCGTCGGCCAGCGGCGCCAGGTCGGCCAGCACCCCCCGGTCCGAACCGAGCACCGCCGCGTCCAGCACCACCGTGTCGATCCGGTCCAGCTCACGCAGCACGCTGCGGTCCATCGCGATCACGCCGCGCCGGGCGAGCATCCGGCCCAGTTGGGCGCCGTAACCCTCGCGGCCGGAACCGGGCGCCTTCGGCAGCGAGGACAGTGCCAGCGCGGCGGCCCGCTTGGGTCCCAGCACCGGCAGCGCCGCCGCTCCGGCGACCGCGCCGGCCGGGAGTACCCGCTTGGCGTAGCGCTCCGGCTGCCCGTCCGGCACCGGGCACGGCCGCTCGCCGTCCGGCACCCGGGCCACAGCCCGTTCCGGGTCACCGGTCAGGTGTGGCTCGGCCCGCCGCCACGCGGCCAGTTGAGCGGCCCCCTCGCCCCACTGCACGACGCGCTGCGCGCCGTCCAGCACGATCCCGGCCCAGCCGCCGGTGAGACCCTGCACCACCGCCTCGGCCAGCGGGAACAGCACCTCGGCGCGCGGGTCGGCGCGGATGCCCAGCCCGGCCAGCGCGTGCAGCTTCGGGTGCAGGTCGACGGCGCCGAGCAGCCCGGCGACCTCGGCCGGCACGGGGGTGAGCGGCAGCACCCGGGTGGCGGCGGAGATGCCCAGTCCGAGCACGTCGGACAGCAGCGCGCCGAACGTGCGCGCCGTACGCGGGCCGTCCTCGGGCGGCTGCGGCGGCTCGATCTCCGGGTCCGGCTCGTACGGGCAGGTCTGCTCGACGCGGGCCACTGTGGCGATCAGATCGCGCAGCTTCGGCGCCGGCTCCCCGGTCGCCACCACCACCCGGCCGGACGGCGCGTTCACCCGCGCCCAGGTCACGCCCGGCATCGACTCCAGCGCTGCCTCGACCTGACGGGCGAGCCGGTCGCCGCCGTCCTGGCAGACGCCGTGCACCTCGATGTGGTGGCGGCCGTCCTGCGACCACACCCGGCGGCTGGTCAGTCCGGTGAGCCGGGCCAGCCGGGCGGCGGCCGTACCCACGCTTCCCGCGACCTCGGAGACCTTGGTGGGTACGACCGTCGGGGACAGCAGGAGGCCGGCGAAGCGTCCCAGCGCCATCTCGCCTCCCGGTCTCGTCCCGGCGGCCCGACTTCCCGGCGCGGCGTCCGTTATGCCACCCGGACGGCAGAAGTTCGGGGTCCGGTCGTTCCCRCCGGACGAGACGGGGACCACAGTTGACCTCAACCCGGGGTGAGGTCCGAGGCTGTAGCCCATGACCAGCACCGCCGCCCTCCCGGCCGATCCACCCGTCGACCTGTGGTCGCCGCGCCTTCGGGCGATGACTGTGGGCAGCGTCGCCCTGGTGTCCCTGCTCGCGTTCGAGGCGCTGGCGGTGGGCACCGCCATGCCGACGGTGGCCCGCGCGCTGGACGGGCTCGGCCTGTACGCGCTGGCGTTCGGCGGCTCGTTCGCCTCCGGCGTGGTGGCGATGGTCGCCTCCGGCATCTGGTGCGACGCGCGCGGACCACGGCCGGCGATGTGGCACGGCGTCGCCTGGTTCGTCGCCGGGCTGGTCGTGGCCGGTTCCGCGACGACCATGGAGATGCTGGTCGTCGGGCGGGTGGTGCAGGGCTTCGGTTCCGGACTCGTCTCGGTGGCGCTCTACGTGGTGGTCGGTCAGGCGTACCCGGAGCAGTTGCGGCGGCGGATCTTCGCCGCGTTCGCCGCGGCCTGGGTGGTGCCGTCGCTGGTCGGCCCGGCGCTGGCCGGCCTGATCGTGGAACATCTGGGCTGGCGATGGGTGTTCCTCGCGGTACCGGCGGTGGCGATTCCGGCGGCGCTGCTGATCCAGCCGGGTCTGAAGGCGCTGGCCGGCACCGTGCCGACCCGGCCGCCCGCGGGCGCGCTGGCCCGCGTCGGCTGGGCCTGCGGGGCGGGGGCGAGCGCCGCACTGCTGCACTACGGGGGGCAGCAGCGCGGCGTGCTCGCCGCCGCCCTGACCGCCGGGGCGCTGGCCGGGCTGTTCGTCTGCGTGCCGCACCTGTTGCCGTCCGGGTTCCTGCGCGCGGCACGCGGTCTGCCGACGGTGATCGGCCTGCGCGCGCTGGCGTCGGCGGCGTTCGTGGCCGCCGAGGTGGTGATCCCGCTGATGCTGTCGCGGGAGCGCGGCTTCTCGCCCACCGGCGCCGGCCTGGTGCTGACCGTGGGGGCGCTGTCCTGGTCGGTGGGCTCGTGGATCCAGGGCCGGATCGCTTCGCCCCGGTCGGCGGCGAGCCTGCCCCGGGCCGGGCTGGCCTGCATCACCATCGGTACGGCGGGCGTCGCGTCGGCGCTGCTGCCCGGGCTGCCGGTGCTGCCGGCGGTGTTCTCCTGGGCCGTGGCCGGGCTCGGCATGGGACTGCTCTACCCGTCGCTGTCGGTGCTCACCCTGGAGCAGTCGGCCCCGGCCGAGCAGGGCCGCAACAGCTCGGCGCTGCAACTGGGCGACTCGCTCGCCGCGGCCACCGTGCTGGCGCTGACCGGCGCCGTCCTGGCCGCCGGTGCGTCACCCGGCCCGGCCAGCTACGCGACCACGCTGGCGGTGGCAGCGGGCTGCGGCCTGCTCGGCCTGACCCTTGCCGGTCGAGTGGTGCCTCGCCCGGCGGGCTGAGGCGTTGCCGGCCCGGTCGCCGCTCACGCGCAGTAACGCTCCTGCCGAAGGCATCGCCTGACTGCGGTATGACTCCTGGTCATGATTATGGGTCTTGTGACGGATGTGTGGGTCGGGTGTTCATGGGCGGGGTAGTTCGGGTCGGTGGCCGCCGAGGCTGAGCATGGCCATGGCAATGA
>NZ_LYXF01000058.1:0-15336 GCF_001709195.1 Micromonospora sp. II | reverse complement strand
AGCCCGAGGATCTTGCGGGACTCGTTGCGGAGCTTCAACTCCTCCGACGACCAGCCGTCGTCTGCGAGCGAGCCCGCCCACGGTACGACGTTGAGCGCCAGCGGCGCCGGGAACGGACCCAGCTCGTCGCCGACGGCCTGGCGCACGTCGCCGGCGCGGGAGCCGAGCGCCCGGTCCCCGGCGATCTTGCCGAGCTGCAGGTGCAGCGCGTCCACGCCGGCCTGCCCGGCCCCGGACACCGCCTGGTACGACGCGAGCACCAGCTCGCGCAGGCCGTACGCGCGGTGCAGCGGGGCGATCGCCACGATCATGGCCAGCGTGGTGCAGTTGGCGTTGGCGATGATGCCCCGGGGTCGGTTGCGTACCTGGTCGGGGTTGATCTCGGGGACGACGAGCGGCACCTCGCGGTCCATCCGGAACGCGCCGGAGTTGTCGACCACCACCGCGCCGCGCGCGACGGCGACCGGGGCCCACTGCGCCGACACGTCGTCCGGCACGTCGAACATGGCCACGTCGACGCCGTCGAGAGCGTCCGCGGTGAGGGCCTGGACGGTCAGCTCCTCGCCCCGGCACTGCATGCGCCGGCCGGCCGACCGCTCGGAGGCGAGCAGCCGGATCTCGCCCCACACGTTGCGCCGGGAGGAGAGGATCTGGCACATCACCGTACCGACGGCACCTGTCGCCCCGACCACGGCGAGGGTGGGCAGCGACGCCACGGCGCGTTACCGCCCGGTGCCGGCGTAGACGACGGCTTCGGTGTCACCACCCAGCTCGAAGGCGTCGTGGATGGCGCGGACCGCCTTGTCCAGGTCGGTGTCGCGGCAGACCACGGAGACCCGGATCTCCGAGGTGGAGATCATCTCGATGTTGACGCCGGCCGCGCCGAGGGCGGCGAAGAAGCCGGCGGCCACGCCCGGGTGCGAGCGCATGCCGGCGCCGATCAGGCTGACCTTGCCGACGTGGTCGTCGTAGAGCAGGCCCTTGAACTTGACCGTCTCCTGGATCTTGCTGAGCGCGGTCATCGCGGTCGGGCCGTCCGCCTTGGGCAGCGTGAACGAGATGTCGGTGCGGCCGGTGCCCTCGGTGGACACGTTCTGCACGATCATGTCGATGTTGATCTCCGCGCCGGCGACCGTGTCGAAGATGCGCGCGGCGGCGCCCGGCTCGTCGGGCACGCCGACGATCGTGATCTTCGCTTCGCTGCGGTCGTGGGCGACCCCGGTGATCAGTGCCTGTTCCACAGGAAGGTCCTCCATCGATCCGGTGACCATCGTGCCGGTGTTGGTCGAGTATGACGAACGGACGTGGATCGGCAAGCCCGCGCGCCGCGCGTACTCGACGCTGCGCAGATGCAGCACCTTCGCGCCGCAGGCGGCCAGCTCCAGCATCTCCTCGTAGGTGATCCGGGTGATGTGCCGGGCGTTCGGCACGATCCGCGGGTCGGCGGTGAAGATGCCGTCCACATCGGTGTAGATCTCGCAGACGTCCGCCTCCAGCGCGGCGGCGAGCGCCACGGCGGTGGTGTCCGAGCCGCCCCGCCCGAGCGTGGTGACGTCCTTGGTGTCCTGCGAGACGCCCTGGAAGCCGGCGACGATGACCACCGCGCCCTCGTCCAGCGCGCCCTTGAGCCGCCCCGGGGTCACGTCGATGATCCGGGCCCGGCCGTGCACCGAGGTGGTGATCACGCCCGCCTGGGAACCGGTGAACGAGCGGGCCTCGTACCCCAGGTTGTGGATGGCCATGGCGAGCAGCGCCATGGAGATCCGCTCCCCGGCGGTGAGCAGCATGTCCAGCTCGCGGCCGGGCGGCAGCGGGCTGACCTGGTTGGCGAGGTCGAGCAGCTCGTCGGTGGTGTCGCCCATGGCGGACACCACCACGACCACGTCGTCGCCGGCCTTGCGCGCGGCCACGATGCGCTCGGCCACCCGCTTGATCCGCTCGGCGTTGGCGACGGAGGACCCGCCGTACTTCTGCACCACGAGTGCCACGACGGTGCACTCCCTCCCAGCGACGACCCTGAGCGTGCCGACGCCGCCGGGTCTCTCGGTCCGGCGGCGCGTGTCAGACCGCCTCAGCCTATCGGGCGGCCCGCGACGCCGGGTCGGGTGATCCCACCATCCGGCCCCGGCGTGGGGCGGCTCACCAGCCCGGGAGTACGCGACACGCCAAGCGGTACAGCCGTACGGTGGGCTGTCCGCGGCCGCCCGGACGACGCAGAATGAGCCGGTGCACGCTCATCGACGCGCGGCCCGCCGGGCGACCGGCGCGCTCGCGCTCATCCTGCCGACGCTGCTGGCCGCCTGTGTGAACGACCGGCCCGAGACGGCGCCCACCGGCTCCGCCGACCCGGTGCCGGTGCAGGTGGACGCCGCCCGCGACGAGCTGGCCGGGCTGGCCGCCGCCGCGCAGGACCGGCACCACACCGCCGCGTACTCCTTCACCCCGGCCGAAGGCGCTCCCCGCACGGTGGCGGTGACCAGCGCCAACGACGGCAGCTGGCGGGTCGACGTGCCCGGCTGGGGGCGGGACGGGACGGTGGACGTCTCGCTCGCCGCCACCTCCGACGGGCTGTTCCAGTGCGCGCTGCCCTCGGCCGGCTGGACGCAGGCGGCCAGCTGTGTCCGGCTCGGCGACGCCGACGACGCGGTGCCCCGCCGGCTGGACCCCCGGGTGCAGCACCCGTTCACCGACTGGCTGGAGGTGCTGACCGACAGGCGCGCGCCGCTCGCTGTCTCCCCCGCCGCGCCGCTGCCCGGCGTCACCGGCCGGTGCTACTCGGTCGACACGACCTCCGCCTCGCTGAACGCGCCGTTGGACGTGGGCATCTACTGCTTCCGGGAGGACGGCACACCGGCGGCGGTCCGGGCCGGCTTCGGCACGCTGACGCTGACCGGCGAGCCCGGCGCCGCGCCGGGCACCGTCGAGCTGGCCGGCGCGGTGACCGACGGCGAGCCGGTGAGCCGGGACGCCCCGAGCCCTGGAGCGCCGTGACGCGTTCCGCTCAGCCGCCCCGCGCGGCGCGGAGCAACGCGGCACCGACCTCGGTGTTGCGGTAGAGCACGTGCCGCCCGGCGCGGGACCGGGTGACGAGACCGGCGGCGTGCAGCGCGGAGAGGTGCTGGGACACGTTCCCGGCGGACAGCCCGGTGAGCCGGGCGAGGTCCGTGGTGGTCGTCGCCGCGTCGAGCAGGTTCAGCAGGGCGGCCCGACCGCCGCCGACCACCCGGGCGAGCGCGTCGCCGGCCGGTTCAGGTCCGCGTTCCCACAGCGTCCCGACCGCCCGAACCGGGTACGCCGCGGCCGGCAACGAGTCCTCCAGCAGGTTCCACAGCACCCGCTGGCGGCTGAACACGCTCGGGTTCAACGCCAGCCCTCGCCCCCGCAGGTCGAAGTCCCGCTCGAACGGGTCGTCGCTGACCACCCGGTCGCCGAGCCACCGCAGGCCGGGGTGGAGCCGCTCGAACAGATTCCCCGTCCCGCCCTCGGCGAGCTGGGCCGCCCGGTACGCGACGTCGGCGTCGAGCACCGCTCGCATCCGCGGCCAGTCCGGGGCGATCGCCTCGTCGTACCAGACCCGCATCGCCTCGACGAGCGGCGGCAACAGCTCGGTCGGGTCGGCGAGCAACGCCCGCCCGAACGGGCGTAGTGGTCCGCTCGGCGTGGTCGCCAGCAGGTCCCGGACCACCACGTCGGGCGGCGTCGCGGCGATCTGGTCGAGCTGGCCGTCCATCTCCACCCCGGGGCGGGCCGCCGGGGTGAGGAAGTCGGGCAGCCAGCGGCGCGGCAGGGTGAGGTGCACCAGCGGAGCGACCCGCTCGGCCACCTCCGGGCGGCGCAGCGTCGCCCGGGCCCGGTCGATCCACTGCAGGTGCACCGGATAGCGGGCCGGATCGGCGAGCGCCCACATGCTCATGACCGTCTCGTTGGCCGGCGACACACCGAACCGCACGCCCGCGACGTCGGCCAGCGTGAACCGCAACTCGGACATGCGCACCCCCCGATTCGACTCAGCCTAAAAGGCTCGACCGGCGCGTGGGGGGCACGATCTGCTCATCGGTCATGGGGGCCAGAGAGAGCATCCGCACCGCCGTCCGCGACGTCGTACCACCGGCCGGGCTGACCCGCGCCCTGGCCGTGCAGGCGATGGTCTACGCCGTCGGCACCGGACTGTTCCAGGCGGGCAGCGCCGTGTTCTTCACCCGGGCGCTCGGGCTGAGTCCGGCCCAGGTGGGTCTCGGCCTCTCCCTCGCCGCCGGCGCGTCACTGCTCGGCACCGTGCCGCTGGGCGGGCTCACCGACCGGTACGGGCCGCAGCGGGTGTGGATCGTCTGCCTGTTGCTGGACGCGGCGCTGTTCGCGGCGTACCCGTTCGTCGGCGGCTTCGCCGGGTTCCTCGCGGTGGTGATCGCGCTGGCCGTGACGGGCGCGGCGACCGGCGTGGCCCGCCAGGTCTACTCGATCAACGTGCTGCGCCCGGAGGAACGGGTCACCGCCATGGCCTACCAGCGCTCCTCGCTGAACGTCGGCTTCGGGATCGGCGCGCTGATCAGCGGCCTGGTGCTGGCCGTCGACACGATCTGGGCGTACCGCGGGATGGTCTGGTTCATCGCCGTGGTCTTCCTGGTGACCGCCGGTTTCGTCCGCCGGCTGCCGCGACTGCCGGAGGTGACCCGCACGGCCGAGCCGATGAGCCGGCTGGCGGTGCTGCGGGACCGGCCGTTCATGACCGTCGCGCTGCTCTCCGGGCTGCTCACCGCGCACCAGACGCTCTACCTGACGGTGATGCCGCTGTGGATCCTCACCCACACCGACGCGCCGAAGACGATCATCGCCGGGCTGGTGCTGCTCAACACCGTGCTGATCGTGCTGTTCCAGGTACGCGCCAGCCGGGGCGCGGACGACGCGCCGGGCGCGGCCCGGGCGTCCCGTCGGGGCGCGGTTTTGATCGCCCTGTTCTGCCTGGTCCTGCCGATTTCCGGCGCGACCCGGGGAGCGCTCACCGTGGTCGCGCTGGTGGCCGCCGCGACACTGCTCATCCTGGCGGAGCTGATCGAGTCGGCGGGCGCCTGGGGACTCACCGCCACGCTGCCACCCGCCGCCCAGCGCGGCGCGTACGTCGGCGCGTTCGGGCTCGGCTCCCAGTTGCAGTTCCTGATCGCTCCGGCCGGGCTGACCGCGCTCGGCGTGAGCACCGGCGGCTGGGGCTGGTACCCGGCCGCGGCGATCTTCATCCTCGTCGGACTGGCGATCGTGCCCGCTGTCGCCCAGGCGGAACGGACACCTCGGCTACCGGACGTGGCGAAGCCCTCCGGCTCCGTGACTCTGGTCCCATAGTCCGGACCAGCCTTCCCACCGCACGTCCCACCACGTAGGGTGACCTTGTCATGTGGCGCGCGTACCTTCTCCTTGGCTGCCGCGACGAGGCCTGACCGGCCGGCACCTCGTCGCGGAGTCGCTACGCGCCGTCCAGCACATCCGATCTTCTCTCGGCACCGCCGCGCACCGTCGCCCGGCAGCCCGCCGACACCTTTCCGATCTGCTGACGCCACATGTTCCAGGGAGCACTCCGAGATGGCTCAACCTGTCACCGCCACCGATCCGTTCGCCAGCCAGCGCCCCAGCCGGATGCCGGTCCACCGCTACGTCCCGTACGACAGGGAGTTCGGCGTCGACCTGCCGGACCGCTCCTGGCCCACCCGCCGCGTCGAGGCCGCGCCCCGCTGGTGCGCAGTCGACCTCCGCGACGGCAACCAGGCGCTGATCGACCCGATGTCGCCCGAGCGTAAGCGCCGGATGTTCCAGCTCCTGGTGCAGATGGGCTACAAGGAGATCGAGGTCGGCTTCCCGTCGGCGAGCCAGACCGACTACGACTTCGTACGGCAGCTGATCGAGCAGGACCTGATCCCGGAGGACGTCACCATCCAGGTGCTGACCCAGTGCCGGGAGCACCTGATCGAGCGGACCTTCGAGTCGCTGCGCGGCGCCCGCCGGGCCATCGTGCACTTCTACAACTCCACCTCGACGCTGCAGCGCCGGGTGGTCTTCGGCCTGGACCGCGACGGCATCACCGACATCGCCACCCAGGGCGCGCGGCTGTGCCAGAAGTACGCGGAGATCCACACCCCCGACACCGACATCCACTACGAGTACTCGCCGGAGTCGTACACGGGCACCGAGCTGGAGTACGCGCTGGAGGTCTGCTCGGCGGTGATCGACGTGATCGACCCGACGCCGGACCGGAAGCTGATCATCAACCTGCCGGCCACGGTCGAGATGGCGATGCCGAACGTCTACGCCGACTCGATCGAGTGGATGCACCGGCGTCTGCCCCGGCGGGACAGCCTGGTGCTGAGCCTGCACCCGCACAACGACCGGGGCACCGGCGTGGCCGCCGCCGAGCTGGGCCTGCTGGCCGGCGCGGACCGGATCGAGGGCTGCCTGTTCGGCAACGGTGAGCGCACCGGCAACGTCGACCTGGTGACGCTGGGCCTGAACATGTTCTCCCAGGGCATCGACCCGATGATCGACTTCTCGAACATCGACGAGATCAAGCGCGCCGTCGAGTACTGCAACCAGCTGCCGGTGCACGAGCGCCACCCGTACGCGGGCGACCTGGTCTACACCGCGTTCTCCGGCTCCCACCAGGACGCGATCAACAAGGGCTTCGCCGCGCTGAACGCCGACGCGGCGGCGGCCGGGGTGCCGGTGGACGACTTCACCTGGGCGGTGCCCTACCTGCCGATCGACCCGAAGGACCTGGGCCGCACCTACGAGGCGGTCATCCGGGTCAACTCGCAGTCCGGCAAGGGCGGCGTCGCGTACATCATGAAGACCGAGCACCAGCTCGACCTGCCGCGCCGCCTCCAGATCGAGTTCTCCGGCGTGGTGCAGCAGGTCACCGACCACGACGGCGGCGAGGTCGAGCCGGGCTCGATGTGGGATATCTTCGCCCGCAACTACCTGGTCGACCACCAGGTCGACCCGGCCGTGAAGCTGGCCGAGTACACCATCGGCACCGTCGACGGCAAGGTCGAGATCGACGCCCGCGTCGGCTTCGGCGGGGAGACCCGCGCGCTGACCTCCGTCGGCAACGGCCCGATCGACGCGTACGTCAACGCGCTGCAGTCCCTGGGCGTGGCGGTACGGGTGCTCGACTACCACGAGCACGCGCTGTCCTCCGGTGGGGACGCGCAGGCCGCCGCGTACGTGGAGTGCGAGGTGGACGGCCGTACGGTGTGGGGCGTCGGGGTGGACGCGAACATCGTCACCGCCTCGATCAAGGCGGTCACGAGCGCGGTGAACCGCACCCGCGCCTGAGGTGTAAGGAAGGGCCCCTTCTTAACGCATTCTGCATAGGAGGGGGCCCTTCTTAACGCTTCCGCCCGGGGCGGTGGATCAGCACGGCGGCTAGTACCGCGCCGGCGAGCAGCAGCCCCGCGCACCACGCCAACGCCCCCCGGTACGCGCCTGCCAGCGCGCCCTTCTGCTCGTACCCGGTGCCCGACAGCCCGACCAGCAGCGGCAGCGCGGCCACCGCGAGCAGGCCGCCGGCCCGGGACGCGGCGTTGTTGAAGCCGCTCGCCACCCCGGCGAACCGGTCCGAGACCGCGCCGAGCACCGACGTGGTCAGCGGCGCGACCACGAGCGTGAGCCCGGCGCCGAACAGCGCCACGCCCGGCAGCACGTCCACCCAGTACGACGCACCAGGCCCGACCCGGCGCAGCAGCAGCAGACCCACGGCGGCGATCACCGGGCCGACGGTGAGCGGCAGCCGGGGACCGATGCGGGCCGACAGCGCGCCCGCGCGCGGTGAGCCGACCAGCAGCAGCACCGTCATCGGCACTGTGGCCAGGCCGGTGAGCAGCGCCGACCAGCCGACCACGTTCTGCAGGTAGACGGCGAGGAAGAAGGTGAACCCGCCGAGCGCGGCGTACACCACGACGGTGAAGACGTTCAGCACGGAGAACAGCCGGCTGGAGAACAGCCCGGTGGGCAGCATCGCGGTGTCGCCGCGCCGCCGCTCGACCAGCACGAACACCACCACGGCGACCACCCCGAGCACTGCCGCGACCAGCACCGCCGGGGAGGCGCCGCGCGCCGGGGCGTCGATCAGCGCGTACGTGACTCCGCCGAGCGCGAGCGCGCCGAGCAGCGCACCGGCCACGTCGAACCGCCGCCCCTTTCCGGTACGAGACGCCGCCTCGTCGCGGCTCTCCGGCACCCAGCGCAGCGCGGCGAACACCACGCCCACGGCCAACGGCAGGTTGACGAAGAAGATCCACCGCCAGGAGAGCGTGTCGATGAGCCAGCCGCCGAGCAGCGGGCCGAGCGCTGTGGACACGCCGGACAGTCCGGACCAGGTGCCGATGGCCCGGCCCCTGTCGTCCGGGTGGAAGCTGGCCTGGAGCACCGACAGCGACCCGGGGGTGAGCAGCGCCCCGCCGGAGCCCTGGAGGAACCGGGCGGCGATGAGCCAGCCGGTGTCCTGGGCGAGCCCGCAGAGCACCGACGCCACCGCGAACCAGACCACGCCGAGCAGGAATATGCGCCGCCGCCCGAACCGGTCCCCGAGCGCGCCGCCGAGCAGCACGAACGCGGCAAGCATGAGCAGGTAGCCGTTCACGGTCCACTGCAGACCGGCGACAGTGGCGTCCAGCTCCGCGCCGAGGCGCGGCAGCGCGACGTTGACGACAGTGCTGTCGAGGAACACCATGCCGGAGGCGAGGATCGCGGCGAGCAGCGTGCCGCGTCCGGCGGCGGAGCCGGTACGCAGCGCGGGAGCGGGTGCGGGTGCGGTCACGTCTCACCACTCTGCCCGCCGCCCATCCTCGACGCCACGAATCGCAGAAACCGCCGCCGGGTACTGTGCGGACTCGCCCGGAGCACGCAAGCTGGAGAGGTGTCGTCTGTGCGTACGAGATCAGGAGCCCGAGCCGGGCTGGCGGCCGCGCTGAGCGCGGTGCTCGCCCTCGGCGTGGCCGGCTGCGAGGTGTCGGTCACCGAGCCGGAGGCGCCGCCGAGCGCCGCCGGGAACGTCAACAAGCAGCTCGGTGAGCTGACAGTGGCCACCGCCGGGTCGATGAAGGGCTACAGCCGTTCCCGCTTCCCGCACTGGCGGGGCACCGGCAAGAACTGCGACGTACGCGACAGCGTGCTGCAGCGCGACGGCGAGGACATCAAGCTGTCCGGCTGCAACGTGGTGGGTGGCCGGTGGGAGAGCGTCTACGACGGTGTGGTGCTGACCGATCCGTCGGGCGTGGACATCGACCACACGGTGCCGCTGGCCGCCGCGTGGCGGTCGGGCGCGGACGAGTGGGACGACTCGAAGCGCGGCGACTTCGCCAACGACCTGACCCGGCCGCAGCTCATCGCGGTTTCGGCGCGGTCCAACCGGGCAAAGGGTGACCAGGATCCGTCCCAGTGGAAGCCGCCGAACCGGTCGTCCTGGTGTCAGTACGCGGCGGACTGGGTGACGGTCAAGCACTACTGGCGGCTGACTGTGACAAGTGCCGAGAAGGCCGCTCTCACCGACATGCTGGAGGGCTGCACATGGGCGAGCAAACCGTGACCGGGCCGGACGCCACACCGGCCCCGGCGGGCACGCCGGAGACAGACGCCGCACCCGCCGGTCCGGCCTCGGCCGGGATGACGGCGGACGGCCGGCAGCCGGAGTCGGCGGACGTCGCCGGGGCGGGCATGACCGCCGACGCGGTGCCGGGGGCGCCGGCCGGGGGCGCGCCGGCCGGACCGGCGGACCGGACCACCGACATCGTCCCCGGTCCGGGCGGGGTCATGACCGACGAGGTGGGCGTGGTGACCGGCGAGCTGACGCTGCGCACCGAGCACGCCGACGGCCGGGTGACGCTGCGGGTGCAGTACAAGGACGCCGACGAGTGGTACGCGGTCACCGGCGGTTCCGCGCCGCTGGCCGACCCGGCGGCGCTGGACGCCGTGCACACGATCGCGGTGGGGCTGCTCAACCGCCCCGAGGGCTGACCGACAGACAAAAGGCGCGTCCCCACCCGGCCCGGTGGGGACGCGCCATTGTCGGATCAGACGTACGAGCCGGGCTCGCTGGGCGCGGAGACCACGCCCGGCTCCTCACCCTCGCCCTCCGGCCGGGTGATCTTCGCGGTCACCTCGTGCGGGCGCAGCTCACCGGCGGCGATCTGCTCGGCCCAGTGGCAGGCCACCCGGCTGGCGCCGATCTGGCGCAGCTCCGGCCGCTCGTCGGCGCAGCGGGTCGGCTGCGCCCACGGGCAGCGGGTGTGGAACCGGCAGCCCGACGGCGGGTTGGCCGGCGACGGCAGGTCCCCGGCGAGCAGGATGCGCTCGCGCCGGTCCTCCACGTCCGGGTCCGGCACCGGCACCGCCGACATCAGCGCCCGGGTGTACGGGTGCAGCGGCTCGGTGTAGAGCCGGTCGCTCGGCGCCTCCTCGACCAGCGCGCCCAGGTACATCACGCCGACGATGTCGGAGATGTGCCGCACCACCGCCAGGTCGTGCGCGATGACCAGGTAGGTCAGGCCGAGGCTGTCCTGGAGTTCGTCCAGCAGGTTCACCACCTGCGCCTGGATCGACACGTCGAGCGCGGAGACCGGCTCGTCGGCGACGATCAGCTCCGGGCCGAGGACGAGCGCGCGGGCGATGCCGATGCGCTGGCGCTGGCCGCCGGAGAACTCGTGCGGGTAGCGGGACAGCGCCCACTTGGGCAGTCCCACCGCGTCCAGCGTCTCACCGATGATCCGCCGCCGGTCGTTGCGGTCGGCGCCGATGCCGTGGGTCTGGAGGCCCTCGGTGAGGATCGACTCGACGTTCTGCCGGGGGTCCAGGCTGGACATCGGATCCTGGAAGATCATCTGCATCCGGCGGCGCATCGTCCGCAGCTTGCCGGCCGGCAGCGTGGTCAGCTCGACGCCGTCGAACTGYACCTCGCCGGCGGTCGGCGGGGTGAGCTGCAGCAGCGCCCGGCCGAGCGTGGACTTGCCGCAGCCCGACTCGCCCACCAGCCCGTACGTCTTGCCGCGCGGGATGCTCAGGTCGACCCCGTCGACGGCTTTGACGTGCCCGACGGTCCGGTCGAAGAGCACGCCCCGCCGGATCGGGAAGTGCACCTTCAGGTCGCGGACCTCGACGAGGATGTCGTTGTCGCTCATGGGGTCTCCTCCTCGCGCGGCGCCGGTCCGAAACCGGGCGCCGCGGGCGGGTCGGCCGGCTCGGCCTGGGCCGGCACCGTACCCGGCTCGGCGGTCGTCGGCGCGGTGGCCCGGACCTCCGCCTCCGGGGTCAGGCCGGGGATCGGCACCGGGTTGACGCAGCGGTAGCTGCGCGCGTCGTGGGTGAGCACCAGCTCCGGCGGCTCGCCCACGCACTCGTCGACACGGCGGGCGCAGCGCGGGGCGAACGCGCAGCCGTCCGGCCAGGGCAGCACGTCGCGCACCGAGCCGGGGATGGGGTTGAGCCGTTCGCCACGGCCGGCGTCCAGGCGGGGCACCGAAGCGAGCAACCCCTCGGTGTACGGGTGCCGGGGCTGGCGGAAGAGCGGACGGCGGGTGGCCGTCTCCACCACCCGGCCGGCGTAGAGCACGTTGATGGTGTCGCACATGCCGGCGACCACCCCGAGGTCGTGGGTGATCATCACCAGCGCGGTGCCGGAGTCGCGGACCAGGTCCTTCAGCAACTCCAGGATCTGCGCCTGGATGGTGACGTCGAGCGCGGTGGTCGGCTCGTCGGCGATCAGCAGCCGGGGCTGGCAGGCGACCGCCATGGCGATCAGCGCCCGCTGCCGCATGCCGCCGGAGAGCTGGTGCGGGTACTCCTTGAGCCGGCGGCGCGGGTCCGGGATGCCCACCCGGTCGAGCAGCTCGGCGGCCTCCTTGGCGGCCGCCTCGCCCTTCATCCCCCGGTGGCGGGTCAGCACCTCGGTCACCTGCAGCCCGATCGGGATGACCGGGTTCAGCGAGGAGAGCGGATCCTGGAAGATCATCGCCACGTCCCGGCCGCGGATGTCGCGGCGGGACCGGTCGTCGAGCTGGAGCAGGTCGGTGCCGTCGAAGACCGCCTTGCCGCCGACCCGCAGGCCCGGCTGCTTGGGCAGCAGCCCCATGATCGCCAGCGACGTGACGCTCTTGCCGCAGCCGGACTCGCCGACCAGGCCGACCACCTCGCCGGCGTCGACCGAGAAGGACACCCCGTCCACCGCGCGCACGGTGCGCTGCCCACGACGGGCGAACGTGACGGAGAGGTCGTCCACTTCGAGCAGTGCCATGAGAGACCTACTTCCGCAGCTTCGGGTCGAGGGCCTCGCGCATCGCCTCGCCGAGCAGGGTGAAACCGAGCGCGGTGATGATGATGCCGAGCGCCGGGTAGATCGCCAGGCCCGGCCGGATGCCCAGGTACGGCTGCGCGTCGGCGAGCATGACGCCCCACTCCGGGATGGCCGAGTCGGGGTTGCCGAGGCCGAGGAAGGAGAGCGCGGCGGCCTCGATGATCGCGGTCGCCAGCGTCAGCGTGGCCTGGACGATGACCGGGGCGATCGAGTTCGGCACCACGTGGGTGAGGGCGATCTTCGACCGCTTCACGCCGAGCGCCGTCGCCGCCAGCACGTAGTCGCTGTTGGACTGCGCGATCATCGAGCCGCGCAGCAGCCGGGCGAAGATCGGCACGGACACCACACCGACGGCGATCATCACGGTGGTGAGGCTGGCGCCGAGCAGCGCCGCGATACTCACCGCGAGCAGCAGGCTCGGCATGGCCAGCAGCATGTCGATGAAGCGCATCAGGGTGCTGTCGATCCAGCGGCCCCAGCGTCCGCCCAGCCCGGCCGCCGCGCCGGCGACGCCGCCGATCAGCGCGCCGACCGCGAGACCGATCAGGGTGGAGACCACGCCGACGAGCAGCGTCTGCCGGGCCCCGACGACCAGCCGGCTGAACTCGTCCCGGCCCTGGTGGTCGAAGCCCAGCCAGTGGTCGGCGGAGGCGCCCGGGATGATGCCCTGGCCGGATTTGACCAGCCCTTCCCGGATGCCGATCGAGTCCGTCGGGCTGTACGGGACGAAGAACGGCCCGATCACCGCGACCAGGACGAAGACGGCCAGGATGACGACGCCGATGATGGCCGCCGGGTTGCGCCGCAGGCGGCGGAACGCCTCCTTCCAGAGGCTCACCCCCTGCTCGTCCTCGCGGGCGGACAGTTCGGCGAGCCGGTCGATCTTCTCGCGCTTCTTTCCTCCGGTGATGGTCATCGCACCCTCACCCTCGGGTCGATCACGCTGTAGGAGAGGTCGACCAGGAGATTCACCAGCACGTACACCACCGCAATGATCATGATGAAGCCCATCAGCACCGGATAGTCGCGCTGGCTGATCGACTCGGCGACGAACGCGCCGATGCCGCTGAAGGCGAACACGGTCTCGGTGAGCACCGCGCCGGAGAGCAGGAGACCGGTCTGCAGACCGATCGAGGTGGCCACCGGCAGCATCGCGTTACGCAGCACGTGCCGGCGACGGACGGTCCGCTCGGTCAGGCCCTTGGCCTCGGCGGTCCGGACGAAGTCCTCGTTGAGCACCTCCAGGACGCTGGCCCGGGTGATCCGGACGATGATCGCGAGCGGGATGCTCGCCAGCGCGATGCCCGGCAGCACGAGGTGCCAGAGCGCGTCGGCGGCGGCGTCCCACTCGCGGGTCATGATCCCGTCGAGGACGAAGAAGTTGGTGACCCGGGTCGCCCCGATGGTCGGGTCCTGCCGGCCACTGGAGGGGAACCAGCCCAGGTTCTCGGCGAAGATCGCCTTGAGCACGTACGCCAGGAAGAAGACCGGGATGCAGATGCCGATGAGCGATCCGCCGACCGAGGCGTGGTCGAGGAACCGGCCGCGGCGGCGGGCGGCGAGGTAGCCGAGCGGGATCCCGATGCCGACCGCGAGGATCATGGCCATGACGGTCAGCTCGACGGTGCCGGGGAACCGCTCCAGGAACTCCGTGGTGACGGCCCGCTTCGTGCCGGTCGACGTGCCCAGGTCGAGCCGGATCATCCGCCGCAGGAAACGGGCGTACTGAACCAGGATCGGCTCGTCGAGACCGAGGTTGCGCCGGATCGCGGCGCGGGACTCGGGCGTGCCCCGTTCACCGAGGATCGCGGTCTCGGGACCGCCGGGAAGTCGGCGGAGCCAGATGAACAGCAAAACGGAGAGCCCGAACAGCGTGGGTATCAGCTGTAGCAGGCGTCTGACGATGAACCGGAACACGGGCGCCTCGGAGGGGGTGCGGAGGGGTGCGGGCGGGCGCTGTGGTCACAGCGCCCGCCCGCGTACGGTGCGTTCAGATCACTTGAACTCTGCGCTCGAGTACCGCTCGTCGGTGAGCGGGCTCGCCTTGACCCCGGTCACGTCCTTGCCGAACACGATCGCCGGCGGGGAGTGCGAGATCGGCACACCCGGCAGGAAGTCCATGATCGTCTTGTTCAGCGCCTTGTACTTCTCCGTCCGGGCCGCCACGTCGGCGGTGGTGTCGGCGTCCTTGAACTGCGCGAAGAGCGCGGGGTTGTTGAAGCCCCACTCGTCCTTCTGGCGGTCGAAGAAGGTGCCGATGAAGTTGTACGCGTCGCCGTAGTCACCGGTCCAGCCGAGGAAGTGCAGGTCGTGCTTGTTGCCGGAGGTGGTGGCGTTCAGGTAGTCCGGGCTCCACTTGAGCGGGATGGCCTGGACGTTGATGCCGACCGCCTTGAGGTCCGCCGAGAGCAGCTCGAAGATGTCCTTCGGGTTCGGCATGTACGGCCGGGTGACCTCGGTCGGGTAGTGGAACCGCAGCGTCAGGTTCGACGCGCCCGCCTCGGCCAGCAGAGCCTTGGCCTTGGCCGGGTCGTAGTCGTACTTGGTGACGTCGCCGTTCCAGCCCTCGACGGTGTCCGGGAAGAAGTTCATCGCGACCTTGGCGCCCGGGGGGAGCTTCGAGTCGACCAGGGCCTGCCGGTTCAGCGCGTGCGCGATGGCCTGCCGGACCTTCAGGTCGGCCAGCTTCGGGTTCCCCTTCTGGTTGATCGCCAGGTAGAGGATGTTGAAGGCGGGCCGGGTGAGGACGTTGAAGCCCTCCTTCTTCAGCGGCTCCACGTCCGCCGGGCCGACGAGGTCGTAGCCCTGGATGTCACCCGAGCGGAGCGCCTGCTTGCGGGCGTTCTCGTCCGAGATCGTCTTGAAGATGATGGTCTTCAGCTTGGCCTTTTCGCCGTGGTAGTCGTCGTTGCGCTCGATGGTGAGCGTCTTGTTCGCGATGTCCCACGCCTTGAACTTGAACGGGCCGGTGCCGGTCGGGTGCTCCATCGCGTACGCCGGGTACTTGA
>NZ_LYXF01000057.1:0-452622 GCF_001709195.1 Micromonospora sp. II | reverse complement strand
GTTGTGGGTTCTCGTTCTCGGCGGGGTAGTCCTGTGGTGGCGCCGCCGCAGCGCCACCCGCGCCCGGACGACACACCTGCTCGTACCGGACCTGAGCGCCCGCAAGGGAGTCCGGCGTACGCGGGGCTGGCACGCCACCACCGGTGTCTGGCTCGCGGTCGGCCTGCTGTTCCTCTCCGCCACCGGCTTGACCTGGTCCCGGTACGCCGGCGCGAATTTCGGCGCCGGCCTGGACGTCCTGCGCGCCGGCACTCCGGAACTGTCCACCACCCTCGACGGCGTGCCCCCGCCCGCTAGTGGTGGTGGGCACCAGCACGGTGGGGCGGTGACCGGCACGGCGGACAATCCGGCGTCCTTCGACATCGTCCTGACCTCCGCGCGCGGCGCCGGACTCTCGGGGCCGGTGGAGATCAGCCCTGCCGCGGAGTCCGGCCAGGCATGGACCGTCGCCCAGGTCGACAACGCCTGGCCGGTCGCGAAGGACCGGATCTCTGTGGACCCCACCACCGGCGGGGTCACCGACCGCAGCGACTTCGCCGACTGGCCGCTCCTCGCGCGGCTCAGCAGCCTCGGCATTCAAGCCCACATGGGAATCCTGTTCGGCCCGGTCAATCAGATCCTGCTCGCGGCGCTCGCTCTCGGTCTGCTCTGCGTCATCGTCTGGGGCTACCGCATGTGGTGGCAGCGCCGCCCCACCCGCGCCGGTCGCCGCGCACCGCTCGGCGCGCCGCCCGCCCGAGGTGGGGTCCGAGGGCTTCCGTGGTGGGCGCTGCCGCTCGGTGGACCGGTCACCGTGGCACTCGGTTGGGTACTGCCCTGGCTTGGCGTCACTCTGCTCGGCTTCCTCTTCATCGACATCGCCCTCGGCATGCTCACCCGTCGGCGCGGTCGGCCGATACCCCGTCTCACCCGCCCCCGGCCGGTAGCTGACCCCGCACCGCTGTCCGGCCGCCACCGCTGCGGGGCGGCCGGACAGCGGTGGTCGCGTGTCGGTCAGCGGGGCCGGGAGCCGGTCACCGGCGGAATGGCCCGGTGATCTCCGAACCGCTCTGTCCGGTGGTCCGCACGAAGACCGAGATCTTGTCGTCGGGCGTGATCATGCAGATCTCCATGTTCCGGCAGTAACAGCAGGGGTCGGCGCGGCACGGACTGCCCGATCCCTCCGGGCGTGCAGGACCCCTTCGGCGGCTCGGCGCGGGCGACAGCGCCGGACGTGACGGTCCACGCCGTCGTGGTCGTGCCGTTCTCGGCCGTCGGCCGGTAGCGCCCAGACTCGACGGGGAGTTCATAGGTGGCACCGCGAATCCGGCTCCTGCCGCGCCGGCCCTAACCTCGACGAGCACCAGCGCCCGAAGGCCCGGTGAGCACCTGGCCCAGCCAGAGCAGGTCCACCTCGCGGCTGATCAGCAGGGGCGCCGCCACCCCGCCCGCGCCCGGGCCGGCCACATCGCAGCTTTTCCCCGGCTGCATCGGTGGACGGCCTGCCGACCCACCGCACACGTACGGCCAAATCTCGCCCTGCCCAGCCTGACCGTTTTCAAGGGCGGAAAGGAGGTTTTACGCTCTCAGATCGATCGGGTTGAGATATAGCACATTGTCGTTTGCCGTTGCATAATGTCCGCTGCACGCATGGTCGCACCATCGGTTTCCGATGCAGCGACGTCGACCGAAGGGAACCGATTCCGTGAAGCAGGACCACTCACCTGTGCTGCCCGGCGACGGCGCCACGGACTATGCGCGCTACATGCGACTGAACACGCTGCTCGCCCTGCAACGACGGCCGGACGAGATGATGCACCGCGACGAGTTGCTCTTCCAGGTGGTGCACCAGTCCACCGAGTTGTGGCTGAAGCTCATCGCCGCCGAGTTGGCCGAGGCGGTCACCCGGCTGCGCGTCGGCGAGCTGGCGGTGACCGAGTCGCTGCTAACCCGGGCGACGTTGGGGATCCGACTGGTCACCGACCAGCTGGAGATGTTCCGGCACCTGTCCCCGGCCGACTTCCAGGCCATGCAACCGGCGCTGGGCAAGGGATCCGGGGCCGAGTCACCCGGATGGCGGCAGGTCCACGCTATGAGCCGGCAGCTCGGCCGGGCGTTCGCCGAGCACCTCGAAGTCCGAGGAATTGAACCGGCCGCACTGGGTCGGCCGGATCCCGCCGACCCCGTCCAGCGGCTCGCCGAGGCGCTCATCGAGTGGGACGAGCGGGTGTCGCTGTGGCGTATGCGGCACTACCGGGTCGCTCTGCGCGTCGGGGGCCACGATCCCGGCGGCGCCGAGGCGACGATGCTCGCCAAGCTCGTCGGGCACCGGTTCTTCCCTGCACTGTGGCGGGCCCGCCTGAAGCCCTCCGACGGATCCGCTAACGAATCACAGGCCGACCAACGTTGACAATCCTCGTTCACCAGTAATTGTCAATTTTTCCTCACCCACCTGCGTAGCGACCGAAATGTCGAGGTGCGGTTTCGTGCGCGAACTGACGAGTTGGCTGTCCGGCGGCGGTCAGACCTGCCGTTTTCCGTACTCCGCCGTGCTGGCGGAGTTTCACCGGGTCGGTAAACACTTCGTCGAAAAGGAAGTGCTGGCTCTGCTCGACCAGGCCCGTACGCAGCTGACGGTGCCGGCGACCGCGCGGGAGCCGCAGGCCCGGCTGCTGGGTGACTTCCTCGACGTCGCGCTCGATAAGTGGGACGGCCGGTACGACTACCGCAGCTATCTTGCGCTGCGGCTGCTCCGGCTGCCCGGCGGGGGCGACGTCGCCGGCCCGTTCGGTGCGCGACGGGACCGGGACCGGCTCCTCGTTCGCCTGGTCGCCGACGTGCTGGCCTTCGAGTTGACCGCCGCCTCCGGTGCCACCGACCTGCTGCCCGAGCGGCGCCCGAGCCGGGACGTGGTGTCCAAGCGCTACCGGCTCGGCGTGCGGGCCGTGTCACCCGCTCTCGCCCGACTGGGCATCGCCGGGATGGTCCCCGGCCGGGAAGCTGTGGCGACCCCGGACGAGCTGCGGGCCGTCGCCGCCGACGCCGATCCCGCCGGCGAGTTGGTCCTGCGGCTGACCATGCTGCCGGTCCATGTGTCGCACGACGAGTACCTGTTCATCCGGGTGCTCCAGTCGTACGAATGCCTCTTCGCGGGGGTCGCCGAGGAGTTGCGCGCCACCATCGCCGCCCTGACCGCCGGCCAGGCGGGGCGGGCGACCGAACGGCTGGCGTACGCCCGACAGCAGCTCACCGCCGCCGGGCCGCTGTTCGCGCTGCTGGCGACGATGCAGCCGGAGGCGTTCCGGACGTTCCGGGAGTACACCGCGGGGGCCAGCGCCATCCAGTCCCGCTCCTACAAGCTCATGGAGTCGCTGTGCCGCACACCCGAGGGGTCGCGATTGGACTCGGCCGCGTACCACCAGGTCCCGGAGGTACGCGAGCTGGTGCACGCCGGCCAGCCGTCGATCGACGACGCGTTCCGGGCGGCGGTGCGTGACGGCCTGCTCGCCGCGCCCGAAGGCGGGCGGGTCGAGGAGGAGATGCGGTCGTTCGCCGCCGCGGTATTCCAGTGGCGGCGCACGCACCACCGGCTCGCGACCCGGATGCTCGGCCCGCGGGCCGGCACCGGCTACACGGAGGGCACGCCCTATCTGGCCGCCGCCCGATCCATCCCGGTCTTCACCTCCGTCGCCTGCGAGCCCCGACCCGTCCCCCATCGAGCCGACCAGAGGCAGCCCTGAGTGAGCCCACCGCACCAGAACTCCGACCTCGATACGCCCGAGTGCCTCGACGCCAGCGCGCACGCCGCACTGCGCGCCGAGTTCCCCCTGCTGAGCACCGGCGTCTACCTGAACAACAACTCGACGGGCGCGGTGCCGCGAGGCGCGGAACAGGTGCTCACCGGCTACTGGCGGACGCTGCGGAACTGGCGGGACGAGGTCTGGCAGGACTGGCACGCCGGCCTCGACCGGTACGCCGACTCCGTCGCCGCGTTCATCGGCGCACCGCCGGGCAGCGTGGTCACCGACGCGAACCTGAGCACGCTGCTCGCCCGGGTAGCGTCCTGTTTCGACTATCGTCCGCCGCGGAACCGGATCGTCACCACCGATCTGGAGTATCCGACGGTGCCGTTCATCTGGAACGCGTTCCGTCGGTACGGCGCCCGGCTCGACGTGGTCGGCTCGGGCAGCCCGCGGTTCGACGAGGACGCCGTCGAGGCACGGATCGACGAACGCACGCTGCTGGTGTGCATCCCGCACGCCAGCTTCTCCTCGGGGGCCACCGTCGACCTGCCCCGGCTGGTGCGGCGCGCCCACGACGTCGGCGCGCTGGTGGTCGTTGATGCCTTCCAGAGCGTAGGGGTCATGCCCATGGACGTGACGGCGCTCGGCGTCGACGTGGTTCTCGGCGGCGCGCACAAGTGGCTCTGCGGAGTCGGCACTGCCTTCCTCTACGTGCGCCCGGGTCTGGTGCCGCAGCTGGAGCCAGCGGCGACCGGCTGGCAGGCCGGTGACCGGGCCTTCACATTCCAGCCGTCGACAGGCTGGGCCGGTGGGGCCCGACGGTTCGCCGGCGGGACGCCGTTCCCCCTGACCTCGTTGATCTCCCAGGTCGGCCTGGATCTGCTGGCCGGGGTAGGTGCCGGCCCGATTCGACGGCACTCGCTCGCCTGCACCCAACGGATCCTGGAGCGGGCCGCGGTGGCTGGCATCGACGTGGTCAGCCCGACCGAGCCGCACCGGCGCGGTGGCGTCGTGTGCCTGGACGTCGCCGACGGCGAGGCGGTCAAGCGGCGGTTGGTCGCTCGCGACATGGTCTGCAGCTGGCGGGGCTACCTGCGGGTCGGCCCGCACGTCTACAACACCCTCGACGAGATCGACACGTTCATGGACGCCCTGGAAGAGGAGCTGAAACGGTGAAGGTCACGCTGTCCCCACGCGCGCTGATGAGTCTGCTCGCCAACGGGCCGAAGGCCATGGACGTGCTGGAGACCGCGCTCGGCACGGGTCTGCTCGACGCCTTGGAGCCCGGGCCGGCGAGCCTCGGTGAGCTGGCCGCCCGCTTCGACGTGCGGCCCCTGCGGCTCTACAAGTTCCTCGACTGCTTGGAAAGCCTCGGTGTCGTTGAGCGCAGCGAGCCAGGTGACGACATCGCGATGGCAACGTACCGTGCGGTACCCGGCCTCCGGGATGCCGTCATGGCGGTCGTCGGCCCCGGTGCTGTCGAACGTGACCGGGACCGTTACCCCTGGCGGTTGCTGCACGGCCGGCTGGCCGAGAGCCTGCGCGGCGAGGTGAGCATGAGCGACGACGACTTCGCCTGGCCCCCGAAGACCGACGAACAGACCGCCGACTTCGAGCGCAGCATGGCCGTCGGTCTCGGTCCGGTGATCGAGACGATGCATCGCAACGCCAGCCGGCTGTGGTCGGACCGGCGCCGTCTGCTGGACATCGGCGGGGGTGACGGCACGCTCGCCGCGCACATCCTCGACGACGCGCCTGGGCTACGGGTCGACGTGTACAACCTGCCGGCCGTGGCTCCGCTGGTGGAGGCGACCCGGACCCGCACCGGGCATGTCGACAGGCTGGGTTTCGTCGGCGGCGACTTCTTCGCCGAGCCGCTGCCCTCGGGCTACGACGCCATGGCATTCGTCCGGGTGCTGCACGACTGGCCGAACGACGTCGCCCGCCGGCTGGTCGAGAAGGCGTACGCGGCCCTCGAACCGGGCGGGCTGCTGGTGATCTGCGAGGAGTTCCGCACCCCAGACCGCCTGGCGATGCAGTTCTTCTGGAGCTACTTCCTCATCGGGGTCGACAGTTGCGTCAGTCGGCTGCGGGAGGTGGAGTTCTACACCAGTCTGCTCAAGGAGGTCGGCTTCGACCGGGTGGCCGTGCTGCCCGGCGGCTGGGAGCTGGCCTGCGGGCACAAGCCGGTGGCCGAAGCGTGACCCGCCCAGCCGGCGTGACGATGCGGGCGTGGCCGCACCCGCCGCAAGTCGTCCCGGGCTCACCGTTGCCGGCCGGCGCGCCCGTCCCTGCGGCCGTGACGGCCGATCCGTCCGGCGCATCGGTGCGGAGCTCGGCGTCGCGCACCGCCCACCGTGTCGCCGTCGGTCAGACACGTCCCAGCGCTGTGCGGCACCAGCGACTCCGGCAATACACCTAGGTGAGCGCGTGCACCAGTGCGGTCGCCGCTCCGGCCAGGAGGGCCACACCCGTGCCGGCACCGACGACGGCGCTGGGGGTGAAGTCGCACCGTCGGGCGACAGGGACGCTGACGAGCGCGACCAGGGCGACGAGCGCGGCCCAGATCGCGAGGGCCGGATACCCCAGAAGCGGCGCTAGGGGGAAGAAGTGCAGGCCGACGATCAGGGCGATCCAAACCGGAACCAGGGAGGTGCGGCCGGCGCGCCGGAGCCAGATCGCGCCGACGGCACAGAGGACCACCTCGATCAGAACGATCACCCCGAAGACCGGCCCCGTCCTCTCGTCCACGGAACTGCCCTTGTCCCAGGTGCGTGCGGTGACGATGCCGCCGATGATCGCTGCGACCAGAGACAACACCGAACCGATGCCGAGCCACGGACGCCACGCCTTGGGCGGTGCCTCCTGCGCCCAGCCGAACCAGACGATCCCGAAGACCCCGAAAATCGCGGCGGTGGCCGCGGCGTTGGCCGCGAATTCAGCATCCATCGGCGCAGTCTAGGTGCAGATGACCACCGCTCCGAGCGGTGCCCGCACAGGCGCCACGACGCAATGTCGCCTAGGAAACACGACCAGGACGGCCCGCACCAGTGCGTCACGGTGGACGGCACCCCGGTCGACCATATGGGACTCCGGCAACCGCCAGTCCGACCAGACGTGGAGCTCCCGCTGACGTCCGGGTGGTGACCGGCGCTCGTCCCGTCGATCCGCCGAGACGGGCGCGACGGCCGCTCAACTGGGGAATAAATCGAGTCCAATCTATTGACAAGGATCGTTTACGGTTTCAGGCTGAGAGCGCTCTCCCGCGCCGCCTCCGGTGCGTCACGAACAACCGGAAGGAGTTCGATGATCAAGACAACTGCGCTGCTCACCGCTGCGATGCTCGGCCTGTCTGTCCCGGCCGTCCCCGCGGCGGCTCACATCGCCCACCAGTCCGAAGCACGGCCGGCCGTGGCGGGCCTGCCGCTCGGCATGGCCGCCGCGATGCGCCGCGACCTGCACCTGACCGACGATCAACTCACCGCCCGCCTCGCGGCCGAGGCCGCCGCGGCGGTGGTCGACCGACGGCTGCGCGGGCGCCTCGGCACCGGGTACGCCGGCTCGTGGCTGGAGACGGACGGCCCGCTCACGGTCGCCGTCACCGACGCCTCCGCGGCCGACGCGGTGCGGGCCGAGGGAGCCCGGCCCAGGCTCGTCCCTCGGACGCTCACGAGCCTGACATCGGCGCGTACCGCCCTGGACCGGAGCGCCGCCGGTCAACCGCCCGGGGCCGCCGTCCGCGGCTGGTACGTGGACGTCGCCGCCAACCAGGTGGTGGTGCGGGTGGCACCGGGACAGGAACGCACCGGCCGAGCGTTCGTGCGCGGCGCCGGCCTCGCCGACGCGCTCGTTCGCTACGCGCCTGCGCCCGACGCGCCGCGCCCGATGTACGACATCCGCGGCGGCGACCAGTTCGTCATCAACGGCAACGTACTCTGCTCCGTCGGCTTCGCCGTGGTCGGCGGGTTTGTCACCGCAGGGCACTGCGGAGCCGCCGGCAGCCCCACCCGCGGCTTCAATAACGCAGCCCAGGGCACCTTCGCCGGCTCGTCGTTCCCGGGCAACGACTACGCCTGGGTCCGCACCAACGCCGACTGGACGCCGCGGCCCTGGGTGAACAACTACGCCGGCGGCAACGCTCCCGTCGCCGGGTCCCGGGACGCGGTGATCGGCAGTTCCGTGTGCCGGTCGGGACGCACGACCGGCTGGCGGTGCGGCGTACTGCTGGGCCGGGAGGAGACGGTCAACTACGCGCAGGGCGCGGTTTACGGGCTCAGCCGCAGCAACGCCTGCGCCGAGGGCGGCGACTCCGGCGGCGCCTGGCTCTCCGGCGATCAGGCCCAGGGAGTCACCTCCGGCGGATCCGGCAACTGCACCACCGGCGGCACCATGTGGTTCCAGCCGGTCAACGAGATCCTCGGTGTCTTCGGACTCAGTCTGGTCACCACCGGCGGGGGCGGCTCCGGCACCCGGATCATCAGCAACTGGAACAACAAGTGCGTCGATGTGCCGAACTCGAACTTCTCCGACGGAGTCCCGCTGCAGGCGTGGAACTGCAACGGCACGGCCGCGCAGGCGTGGACGTTCACCGGCGGCAGCCTGCGCACGCAGAACAACATGTGCATGGATGTCGCCTGGGGCTCCCGGGACAACGGAGCGGTCATCCAGATCGCCACCTGCAGCGGCAACCCGGCCCAGCAGTTCGTGCTGTCCGCCGCCGGCGACCTGGTCAACCCGCAGGCCAACAAGTGCGTCGACATCAAGGACTGGAACGGCAACGACGGTGCGCGGTTGCAACTCTGGGAGTGCGCCGGCACCGCCAACCAGAAGTGGCGCTCCGGCTGATCCGAGGCCTGACACGGCGGTCCCGCCCGGGGCGGTCCGAGGTGGGCCGACGGCGGCACGCCGTGTCGCTCCGGGACGTGCCAGCTCAGGTGCGGCCGTCGCCGCGCAGTGACCGGTGTCGAACGGTGCGCCGATCACCCTCGTCGCGGGTGCTGGCGAGCCGGTTCCGCGCTGCGCCCATGGTGACCGACGGCCCCCGGCGGACCGACGAGCCCGCCGAGGCGGACCCGCTACTCCGCCAGTCAGGATGGCCGGGCCGAACCGTGGAGGCCACCTCGGTAGGCATGGCGGATCGTTCGCCGGGGAATACTGCCGGGCATGGCCTCGTACTCGGTGGATCAGGCGGCTGTCGTCCGCGCCCGGCGGCTCATCGAAGCACGCCAGTACGTGCTCGACAGTGACTGGGGTGTTGTCCAGCCCCGGGCCACCAACGAGAACGACTACCTCGACAAGCACTCGTGGCGCGAGTATGGCGAATGGTTCCTTGGCCGTACCGAGGGTGCGAACGAGGAGACGAAGGCCCGGTACGCCTTCGCCTACGGCGACTTCCGCCGCGTCCACCGGTCCGGTCTGGTCGCGTGCGTCTACCGCGCCTCGGAGTGGCGGCACAAAGACGTCGAACTGGCCGCGCACGACCTGCTGCAACTGCTCGACCAGGTCGCCGGCTGACCCTGCGCGGAGTGGACCGGACACACGCGCGACGCCAGTTCCGCAAGCCGTGGACCCCGGCACCGGCGCCCGCCCTCGAAGAGGGACGATGGCTCACCACGAGCCGGCACACGTGCCCTCGATATCCTCACCGCAGCCGAAACCGACTCGCCGCTGGGCGAGGTGGAGCTTGGCCACGTGGCGGCGGCCTTCCGGCAGGCCGGGGCCCGTTCCCTCCCGCCCCGGCACGCTCCTGTTGCACGCCACCGGGCGGGCCCGGATGCCGACGCGCGGGCACGAGTGGCGTCCGCGCTGTCCGCCGCCCGTGTGGTCCCCCTACCGACCGCTACTCGAAGAACTTCAGGCTCCAGCCGGTGTCGGTGTTCGGGCCGGGGACGTTAGCCCGCCGGTAGGTGGTGTTGCCCCACCAGCAGAAAGTGCCGGTGTACCAGAACCGGTTGCTCCAGGTGTAGGGCGTTCCCTTCGGCACCGCGTGGAACATCAGCGGGAATCGCGGCCCGGCCGGTGGGCTCGTGGCGATGTCGCCATGCAGCAGCACGAAGGTGTGATGCCCGGGGCCGTTGACGTAGAGGGTCGGATCCCAGCCGGACATCATGGTGGACCGGTTCGAGCCGAAAAGGCAGCCGTTGGACTTGTACCAGTCCCACACGTACGTCGGGTCGCCTCCGGCCCGCAGTCGCAGGTCCGCGAGACAGTACTGGTCGCTCCAGCTGCCGTTGGCGGAGTAGACGATGTGCAACTGGCCGTTCGGGTCTCGGATCGGCTCCGGCCCCTCGTTGATGAATGGGTTGCCGACCACTCGCTCCCACGGCTCCCGGGGTTGGGAGATGACGTAGCGCGCCCCGACCGGCGTGGTCGGGCTGCTCATCCTGGCGAGGTAGATGTTCTGCTCGACGTTGGTGTCACCGGCCCATCCGGACCAGACGAACCAGCGCTGTCCGTTGAACGTGAACAACGACCCGTCGATCGCCCACTTGTCGTCCGGCAGGGCCAGTTTCTGCTCGGCAGTGTACCCACCGTCCGGCGACGTCGAGCTGATCACGAACGTGCGGCGACTGCTGCCCGCGCCCAGCGCGAAGTAGATGTAGTAGCGTCCACCGTCGAGGACGATCTCCGGTGCCCAGACGCCGCCGCGGCCCCGGGTGTCCGTCCACACCTGGCGCTGAACCGCCCCGCTCAACTGGTCGGGTGACGAGGCTTGACGAACGGCGATGCCGTCACCGACCGACTGGGTGGAGATGTAGGTGCCGCCGACCCGGATGACACTGGGATCCGCCGCACGGATGCTCTGCGCGGCTTCGGCCGGCGAGTAGACGAACCCCACCTGCCACAAGCCTGCCGCGGCGAGCAGAACGGCGACGAGGAGCTTGCCGAGCATCCGCTGCCGTCTCATGGCATCGTCCGGTTCCCGCTAGAGTCGAGAGGCGGCTGACCTCCCGGCGCGTAAGAGCGCTCTCCCAGACTGACCAATCGACGCTCGTCGTGTCAACCAACGACTCGGATCGGGTGCGGGTGGGGGCAACGGACCGACCGTCGGCCGGCGGGTGGCGACCGCGACGCGCCGGTGGCCCGGCCGCCGGGTGCGGTCGGCGAGCCACCGGCAAGCGCCCGTCAGCCGTTGTCGATCAGCCCGGCGATCTCGTTGTAGATCAGGTGTGCCTTCGCCCCCTGGTTGGACGGGCACCCACCGAGGTGGTGCAGGGCGATGACGCGGTGATTGGCGTCGAGTACCGGGGAGCCCGAGTTGCCGCCCGAGGTGTCGCAGCTGTAACTGATGTTCCAGGTGTTGTAGTTCGCGTTGCGCACCGTGCAGACACCACCGTTCTGCGTGTCCTCGTAGATCGACAGTCGCTTCGGGCTGCCATCACCGTGCCCGGGCACGTACATCCGGGTGCCGGTGCTGGTCGCGGTCGTCCTCAGGTAGAGCGTGCCGAACCCCTGGATCGCGGCGAAATTGTTCACCGAGTAGAGCGCGTAGTCCAGTTCACCCGAGCCACCGCTGCTCACTCGGTAGAGGGTCGCACCGCTCACCTTCGTGCCCGGGCCGGGGTTGCTGCCACCGCAGGTGGCGCACTGGTAGTTGAACTGCGCCTCGCTGGCGCTGACCGTTGACTGGGTCGAGAAGCAGTGCTTGTTGGTCAGCATCCGGTTGGTGTTGCCGACCCGCCAGGTGGTGCACAGTCCGCCGCCACCGATGAGCAACCGTGCCACCGCCCGGCCCCGGGCGTACTCGGTGGGGTGTGTGCTCTGGTAGCAGACCACGTCCCGGCGGGCGTCGGTGCTACAGACGGACGTGGTCGAGAAGTTGTGCTGGGCGATCTCGGCCTGGTTGTACCCTCGCCAGAACCGGTCGATGTCGACGACCGCGCGAGCGGGCCGCGCGCTGTGCAGCGTCACCACGGCGGTATCCCCCGTCACGGACATCGCCCAGAAGCCCGGCCCGCCGTCGGTGGTGTAGTCCGAGCCGGTCGTCCGGTCGAGGCTCCGGTCGTACCGGTAGGTCTCCCGGCCATCCGGGCTGGACACCGTGACGTAGTCCCCCTCGTTCAGCCGCAGTGCGCTGAAGTGGACCTTGACGTACGTGGCGCCGGGATGCCGGATGAGCTGACGCGCACCCGGCCGGTCGGCGGTGCGGGTGGTGTCGAGTGTGCGCAGCTCACCCACCGTGGTGACGCCTTCGGCGGAGAACTGTGCAGCCTCCGGCGCCCGGACCGACGCCGGAGCCACCGGCCGGGCCGGATTCGCCCCGGAGGCGGACGCGGGCAGCATGCTCACCCCGAGCGCCCACACGCCGAGCACTACCGCCGCGTATCGCGCACCGCGCCGCAACATGTGTCTCATCCGCACTCCTTTCCGAGGAACGGCGGATGCCGTTCCGACGGGCTCCCTCGCACGAGCTTCTATAGAACAGTATCGATTGATGGCGGGATGCGGTACCGCCAAATCGAACGGCTGCCCGCGCCCGTCCGCTCGCCTTCCACGGCCGGCCCGGCAGCGAGGCCGGAGCGCCGCACGGTCGGATGTGATGACCGCTGGTCGATCGGTGACCACGCCGTCAGGCGTCGCGGTGGCCAGCGCGCGCCATGTGAAGGTTGAAGACCGCGAGGTTGCGGGTCGGAATCACGTTCTACTTCTCGCCACTCTTCAGCACCTGCGGGTTCGACCCCGCGTACCGCCCGAGGAACCACTGTTTTAGAGCCTGCGCCTGCGCGAGGGGCAGGATCCCGACGGCCCGCACCTCGGCCGCCTGGGTAGGGCGCCGGGTTGCAACCGGCGTTGAACCGGTAGATGCTGCCCCTCTGCCATCGCCCGCAGCCAAGCATGGTCACTGCGACGGGCCCAGACTGTCCCGGCTCGAGTGCCGGAACGGCCTGGTCGGCGACGACCGCCCCGCGCGAGGTCTCCAGCGACAGAAAGGGAATGGCGACCGTGTCGATGATCGCCTGCGATGCCCAGTTGAAATCCACCTCGAACGACATGCCCATAGTCCTTGCATGGCCGGCGGCGAGAGCAGGCAGCCGGGCGGTCGCCCGCCAACCATAGTGTTCGGTTGCTGCCGGCCGGGAGCGCGCCCTAGGCCGCAAGCAGAACATTGACCCTGAGCCGACTATGTCCACCACGACGGTGAGGAGCAGTCCGGCCGCTCGGCTGCGGCGTGATCCATACGGGCATTCAGACAGCTAGCCGACACCCCCAGCGGCTGTAGGACTCTGCGGGGGTGGGTGGCCGCGATGGGAACGGGTGTGAGTGGCAGCGGTCTTCGTCGCCTGGCGCCGACCTGCGGGGCGCGTCACTTCGCGGTGTCAGCTTTGCCGGCTGCGATCTGCGAGGCGCCGACCTGTCCTACGCGCGGTTCAGCTACGTCATGACGCACGATCCGGAGTACGGACGCACAGACGCCACCGGGGGGACCAACCTTCACCGATGAACGGTGCGGGAATCCGCGTCGGCAAGTGAGGGCAAGCCATAGGCGTTGGCTATGACTGAAGTCCGGGAATGCTCACTACCGCCAGGCGCCGCGTACGCGAAACCTGAACGGGTGATCGTTCTCGCTGACCTGCCCGGCCGTCGCCGCGTACCCAGAGCCGCCGGGCTCGGCCCGGCGGTGTCGCTGGGGCTTGCCGCAGCGGTGGTCGGCGCGTTGGTCCCCGTGGTCGGCGCGCCCGTCTTCGCCGTCGTCGCCGGGGTCTTGCTGAGCCCGCTGGCGCGGCGCCGTCCCGAGGCGATGGCGCCGGGGCTGCACCTGGCCAAGGGTTGGCTGCTACAGGTGTCAGTCGTGTTGCTCGGCGCTCAGTTGTCGCTCGCCGAGGTGCTGTCGGTGAGCGCGGGATCGTTGCCGGTGATGCTGGGCACGCTCGGGCCGTGCCTGCTGTTGGCTTGGTTGGTGGGCCGGCTGCTCGGCGTTCCCCGCGATCTGCGCACCCTGATCGGTGTCGGCACCGGCATCTGCGGCGCCTCCGCCGTCGCGGCCACAACCCCGGTGATCCGGGCGAAGAGCAACGACGTGGCGTACGCGATCTCGACGATCTTCCTCTTCAACGTAGCCGCCGTGCTGATCTTTCCGCCGCTCGGTCACGCGCTGGGGATGAGCGCGCGCGCGTTCGGTCTCTTCGCGGGCACCGCCGTCAACGACACGAGCTCGGTGGTCGCCGCGGCGAGCGCGTACCACCAGGACGCCATGGAATATGCGGTGGTCGTCAAGCTCGCCCGCACCCTGATGATCATTCCGATCGTCCTGGTTCTCGCGATCCTGCACCGCCGCCGCGAGGACCGGACGGAGACGTCGAGGCTCCGGCTCGCTGTCTCTCTCGTGCCCTGGTTTCTGGTCGCGTTCCTCGTCGTGGCCGCGCTGAACACGGGTGGGCTCATCCCCGCCGCCGTCCAGACCGCCGCACACCAGGTGGCGCTGCTGTTCATCGCGATCGCCCTCGCCGCTGTCGGTCTGTCCACCGACGTGGCCGCTCTGCGGCGCACCGGTGCACGGCCGTTGCTGCTCGGCATGGTCCTCTGGGTCGCGGTCAGCTCAGCCAGCTTGGCCACGCAACACCTGCTGACGCGCTGACGAAGGCGGTGCGGCGAGTTGCCTGTGACAGACTGCGAAGAGATGCCACTGCCCGCCTGGATAAGCGACCTGCCGGCGCTCGACCTGCTGCTGTCCGTTGCTGAGACGGGGAGCGTGGGGCGCGCGGCGCGGGCGCACGGGATCACCCAGCCCAGCGCCAGTGCTCGGCTTGCCAGGCTGGAGCGCCGGCTCGGCGTACCGCTGCTGGTGCGTTCGCGGCGCGGCAGCCTTCTCACACCCGCTGGTGAGACGGTGGTCGTCTGGTCGCGTACCGTCATCGACGCCGCGCAAAACCTGGCCGATGGAGTTCTGGCGTTGCGCGCCGACCGGCAGGCGCGAGTGCGTATCTCGGCGAGTCTCACCGTGGCCGAGTACCTGCTGCCGGCTTGGCTGCGCTGTTCGCGAACGGTCACTACAGCCGAGCGGTGTTCGAAGCCTTCCGCGCCGTAGAGCACGCGGTGCAGGAAGCCACCGGGCTGACCGAATCCGGCGTCCCGCTGATGCACCGCGTGTTCAATCCGCAACAGCCGATGATCGATGTCGCCCGTCACACCGGACGCAACGCTGACGACGAGCGCAAGGGCTTCCAGTTCCTGTTCGCCGGAGCGATCGCCGGGCTAAGAAACCCCAGGGCACATGGCGAAGAACTAGCCGACACTCGCGACGAAGCACTCGAATGCCTCGCCCTGGCGAGCCTACTGCTGCGCCGCCTCCCGCACCCGTAGCAGACTTGCCCAGGCGCCGTCCGGTTGATCTTCAGGCAGGGAGCACAGCGGCTACACGTTGCGATCGGTACATCCGAGGCAGAACTAGAGGAGATGCAGGTAGTCAGCCTGCGGCTGCAGATAGAGCAGCGTGTTAGGAAACCGGTGCTCTGTTGGCCGTCCTCAGGAGCACGCCGAGCGCGGCGCGGCCCCGGCGAGCGGACGGACGACTGGCCCCATACCTCGCGGCCAACGCCTTACGGCCCGAGTGGAGAAGTCCGAGTACCGTGGTATAAGAGTCCTTCTAGTTCGGCGTCCTGGGCCGGGCTTACGCAGCATGGGTCGTTTCCGGTCGATGCCCGCCGGTACAGTCTGCCCACACCGGGCAGGAGACGACGATGGGGCTCAGAGACCGACTTGGCGTCGACGCGTTCTGGACCCCTGGTGAGGTTCTCACACACGGGTTCGACTTTCGTCCACGCTGGTGGCAGCAACGCGTCCCCGCCGAAGGGTGGACGGCATGGCTATCCGACCTGCCCGAGGCCAACAGGGGTCGGCAGTACCGACATATCACGCGTAGCGACCTCCTCACCGCAGCGAATGGCGGTCCAGACGACGTCGGGCGACTGCTGGTCGGCAGCTACGCCTGGGGCACCGGCGACCGAGCATTCCTCGTCGGTCGTCGAGCTCAGGTCTTCACTAAGAACACGACTGAGTCCACCACGGCCAAGCTCGTTAAGGCTTTGACCGTCCTTCGTGATCAGGGACCGGCGAAGGCGTACGAGATGCTGGCCCTGGGCGGCGAGCAGAAGCTTCCCTACCTCGGGCCCTCGTTCTACACCAAGCTGCTGTACTTCGCGGATGCCCGGCCCGACGCACAACCTGGTCGCGCGCTGATCCTCGACCAGTTCGTTGCCATAGCTTTGAAGGAAGTCGAACACTGGGACATTACGGAACGCGGCCACCGCTCCACCGTCGTGCGGTGGGAGCGGGCAGAGACTGATCCACAGCCGTGGCATCGACCGCGTTTGGCTGCAGCTCTCAAGCTGTCGGTCGAGGAGCTGGCCGACCTGCTGGTCGAGGTCGGCCAGCCACCGTCGCCGCCCAACGAGCGTCTCAACTATGTGCTGCGGCACCCCCGCCGGGTCGACCTGGTCACCGTTGCCTACCTACGGGAGCGGGTGCAGCACCTTGACGAGCGCTACGACCGGACGCCTTCGACGCTTCTGCTCGTCGAGGCGGGGCAGCTACACGGCCAGGCGACCTTCCTCCGCCAGCACGCCAGCGACGGCTTGGTTCAGCGTGAACTGGCCGCAGCCGTCGCCGAGTCCGCCACGCTGATGGGTCAGCTCGTGTGGGACGCCTCCCAACGTCACGACCACGCCGCCAGCGCCGCATATTTCGACGAGGCGATCCGCGCCGCACAGGACACCCGCGACGCGGTTACTGTCAATCCCCTGGAATCGTGGAGGGCTCCGTTATGCGGCCTGGGCCTCCAGGGCGCGGGTTTCTGATCGTTCGTAGTCGATGGGTGAGCGCCAGTTGCAGACGGAGTGCCGGCGGCGCCGGTTGTAGAAGTCGGTGATCCAGGTGGCGATCTTCAGGCGGGCCTCGGTACGGGTGCGGAAGTGACGGCAGTGCACGTACTCGACCTTGATGGTGGAGAAGGTGGCCTCGGCGACGGCGTTGTCGAAGCATGACCCGACCCGGCCCATCGACTGGCGTACGTTCCACCGGTTGCAGGCCCGGGCGAAGTCGGCCGAGGTGTACTCGCTGCCCCTGTCGCTGTGGAAGATCACTCCTTCGACGTTGCCGCCGCGGGTGACGGCGGCCATGTTCAGCGCGGCGACGACCAGCCCGGCGTCGTGGTGGGCGCTCATCGCGTAGCCGAGATTCCGACGGGAGTACAGGTCGATGACGGTGGCCAGGTAGAGCTTGCCCTCGTCGGTACGGATCTCGGTCATGTCGCCGCACCAGGCGACATCCGGCGCCGGTGCGGTGAACACCCGCTTGACCAGGTCCGGTGCGGCCGGACGCTTACCTTGGCGGGTCAGGCCGCGTCGGCGGCGCTTGACCCGCGCGGCCAAGCCCAGCTCGGCCATGAGCTGCGCGATCGTGTTGTCGGAGACCTGCCAGCCGGACTCGCGCAGCTCGATGCCAATGCGAGGGCTGCCGTAGGTGCCGCCCGAGTCGTCGAACACCTTCTGGACCGCGGCCGTCAGCCGGACACGCTGGTCATCGCGGCGCGTTGGCGGCCGGTCACGCCACTTGCAGAACCACGACTCGGACACCCCCAACGCCCGACAGGCCACCGCGTGCGGCACGGAATGCTCGGTCCTCTGGGAAGCGATGAACCCGGCCACGCTCACCGGCCCGTCGCTTCCTTGACCCACAGGACCACCGATCGCTTGAGAACATCACGCTCCATCGCCAGCTCGGCATTCTCCCGCCGCAACCGGGCCAGCTCCGCCCGCTCGTCCTCGGCCAACTTCCCGGCAGCGGCCTCACCGCGAGTCTCGCGGTCCCTCTTCACCCAGTTGGCCAGGGTCCCGCTGTTAATCCCCAGGTCACGGGCGACCTGCGCGATCGACTTACCCGTCTCACGCACGATGCGCACCGCGCCCGCCCGGAACTCCGGATCGAACTGGCGTCTCGTCTCAGCCATGAACCTCTATCCCTCAAGCTCTGGCCTCCACGCTACGAGGGGAAGGGCATACCGAGGCCAACGCGCTGCTTCGCAAGAGCTACCTCGCTCTATACGGCACCAAGCAGCCGACCGCTGGCGTTGGATTGACGGCGCGCGCCGCCGCCGTAAGCCGCAACGACAGCCATGTGATCACGGGCCTCGCCCAACTGCACCGTGCCGAGGCGCACGCGATGCTTGGCCAGGCCCGGGACTGCTTCGATGCCCTTGGCATCGCTGAAGATCACTTCGCTTCGATAGATCGTCGAGATCCAGCCGCTGCCCTTTTCTGTCCCAGCCATCACGCGCGACTCGCGGGGTCTTGCTGGCTGTCGCTGAGCAAGCCGGCCGACGCCATCACAGCCTTTAGAGGAGGCTCGGCAACTCATCGCCGCACGCCGCAAGTCGACCGCCGTTGTCCTCGGCAATCTTGCCCTTGCCAGCATCCTTCATCGTGACGTCGATGCAGCCACGTCCTACCTGCACCAGACCATCGAGGTCATCGAGCGGACCCGCGCCGGCGGTGGTCTCAACCTCGCCTTCGCCGCAGCCCGTCAACTGCGTCCCTGGCGCGACCTGCCCTCGGTCGAGGACGTCAACGACCGACTGTTCACCCTCATGACCCGGTAGGAGGAGCAGCGTGACCAGCATTGGCGATGCCAAGCAGTCCGTTCGGCGACGGGTCTGGGATCTCCTTGAACGCGAAGGCGCCGCACCCATCGGCGTTCACGGTCACATCCCTGACTTCACCGGCAAAGAAGACGCCGCTGCCCGACTCGCCGAGCTGGATGTCTGGAAGCAGGCACGGGTCATCAAGTGCAATCCCGACCGGGCCCAACTGCCCGTACGAGTACGCGCTCTTCAAGAGGGCAAGCTGCTCTACGTGGCGGTCCCGCGACTCGCCACGCCGAAGCCCTTCTACCTGCTCGACCCGACCGTTCTGACCGCTCCGTTCGAGGCTGCCGTCACCAGCACCGGCGCACCGGACGTCGCCCCTACAATCGGCCCCGACGACATGCGCCCGGTGGACCTGATCGTCTGCGGCAGCGTCGCCGTCAGCCGGCGAAACGGCGTACGAGTCGGCAAGGGCGCCGGCTACTCCGACCTAGAGATCGCGCTCCTCACCGAGGCTGGACTCGTGTCCAAGGGCACCGCCATCGCCACCACCATCCACCAGATCCAACTCCTCGACGAGGAACTCCCCCACGCAAGCCACGACTTCAACGTCGATCTTGCGATCACCCCCACCGAGGTGCTTACCTGCACGGCGGACCGAGATCGACCGGCAGGCATCATCGCCAAAGACCTCCGTCAAGATCAGCTAGACAGCATCCCAATTCTGGGCGGCACAAGGGGGCAAGATACCCGGCACAACCCCTAGCAAGGCCGCCGGAGCGAGCGTTCCTGGGCATGAATGCTGGCTCGGCCGTCGAACCCATAGGTCGAGCAGGCCTGCTGGTGGAACTCAAGTTGCTGCGGGCGGCGGGAGATGCGATCAGGCCGGTCGCAAGTGGACTTTGCCAACCGACGGTCCGAGCCGCAGCACGCCGATGAACGCCCGCCCAGGGCCTTGGGAATGCCAGGCCAACCAAGGGCGGGAGCGCCGTGCTCCCAATCTGCTCCCAACTTAAGGGGCAACAGCGGAGAAGCCCGTTACCGGTGATCCCGGTGACGGGCTTCCTACCTGCCTATATTCATGGTGGGCGATACTGGGATCGAACCAGTGACCTCTTCGGTGTGAAGCAGGACGCTGCACCGACTCTGACCTGCGAGAACGCGAAGCCGCAGGCAGGGGTGGGTGCAGTTGGGTGCGACCAGCTGCCGTTCAGTGCGGTTCAGGGCCGTTCAGTGCACCCTGCTGCTCCCAACCTGCTCCCCCGACCAGGGCTCGCGACAGGCTGCTGCCTCCAGGCTGCGTCGGGACCGTCCTGCACGTCGTTCATCAGACACCGTGGCCGCCTGCCCGAGCCGTCCTGGCTGACGCCGCCGCCCGGTCAGCGACTGTTGGGCACAGGTGCTCCCGACCCGCTCCCACGGCCCGGTTGTCAACCCGACATGCTCAGGTATGCCGCGCCTTATCAGCGGCAGATCCGAATGCTCGCGGCGGCTGGTCCGGCGAGGAGACCAGTAGGATCCCGGACATGCCCGATCTTGCTGCGCGGTTCGCCCAGCTCGCTGGCGAGTACGACTCCCGAAAGAGAGCGGCACCTCGCTCGTCGGACGCTGGGACTGGTACACCTGGCCGGGCGTTGATCTTCGTCCGTTGCACTTCGAACGGGACCTCCTGAAGGCTGGCCGCCGGCTAGACGTCAGACCGCCGGTGGATCGGGATGTTCTGCGCATCGGGCTCAACGCCGAGGGCCGCGCGGTCGTGATCGAGGAGTACAGCGGCTTTCTTCGCGGCCGCCTGTACTACGAGACGTTCCTCGGCTACGACGGCGACGTGGTCGAGGTGGCGCACTTCGACACAGACGGGCCCATCTACCTGCACGAGTACCGCTTCGTGGACGGGTTGATGCGCTCAGCCAACACGGTCGCGCGGGGCGGCTCGGGGCGGGAGTCGTACGCATACACCGATGGGCGGATCAGCCGCGTCGAGATCGAGCACGACGGCCGGGCGTCCTCGGTGCTGATGGCGGAGCACGACGATCGCGGCTTGGTCCGGGTCATCGAGGTCATGGGCCGTCGGTCCGAGGTGCGCTATGAGCGGCCGCCGGCCGGATTTGACCTTCGAAGCGGCGTGCCGGGCCATCGAGGACGCATTCGTCACCCTGATCCCGGACGCCGTGGCGCGCCTGGTGGTCGACGGTCCCGCCGCCTGCATCGCGCTGAGCTACTACCCGATCGGACGCGCTGTCCTTCGAGGTCCACGGGGCCACTGAGGACGAGCGCAGGGCCCTGGCGGCGATCGATGCTCAGGCAGCATGGTCGCCGGCCGACTTCGGGGCCAGTACCGACGTCGACCTCGACGACGCAGGATCGGTGCGGCTGGTACGACAGGAGCTCGCTCTGCTTGACGCCGGCGACCTCGATGCCGCCGCCGGATCTGAGGTGGGCCGGCGACTGTTGTGCGCGGTGGCGGCTCGGCTCAACCTCCGCGACTGGTCGGACACGCTGCCAGTCGCCAAAGACTTCGTGGTGTACCCGGTCGACCTTGAGCTGGTCGACTTGGAGCGGAACCTGGCCGACTGCCTGCCGCCGGACAGGCTCGCCCGGCTACGCGAGCGCGGCCTGCTGTGACTGAGCCTGGCCAAGCCGACCTCTGCGTCCGCACATCAGCATGTCCGAATGCCAACGCCCGGCAGCGACGCCACCTTTGCTAACGAGCGCTTCGCGGCAGATCAGTGCGGCTCCGTCTGCCGGCTGTGCCAGGCGATATCGTAAATCGTTCGGGCTGAGGTAGCCCAGTTTCTTCGACGTATGTCACGCTCCGGCGGTGACGATCACCAGGCCGATGGTTGCCGGAGCGGTCGTTGCCCTCGCTGGGCACGGTCTTGCTGTTGGGTTCACGATTGCCCTGGCCACCGCCGCTGGTGGCGGCTCGAATGCGGACGTGGATGCCGGTGGGAGGTTCGCGGCGCTCTTCTTCGGCGTACTCACGTACGGCATTGCGCAGCTGGTGTTGCTGGGCAGCTGCTTCGCGCTGTCCGGACGGCTCGGCCGTGGGTCATCGTCTGGCCTCGTGGCTGGCTGGATATTGGGACTGGCCACGAGCCTGTACTACCTGTGCGGCGGGTTCGGCACCTAACGAACGCGCGGCAGCTCCGACTGTTCGCTGCGCGGGCCACTCGTAGCACGCCGTGACGCCCGGTCGGCGGCAAAAGAGCAAAGGGATCCCTCGGCACAATCAGATCCCGAGGCGTTCGATCAGCATCTCGATGTTGGGCGCAACCTCGATCCAGTCCGCCGCTGCGCTGAGGTAGATCACCGACGGTGCGGCCGACGAAGGTCTGTAGTCCAACGCAAACGGCCGGTCAGGTCCGAGGTCACCGATCAGGAGAGACCGGTCGGGATCCACGTCGCCGGGCGGGCTCTGCCGGCCCGGTTGACCGAGGTAGAACCCGCGATAGTCCTCAGGGATGTCATCGAGCCAGCGCCTGTTAGCCGTCATCCGACTCAAAGGAAGGAACTGCGGCGCTACGGCGTCATCACCGAAGACTTCCCGATACGTCGACGACGAGCGGCCTGGAGCTACCCACCGACCCTGCTGCAGCACCCGGAGGAGCGCAGACGGGACCGACAAGCTGTCAATGATCATGCAACTATCGTCGGTACTCCGAGTAGTCCCCCACAAGACTTCGACGCACACCACCAGCGGCAGATCCGTGTACCTGCGAGGTCGTCCCCCAACTGCCCGACCGGCAGCGCGTCGTCATCGCCGGCGACGACATCGTGGTGGTCTTCTCCGCGCGGAAGACGCCCGCAAATTCTCGCCTCTATTTGCGAAAGTAGATGACGTTCGAGTGATTTCTTATTTAACGCGGCTTTGCCGCATCCTCCTCATTCCAGATTGAGACAACGTGACCCTCTCCGTATTCTTCAACAACTCGCAACATTGCTTCATCAAGCGACGTGGCGAGCACCCGAAGCCGCACGCCCGGATTATTCTCGATCCAGATGAATCCGACATACTCTCGTACCGCCGGGTCATGATCCGATCTCATAACGCCCCCCCTCCCTTCCCCGCATGTCATCTAAAAGACGCAAGACAGGCGCCGCTGTTGCAGAATCCGCCGATAATAGTCCCCGGAGCCTCCAGCACCTGCTTTACCTCCCCAGATGACATCGCCGGCAGATTGTGCACGGAAACTCCTGGAATACTACCAAATCTCTTCACGTCATCGGCATACATCCCCGCATCGGAGATAAGCGACCCGTCAGGAAGCCCGTGCGCCCCCGTGATGATGTGAACGTCATCGCCTCTCATTAGAGCCCCGTTTACGATGCCAGCAAAATCATTCTGATTAATTTGCCCCGAGGAGAAGAAGAGCCGGCCACCTGCCGCATTAACCCCTCCCTCACTGATCACACCGCCCAAGTTGCTCATGCCCCGCGGGGTGACTGTAGTCGGCCGAAATAGGCCCGCACCAGCAGCGGGGCCTGCGGACGCTGCAAGGGCGGGTGCAGAAATAAGCAGAGCCCAACCAACGACATTGATAAGCTTTTCGAGAATACAAAGAGGCGAGTTAGCGCACATTGCATCCGCGCGAAACTTATCAACATTGCTGCAGTCGTTGAAGCTGGCGCACTGCATGTGCGGCGACCCCTTGACGCACCTGTCGGCTAAACACATCCATTGCCCGGTCGGAAGTTTCGCCGGGTCAACCAAAGGGGCACTAGCCGCAGGCAGCAACGGCGTACAAGGGCCCTTACAGCTAACCCTTGGTGGAGGCCACGCCGCAAAAACGCTTTTTGTCAAATCCCTGCAACGGGGCCAGCATCCTCCACTTCTGGTCTTGTTCTGGCGATTACTCTTCTCGTCACCCATTCGATAGTCTGGGCAGCTTGAGATGGTGAGGCAGTCAGTGTCAATGAGGCCGGATGGGTCGCTTGAGGTGGCGGGGTTGTGGTGGGCGTAGGCGTAGCCGTTCCACTGTTGAGGGTCTTTCAGGCTGATGATCGGGTCGACGCTGATGAACCGCCCCATGCCGGGGTCGTATTCGCGTGCGCCGAGATGGGTGAGGCCGGTGTTGTCTTTGGTCCCGCCTACGAAGCCCTTGTCCATAGTGGTGGGCCAGCTGCCGGTGGTGGTTCCGCGTTCTGTACCGAAGGGGTGGCTGCGGCGGCGGGTGGCGGTGAGGTCGGTGCTGGTGATGGTGGTTTCGGCGGTGCCGTGGTGGTCGCTGGCGATCCAGTGGAGGGTGCCGGTGGAGGTGCGGGTGGCGATGGTGCCGCCGGGGCCGGTGTAGTAGCGGGTTGCGGTGGCGGTGCTGGTGATGGGTTTGCGGATTTCGGTGCCGCCGGGGAGGTAGAGGGTGGCGCCGGTTGGATCTTTGCGGATGAGGCGGTTGCCGTCGGCGTCGTAGAGGTAGGTGGTGGTGCCGGTGGCGTCTTGGGTGGCGGCTAGGTGGTTCTCCGGATCCCAGGTGAGGGTTTGGGTCCCGGTGGGGCCGGGTCGGGTTTTGGTGTTGCCTGTCTCGTCGTAGGTGTAGGTGGCGGTGGTGGTGTTGGCGCCGCTGTTGGTGATGGTGGTGACGGCGTGGGGATGCGTGCCGGGCGCGCCGCCTTGTGCGGGGTAGGTGTAGGTGCGGGTGAGTGGGGTGGCGGTGTGTTGGGTTTCGGTGGCGCGGTTGTCGGTGCCGGGTTGGTAGGTGTAGCTGTGCCAGTAGGGTGCGGGTCCGCCGAGGTTAGCGGTGGTGCGTGAGGCGGGGGCGCAGTCGGCGTTGGTGGGGGTCCATGCCTCGGTGAGGCGGCGGAGGTAGTCGTAGGTGTAGCACTGGGTGTCGGTGCTACCGCCGGCGGGTGTGTCGTTGATTTTGGTGAGGTTGCCGGCGTTGTCGTAGGTGTAGCCGAGGTTGAAGATTTCTGGTTTGAGGGTGGGGATGGCGGAGGTGTTGGTGACGCGGCCGGTGTTCTCGTCGATGGTGCTGGTGATCTGGACCTGTTTGCCGACCTGGCCGAGGGTCTGCTGAGTGATCCGTCCGAGCTTGTTGTAGGTGATGCCGGTGTAGATCTGCGCCGCGGAGACGAGGCCGGTGATTTGGCCGATGTCGTTGAAGTTGTTGAACAGCTTTTCTTTGGCCAGTCCTGCGGCGGCGGGGTGTTCGACGTTGGAGATTTGGCCGTTGGGCCGGTATGCGGTGGCGTATTGGTAGCTGCAGGGGGTGAGGGTGCCGGAGGCGCAGAGGCCGCCTTCACCTGGGGGGATGGTGACCTGGGTGGTGAGGGGTCGGCCGGCGGGGTCGAGGGTGAGGGTTTCGTTGGTGTAGGCGTTGGTGCTGCCGGCGGGTTCGTAGCGGGTGGAGCTGGTGAGCTTGCCGATGCCGTAGGTCAGGGTGTCGTAGACCCACTTGGCTCGAATCGGGCCGGTGGTAGAGCCGTCGCGGATGGTGGTCTTGCGGCCGAGGTCGTCGTAGGTGTAGGCGAGGATCGTCTGGCGGTGGTCCTTGGTGGTGGTGAGTTGTCCGGCGGCGTCGTAGGTGTAGGTGGTGGCGCCGCGGTCGGGGTCGTCGTCGCGGATCTTGCGGCCGCGTTGGTCGTAGGTGTATCGCCAGGTGTTCGTCGCCGGGTCGATGAGGGAGGCGAGTTCGTCGCGGTCGGTGTAGGTGTAGCGGGCTTGGTCGAAGGTGGTGGCGGTGTCGCTGCCGACGTCGGCCGGGTTCTTGTACTGGCGCAGCGCGGTGGTGCGGCCGCGGGCGTCGGTGATAGTGGTGGTGGCGACGCCGCCGAGCGGTGGGATGACGCTGGTCTTCTCGCCCTGGTAGCGGGTGGTGGTGCGCCACTTTTCGTTGGTGGTCTCGTTGACGCCGACCTTGAAGATGGCGTCGGTGAGGCGTTCGGCGCCGTCGTAGACGTTTTGGGTCAGGGCGGGCACGGCGGGTGTGCCGGCGCCGCCGTAGACGGTGGTGTCGGGTGGGGTGTTGGTTTTGTCGTAGTAGGGGGCGGTGGACCAGTCGAGCAGGCCGCGGGAGTCGTAGACGGTGTCGGTGAGGGTCCGTCCGCCGCTGGGTGCCTGGGTCTGAACTTGGCGGGCGCGCAGGAGGCCGTCATAGAGGGTGATTGAGGTGGCGTAGTTGCTGGTGCCGAGCGGATTGTGGGTTTTGGTGGTGACGGCGGTGGCGGCGGTGTTGCGCAGCAGGTAGGTGTACTCGGTGCTCGGCGCGTTGGGGTAGGTGGCTTTGTCGCGTCCGGGTAGCCAGACCTTGGTGAGGTGGCCGAGTCCGTCGTAGGCGAGGTCGGTGCGGATGCCGTTCGCGTCGACGACGGCGCTAGGCAGGTTCCACTCCGGGGCGTAGCTGGTGGTGGTGGTCTGCTCGAGGGCGTTCTTGACCGAGACGCTGGTCGCCGGGCCGGTGGCGGGGGTGTAGGTGGTGGCGGTCTTGCGATCGAGAGCGTCGTAGCTGTCTTTCACCCGGCCGTAGGCGTCGTAGGTCCAGCGGCCGGTGGTGATCCAGGTGGGCGTGGTGCCGCTCCACCGGTCGATGGCCTCGGTTTTGGCGACGTTGCCGTAGACGGGGAGATCGGTGTCCCAGTTGTTGGCGGCGTTGTCGTAGGTGGTGCGGGTCGACGACAGCATGTCGGCGGGCAGCGTGGGGGTGGCGGCGCAGTCGACGCCGACGGCTTCGGTGCGCTTGGGTAGGCCGAGTAGCCAGGTGGATGGGTTGCGGGCGTACCAGGTGCGGGTGCAGCGGTCGTCTGCGGTGGTGGATTCGTCGCCGAGGTCGTCGACCTGGGTGGGCAGGTTGTCGCTGTTGTAGGTGGTGACGGTCTTGGTCCAGCGGGTGGCGCCGGTGGACAGCTTGAGCCGGCTGCGGGTGGTGCCGGTGTTGGTCATCCAGGCTTTGAGGTTGCCGGAGCTGGCGGTGGGGCCTTGCTTGACCGGGGTGGTGATGGTGCCGGAGATCCAGCTGCCGCCCACGCCGAGAAGGGTCGTTTCCTCGCGGATCATGCCGGCGTAGGCGTCGTGGTCCTCAACCGTGCCGTTCTGGGAGTCGGTGATCCACACATCGCGGGTGCCGGTGGGCTGTTTGTCGTCGTCCATGCCCCGGAAGTAGAGGTACTCGGTGGCGGACTGAACCCCGGATTCCAGGCCGGTGCGCACGCGGATCTTTCCCCAGCCGCGGAACTCGCTCCAGGTGCGTTTCTTCTCGTCGGTGAGCTCGGAGTTGTCGTAGTGCCAGGCGGGGGTGTCGAGGTAGTCGTAGTTGGTCTGTTCGTGGGTGAAGCCGCCGGTGTTGTCGTAGACGTCGATGCGGTCGACGCGGTGCTTGTGGAACCAATCCAGGGTGGGCTCTTCGCCCTTGGGCCCGTAGTACTGCGGGAAGCAGCGCTTGGTGTTGCTCGCCACGGCCGGCGTGTTGCCCCGCGTGCACTCGGGTTTTGAGTAGGTGATTCCGTACTGCGCGCCGGATTCGGTGGTCACGGTGTTGATGCGGTAACGGAACAGGTTGGAGCGTCCGTCCGCCGGCCCGTCCACGCGGTTGGCGAGGGGGTCGGCGCCCGGGTCGAAGACGATCTCGGGGACGGTGGCTTCGGCGCCGCCGGCGGTGGTGACCTTGCCGGTGCGGGTGATGCCCCTGAGCCACATCGGTGACGCGCCCACGTCACCGGACTGCAGGTAGGTGTGGCGCAGGGAGATCTCGTCGACGGTGCTGTAGGTGGCGCCGGTGCCGGACTGCACCTGTGTGGTGATCATGTTGAGTCGCTGGTTGGTCCAGAACGTCGGCGACAGTTGCTCGGTGCACGGCGCGGCGGTGCAGTACTGGTCCCAGGGGGTGTCGGGCCAGGACGCCTGGATGGCGGTGCTGCCCGACCAGCAGGAGCTGACACAGCGGTCGTCGTGGTCGAAGAGCACACGGGCGGCGGCGTAGGTGGTGACGGGTGCGTCGGTGCGGTTGCCGTATTCGACCTTGGTGAGGTAGCCGCCGCGGTCGTAGGTGGTGCGCTTGTTCTTGTCGCCTTCGCGGCCGTAGGCGCCGGGCTCCTTGCCGTAGAAATAGGTGATCGTGTTGCCGTGGGTGTCCACGACGTAGTCGAGGTTCCACCGCCAGGCTTCGGTGGCGCGGGATACGGCGAATCCGCTGGTGTTGTAGCCGGGCTCGTCGGGGTGGTTGCCGTAGACGGGCACGGTCCAGGTGGAGTTCGTGACCGTGGCGCCGGAGCTGCCACCGCCGCCGTGGTTGCGGCCGAAGTAGTACTGGGTGCCATCAGGTGTGGTCATCTTCCAGTACTCGTTGTTGTTGTCGTCGTTGCTGGTGTCGGTGGCCAGCTCGATCTTCGACCCGTCGTCGGTGACGCCCTTCCAAGTGTTGCCGCTGGACTTCACCAACTCGGTGGCCCGGCCGTTAAGCGAGACGGTGGCGTTGCCCTCCGGCTTGTACCAGCACAGGTCACCGCCGTACACGCTGCCGTTGTTGGCGTTCTTACCGCGGATCGGATCCTTGTCGTCGGCGCAGGCCTTGAACTTGCGTTCGATGTAGCCGGGCCACATGCTCCACCCGTCACCGATCCATGAACCCTGCGTGTTCGTGCCGCCGGTGAGTCCGTCCACCGCCGCCGACGAGTAGGACATGCTCAGGGCCGGCGCCAGGCCGCCGGGCACCGGCGGGACACTGACCGGGTACGACCAGGAGAACGCCCCGGTCTGCTCGGAGACCTGCCACGTGCTCGCCGCTGACAACGACGTCGCGGAGTAGTCACCGTTGTCGCCCGCAACACCGGCTGCCAGCGCCACCCGCGCTGATGGTGACAGCGTGACGGTGGCGCTGACCGTCTTGGCGGCGGCGTCGTTGGTGCTGGGCAGCGGCGTGCCGTCGGGCAGGGACACCAGCCGCAGCCGCGACGCCCAGTCACCGCCGCGCTCGGCGGCGACCTCACGGTAGGACACCGTCAGATCGACAGCGCCGGCGTCTCTGCGGCCGTCGGCGCGTCGCACGTCCAGCACGAGACCCGACACCCCGGCGCTGCGGGCGGCGGCCTTGTCCGCCAGGGCCACCGTCACGTGCCCCACCGCTTCCTGCCCGGTCGCGGCGGAGGCCCGTGCCCGTCCCGCATGCGGGCTGACCCAGACCGGCAGCGCGCCGGCGCGCTGCCGGACTCCGGTGGTGAGGTCGACAGTCGCCGTGCCCGCCTGCGGCCAGCGCGCCGCCGTGCCCGCGGCGCGGACCTCACGCGCTCCGGCGGTCCAGGAGGGCCGCACCGTGTGCTTGAGGGGCTTGACCGCCACTCCGGTGACGTCCTTCGGCTTGGGAGGCCTCCACGGCGCCGCGCCTGCCGCATCAGCCGGGACCTGGGCTGTGACCACGGCCATGATGAGGGCCATCATCGCGGCGATCGGGGTGCGCGCCTGCGACAGCCGGCGTCGGGAGGCCGCTCGGAGAGGGGATGGGGAGGAGGTCACGGACGGTCCTTCCTGCGATGACCGGGCAGACGCGGGAAACCAGACGCGGATCATTGGACGGCGAACTGAAGGACTTGGTCGTCAGGCCACACGTACTGGCTGGCGTAGACGTGGTCGACATCGCCCAGCCACCGCTCCGTGCCGGCGGATCCGCCGCCGAGGGTGAGCGGGCCGGTCGCCGACCAGCCACCCGCATAGGCGGCGGTGGCCTTCGTGCCGCCGATGGCGTCGGGACCGTTGACGTAGAGCGTGATCACGCCGTTGGTGGGATCCACCGATCCGACGAGGCTGACCCAGTCCCCTGGGGCGACGTAATCGCCGGTGCACGCTCCTGTACGGCCGCTGGTCGCCGAGTCGCTGGTCGTGACCGTGAAGCACCACGCCGGATCGGGTGTGCCGTCGCCGGTGACGTCGCGGTCGGTGCGGTAGCCGAGGGTGAACATGCTCGTCGCCACCCCGTTCTGCGCCACCGCGGTGTGTGGCGCGGCGATAGCGGTGTCGTCGGGGATCCTGACCCAGGCGGCGACGGTGAAGCCGCTGACCGCGGAGGTGTTGAGCACCGGTGAGGCGGTGGTGAACACGCCGGTCCCGTCCAGGGTCGCCGCTGCCACGTCAATCCGCCCCGGGCGGGTGTGCGGGTCGGCGGTGCCGCTGTAGACGGCGGGGAAGCCCGCCGGAACCGAGGCGGCGTCCTTGCCCGGGTCGTCGTCAAAAGTCCAGGCCCAGGAGTTGCTGCTCGGGGTGACAAGGAACTCGTAGATCCGGGGGTCGGAGGTGGCGCCGGCGGCGTTGCGGGACTGCACCTGCAGCACGTTGAGCCCGTCGCGCGCCGGGGTGATCGACTCGACGGTGCTCGTGCCGGTCACCTCCCGCAGGGACAGGTCGTCCCAGAACACGGTCTTGCCCGAGCCCGGGGTCATGCCGTTGTAGAGGCGCACGAACGCCTCCGTCGCGGTGGACGGGACGGTGACCACGATCGACAGTTTCTGCCACGTGTCGGTCGCGGTCGGGCGGTTCGAGGCGAGGGTGGTGTAGCTGCCGGCGTTCATGTAGATCGGCACGATCGCCAACCCTCGCCAGTCAGTGACGGTCAGGCCCGTCGACGCCGGCACGTAGATCCACCCGGTGACCAGATAGCGTTTGCCGGGTTGCATGCCCAGCCGCAGACCGCCGTTGTCCCCGCCGACCGTGGCGTAGGTGAACGGCGCTCCCGCCGTGCCGCCGGTGGCCGTCGGGGTGATCTGCAGCGAGTCGGAGCTGTTGTGACCACGCGCTGTGGAACGGGCGATTGTGGCGTAGCCGCCGGATGTGAAGCCGGTCAGGTTCGACGACACCTGTTGCTGGTTCGCGGTCAACTTCTCCGCCTGCGGGGCGCCGGCCGCCACCGTCACCGCATTGCCCTGGTTGACCGAGTAGATGTACTCGCTGACGTCGCTGGCCGACCCCGGCCCGAAGGTGAACGAACCGGCCTGACCGGGGCCGCCGCTCCACGTGCCGGTGTCCTTCGGTGGATAGGCGGTCGCCGACACCGACGGCAGCGACGGATCCTGCGTGTTGACGGTGAACTGGAGCCAACCCGTGGTATCGCTGCACGTGGTCGCGTCGCAGGCGCGCACCCGCCAGAAGTAGACCCCGTCCGGCAGCGTCTTGCCCGACAAGGGCACAACCTTCCATGGCCTGGCCGTGCCTGACGCGACCCCGGTGACCGCCGTGCCGGACTTCGCCATCAACGTGCCCTTGGTGCTGTTGAACACCGCGTACTCCGCCCGCAGGGTGCCCCCGTCCGGGTCCGACACGGTGGCCGTGAGCTGTGGTGTCCCCGAGCGCACCACCGCCGGCGAACTACACGCCGAGTAGCAGGAATCGATCTTCAAACCGGTGGGCACGTTCGGCGTCCGGTTGTACACCAACGTCACGTACGGGGTGTGCGCCGACGCCTCCGACGAGTTGAACTTCTTCCAGCCGGCGCTGCTGGACTCGCTCGACGCCCGCAGCCCGATCAGCGCCCACTGCTGCTCCACCGAGTCGAAGGCGGCTTGGAAGGACTTCTTCACCGACACCGACACCCAGCCGTCAGCGCATCCCCCGTAGCCCTTGGTACCGGTGGAGGTGCCATCACGTTCCAGCCACGATGGCTGGTTCCCCCAGCGAGCTGACGAGTCAGCCCAACTGACCAGCCACGACTCCCAACCCGCCGGAGTGCAGGAGTAGGAGTGGTAGTTCCACAGGAACAGCTCCGCGCTGATCACCTGCGCGCCGTCGAGGCCACCCAGCCGCTGGAAGTTCATCAACGTCCGCGCCTTACAGCCCGAAGGGCAACCCTCGTTCGCGTCGACGACGTACCCCAACTTCAGGGTCGTGTCGCCGGACTTGTCGGTATTCGCGATCGTGTCCTGCACATACCCGTCGAACGCCGGCCCCAGATTCACCGACGGATCGATCGTCACCGTATACGTCACCTCCGGATCCTGATAAAAGACCGGGTCCGGAGTCATCACCAGATCAACGCCGCCGCCGGTCGCCACCGCCGCGACCTTGACGTCCGCCCGGTGCTGCGGCTCGCCAGAGGACAACGTCCGCGCGTCCCACATCTCACCCTGCGACACCGTCAGCGGCGCGCCACCGGCAGCCGTCACCGCCGAACGCGCCGCCGCCGCACCAGCACCCACCGACCACGGCAGACTGATCGACGAGACAGACGCAGCCGCCGCCGGCGTCTTCACCCGGAACGAGTACGCGAAACCAGACCGGCGCGCCTCGACCATCAGATCGACGCCCGGCTTCACCTCGGCATAGGTGGCCGTCGTGCCGTCAAGGGTCGGCTCCGGCAACACACCACGCCACCCCAACGCCACCCGAGAGGCACCACTACCGGCCGCCACCAGCGCATCCGCATCCGCGGACCGCGCACCCGACAACCACAACCCACGCGCGTCCAACCTCGGAGCGACACTGCCGTCCGAACGCCGCTGCAACGCCAGGTCGAGATCCGCCCACTGCCCCGCGGCGTTCCTGGCCCGCACCGGCGCCGCAGACAACTCCGCGCGCACGGTTCCGTCCGGCTGCGCCCACGACCGCGACACCTCCGTCGTCGCGTCCGACACCAGCACCGGCTTACGGCTGCGATACGCCAACCGCATCGCCGACGCCTCATCCGCCGCCTGCAGCACACCGCTCTGCGCAGAGGCCGCCGCGGCGGAGCCGGCCTCCGCCGTCGCCGCCGACTGGTCGAAGATCACCGGCCCCGCAGATGTCGCCGCCAGAACAGCCGCCATCACCAGAGACGCACGTCTCCCAGCGAAGACACGCGCACGCGTACTGAACCGCCACCGCAACACATCGCCCCCCGTGATCATGCCGACCGGCGACGCAGACGCTAGAGATCGGCACCAGTCTCTGTAAAGAGCGGTTACAACTTGCCACCACGAAACGCCTATAAATACTCAGAACCACACGCCCTCCGGGGATGTCATGACATGACGTAACGAAGCAAGCGCCGACTGAAGCGCGATCGGCTCATCCCTCGACGCCGGCAGGATTCTGACAACCACGGCACCGCGCCCACTGCCCACGATGAACCGGCAACCGGCGCCCTCCGGCTGCGATAGCCGTTCGGAGCACTGTTCCGCTTATTCACGGCGGCGCAGCCACGGCACGGGCCCAGTCGCGTCGATGCCTGGCCGAACACCAACCGGACGCGGCCTCGCCCGACCACTTCAGCCCCGCGAAGGGGTCACCGCCCAGGAAGGCCTGACCAGATGGTTGCCAGTGGGACTCGAGTCTCAAGTGCCGGAATCCCTACCAACTCCGCCGTGGCGGATCTAGAGCCGCACGTCGATGCAGGATCGCCCCGGCGACCGGCGTCGGCGAGCCCAGGACGACAAGCCGACAACAGGCAGGCGGGAAGCAACCGGCGATGACCACTTCGGAGTTCTCTGGGAGGTCATACCCCCTCGCTCGCTCACATCGTCGCAGGCCACGGCGTTGTTATCCGCTCGACGCCAGTGAGCACTTCGGACGCGCTGACCACTTCGCCAACCTGCACCCAGTCTGCACCCACCTGTAAGTGCGTGTTTGAGAAGGTCTGATGTGGACGGCGTGGCGGCATGACATCGGCTGCCGCGGCGGGCAGGGTGGCGCGGTGTCTGCACGTCGTGGCTACCCCTCGGACCTGACCGACGCTCAGTGGGCGCTGATCGAGCCGCTGTTGCCGGAACCGAACACCGACGGCCGGCGGGAGAAGCATCCGCGGCGGGAGATCGTCAACGCGATCCTGTACGTGGTGCGGTCGGGGTGCCCGTGGCGCTATCTGCCGGCTGACCTGCCGCCGTGGCAGACGGTGTACTGGTACTTCACCCGGTGGGAAGAAGCCGGCGTGACGGAGAAACTCCTGACCACGCTCCGGATCAAGGCCCGGGTGCAACAGGGCCGCCAGCCGGAGCCGTCGGCGGGGATCATCGATTCGCAGAGCGTGAAGGGCGCCGACACCGTCGGCCGGGACAGCCGAGGCTACGACGCGGGCAAGAAGATCAACGGTCGGAAACGGTTCATCATCACCGACACCCTGGGCCTGCTGGTCACCGTGACCGTGCTCGCCGCGAGCTGGCAGGACCGCGACGGAGCCAAGACGGCCCTGCTCAGCGCTTACATGGTCACCCCGATCCGGCACGTCTTCGCCGATCAGGGATTCGCTGGGCGACTCGTCGACTGGACCCGCGACACCCTGCGCACCACGCTGGAGATCGTCCGCAAACCCGCCGACCAACGCGGCTTCGCTGTCCACCCACGCCGTTGGGTCGTGGAACGCACTTTGGCCTGGCTCACCGCCTGCCGTCGGCTCGCCCGCGACTACGAGCGCCAACCGGCCGTCTCAGCGGCCCTCATCCGCTGGGCCGCGATCGTCGGCATGACCCGCCGCATCACCCGCGGCCAACCAGCACGCCGTCAAGCCCGCCGCACCTTCACCTGGACCTGATCAACCCCATCTCAAACACGCACTAAGGCCCGAACCGCGTTGCCGGAGAGGTCTGACCGGCACGAAGCTCACATGCCCTTGCTCGCCCTCTTCGCGCCGCTTGGCGCACCGGCTCGGCTTCGACAGTTACTCCCTCACGAAGCCCCGCCGCCACTTCCCAGCCTTCGCCCGCCTACCGGCGCCGTATCCCCCTCACCGGCAGGACAACGCAGGCCACAGCGGTCAGACCACCACTGCCAGGCAACGCATGACGCCGCGCGTAGCACGTCGACCAGCGAGCCGTATGCTCCCGCGCAGCAGCTGGCCTGCCCCCGATCAACCACGGACGTGACTGCAATGGCTAGGACTGAATCTCGGTGGCTCCCGACCACCATTGCCTCGCTGGTTGGAGCGGCCACGCTGTTACTGAGCACCGCATGTACCTCTCAGCCAACCACCACGCCGACCCAGACAATGTCCTCCCCTGCGGCCCGCAAGCTGCGTGCCCCGGAAACCCTGCTCGGCCTACCGAAGAGCATGGACCGGGAAGGGATCGGATTGGCCCAACGGCACCTGGACAAGCTCAAGCGGGAAGTCGGCCAACCAACCAGCGCCATCGGCTGGCCCTACGCGAACAAGGGACCGGACGCCGACGCTGTCTTGATCAGCGGCGCATCCGGCACCATCACCGACCAGCAGGGGGCCATCGAGCGCGCGCTGCAGCCGTACCGCATCGACTCCCACGAGGCGGTCGACGCCGGGGAACTGGGCGGCACCGCACGGTGCGGCCGTGGCCGACCCGACGAAGTCTTCCTAATCGTTTGTGCCTGGGCCGACGATCAGACGCTGGGCGTCGTAGTTTTCCTCTCGTCCCGACCGCAGGCCGACCGCACCACCCAATTTCTCGAAGTACGCAAGGCCGTGACGGAACCCGCCGCGTAAGCCACCCCGCAAGCCCAGCCGGCGCCGGCAGCCAGTACTAACCTGCACCAACTCTCGGCCGATACCGATCCTGATCGGGCGGAGCAAGGGCTGCAGGTGCGCCAAAGGCGTAGCCGCTACGAATAGCTCCAGGCTCTGCTCGCCAAGGGACAGAGCCTCCGGAAGGTCACCCGAGGACTCGGCCTGGCACAAGCGGGTGCTTGGATCACACGACTGGACCCGAGCAGACAGCCCCACGGCCAGCGGGCCACGACGACGTCGGTTCTCTCGACCGCCCAAAGTCGCCGTGTGCCACGTTACCCCGACGTTGTGGCGGCAGGCCCGGGAGGACACCGGGGAACGACTACAGACTCCAGCGTGACCAACTCGCATCCCCAAGCCGGCTCTTCGGAGAAGTCACTTCCCGGACCTGCCGAGACCCAGCTTAGAACCCCGCTCCCTGCGATGTCTTGACACAGAGGGGAGCCATGAGCGGACGTCGTCGGCCTGCGAAATCGAGCCACGGGTGCTGAAGCTTTCGGGCACGCCGAAGAGGTCATCGCCAAGGAAGCGCTGGCCAGCGCGTTGCTGGTGGGATTCGAGTCTCAACCCTCGGAATCACATCGACGCGTGCACGGCGCGAGCCAGAGCCATGCGTCGATACGGCAGGGCCCTCTCGACCGGCGTCACGGATCCCCGGCGGCAGCCGGCACCAGCAGGACTGGGAGCAGCGCGCTCTGACCACTTCGGTGTTCTCTGGGAGGTCACGCCAGGCGCTTGCCCACATCGCCGCAGGTGAAGCCATCCGCTCTTCCCGGCATGGGTGAGCACTTCGGGTGCGGTGACCACTTCGCCAACCTGCACCCAATCTGCACCCACCTGTAAGGTGCGAGCCACCACAAGCCCTTTACCGGCCTGACCTGCGGACACTCCCCCACCAGGCGATATTGAGTGCCGTTGACTGCTGTTCGCTGCCGTTGAGTGCAGTTGTGTGAAGCAGGACGCCGCACCGACTCTGACCTGTAACAACGAGAACCTGCAGGTCATTGTGGGTGCAGTTGAGCGCCGTTCAGTGCGGTTGGCGGCTGTTCAATGCCGTTCACTGCATCCGTCTGCTCCCAGCCTGCTCCCCCAATCTCCGGGCTCGAGGCCCCGCGCATCTTGTCGGCGGTCGCGGTCCATATCGCGCAGGCCGGTGCCCGGGTTGATACTGGACGCGCGGTGCCGAGTCCTCGGCTGTGGCGCGGTTGCCGCCTCGCTTGCAACCGGGTCCCTCAGCTCCCAGACCGCTCCCTCCGGGCATTCGCCAGCCAGGCGCACCCGCCTAAACGGCACCCCAGCTCGCGCATGCCGAATCGCACGCCGAGTGTTGTTGCTGTGCCGAGTCCCTCGTCGACCGTTTGCGCTAGAGCTGTCGCCTGCAAGTTCTGAGCACGTCGGCCAGCGGGGCCGTCCGCGACCTTGGGCTACTGTCCGCGCCCGAGCCTGGCGACCCGCCTCGTCTGGACCGATTGCTGCAGCCGTCTACGTCGGTAGCCGTCACTGTCGAGAGCCGGCCAGGGCAACCAACGGGCACTCAACGACGTACGCCCGCTTTCCAGCTCGCGAGGTCCGCAAGCAGCTCCTCGTAGCGTTCTGATGCGAGAACCGTGCCGCCGTCGCGAAGGCGGTTTACGCCAGCGCGGCGCCTCCGGACCGGCGTCCGAACCTTGGTCCCGTCGCACAGCTGCAACCACAGCCGCTCCTGCACCAGCCAATCGGGACCGCTGTGGAACCCTCGAACCTGCTCCCACACGATCGTGCGCGTCCGCCACAGCCAGCGCACCCGAACCCCCGATCGACTGACCACGAGCGCAGTACGGTGAAACCGCCATGCGAAGGTGCACCATACCGTCGCGAATCCAGCGAATGCCAACACCGCAGCCAACCGAACCTGCTGCCAGTGAGCGGCCGCCTGAAAAGCAACAAACGCGAAGAGCAACGTACCGAGCACCGCCAGTGTGCCGGTGAAGAGCCGCATCGGATCTTCATACGGCCGGGTCCAGGACAACACGTCGTCATCATGACAGCCCAATCCAGCCGCCCGACGCCTGACCGATACCGGCGCTCGCGCCGCCAGCAGGCCAAGGTTGACCGGAATCACCATGCCATCGGGGCTTGAACCCAGCAACGTCGGTTTGAAGCCGAGGTGGACTTACCACCAAGATTCACCTCGCCTGCGACGGCCTCGGCCGGACCCTGGCGTTTGTGCTCTCTGGGGCAACGTCGACGACTGAGGTGGTTGCAGTTGACGACCCCGCCCCCTGGGGAGCAGGACGCTGTCCGGCCCGCCACGTCACCGGACCTCGATACCGTCGCCGGCCTCGCCCGCGGGTCCGCCGGGCTGGTCCGCCACCAGGGCACCGAGCAGCACCTCGACACCTGGATCAACCGCGCCCGCCAGGCCGGATGCCCCGAATCCGCGGCTTCGCCACCGGCCTGGATCACCGCAACACCCCCCGACAGCTCTCGGCGCCTGCTCCGCCGGCGAAACCGGATGGCGACGTGTGGCGGTGCCCGCGCATCATGACCGGGTGGACGCCCGACGAGCGATCGCTCTGATCGATGACCTTCGGTCATTCGTCGATGGCCGCCGCGCGGAGGTGGCCCGTACGAGCGCTGCCGGAGTCGAGCTTCTTACCCGCTACCGGGATGGTCGGCTGGACGAGCTGTGGCTGGACCACGACCTGGGCGGCGACGACACCATCTGGCCGGTGGTAGAGGTCCTGGAACAGGCCGCCTTCGACGACCGCCCCTTCAACATCGGTGTGGTCGTCGTCCATTCCGCCAACCCGGGCGGTGCCGCGAGAATCGCGCTCGTCCTGAGGCGCTGGGGTTACCGGGTCCGCGTCGCGTCGGGTTGCTCAGACGTCGGCTACGACAAAGGTCCTCCCGCGAGCTGATCGATCCGGCCACGCCGTCACGTACAGTCGTTCTTCATCTGTGGCGGATCGCGCCAGATCCGGGCACCGGTGTGCACGCCGGTTGGCCGTTCGATGTCTCGGCGACCCCTGTAGCCGCTGCAGTAGCTAGTGTGCGACCTCTCGCCACCAGGCCGCGACGTCGCCCCTCATGCGGTAGATCATCTCGCCTGCCGAGCCTTGCCAGTTCTCAATCGGCCAGCGCTTGGCGCCAAAGAGTTCAGCAGCAATACGACTCATCCGAGCATGCTCGTTGGATTGCTGCCGGCTGTCGAGGCCGGAGTAAGCAATGAGGTCGCTGAACGTCACCCGCTCTTCAACCCGGCTCGCGGTGATCTCAAATAGGGCTCTGACGCCCGGAAGGTGCTTTGACCTCTCCCACAGTGCTGCCACTTCACCCTTTGTCCATATTCCCTGTCGCCCCAAGTCGAGAGTCGCCTCGCCATCGATCGCCGCGAGCGTTCCTTTCAGCCTGCCCAGCAGGGCTTCCGTGTCGGCGATGGCTTGGGCCAAGGCGGTTCGAACGGGATTTGTCATTTTCTTCGCTCACCCCATCCCTACGGCATCGTGTACGGCTCCGCATAGCATACGGAGTCGTACACGACTTCGCAAGGTCGGAGTGGCGTCGGGAGCTACGGGTCGGGGTCACTTCAACCGGACGTTGGCAGCGTCCACTGCGGCAGCGTTCAGTGCCTCCCTCTGTTCCCCTAACCTCGGCACGACACCGCCGGTGCAACCGGGTCAGCGGGAATGGTCCCCCGGTCGCGCAGGCTGGTGCCCCTGTGGACACCGGAAACGCATCCGTGAAAACGAATGACCAGCGGCTGCCACCCCTATGTGCTCGACGAGGAGTTCTGTCTCACTCGGTGGGGTGAGGTGGCAGGGGGAGGGAACTGACATCAGCGCCTCGGGCCGCGCAGGAGCAGGTTCACTCAGCCTGTCCGGGCCCCCGCTCGGACAGCACCCTCACCTCCGCTGCGGGCTGTTCCGCCCGACCCATTCCTGGCACGCTATGGGCATGCTGGCCCGCGACGTAGTCCTTTGGGCGGTCGACGACGTCATCGTTGACATGGAGGAACGCCGTCTACCCGGCCGCGTGACGGATGTGTTCTATCGGCAGAAGCGGCCAAAGCCTGGCTCGCTCCTGCTCGGTGTCGGCGGCACCTCAAGCGACCGCGGCGGGGAGGAACCCGCCCTTGTGTTAGTCGGCGTCGCGCGCAGGTCGCAACAGATTGCAACCGGCAAGGACCGCACCCTTGTCACCCCAGTGCAGCCGCTAGATGAGCCAGTGCCCGTCGCTCAACTGATAGCGGCGCTGCCGGAGGCGGTACGACGGCGGCTGGACCTGCAGCACCGTTTGCCGGCGCTACTAACACCTAGCCGGCTGCCTCCGCAGGGCGGCCAAGCGGTTCTCGCAGCGCTGCAGCGGCTGTCGCCCACTACTGCAGAGTGGCTCGCGTCGCTACGAGAGGCCGAATCGCCGGTGGCCGACGAGCACGCCGCGCGCCTACGCGAAGAACGCGACGCGGTCTCTCTAGCGATCGACCTCGCAGGCATTGCCGCTCCGGACGACCTGCTCTATACGCCGGGGGACGGCCTCGACTCGAGTACCGCATTCGGTGCCACCTTCAACCCCTTGTACGTGATGGACAACGAGGACGACTTACTTGCCGAGGACCTGCGGCGGTTTGACCCGCACAACCAACTGCAGATGCGGAGCGCCAGTGTCGCCCGGTTTACCAGCGATCGGTTCGCGTTAACCGTTATGAACGTCAACCGCAAACCGCTGGAGCAGGCGCTCGGCGTCGACCTGGTGTACTACGACGAGGTCGCCCAGATTTTCACTCTCGTGCAGTACAAGCGTCTTGTCCGCCGACCCGCCAGCGGTGACGGCGCTGGACAACGCTGGGCATACACCAGTCAGGACGAGCTCGTCAAGCATCTGCAGCGAATGGACATTGGTCCCAACGAACCGGTGAACTCAAAGGACTGGCGGATGGCCCCAAGCCCGTTCTGGTTCAAGTTCGTCCGTGATGGAGACTTCGCACCCGGTGATCCCTTCGTGCTCAAGGGTATGTATGTACCGGCCGACTACCTGCGGCTCGCGCTGGCGGACGGCTCACTCCGCACCGGCCCGCGCACCGGGTTCGAGGTCACGTACAGCAATACTCGCTACCTACCGCGCGAAGTGTTCGTCGAGCTCGTCCGACGCGGTTTCGCGGGCACGACACGAGCCGGCACCCACGCCGTAGCGCAGGTCGTCGTAGAGCGGGCAAAGACCCACGAGGTCGTCTTGGCGCTAAAGACACCGATCGGCCAGGACGAGCCGACGAACCACAGCTACCGCACCACGGATGAGCCGCCTCTATCACCCTCTCCGGAGCCGTGGGGCAGCGCGAGTGATGAGCTACCGTTCTGAGCAGTCTCATCGGTAGCAGGTCCTGGTCGTCGCCGACGACTACTCAGCATCCCGCAGCTGAAACACCGGACCGTCTCGTCGCGTGCACCGCGCGCGTCACGCAAGGTTCGGCCTCGGTCGACCTCATGCTTGCGACCGGGCTCCCTCGCGGCGATCTTCACGGCTACTACACCTTCGGGTTCGCCGAAGAGGTCTCTGAGCAACAAGCACTGGTCAGAGGCTCGCTGATGGGATTCGAGTCTCAGTTGCCGGGATCCACACCGACAACAGAACAGCCCATCCCAGGGACGTGCATCGATACAAAAGACCGTCTGAACCGACGCCAGCGGCCTCCACGACGACAGCCGGCACCGACCAGGCGGGGAGCAGCGAAGGCTGACCTCTTCGGTCTTCTCTGGGAAGTCACGCCTATCCAGTCGTCTGTACCGCCGCAGGTCAGAGCACCCGACTCGGCGCGATCTCGATGAGCACTTCGGGCGCGGTGACCACTTCGCCAACGTGCACCCAATCTGCACCCACCTGCAGCATCAATGCTTGCGAGGGCCTTACCGATTTGACCTGCAGATACTCTCCTGCCAGGCGACATAGAGTGCCGTTGACTGCTGTTCGGTGCCGTTGAGTGCAGTTGTGTGAAGCAGGACGCTGTACCGACTCTGACCTGCGCAAACAGATACCTGCAGGTCGTGGTGGGTGCAGTTGAGCGCCGTTCAGTGCCGTTGGGCGCTGTCCAGCGCCGTTCAGTGCACCTGCCTGCTCCCATCCTGCTCCCCTAATCTCGGCCTCCGGGCATCCGTCAGGCAAGCTCACCGAACCGATCGCAGCCGTACCCAGCGACGACCGTCACGACGCCCGTCGCCGTCCACTGCCGCACCTATAGGCTGCGCGGGTGCGCTTGGCTGTTCTCGGACCACCCGGCTCCGGTCGTGAGACCGTCGCCGGCGCCATTGCCACGGGTCTCGGCGTTCCCTCCATCAGCCTGGCGAACGCCGCCCAGGCCGAGATTCGGGCGAACACCCCGACGGCGCTGCGGGCCCGGCAGCATATGAGTGCTGGTGAACTCGTACCGGATCATGTGCTCCTGTCCATTGTCCGCAGCCGCCTCACCCAACCTGACGTTGCCGGCGGCTTTGTCCTCGACGGTTTCCCCAACCATGTCGTGGCCGCGGTGGCGCTCGACGCCCTGTTGTCCGACCTCGGTACACCCCTCGACCGGGCAATCGACCTCGTCCTACCCGACGCCGAGGTCCTACGCCGCCTGGCCGGCCGTCGCACCTGCCGCGGCTGCGGCAGAACCTGGCACACCGAGCTCGCCGCCCCCACACGCCCCGGCGTCTGCGACGGCTGCGGAGGCGAGTTGTTCCAACGCGCCGACGACAGCCCCGACCGCATCAACGCGGGCCTGCAGTCCTACCGACCATCCGCAGTAGTCACGCTCAACCACTACCGCGCATTGGGCAAGCTGACCTCCATCGACGCCGCCCTCACCCCGGCCGAGATCACCACGGAAGCACTCGCATGACCCGGCGAGCGCCCCGCCAGGCGGACACAGCAAAAGCCACCCACGCGCCAGCTCCGTGAACTACTCGGCCGCGTTGACACTCGCCACGCCTGGCCTTCACCCGCGTCGGCGACCGGACGGTATCAACGAACGCCGAGTTCGACCGATGCCATCATGTCAGTCCGGACCTTGCTCCACGAGCTCTAGGAGCTGCTCGGCTGCGCGTTGGAAACGGGCGTGGGGAACGTCCTCCGGTCGGCAGTGTTCGATCACGTCACTGAAGAAGGCCGTGGGAAACCTCTTGGCCTTGGGCAGCGCCATGGCCTTGAGCGCCCACCTCTTGAACGGCGAGGACGCGCCAGTCGACGTTCGCTCCTCCTTCCACCGCTGCAGCAGTGTGTCCCAGCCGGGGAAGGTGGCGCCGGGATACGCGCGGCGGACGGCGTTCTCCGGTAGTGCACAGATGACGTCTGGGTCGTCGTAGCGAACGAACCGTAGGCGGTCGCCGAGGTGTGTCGAGAGATCGAGAAGGGCGCGCTCGGCCTTGGTGAGGGGCGGGGTCAGGGACTCCAGCTCCTCGCGAGAGCGGCCCCGCACCTCGTCGAGAAGGGCGACGACCGGCAGACCCAACGCTGGAATGACGGCGGCATCCGCCAGTCCGCCAAGCTCGTTCGAGCCCTGCAACGGCACCACCAACACACGCTGCTTCGCAAGCTGGGATCCGTAGAAGTGGTGTAGGAGGCGGCGGTCCCAGTCCCCCTCAACGACGACGATGGCGCGAGTCAGCTGAGCAAGCGCATCGCGGCCGAGTCCCAGCTCGAAACCCAGCTCCCAGGCGCGGAAAGCGACATCGGGCCCGTGGACGGGCGGAAGCGCCCGGACTTGGGTGGTGGCGCCGATCCTCGTGACCTGGCAAACGGTCGCTGAATGTGGTGGAAGCGCAATGAACACGGGTGAGTGGGTGGCGACGACGACGGCTTGGTGAGCCCGCGCCTGATCTAGACACCAGACAGCCACTTCCGCCTGCGCCGCCGGGTGCAGGTGCTGCTCCGGCTCGTCGATGAGCAATATCCGCGGCGTGAGATCACTATCGCCCTCGGCGCAGGAGTCCGCAGCCAGCCGTACGGCAGTCGCGACCCATCTTTGTATCCCCGCTCCGAGGTGCGCTAGGGGTATGGCTTCGCCTAGATGCTGCTGGGGATAGTCGGCGCCAACGACGCCGACTGGCCCGTTCCAATCGGCTTCGATGCGACGAGCCTCGCCGACGCGATGCTTGAATGTCACTTGGCATCGGCTCGCCGATGAGTCCCACTCTGGCACACGCCGCATTTCCAGCCGGATCTTCCCTTGAGCGGCGACGAATGGAATCAGCCGAGCGTTCGCTGCGTGCTCGATAACACTCAGCGCAGAACGCAGCTGCGGTCGTACGCGAAGCCACTCGTTGTTCTGTTCTAGCCAGTCGGAGCTCCCGGGATACACGAACTGATCGTCAGATACATGTGCTTCGTCCGGAGCATAGAGCGACGGATCGACCCGGCCAGCATGATCGGAATGAAGGCAGCGGTCGCAGTACTCGTCGTGGCCCGGCGATCCGTCGCGAAAATCCGGCTGATGGAACAACCGATCGTGAACTGTCTCGAGCGCCCGGTCCAGGTACCGTTCCACGGCCACCGCGTCACCGTCGACGACTCGCACGCCCCCCAGCCTGCTGGTGACCCATTCGAAGCCGGCGGGGATGGCGGGTGATCCGCTCGACGGCCCACGGGTGAAGCCGGTCAGAGGTGGCCAGCGGCCGGTCCACGCCGTCAAGACACCGACTATGTCCCGAAGCGCTCCCTCGAACAGAAGCGGCTTGATGCGTCTCGCCAGCACCATGGCCTCCTGACCAGCTGCGGAACTACGGTCACAGGCCAGCTCGACCTTGAAGTCTTCCTGCACGATCAGAACTGGGTTCATGAGTAGGAGGTCCACCAGCCGCTGCACGTCCGGCGCCGCCGATTTTGGTATCCCCTGGCTCAGGCACCGCCGGACGACGTCGTAACAGTCACTCAGCGTGGCGCTATCAACGACGTCGTACAGATCGCCTCCGTACAACCACCACGTACTGCCACAGTAGGCACCGATTCCGTCGGTGATTTCGTCCGCATCGAGACCCTCTTGCCAGGGCCAAATCATCATCTGCCTCAGCAGCTCGGCATCAGCACCATGCCCCATGGAGTCGATGTCGAACTTGACGACAAGGCCCACGCGTGCACGAGGTGCGAGATCGCTGTCGGAGCGGCGAAGGAGGTGACGCGCTACGGGGTCATGTGCACCAACCGCCTCGATGATGTTGGTCTTGCCCGCTCCGTTGGGGCCGAGAAGGACGGTCAAACCTCCCAGGGGCACTTCAGCCATACGGACAGATTTGTAATCAGCAACGATAGCGCCGACGACTCGCACGACACCTCCGGGTAGAACTGCGAGAAGCAGGAAGAAGAATCGCACGTCGGCGGCCGCAGCGCCTCCTACCCTCGGGCAGAAACTCACCAGCGGCTTCGACTCGCCGCACTGATGCACGGCCATGGCTGCGACCAAGTCCGGAACACTGCAAGACAGACGCTTCGGGTTCGCGCAGGACGACCGACTGACACGATGTCGCTGGCGCGAGGCCTCTGACTCGGCCGCTGTAGCTGCAGACTTCGTGCCGGGCACCTGATGGGGTAGCCGCGACTGGGCTCTGTTCGCGGGTGTGAGGATGACTGCGCGGTCGCCGAGGGTCGCGCACTTAAGGCGGTGGTCCCAAAGGGGCCGACGGCGACGGCCCGCTTGGGTGTCGTGAGCCGGGATAAATGTCAGGTACGCGAGCGAGCCTCTGCAGGTGGTTACGCATCATTGATAGATCGCTGAGGTGCATACGTACCATCCAGGGATCTTTGGCGCCGTACCGGTAGGGCTCGTAGCGGAACACCCGCTCGCTGGGCCGAACGGGGCTTCTACGCAACTGCTTGGTGGCCTTCAGGTCCATCGTCACATCGAGCCACCAACGACGGCCGGACCGGTATGGACTGGACGCGGCGCGGGCCAGGCCCGAGGCTCGGCGGAATGTGCGCTCGAAGACCCACAGCTCGTCGCCCTCACCGACGGGGTCCCGGTTGTCAAGACCGATGCTCATCGTTCCGTAGCGGATGAACAAGTCCAGGCTTACCTCCTCGCCGTCGAAGAGGTCTGTGTCATTGTGATCGATCACCAGCCACCACATCGGCTCAGCCTGCCGACAACAGGTTTGCTCGTCAACAAGGTCGAAGCCACAAGCATCTGGTCCTAGCTCATGCCATTCGGGCGAAACCCGCCCAATCGATCGATTCACGGCAAGCCGCTACACCACCGTTCCGGCCGCGAGAAGGCATCGGCGGCCATACGCCCTCAGCGGAGCAGCCCGCCTACAGAGACCTTGCGCGCCGCAGTATTCTCCTTTCGCGCGATTATGAGCGACACCTGCCCAGTCAGCCCACAGTTACTCCTCGGATGGTCGGAGCGGACGATGAGCCTGCTGTATCGCACTGTCTGGAAAGACACGACCGAGCCCGACCGGCATGCCGTGATTGATCTGGCTCTGGAGTACTTCAGCCGATGGGCCCTTGATAATCCTGAAGCGACAGCGCTTTGTGAAGGCGAGACCATCGCTGATGGCAAGGTTGTCACAGTACGACTTCTCGACAATGACAGCGGGTATGGCGTAGAGGCATGTTCGCGAGACGAACGTCTTTCGGCCGTCTGGTCAGTCACGATGCGTGCCCTCGCCACCGACACGGCCGTTCACGTCTGGATCGATGTCGACATGGAGACGGACGACCCCACGCAACGGGTCGTCGTCGGTGGTCCCCGTCTGGTCAACGACCTACTTGCCCTGCCCGGCAGGCCAGCTCTCGGCGTGAACAACATCGTCGCTGACGTCGTGGGCATCACCGCCACTGAGATCGCCCTTCTCGTCGACTTGCTGCGCTCGGCCGATCGGACTCTGCCGTTCATCGTGGTGTCCGCTCCCGCCAGCGGCACCGACCCCCTATGGCAAGAGCGTGCACGGCGGATCGCGCAACGTACACGCGGCATCGCGACGGTCATCGTGCTTGACGAGACCGCAACCGCATCGTTCAAGGCAAAGCTTGGCCCACTGGCAGTCTGGAACGGCGCGGTGCGGACGTACGTGCCCGCACCGCTCGAAACGGAGGCCGACGGTTGGCGACACCGGTATGTCCCATCATCTGCACTTGCTGGAGCTAGCGGAGCGGCAGCTGCTGACCGAATCGTGTATGCGGTGGCCCAGCTGTCGACTCGGCGCCGGGTCCCCGCCGAGTTGCGGGTCTTTACCGGGAACGACCGGAACTCAGTCGACCAGACGCTAGTGGAGCAGGTCCGCGAGGAGCTCCAGTTCGAGGTCGACCTCGCCCATGATGAGCTCGCCGATGTCCAGAGGGAGCTAGCCAGGGCGAACGGCCACCTCGAGCGGCTTAGACGGGCACTGGAGGCACAGGGCCTCGTCGACCTTTATTGGGGCACCTCGCAGGCTCAGGAAGACGTCGGCGACGCCAGTCGGCCGGAGACCGTGCAGGACGTATCCGAGGCGGTTGCCGCGGCACGGACATACCTGAGCGCTTGGCTAACGATCGCGCCAAGCGCAGCCCGAGAACTACAAGGCATCGACACCAGCCCGAACGCATTCGCTCTCGGCAACTCGGCCTGGCGTGGCCTACAGGCCCTCGCCGCTTACGCACAAGCGAAGCAGGCTGGCGCGGGCGGGAACTTCTGGTCCTGGTGCGAGCGTGGAGAAGCCTTCAGTTGGCCTGCCAGCAGCAAGCGACTCGCAATGCGGGAGTCGGAAACATTGCGTAACGGCAGACATGCTGAGTCGCGGATTTTCGAGGTCGACCCGCAGGTCGGGCTCGGACCGCGAGTCTTTATGGAGGCGCACCTGAAGGTCAGCGAGGGAGGTGGCGCCCTAGCCCCACGCATCTACTTCTACGATGACACCGACGGAGCCACCGGCCGGATCCATGTCGGATTCGTCGGTCCCCATTTCCTCGTGCCAAATTCAAAGGCATGAAGGCAACTCGCGCCTCCCTTCGATCGTTCAAAGACACAGCGCCTAACACTGTCCCGTACATCAGCAGTCGGGCAGGGCGAGGCTGACAACTTCAGGCACGCCGGAGAGGTCACCGAGCAGGAAGCGCTGGTCAGCGCGCTGCTGCTGGGATTCGAGTCTCAGCCCTCGGAACCGCATCGACGCCAGCACGGGCGGAAGCCAGAGCCATGCGTCGATACGACAGTACCCTCTTGACCGGCGCCAGCGAGTCCCCGACGGCAGCCGGCACCAGCCAGGCGGGGAGCAGCGAACCCTGACCACTTCGGTGTTCTCTGGGAGTTCACTGCCACTCGCTCGCCAGCACCGTCGCAGGTCACGGCCCCCTCTCCACCCAAAGCCAGTGAGCACTTCGGACACGATGACCACTTCGCCACGCTGCACCCAATCTGCACCCACCTGCAAGGCAGGAACACTCACAAGGCCCTTACCGCCTTGAGCTGCGAATACTCCCCTACCAGGCGACATAGAGTGCCGTTGACTGCTGTTCACTGCCGTTGAGTGCAGTTGTGTGAAGCAGGACGCCGCACGGACTTTGACCTGCGAAAACGAGAAGCCCCAGGCAGGGGTGGGTGCAGTTACGTGCCGTCCGATGCTGTTCGGTGCGGTTCAGCGCCGTTCAGGGCACCCTGTTGCTCCCAACCCGCTCCCCCGATCACGGGCCCGCGACCGGGTTGATGCCTCCAGGCTGTGCCGGACCGTCCTGCACGTCGTTCGTCAGACTCCGTGGCCGCATGCTCAAGCCGCCCTAGTGACGCCAACGCCCGCTCAGCAACCGTTAGGCCTCAGCTGCTCCCGATCCGCTCCCACGGCGCGCTTGTCGACCCGACAAGCTCAGACATGCCGCGGCTTATCAGCGGCATGTGAGTGCGTCAGAGCGGTGGAGGAATCTAAACCCAGCTAGTGGACTCGTGGGGTGGCGGCGAGTTCTGTTACGTCCTGCCGAGGATCTTGTCGATCAGCCGGCAGACCGCCGATCCGTAGCGCAATCGGCGATCGCTCTGACCCATAACCGGCGAGACCGTACAGGCACCTGACCCAAGCGATCGTGACGCTGCGCGGCGCGCGGTCCGGCGGCAGAAGCGTGCGTGCTGGTCGAGGCGAGGCGAGGCAACCGTGTCATAGGTTGTCGATGTAGATGACGACCGCGTCCGACGGTTGCGCCGGTCGCAGCGCCGATGCCGGCTCGACGTCGGCGTCCAGCCACATCTTGTGCGCTGTCCAGTTCAGGATCCCGCCCGTCTCCCGTGAGCCGCGACAGACGCCATTTTCGGCCTGGAGCAGCCAACCGCGGCTGCGGAGGTGTTCGACGAGCCGAGCCACGGTCGTTGTCCTGTCGGCACCATCGGCGGCCGTCACCACGAACTCGGCTGTGCAGTTGCCGCTGCTGCCACCATCGGCGCACCTGTCGGCCGACACCAGGCGCAGCGACGCCGGCAGTGGGAGGACCTCATCTTCGCGGGTAGGAAACCGCAGCCTGCCGTCGCCGTCGAAGACGACGACGCCGAGACCGCAGCCGCACAGCGCCACCACCGTTACCAACGTCGCCATCGCGGCAACCCACTGAACTTCGCCCGCCGTCCGGCTCCGCCCGTCGAGGTGAGAGGTGGAAACGGCGTGCAGGCGCCGATCGATGACCAACGCGGCCAGGCACCCGACGCCGACCAGCAACCACACCGCGAACCAGTCAAGCCATGGTGCCGCTACTAGGCTGCCAGGCCACTGCGAGACAGCGAACACGGCGGCCAGCCCGGCGATGAAGACGACGCCGACAGCCACGCCGACGGCACCGCCGCTACGGGTGCCCCACGCCCAAGCGCCGACCACGATCGGCCCGCAGATCGCCGCCACTACAGCGACCATGGGCGCACCCTGCCCGAGCGGCAGTACCACAAGCGCTACGCCGCCCGCAGTCAGCCACCAGCGCCAACTATTGCCCGCCGCCATCGCCACGATGAGACCTAAGATCATCACCGAGGCGGTTGGCAAGCACCCTCACAACATCATTTGGACGGCTCCTCCCATCCACAGGCCAAGCCAGGCGTGCACTGGCGCTGAACCGGCTATAGACGGCAGGTCCTGTCTACTTCCGCACATCGGCACATCCGGACGCCGACGAACGGCGCCGATGGCACTTGGGTGACGAGCGCTTCGCAGCATGAGCGGCCGGCGTAGCGATAGAGGATCGAACTAAAGACGATGCGCTTACAGGTATGACCAGCGATGATCGGCCGGTGGGAAAGGTGCGCGGGGCCGATGGTCTGCGCGGCCGTTTCGAGGGCGCGTTGCGCGACCTGCGGGGGCGGCGCCTGACGTCGGTCGACTACTGGGACGTGCACAACTTCGGCCCGGAACGCGCGCCGTGGGACTATGGCGACTGGCATCACGCCGTCATGGGCGTACAACTCGGCACCGACCTCGGCGCCGTGACCGTGACCTGGACCGACACGTTCTACCCCTATGGCGTCGAGGTCTTCCACGAGCCGATCGGACATCACCTCGTCCTCGGCGAATCCGGTCCGGCCCGCGTCGGCCCGGATGTCGAGGGCCAGAGTCGCTGGGCTCCACTTCTCGGGTCAAGGGTGCACAGCACGGCCTGCCACTGGGAGCAGTTCCAGATCGGGCCGAGCCGGCGGGCGAACGGCAGCATCGCCGCGCCGGCGCATTCGGTCGACGTGCCTGTCGCGTTGCGCCTGGATTTCGCCGCAGGTTCGATCTGGTTCGTCGCTGCCATCCCGCAGCTGCCCGACCCGCAGGGCGTCTTCATCCCCGGCGACGAAATCATGGTGGTCTTCTCCGCCGAGAAGATGCGCGACCTGGGCTTCGAGGACCCCGCGTTCATTGGCCCACCCTCCTGACCAGCTCGACCAATTCAGCCGAACCCGAACCCGTGCCCATAGGTGCGCCTGATCAAGAGGTTCGGTCGGGCGTAGCCACCACGACAGGCGACAGATCCGTGCACGCACGGACCCTGCTGGCCAGGGCGTGTCTAGAGCGGATCCAGGAGCAGCACCCCGTCCGGTGAGTAGAAGTAGGCGCGCACGTGCCGCGCCCAGTATTCGATCTTCGGGTCTTCCGACTGCGACAACCACTCAGACAGACGCGCGCGCTCGTCGGTGTATCCGTTCTCCAGGAGCCACCGAAGCGTGTCGCCCCGGCCCGCTCCGAAGATGGCCTGGGCGTCGAACCCGATGCCCAGGTCCATGTCGCCCGTGCAGAACTTCGCCCCGTACAGGCGCGGCGAGTCCACGGGATCGCCGATAAGGAACAACAGAAAGGCCGTTCTGTGCGCCCACGCCTACCTCGCCGTCACCGCCGCGCAGGCCAAAAAAAGGGGGCGCCGAATCCGATGACGGCCTCATTCCCCTCACCCTCGGCGAGGTCCGACGTCTCCTGGCACACCTGATCACCACCATCCGACCCTTCGACCACATCGATCGATGGTCACGATGGCGACGACGACACCAGTACCGCGCCAAAACAACCCACTACCAGCGAAGACTCCGACTCCATCAGGTACGGCTGGAGTACTAGGCGGGCGAGCACGTCCACCTCGCGCAGGCCGGCGCTGGTGTGGGCGCCATGAGCACCGGTCGACGGTGGGCGGGCGCACCGGCCTGGCTCACCCGGTTTTCCCGCCCGCCTCTGCCTCCGTCGGTGCGCCGCGTTCAACGGACCGGTAGCGCCTTTGTGCCACCGCCCTTGATCGAACGGGTCACCTTCGTACCCCCCGACCAGTAGAAGCAGCGGATCCCCCGGTCACCGCGCGCCCACGCCTCCGCGGACGGCACCAGGTACGAGGTGCCCGTCCGGTAGCGCAGCACGCCGTCGACCGGGACCTTCGCGTACCGGGCCACGAGGATCCGGCACTTCGCGTGCACGCCGTCCTCGTCGCGGCCCGCATCCGCGTACGAGGTGCCAGGCGCCGTCCACGAGCCGACGTACTCGAACGTGTGCGGCCGAGCGCAGTCGGTCTGCTCGAAAGCGCCGTACCGGTCCTCGTTCAGGCACCCGAAGGCCAGCGGTGACGGGCCCTTTAGCGCATCCCGCAGGCTGCCGGTGTGCTGCACCGGGTGGTCGTCCGGATGCCGTTGCTCGGAGCCGCCATCGGCCGTGTCCAGCTCGAAGATGTCGCACCGGAACCAGCGACTGCCACCCTGCCACCCGCCCGGGGACGGGGGCGCGACCTGCACCGTCAGGCGAGCGCCCCGCCAGTCGCCACCGACGAACGCGGTCGCCTTCGCGTCGCATTCGGCGAACGCCGGTCGCAGCACCGCCGAACCCACCAGCGGCGGGGTTTCCCGCTCGGCTACCGCGCCGGTGAACGTGCCCAGGTGAAAGGTCTCCAGCAGGTGCTGCCGCGAGCAGTCGACCGGCTGGTAGCTGGTCAGGTAACTCGACGGTTCGGCAATCACGTGGCAGTCGCCCACCTTCGGGGTGAACTGCACGGCCGCCGCGGCGAGCGGCCAGTCGTCGGTCAGGTCGCCGTCCAGCCCGGCAGGTGCCCCGCACCCCACCATCGCCACCACCGCCCCGGCCAGGGCAGCCACCGCCACCCGCACCACCCACCGTCGCAATTCACCCTCCCCGTCGCGCTGGCGCAGCATATGCCACCCGGGGGCATCACCAGGGTCTCCATCCGTCGTGTGACATCCCGAGAAGGCCCGGCGCTGCTGTGCTCCGGTGGACAGGGCGTTGATCCTGTCAGCCACGACACGCCGGTTAGGAGGGCGGCGGCTTCGGCGCGCTGCCGCCCGCGTGCGGGTACGGAGCTGCGCGGCGCGACCGGGCAGCTCCGTGCCGCCAGGCGTTACTCGGCGGGCTGCGCACCATCCGCAAAGGGCTGGTGCACCCGGTAGCTGACATCTGAGATGGTTTGCCTGGGACCGGTCGGCCGGCAGCGAATCCGGCCGAACTGCGCGAGGCTCGCAAGCGGACAGGAGCCCTCGTCCGACCGTGGTGTCGGCGTTCGCACCGATCCCTTCGGTGCTCCTACCGGTAGCGACGTTGCGGGATACCCCGTCATTTGAGTGTGGTGTGTGCGGAAATCTTCATGCAGAGGGCAACGGTAAGGGAGGCAGCGTGCTGGTCGCGGACCGCAGACTGGTGGGCCACGAAGTTGCCCTTGACTGCGGCGATGTATTGATCAACGACCAGGGCGACGACGGCAACGGCGAGAAGATCCTGGTGGACGACGAAGCCCTTACCCGCCTGGATGACAACTTCGCTCTTGTGCGGTTACTCGGTGTTCAGGGTGACGATGACGCCCTGGTTCGCGCACGCTGTCTGCAGACCCGACATGTGCATCGTCATTGGGCCCATGAACGCCAGCGCGCCCATCTCCTGCCCATTCGGGATCTGCGACATCTGCCAGGCGAGGTCCATCAGCGCGGTGCCGTGCTCGCGGATGTCGTCGTGGCGGGAGTCCTCGAACACCCTGCGCGCCTGTCGGTACTCGGCTTCGGTGAGCTTGTCATCGCCGCCGCCCTTAGCGCTGCCGTCGGCCTTCTTCCCCTCGCGCATGGCCTTGCAGGCGGCGACGCCGGTGTCCTCGCGGATGAACCGGTCGTACAGGCCGTAGCCGCCGACGGCGAGCAAGAGCGCAGCGAGGGCCGCAGCGACGGCGACGATCAGCGGCTTGCGGCTGGGCGCGGCCGGCGGTGCTGACGGCGCAATCCCAGCGGCGGTCGGCGGCCACTCGGCCGGCTGGTGCTGGACGGGCGGCTGGCCGTAGACGTCGTGCGGCTGCTGCGCCTGGTACGGGTTGGTCAAGACTGTCTCCCCACGTGACGTGTCGTGTCGATGATGGTTGGGATGCGGCTGCCGCCCTGCCCGTTGTCGGGTAGGTGACCGTGGGTGTGGCCGGTCAGCTGGTGCGGGTCGGTCGGAACGTGCCGACGGAGGCGGCCACATCGCCGGGCTTGTGGCGCCGCTTGTCGAACACGTACGGCTCGAGGAGGGTCCAGCCGTCGGCGCTGAGCTGCGCGAACCAGGCTTGACGGCGGAGTCTCAGGTGCTCTCCGCAGCGGTGCTAGTGTCCGCGAATGCGCGGCACAACACCCCCGCTCAACCAGTGCTCGCCCACGTCCAGTGCTGGGGCGAGATGGCGTGGCCCCTATCGGCTGGGCACCTATGCGCACCTCAGCAGCCTGATCAAGCGACCGGTCGCAGATGCCGCAGCGTGCTGTTGGGGCGGTCGGGTTGGGTTGTCTCCCAGCGTCGCTGCAGCGCGTCAACAAGGTTGGTGATCATGGGTTCGGTGACGTGGCTGTAGATGCCTCGGACTCCGGCGAGGCGGTGGCCGAGCCGTCGGGCCTGGGCGATCTCGGGGATGCCGTCTTCGATGAGCCAGGTCTTGTGGGTGTGGCGTAGGTCGTGGAAGTGCATGCCGGGCAGGATCGGCGGGATGTCTCGCTGGGGGTCGCCGGTGAGGGCGGGAGTCCAGGCGCGGCGGTTGAAGTTGGAGCGGCGTTGGTGGTAGCCGCGGGCGCCGGGGAAGACGGTGTGGTGAGGGTGTTCGGCGAGGTGGGTGGCGAGGAGGTTGGTGAGGAAGCGGGGTAGTCGGATGCGGCGGACGGAGTCGTTGGTTTTGGGTGGGCCGAGGTACAGCTTGCCTTCGACTTCGTGCAGGGCGCCGGTGTCGGGGTGGACGTAGATGCTGCCGAGGGTGAGGTCGAGGTTGTCTCGGTGCAGGCCGGCGAGTTCGCCCCAGCGCATGCCGGTGTAGGCGGCGGTGAGGATCATGAGGCCGTCGGATGGGCGGGTTTGGCGGGCGACGATGGCGGCGACTTGTTCGGCGGTGGCGTGGGGTCGTTCGGCGCGGATGCCTTTGGGGATGCGGATTCCTCGGCAGGGGTTGAAGGGGATCCGGCGGTCTTCGACGGCTTCTTGCAGAACCATCGACAGGACCATGATCACGTCGGCGACGGATCGGGGTGCGAGGCGTTTGCCGAGGGCGACGGCGAGGGTCTTGATGTGTTGGCGGCGGATGTCGACCAGGGGCAGGGGGCCGAGGGTGGGCAGGATGTGCAGTCGTAGGTGGCTGCGGTAGGCGGCCCAGGTCGCGGGGGACGCCTGGTGGGTGGACTCCCAGATGGGCACCCATTCGGCGAGGGGGATCCGTCCGCCGCGGGGGTCGATGAAGGTGTCGCGGGCGACTTCGACGTCGATTTCTTTGGCGCGGATGACGGCGTCGGCGCGCCGGTCATGGGTCGAGTCGGTGGTGACGGTGCCGTCGGTCATGCGGAGGCGGACGCGGAACTTCATGCCGCGTTGTTCCACCCAGGCCATGGGTTACTCCATTCGGTGCGGGTGCGGTGCGTCGGTGATGGACGCGTGACTTCGCGGGTTGGGTCAAGTCGGCGCTGGCGGGTGGCGGCGCCGGTGGGTGCGCCGGCCGGTGGCCGGTTCGGCGGAGGCGGCGATGAGGGCGGCGAGGTCAGCGGCGGAGAAGCGCAGGTGTTTGCCGAGGAAGGTGCAGGGGATTAGGCGGCGCCCGGCGCGGCGGCGTAGCCAGGATTCCGGGATGCGCAGCAGCGCTGCGGCTTCGGCTGGTGTGTAGAGGCGCGGTTCCTGCTCGTCGTGGTGCCCCGTCGCGCGGACGGGTGTGGGTGACGGCGGTGGGCGCCGTCGGGGGCGGTGCGGGTTGTCGCGCACGGTGAGCTCCTCGCAGGCGCGGGTGGGGCGGGCTCTTCGCGGGCGGATGCCTGGTCGGCTTGCGAAGAGCCCGCGGGTGGTCAGTGGTGGCGGCACAGCAGAAGGCGCAGGGCGGTCGCCGCTTGGGCGGGGACGACGCCGTTGCCAAGGACGCGCAACGCGCCGGTGCGTGGGAGATCGAGGGTGGGGTCGGTGACCCAGTTGGCGGGTAGGCCCATGAGCCATTCCACGAACGGCGGTGCGAGCACGGGCTTACCGTGCTGGCCGGGCTGGGCGGGCGCGGGAACGGGACGGCCGATCAGAAGCTCCCAGCGTGCGATCGCCGGGGCGTAGATCTGCCACGTGGTCTCGTCGGGTCTTCCGAGCGCGTCGCTGCTGAGCTGGGCGGGGGCGGTGCGTAGGTCGGGGTCCTCGTCGCCATGGTGGCCGGCGCTTCCCGTGTAGGAGGTTCGGGGCTTCGATAGGCCAGGCACCAGAGACGGCAGGGGGACGTCCTCGTGGGAGCCACATTGTCCGGGGCAATCCTTCTGCCTGTCCGTCACGCGCGGCGTGGGGAGGAGCACCTGTGACAGCGGCGGTCGGAAACCGTCACCTGCGCGGCGGCCGGGGGTGCCGGTGTCGCTCGCGGGTGGGGTCGGCAACAGCTGGTGGCGGATGCCGCTCGAGGCGACGACGTCGGGCAGACCGCGCTGGTGCCCGGGTCCTTTGCCGTCACGGGCACAGGGCGTCGGCAGCGTTCGTATCTCTTCTCCCCTCTCCGGTGGTGGCGAGCAGGAACAGCCGGTCCCGTCGATGCGGGGCGCCGATGTCGGATGCGCGTAGGCATAGCCAGCTCGTGTCGTACCCGAGCGCGGCCAGGTCGGCGTGGACGACGTCGAGTCCGCGTGTGCGGAGGGCGGCGACGTTTTCCACAAAGACGACGGGCGGTCGAAGAGCGCGAACAGCGTGAGCGACGCTTGTCCACAGGTTGCTGTGGACACCGGTGATGCCGGCGCGTTTGCCGGCGTTGGAGATGTCTTGGCAGGGGAAGCCTGCGGTGAGGATGTCGACGGGTGGCACGTCGGTCCAGTCGATGGTGCGGATGTCCCCGAGGTTGGGCACGTCGGGCCAGTGGTGGGCGCAGACGGTGGCGGCATGCCGGTCGGTTTCGGCGTACCAGGTGAGCTGGCCGCCGAGCACCAGCTCGACGGCCATGTCGAGGCCGCCGTATCCGGTGCACAGGGATCCGATGCGCGGTGCGGGTCGGTGGTCAATCACGCACCTCCGCCGCGTCGAACTGCGAGGGCTCACCGCGCGCGGCCAACAGCAGACGGCAGCAGCTGTACAGTCCCGCCGCGCGACTCGGGTGGCGGTGGGTAGGCCTACTCACGCGACCATCCCTCCCCCGAGGGTGTCCTTCAGGCTCTCTGAACGCGAGTCGGTCTGGCTCTTGCTGAACACGAGGACGTCCTCGTGTGCGATCAGGTGCATGGGGGTGCCGGCCGCCCGGGCCTTGCGGACGGCCTGGAGTTGGAAGAACGACGGCCGGGCGACGAGCCCGCCGTCGCGGATGGCGGCGAGCAGTGCCACGCACCGGTCGACGGGGGTGAGGCCGGCGCGGATTCCGGCGCCGATGACGGCCGAGGGGAGGTCGACGAGTTCGCCGTGCTTGCGCCACGGGCGGGCGGTCACGACGACGACCCCGCCGGGGCGCAGGAGGGTGTGGCAGCCGGTGAGGATCTGGGCGAACCCGTCGGCGAGGCCGGTGAGGTCGCGGTAGGCGAGGTTTCCGCGGTCGGTGCCGTCGTTGTAGGCGTTGTCGAACTTGGCCACGCCGTCGGTGCCGGGCCGGACGAGGCCGTGCACGGTCGGTCCGTACGGCGGCGAGGTTACGACGAGGGCGATCTGCCCGGTCAGGGCCGCGGGTACGAGCGAGAGGATGCTGGTGGCGTCGCCGCGGATGACGCCGGCCCGGCCGGTCGCGCCCTGGGTGTGGGCGTGTTTGATGTTGGCGTCGGCGATGTCGGACCAGCGGGACTCGTACTCCACGCCGATCGCGTCGCGGCCGGCGTGGATGGCCTCGACGAGGGTGGTGCCGATCCCGCACATCGGGTCGAGCACCAGGTCCCCCGGTTGGGTGTAGGCGGTGACGGCGTGCGCGGCGATCGCGGGGAGCATCCGCGCCGGGTGTTGCACGGACTCGCGCACGTACCGGCCTCGGCGCTGGACCGGTCCGGTGGCCTGGGCCGTCGCCCACACCGTCAGGCCCTCAGCGCTAGCAGCAGCCCGATGGCCTCCGATCGGGTCGATGGTGGCGGCGGTCGGTGTGCTCTGCTCGTTGGGGTCGCCGGCGGTGTCTGCGTGGTGCTTAGCCACGGCGACCACCGCCCTCGCGCCCGCCTCGTCCACGCGGGGCGCGGCTCTGGGATCGGCTGAAGACCATCAGGTCCGCGTGGATGCGCAGGTGCGCCATCTGCCACCGCTGGTCGGTGGTGGTGAGGGTGAGTAGTTCCTCGTCGGTGACGTGGTAGACGAAGGCGTCGCCGTCGGTGTCGGCGGTGACGGCGACGAGGTGCTGCAGGTAGCCCAGTCCGACGCTGGCGGCGGCCTGGACCATGCCGGAGAAGTCTTCCGGGCTGGCGGTGGTGCCGGTCGGGACGGTGACGACGAGGATCAGGCAGCCGCCCGGTTGCAGCAGGGCGGCGCAGGCGGTCAGCAGCCACGCCAGCCGGACCCGGTTGGCGGCGGCGTGCTCGTGCAGGGGCCAGCAGGCGACCACGAGACTGGTCGCCTGCTGCAGGGAGCCGCCGGGTGGTGGGTCGGCCGCCGTGCCGGTCGGCGGGTGCAGCTGCGGGTCGGTGAGATCGTCACCGAACCAGGCGCCCATCTCGGGCAGGTCGTCCTCCTCCCCCGGTTCCGCGCCGCCGCCGGTGGTGCCGGCGGGCGGGGCCGCGGTGGCCGGGCCGATGATCAGGCTGCACGCGTCGGTGAACCACGCCGGGTGGTGACGGCGCGCTCCGGCCGCGCAGGCCTGGGTGAGGGCGTGGTCGCCGGTAACGTCGACGACCGCCTCGCCGGGGCGGCTGTAGGCGGCGATGAGGCGGCCGGCCAGTCGGGCGCCGATGCTGCGTCCGGCGTCGCCCGGGATACGGGCGGTGCGCCAGACGGTGAGCGGTACCGGCGGGTCGCCGGCAACCAGGTCGATCGCGGTGGGGTCGACCTCGGCCAGCGGGCCGGTGTCGGCGGTGGGGTCGGGATGCGGGTTGTGGTGCTGCGGCGTGTGCTCGCTCATGTGGTGTCGGCTCCGCGCCGCGCCGTGGTGCGCTGACACCCTCAAACCGGTGTTTGTCAGCTGTGGCGAACACCTGCCCCTCTCACGGTGATCTCACGAATCTTTGACAGCCGGTTCCCGTCCGCTTGGCTGTCCTGGGGCTCCGGGATGTTCACGCGGGCGCCGGCTCCATGGGTCGGATCACTATCGGGAGGCTGCCAGAGCCGTCGATCGTTCCAGTTTTGTCAGCCGCCCAGTGTCACGGCCACCTCGGCCACACCAGCGGCGTACGCCAATGACACGGGGTGCTGGCCGGCATTGTCAGACCGCTGTCCGCTTCGCCGGACAGCAGCGGCGTCACCGGGGGCACCGGCTCCGGGATCTGTCATTCGGACGGCGGCTCGTCAGACCGTCACGGCCCGGCGGACGGACGCTGTCAGCCGGGGCATGCCGGCGCACCCCACGCCCCGTGGACGCCGACAGGCGGGGCGTCCAGCCGATCGCGGTCTGTCACTGTTCGCTGTCCAGCGCTGTGAGACGGGCTGGGAGGCGTCGTCGGACCCGCGCCGCGGTGGCGCGTCCTCTCCCCCGGCCGCGGCTGCGGAGCGTGTCCGTCCGTCTCTGGTCGTGTCAGCGCGAAGGTCAGCGTGGCGTATCAGAACGTGCACGTCGACGTCGATCGTCAGTGAGCGGTGGTGTCGCGAGAGGCGACTGATGGCGTCGACCCGGTGTCCATGTCGGCCAGCCTGCGTTGTCAGGGGGCCGTGAGGCCGAGGTGGCGCAATGGCGGTCAGGCGTGCCGGCTGCTGCTCCGGCCCGTCCCGACATTCGTCTCTGACATGGGAGTTCCTGACATGACCTCCTCCGCCACCGGCTGGCCCGACTCGCCTCTGGACGCCGTGGACACCGCCTTCGCCGACCTGACCTGCGACCCCGACCCGTTGTCCCTGGACCTCGATTCGCTTGTCGGGCAGCTCGGTGATGACACCGGTCTGCCCAGGGGTGTCATCGCGCTGCCGGCGTTGCGGCAGTGGCTGCTGGAGCATCCCCGCGCCTACAGGGTGCGGGACGTGGTGTGGCGTGAGCTGATCTTGCGCGCCCGCCTCGATGGGCCGGCCTGGGTCATCGCCGCGGTCGCCCTGGCGATGCCGGCGCTGCGCCGCTATGCCGGCCGGCTGCATACCGGCTGGGCCGGCGACGCCTACGACCTGGACGCCGAGATCCTCACCGGTTTCCTGACCGCGCTGCGCGACCGGGTTGACCTGGCCCGCCCGGCGCCGTACGCGGCGTTGTGCATGGCCGCGTGGCGGGCCGGCCATGAACTGCGGCAGCGTGCTGGCGCCGAGGCCGTGCCGGTGGACGACCTCGATCACGTCACCGGCCCGCGTACTCCGAAGCGGCCCTACGGGCATCCGGACCTCCTCGTGCGCCGCGCCGTCGAGGTGGGCATCGTCGATGAGTGCGATGAGCAGCCCTACATCGACCTGCGGCTGGGCCGGCGGGCCATCGAACCCATCGCCGCCCGGCTCGGCGTGGAGGTCGACACGCTGCGGCGGCGCGTCGAGCGCATCGACGTGCGCATCGCCGAAGCGCTCGTCGCCGGGCTTCTCACCGAGGTGATCTCATCGCGGGTGCAGGAGGACCTCGCCGCGGCGGCCGAGCGACGGCAGCACATTCGGGCCGCCCGCGGCGCCGGTCCGCGACCGGCTGCGGCGCGGGTAAGGCTGGCAGCCGCCTGAGGTGCCGTCCCCGTTGAGCGCCCCGACGCGGGCCCGGCCATCTGGTCGGGTCCGCGACCGTGTGCGGCGAGCCTGCCGTGCCGCAGCGGCCGCCGGTTCCCACCCCCGGGTACGGCGGCGAACCGCCGTGAACCGCTGCGGGGCGGGATGTCGGGACTCTCACAGCGGCGCTCAGGGGATGTCGAGGAGGTGGCTGTGAGGTTCCGGCGCCGACGCTGAGAGGCGGTTCCGTCACCAGCGGCATGGTCGTCGGAAGGGTGTGCTGGCCAGGGTCGTTAGAGGTTTGTGAGGTGGTGTTGGAGCGCTGTGGGACAGGCAGGTGTTCGCCAGGGCTCACAAACGCCGGTTTGAGGGTGCGGAACTCCTCCGGCGTCACCACGGCGTCATGCGGAGGTTTGGTTTCGCCCGCCGTCGGGCCGGGACATAGGGCTGATACGGGACCGGGTGCCTCGGGTGCCGCGCCACGTTGATGCGCTGACACCTCATCGATGACCGCTGACCCGAATGGGAGGACGAGCTCCTCCCGAGGTTCACCGCGCTCCCCTGTCCGGCATGTGTCTCCCGCGCCCGGCGGCGGCTCCCCGACCGCCGTTTCGACTATTCGCGCCGGCCGTGAGCCGGTGCGGGAGGTGCAGCCACCCATGTTCCCCACGTTGTGGGCACGGTCTCGTGCTCTGACTATCGCGCTGTCCACGCTTCGCCGCGTCGCCCGGGTCGCCGCGCCCGCTGCGGCTGCCCTCGGGATGCTGGCCGTGCCCGCCGTCGCCTACGGCGACGCCGGTGAGCCGGTCGTCCTGGCCGTCAACGACCTGCCCACCGTCATCGCCAACCTGCAGGCCTGGGTGATGGGCATCCTGGCCGCCGTCGCCACCCTGTTCCTGGTCTTGGCCGGGGTGTACTGGGCCACCGCCGGTGGCGACCCCGTCCAGGTCGACAAGGCCAAGGGCGCGTTGAAGAACGCGCTGATCGGCTACGGCCTGGCCGTGCTCGCGCCCGTCCTGCTGAGGGTCGTTCAGGGAATCGTCGGAGGCTGACGATGGCCTGGGCGCTCAACCAGATCCTCGACTGGTTCGCCGGTCTGCTGCTGGATTGCCTGAACGGGCTCATCACCGCGATCACCCGCGCGCTGCTGATCACCCCGGACGTCACCGCGCTGCCGCAGGTGCAGGCCCTGACCGGACGGTCGGTCTGGGTCGTCGACACCGTCTTCGTCCTGGCGTTCGTCACCGCTGGTGTTCTCACCGTGGTCGCCGGCGGTGACGAACGTGCCCGCTACACCGCGAAGGATCTCCTGCCGCGGTGCGTGGTCGGGTTCGTCACCGCCCACTTCTCGCAGCTGATCGCGGGCACGCTGATCGAGGTCGCGAACGCGTTCACCGTCGCGCTGACCGCGCAGGACTTCAACGGTGACGGGGCCCTCGACGCTGTCAAGACCCACCTGATGGCCGCGCGGGACCAGAGCGCCGGTCTGCTGTTCGTCGTCTGCCTGGCGATCATCGTTGTCCTGCTCGCCGCCACCGCTTGCAGTGTGATCGTCCGCTTCGCGGTCGCGCTGGTGCTCACCGCGGTCGCGCCGATCGCGCTGGCCTGCCACGCCCTGCCGCAAACCGAGGGTGTGGCCCGCCTGTGGTGGCGGTCGTACGTCGCCATGCTGGCCATCCCGGTGGTGCAGGCGTTCGTGCTGTTCGCCGGCCAGTGGATGCTGCTGGACACCAGCAGCATGCTGCCGCTGCTGGGCCTGCCGGTCGAACCGGGCGGGACGCTCAACCTGTTCGTCGTGATGGTCCTGCTGTGGACCACGGTCAAGGTGCCGGGGTTGATGCGCCGCTACGCCACCAGCGGCGCAGGCGGGCACGGCGGCAATCCGCTCGGCGCGGTCGTGCGGGTCGTCGTGGTGCAGCAGCTCACCCGCGGGCTGCGCATCCCCGGCCTTGGGGCGGTGCRCCGATGAACCGCGACCACCGCGACGAACAGCCCGTCACCGCCCGCATGCCCGCCGATGTAGACGCGCCGGACAAGGTGCTCTACGGGCTGACATTCCGGCAACTCGCGATCGTGGCGGTGGCCGCCGTCGTCTTCTATGGCGGCGGGAAGGCCCTGCACGCCGTCGTGCCCGCGCCGGTGCTGCTCGGCGCGGGCGTCGTGCTCGGCGGCCTGGTGTTCGGTCTCGCTGTCGGCCGCCGCGACGGACTGCCCATGGACGTGTGGCTGGCCTGCGCGGTACGCCACTGGCGGGCGCCGCGCGCGTTGTCCACCACCGACACCACCGCAGAGACACCCGACTGGGTACAGGCCCCGACGTCGACGGTGCCGCTGCCGGCCCCGCTGAGGTTGCCTGCCGACGCCATCGACGACCGCGGGGAGATCAGCCTCGGCGGTGTGAAGGCGGCGATGGTCGCGGCGACCAGCGTCAACCTCGCGTTGCGCACCGCCGACGAGCAAGCTGCCCTGGTCGACACGTTCGGCCGGTGGCTCAACAGCCTGTCCACGCCGACGCAGATCGTGGTGTCGGCGCAGCCGGTCGACCTGCACTCCGCCGCCCACACCGTCGCCCAGGCGGCGGACGCCCTGCCGCACCCGGCTCTCGCGGACGCGGCGGCCGACCACGCCCGGTTCCTCGACGACCTCGCGCAGCGGCGGGATCCGTTGCGCCGGCAGGTCCTCATCGTCACCCGCACCACCCGCGGCGAACGGGGCGAGCACGCGGCCCGGCGCCGCGCCGACCAGACGGTCCGGTCGCTGTCCGGGCTGGGCGTCACCACCCGCGCCCTCGACGGCCACGCGACGACCGCCGCCCTGGCCGCCGCCGCCGACCCGTACCGGCCGCCCCGCCCCGGCGGACTCGCCGCCCCCCACACCACCATCACCGGACCTCCAGTCAGGAGGCCACGCACCAGGAGGACATCGTGATCTTCGTCAGGCGCCGACGCGCCCCGCACGACGACAACCCCAGCGCCAGCCCGCCGTCCGCAGGACTGGCGGCGACGGTGGCACCGGCTTCGGTGGAGGTCACGCCCCGGTTCCTGCGAGTCGGAGACGGCTACGCCGCCACGCTGGTGGTGACCGGGTATCCGGCCGAGGTCGGGCCGGCGTGGCTGGAGCCGCTGCTGTCCTGGCCGGGCCGCCTCGACCTCGCGTTGCACATCGACCCGATCCCCGCCCCGGTGGCGGCGTCCCGGCTGCGCAACCAGCGCGCCCGCTTCGAATCGTCCCGGCGGGCCGATGCCGAGAAAGGGAAGTTGGCCGACCCGTACGTGGAGGCCGCCGCCGACGACGCCGCCGACCTCGCCGAACGCCTCGCCCGCGGGGCGGCGAAGCTGTTCCGCGTCGGCCTGTACCTAACCGTGCACGCCCGCACCGAAGCCGAACTCCTCGACGCGTGCGCCCAGGTGAAAGCCGCCGCCGCGTCCACCCTGATCGAGGTGCAGCCCGCGACGTGGCGGCACCTGCCCGGCTGGACCACCACCCTGCCCCTCGCCACCGATTCGCTGCAGATGCGCCGCACCATGGACACCCAAGCCCTGGCGGCCGCGTTCCCCCTCGCGTCGGCGGACCTGCCCGCGCCGCTGCCCGGCGACCCCGCCACCACCGGCGGGGTGCTGTACGGGGTCAACCCGGACTCCCAGGGCATCGTCTGGTGGGACCGCTGGAGCTGCGAGAACCACAACAGCGTGATCCTGGCCCGATCCGGCGCCGGCAAGTCCTACTTCGTCAAACTCGACATCCTCCGCCAGCTCTACCAGGGGGTGCAGGTCGCCGTCGTCGACCCCGAGGACGAATACCTCCGCCTCGCCGACGCGGTCGGCGGCACCATCGTGCGGCTCGGCGCACCCGGCGTGAAGATCAACCCCCTGGATCTGCCGGCCGGAGACGGCCGCCCGGACGTGCTCACCCGCCGCGGCCTGTTCCTCCACACCCTCATCGCGGTGCTGCTGGGGCAGGTGCCGCCGCCTCCCGAGCGCGCCGCCCTGGACCGGGCGATCCTGCAGGTGTACCGGCAGGCGGGCATCACCGCTGACCCGGCCACCCACCATCGGCCCGCTCCCCTGTTGAAGGATCTGGCCGCGACACTGCGGGCCGACGACAACCCGGCCGCCCACGAGTTGGCCGCCCGGCTGGCGCCGTGGGTGGCCGGCTCGTTCTCCGACCTGTTCGACTCACCGACCACGACCCGCCCGGACGGGCACCTCGTGGTCTGGAGCCTGCGGCACCTGCCGGACGAACTGCGCACCGTCGGCACCCTGCTCGCGCTGGACGAGATCTGGCGGCAGGTCGACCTCCCACCTCAATATCGGCGGCGGTTCCACGAAGGATCCCGCCCGCAGGGCCGGCAGCTGGTTGTGGTGGATGAGGCGTGGCTGCTGATGCGCGACGGTGAGGGCGCCCGGTTCCTGTTCAAGATGAGCAAGGCCGGCCGCAAGCGCAACGCCGGCCTGTCGGTCATCACCCAGGACGTCGCCGACGTGCTCGGCACCGACCTCGGCCACGCCGTCGTGTCGAACGCGGCCACGCAGGTGCTGCTCAAGCAGGCCCCGCAGGCCATCGACCAGGTCGCCGACGCGTTCGGACTGACCGCGGGCGAGCGGCGGATGCTGCTGTCGGCCCGGGTCGGGCACGGTCTGCTGATCTCCGGCACGAACCGGACCGCGTTCGAGTCGATCTCCTCGCAGGCCGAACACCTTCTCGCGACCACCACACCGTCCGACCTCGCCGACCTCGACCCCGACGACACGGAGGAGGACCTGTGACACCGTCCCTTGTCGCATCGCCAGCGCCGGCGCCCAGTCCTTCCGGGCCGGGCGCCGGAGTCAGTGCCCCGCCGAGCGCGCCCACGCGCTGGGTTCTGCACGCCGCCGATTGGGCGGTGGACCGGCCGTGGCTGCTCGGTGTCGCCGCCGCCCTGCTCGTCGTCTACGTCGCCGGGCGCACCCTGCTCGACGGGTGGCGGCACCGCCGCCACGCCGACCGGGCCCGCCTCGTCACCGTCGCCCCACCACCGGAGGTCGACCCGCACAGCGTCGCCGCGCTGTGGGCGAACCTGCACGGCACGCTCACCCCGTCGCGCCGACGGCGGCTGCTATACGGCAGCCCGCACGTGGTGTGGCAGTACACCTGGACCGGCCGGCAACTGCTCATCAGCATCTGGGTGCCCGGCAGCGTGCCGGCCGGGGCGGTCGAGGCCGCCGTGCGGGCCGCCTGGCCCGGCGCCGCCTGCACCACCGACGACCAGGCGTCACCGCCGATCCCACTGGACGTACCGGCGGCCGTCGGCGGGCACCTCCTGCCGACGGCCGCCGAGTGGCTACCGATCAACACCGACCACGACAACGACCCATTACGAGCGCTGATGTCCGCCGGCTCGCAGCTCAAATCGGACGAGTACGCCTGCGTGCAGATCCTCGCCCGCCCCGCCACCCCCCGCCGGGCCGCACGCGCCCGCCGCGCCGCCGGCCGGCTCCGCGAGGGCAAGACGGCCGTACCGGGCATCGATCCCGCCGCGCCGCTGCTGTGGCTGATCGAGGCGTTTCTTCCTGGCCGCCCCACCACCGCCCGCAGCGGCGGCCAGCTGGCCGGCCGCCGGGATCCCGGGGTGGAGCGGGACGTGCGGGCGATCCTCGACAAGACCGCCCATCCGCTGTGGAGCATCGGCATCCGCTACGCCATCGCCAAGAACAATCACCGCGGCGGCTCCCGGCCGGAGGCCAGGTTGCGGGGCATCGCGGACGCGGTCGCCTCGTCGTTCGCCGTGTACGCCGGCCGCAACCGTCTCGCGCACCGGGCGCGGATGGCGCGACCGGTGGCTGTGCTGGCCGCCCGGCGGCTCGGATCAGGGTTCCTGGCCTCCACCCCCGAGCTGGCCGTCCTCGCGGCGCTGCCGCGGGATCTGGCCGTGCCGGGGCTGGATCGGGCGCGGGCGAAGTCGATGCCCGCCCCGGTGGCGGTGCCGACCGGTGGCCGAGGCACGAAGGTTCTGGGTGACGCCGAAGTCGGTGGCCACGCGGTGGCCCTGTCGGTGGCGGATGCGAGGTATCACCTGCATGTGGTCGGCTCGACGGGCTCCGGAAAGACCACCCTGCTGGTCAACATGGCCGTCGAGGACATCAAAGCCGGCCGGGGCACCGTGGTCATCGACCCGCACGGCGACATGGTCCTGGACATCCTCGACCGGCTCCCCGCCAGCGTTGCCGGGCGGGTGGTGCTGTTCGACCCCGACCAGCCCAACCCGCCCACCCTCAACCCGCTGTCCGGCGACGACCCGGACCTGGTCGTCGACAACCTCGTGTCGATCTTCGGGAACATCTTCGCCAAGGCGTGGGGGCCGCGGATGGACGACGTCATGCGGGTGGCCTGCCTGACCCTGCTGCGGCACGCCAACGTCACCCTCCAGCACATCCCGCCCCTGCTCAACTCCACGCAGTTCAGAAGCGCGATGACCGTCGGCCTGGATGACCCGGCCGGCCTGTCCGGGTTCTGGCAGTGGTACGACCAGCTCAACCCGGCCCTGCGCTCCCAGGTCATCGGTCCCGTCCTCGCGAGGTTGCGGGCGTTCCTGCTGCGCGACTTCGTCAAGCGCACCATGCGCTACCCCCGCTCCAGCTTCGACATGGGCAAGGTCCTCGACGGCGGTGCCCTCCTCGTCAGGATCCCGAAAGGCCAGCTCGGCGAGGACACCAGCAAGCTCCTTGGCTCCCTCGTGCTGGCCCAGGTGTGGCAGGCCGCCACCGCCCGCGCCAGCGTGCCCGCCGACAGACGCCGGGACGCCACGCTGATCATCGACGAGTGTCAGAACTTCCTGACCCTCGCCAACAGTCTCGACTCGATGTTGGCGGAAGCGCGGAAGTACCGGCTGTCGATGGTCCTCGCGCACCAGGACCTGGCCCAGTTCCCGAAGGACCTCCTGGCAGCGGCGTCGGCGAACGCCCGTAACAAGCTGTACTTCTCCGTCGCGCCGGAGGACGCCCGTGTGCTCGCCCGGCACACGCTGCCCGAGCTCGACGAGCACGACCTGACGCACCTGGACGCCTACACCGCCGTCGGCCGCCTGGTCGTCGGCGGGCGGCAGACGCCGGCGTTCACCCTCAAGACCCGGCCGCCGAAGCCGGTCGTGGGCGAGGCGACGGCGATCCGTCAGGCCGCGGCGGAGGCGGTTCCGGCGCAGGACACCAGCGCGATCGACGACCTCGTCGACCGATTCTCGGCCCGACCCGACGACAACCGCCGGTCCCGTGGCAAGAGCGCTCCGAAGGCGAACACCTGAACGCCGCAGGACGGTTGAAGCAAGATCGACAGATCGGTCGACCGAGGTCGACCGAGTCCCGGTCGCCCCTTCCGTGCGGGCTTCACCAGCCCTTCACCACCGATCATCACACCGCACTGACAGATCCGGCCGTCCGGGTCTGTCAGTGCCGCTCACCGGCCGTGTCCAGCCTCCGGTGACCATCTCACCGAACTCAGACACCCTCCCTCGGAGGGACTCCTCTTCCGCTTGGAGCATCCACCGTGTCCACCAACAACTCCGTCTCCCGCTCGGCTTCTGCCCCTTCCTCCGCCTCTTCGCCTGGTTCCCGTTCGTCGTCTCGTCTTGCTCGTCTTGACCGGCTTCGTCGGTTGACCGCCCGTGATCATCAGCTGTTGCGGTGGCTCGCCGAGCACTACGTGCTGTCCACCGACCAGATCACCACGGCGCTGTTCCCATCGCGTCGCTCGGCCCGGCTCCGACTCGCCCAGTTGCACCAGATGGAGGCGGTCAGCCGGTTCGTCGACGTCACCACCGGCAGCGGCCAGTACCTCTACACCCTCGGCCCGCTCGGCACCGTGGTCCACCCCACCCAGTTCAACGACCCGAACCACGCCGGCGCCCGGGCCCCACGCACCAGCATCGACCGCACCGAACGCATCATCGGCAGCCGCCGCCTGCCCCACCTGCTCGGCACCAACCAACTGTTCATCGACCTGCTCGGCTACGCCCGCACCGACGAAAACGCCCGGCTGGCGCGGTGGTGGTCCGAACAGCACACCACCGCCGCCTTCGCCGCCGCCTCCTACGCCGCCGGCAGCGGCACCGGTGTCCAGCCCGACGGACACGGCATCTGGCACGCCGGAGGGCGCACCGTCGGGTTCTTCCTCGAACACGACAATGGCACCGAACCCCTCGGTACCGTGCTGCGCAAGCTACGCGCCTACGAGCAGCTCGCCCGCTACGGGCCCCGCTACCCGGTGCTGCTGCGCGTCCCCGGCCGCCGCCGCGAGCAGCACCTCCTCGACGCCCTCGCCGGGGTGCCCACCGCCATGCCCGTGGCCACCGGCCTCCACAGCGAGCACCCCGCCGGACCTGCCTGGACACTGACCACCGACCCCGGGCCGCGCCGCTGGCTGCACGAACTGCCCTGCGACCACGGCCCGGACAACCCGTCCACCAACCCGCACCGCTTCCCCGACACCGACCCCAGCGACCCCGACCCGGAGCCCTGACATTCACCTTCACCGCACGCGCAGGGGAGCCGTCCACCGCCGTGGGCGGCTGTGAGACCAACCGGATCTCACAGTCCCGCCGTCCCTCGCCCGCGTAATCGAGCGGTCGTCTGACAGTGCAGGTCAACGGCACTACTGACAATCATGACGGCGGCCGGCGCTGACAGATCCGGCCGCTACCTTCATCGGCACCACCTTCACCCATATATCGCTCCACCCGGTCCGGTCCCACCTCGGGAACCACCGCCGCACCTCACAGTGCGCTCTGCCCACCCGCCCTGTCGGCCGGTCGGCGCCCGCGCCGCGCGGCGACCCCCAGGTCGCACCGCACCACCCCGCACCATCCCGCTCCACCAGCAGCCCTCTGCTGCACCCATCCCTGTTCGTCCCGTGAGTCGACCCATGTACCCGGTGGGCCGGCCGCTTCCGCGCGCCCGACAACGCGCCCCTACCGAAGGAGGAACCCCAGATGACCGCAACCAACGGTGCCGCGACTCCGCTGAGCCGCTTCGGCACCCGCGTGCCGACGGTGACGCCCCGCCCGGGCCGCAAGCTCACCCCTGCGGCCACCACCGCCGCCACCACGGCACCCACCAGCCCGGTGGTCACGCAGACCGCGACGATCAACACCATGATCGTCTGCCTGCCCGACGGACTGCCGTCGCAGGCCCTGACCGCCACCCAGCTCGACCGGCACTTCGGCGTGTCCGGCACCCTGCAGCCCCGCTTCTGGGCCATCCCAGACATGTGGCTGTGGCAGCGACGCGACCTGGTCGCACCGCGCAAGGGACGTCCGGTGTACTGCGCCGGCGGACCGGTCAAGCTGCTCGACCTCGCCGCCATGCGCCACGCCGCCGGCGTCGGCGCCGGCATCCGCCATCAACTGTGGCAGCAGGTCGTGCACGGCACCCGGCCGGCCACCCCGTGGCCAACCCTGCTGGCCCGCCACCTGGCGGACCCCGCCCGCTACCCGCGCGAGCGGGCCGAGGCGGACTTCCACCAGCAACCCCGCGTCAACGCGATGCGGATGCACAACGCGGCCAGCTACGGCGCCGCCCGCCTCAGCCCAGGTGAGCTGGAGATGTTCCAGGCAGGCCCGATGGCCTACCAGCACTACAGCGCCACCACCGCCGTCTGTGGCGACGCCCTGCTCACGCCGGACGGGCACAAGCTCGCACCCGCGAGCGACGCCCTCACCCACCGGGTGACCTACCTCGAGCAGGCGATGCGGTACCTCGACACCGTCGAGCCCGACCAGCGGCTGCTCGCCGTCGCCCTGTAACACCACCGCACCGGAACCGGTCGGGCACCACCACCCATCCCCTGCTTCCCCGGGGATCGGCGGCGACCCGACCGGCTCCACGCAACTCCGCCCGCGCCGCGCCGACTCCTGGCCGCAGACGCAAGCTCTACCGCCGCGCCCCTGAGGCTTCCCGAGCCCTGCGACGCACACCCCACCACGACCAATGCGGCCACTGCCCCTACGCCACGTCCATTGCCACCTGAACCACGCCCGACCCGCTTCTGCGGGCCACGCGTCGTCGTACCCGCGGGCCAGAGCAGCGTGGCGTGGACTCGCTGCCGGCCCCGTGCGGGCACCGCCCGGCGCCCCGGGCTGGGGCGCCTCGCAAGCCCGGCCAGCGAAGCGGCCGACCTTTCCCTCTTCCACACATCAGGAGGTTTCCCCGCCATGTCCGATCGACTCTGGTTCCGCGTCGACGACGTCCTGTCGCTCGCCGCACACGCCGCCTCCACCGGCGCGCACCGTAGGACCCGGCAGCAGTACCGGGCCGGCGTCCCGGACCAGGCAGCGCTCATCTGGTCCCACGACATCGACGGTGACTGGTTGTCCTCCAACGGCGTCCCCCGCTGGTACGACACCGACGGCGCCGACCACCGCGTCCGCGCCGAAACCTGGACCCACACCGCCACCGGCGCCACCGGCAACCCGATCCCTACCGACGACGGACACGGATTCCTGCCCCTGCACACCGAACACCTCGACGGCCGCCGGGACCTGCTCGACCTGCTCCGCTACGCCCGCCGCCACGGAATGCGCTGGTTCGGGCTGCACCCGGACCCGGCGAGCGACGTCCGCTACCGCATCGTCCGCAGCCGCGGCGACATCACCCCGCCGCTTGCCACCTGGACCCCGGCGACCGTGACCTGCGACGTGGTCGGCGGCGGCGCCTACCGCGCCATGGTCGCCACCGGCTACACCACCCTCTCCCGCGCCGGGGTGCTGTGCCGCTTCCCTCGGTTCGCGGTGCAGCGCATGGCCGCCCACCTCGACGCCCTTCACCCCGGTGACATGTCCGGCGAGCATCCCCGGCTGCGGTTCGACGGCGACGAGGTCACCGTCGAGTGGGAGGACGACGACGGCCTGGGCAGTAGATGGGTCGAGGACGACCGGGTCGTCCCGGATGCCAACCGCTGCTACGCCCTCGGCGCCTACCAGTGGCCATGGACCCTCGTCGCGTCCGAGGCGACGACCCGCGCCGCCGACCCGGAGGGCCGGTCGCGGTGATCGTTGACGAGGTGTTCCATCAGCGCGGCCACGGCATCTACGAGCTGACCCGGGTGCACCACTCCGACGGGTACGTCCTGCGGGTGCGGGTCTGCCGCGACAGCTACGCCACGCAGAGCACGGCGGTCGCCGAAGTCCTCACCCCGCTGTTCACCTGGACGATCATCGCGAGCAGCCCCGGTAGTGGCTGGCACCGCACGACCCCAGCCACGCCCCCCGACGCGACACCGCTGATCACGGTCGCCGACGAGGTACTGCAGCGGGCCCGGCGGATCCTTCCCGTGCCGCCTCCGTTCACCACGCCCGGCCGCTAACCCGCCGAGACCACACCTTCCCGCGCCGCCCTGCCGGCCCGGTCGCACCTCGGCACCAGCGGACGCAGCCCGGGGCGCCGCGCCTTCCGAGCCTCCATCCGCCCGCCGCATCAAGGCGGCTGGCCTGTGTGTCCGCGGTCCACCGTCGCTGACCCGCCTTCTCACTGGCACCACCTGGCCGATGCCCGGCCACCCGCGCGCTCGCGCACACCCGGGCACGGCCGTGCCCGGGTTTCCCGCTCTTCAGAAGGGAACCCTCATGACATCCGCCACCAGGCCGTCCTCCGGTCGGCAGCCCAGCATCGCCGTCATTGGCGGCAGTATCACCGGCCCGGTCACCGCGCTGCTGTTGCTGCGCGCCGGATTCGACGACGTCACCGTCTTTGAGGCGGCGCCGGCGTCCGCGCCTCTGGGCGGCGGCCTCATCGGCCTGGAACACCCGGCCCTCGACGTGCTCGACCGCCTCGACATCGGCCAGAGCGAGTTCGTGGCCCACGACTCCGAGGCCATCGTCCAGATGACCGTCCGCGACCGCCGGCCGGCCGAGACGATCCGGCGTACCTATCCGGGGCGGAACACCACCTGGACGCTGCTGCACCAGGCGCTGATCCGCCGCCTGCCCGCCGGTGTCCTGCACACCGGTATGAAGGTCACGGCCCTGGTCGAGCAGGACGGTCGGCCGGTGCTGCGGTTCCGCGACGGCCACACCGCGGCCGCCGACCTGGTCGTGTTCGCCGACGGCCGGTCCTCCACCGGCCGCCGGCTGCTGAATCCCGAGCGGGCTCTGCGGTACGCGGGCTACGTCGCTCACCGCGGCGTCGCCGACATCGCCCCCGAGCCCGGGCTGCGGGATTTCCTGCGGTTGCAGCCCTGCCCGGGCGTGCAGTTCAACCTCGCCCCGGTAGCCGGAGGATGCGACTGGACCTTCTACCTCAACTGCACCAGCACCGAGTACGCGCAGCGGTTCGGCGCCGACCCCACCCGCCGGGTCTTCGCTCTGCCCCGGCACGTCAGCCCCGCCGCCCGCGCCCACGTCGACACCCACGCCGGCCTGCTCCTCCCGGCCGACCACGCCGCCGTCGTGCACGCCACCACCACCCGCATGGCTGTACCGGTCCTCGACATCACCGCACCGCAGCGCATGGTCTGGCCCGTCGGCGCCGGTCACGCCGTTCTGCTCGGCGACGCCCTCGCCCCCGTGCGCCCGCACACCGCGCGCGGCGCCAACAACGGCATCGAACAAGCTGCCGGCCTGGCTGCCGCCCTCACCCAGCACCGCAAGTACCGCGCTGACCTCACCGCCGCCCTGCACGGCTGGCAACGCAGACACCTGCCCGCCGCCGTCGCCGCTGTGCAACGCGGGCCCGTCATCGGCCACCAGCTCGGCCTCGGCACCCACCAGCCCGCCTAGTAACCCACCCAAGAGGAAAGGAGGTGGCCCTCGTGGCCACCAAGACCACCGCGATCCTCATCGACGACCTCGACGGCTCCACTGACGACGTCGCCACCTACCAGTTCGCCTTCAACGGCGTCACCTACGAAATCGACCTGTCCGCCGGCAACTTCGACCGGATGGCCGCGGCGTTCGGCCCGTTCATCACGGCCGGTCGGCGCCTGCCGAAACAGCCCCGGCCACCACGGCGGCAGGACGACACCGCGGCCGGCCGCACCCAGAGCCAGGAGATCCGCACCTGGTGGTGGACCGTGAACTGGCAGGAGCTGAACCTGCCCCAGCCACGAACCGGCGGCGTCATCCCCGCCGCGGTGCGCGACGCCTACCACGCCGCCCTCTGACCCCGGTCCCCGCCGTGCCGTTCGGCGGGCGATCACTGGGCGGCACACCTGGACGCGCCCTGCGGAGTCCCGCATTCCGGGCAGACGACTTGATCAACACCCGATCCGAAGCGTGCATCAGTGCACGCCTCACTCGCCGACCCCTGCCGAGGGCAGGAGAAAGGGGGCCACGCGCCCATGACCAGCACCCCCACCAGCACGACCACCGATACGGCCGCACCAGCGCCACTGGCGCCCAGCGTCGTGCAGGTCCTCGCCGCGCTGCACCGGCTCGGCGAGGCCACCGCCGCTGCCATCGCCACCGAGGCCGGCCTCGGCTACTCGACCACCACCCCGAAACTGCGCACGCTGGCAAGCGCGGGACTGGCCGAGCCGACCCGAAGCGACACCGGACCCACGCTGTGGCGGCTGAGCGACGCCGGCCGTGCGCATACCGAACAGGGCGGACACGGTGAGCCCGCAGCGGAGCCCGCTACCCGCGACACCGACACACCCGGTACCTCCGCCGGTCACGGTCCGATCGGCGACGACAGGCAGGGCACTGGGGAGGCTGACGACAAAGACGGCGACGATCGGCCAGCCGTTGAGGTTGCCGCCGACGGGCAGCCGAACGCCCTCCAGGAATCGGCATCGCCGGCTCCTGTTGATGCCGACGCGGTAGCCGAGGCGGCCGCTGAGGCCGAGGGCGCCGACACCGAGCACGGCGACGACAACGCCCGCTCGACTGCCGAGCTCGAGGTGTCAATCGCGGCCGACAGCATCGGCCAGGCCATCGGAGCGACGTCCGCAGCGAACGATGCGGACGCCGAACCGGCCACACCAGACGGTCTGCCTGCTGGCACGGCCACCGACAGCACCACGGGTGAACCCTTCATGGAAGCACCGGCCGCGCCGCCGACCACGCAGGCGACGGGCGAGGCGGCGCAAGCCCTTACCCGGCGGGCGTCGGGCACCCTGCGCGGCGCGATCCTCGAGGTCCTCGAGGCCAACCCCGGTCGGCAGTACAAGGTCAGCGAGCTGTGCAGGCTGGTCGACCGGGCCAACGAGGGAACCGGCGCGAAGAAGGCCAGCGCGGGCGCGGTCCACAACGCCGCCGTGAAGCTCGTCGGGACCGGGCGAGCGGTCCTGGTCGCCGAGAAACCCGCCACGTTCGCCCTCGCCGACCCGACCGCCTGACCGATCCCGCCCTGCCGGTAGCCCCGGAGGCGGGCGTCGAACTTCCCGGAACCACGCCCGCCCCCGGTGCTCCTTCCATAGAAAGGAGCGTCCGAAGTGTCTCCCATCCTGACCTCGATCGTCACCGCCGCCGGTGGAGTCCTCGCCGGTCTCGCCCTCGCCGCGGCCTTGCTGTGGCGCCAGCAGCAGGCGCTGGCCCGCGCCCGCTACGCCGCCGGCCACGACGACACCACCGGCCTGCCGAATCGGCGGGCCCTGCTCGCCGCTCTCACCCGCGCCACCCGCGCCGATGCCCCGTTCGGGCTCGTCCTGCTCGACCTCGACGGCTTCAAAGCCGTCAACGACACTTTCGGCCACGAGGCCGGCAACGACGTCCTCACCGAGGTCGGCCGGCGGCTGGCCGCCCTGCGAGGGCCGGTGCGCCTCGCCGCGCGCCTGTCCGGCGACGAGTTCGCCCTGCTGGTCGACGGCGGCCCCGACGACGTCGCCGCCGCCGCCCGCGCCGCCTGGCGGGCGGTCGGCCGCCATTCCGTCGACCTCGGCGCGCACACGCTGACTCTGCGCGCCAGCGTCGGGCATACCAGCGCCGCCCTCGGCGTTAGCCCGCGGGCCCTGCTGCACCAGGCCGACACCGCCATGTATCAGGCCAAACAATCCGGTGCCGGAGTCCATGGCGCCACCGCCACCAACAGCCGCACCGGACCGCCGCCGGGTTCCCGCCCGCGGGACCTGCGTCGCCGCTAACCGCTCACGGACACCGAAGGGGGTCGCCCGCCGACGACGTGCGCGAGGACAACGTTCTGCCGCGTCTCGGCGGGCACTCGTGGATCGCCGTGGCCTGGCAAGATCGCGACGGGAGGTCGGGGTCATTGCGGTACACGTGGGTTTCGTCGGCTGGCGGGCCGCTGCTCGTCGCTCCGCAATCGGCGCTGTCACTGTGGAGCGGCGCTGATGGCACGGATGGACCCGTGGAGAGCTGGGGGGACTACGGCCGGGCGTGCGCGATCGACGGTTACGTCGGCGTGGTCGCCGTCGGTCAGCGGCAGGCGCTTGTTCTGGGCGATGAGCCGGCAATGACGACGTACCTGTCCTCGGAACGGCTGTTCCTGCGGTGGGCAGCGGCGTACGAGGAAGACGATCTGGTGAGCGCTGCCCGCCGAGCGGTACGTGATGGCGTGGATTGGGACGCAGATGAGGATGTCCGTTGGGTGGTGGACGGGCCAGTTGTGATGTTCGATTCGGCGTGGCCGGGGGCGGAGTTGGAGCCCGACAACCACCTCGTGATCGATCTCTGCCCGGGCGAATACCGGGTCCGTGCGACGTATCGCGCCGATGGTGACACCTGGATGGTCCTCGTTCAGCTTCAACCCGTGTCATGAACTCGCACGCTTTTGCCCCTGACCACCTTGCCGTCGATTTCGGAGTCGCGCTCAGCTCAGACGGTGTCGGCGGTACTGCGGGGAGATCTCGCCGACCTCGATCCCGTTCTCGTCCAGGGCGTTGTAAATCGTCAGCCAGTCATCGGCGAATCGCAGACCCAGGGCCACGCTGCCGTCCGCCAAGTCGCCCCCGACGTACTCCAGGAGCTCCACCGCCGTCAGGCGCTGCCCGTGTCGAGCAGCCAACGACGCGGGAGCATCGTCGCGCCACCGCAGGCGAAAGCCATCCGATGTCGGCCATACCGGCGCCCGGGTCACGTCGATCATGCACCAGGTGATCGAGATGTCGTCGAACTTCTGATGGTTGATCTCCAGGCGTTCCTCATCGAAGTCGAGCACCATCGGGCAGTCGGCGAACCACGAATCGTCGTCGTCATCCCAGACCACCCAGGTGGACGTCAACCTGCGGCCCACGAGGCCCCGTAGTCGCTGGGCGTGACGGCTGGCGATGTCGGATATTCCGTGGCGCCAGTCTGGCTGGTAACCGGGGATCCCGAAGTTGAACGTCATCGAGGCAAGGTAGTCCTGGTCCGGGCAGCCAACGACACGGCATCTGGGACTTCCGCGTAGGGCGCTGCGCGTAGCGTGACGTCCTCAGGTGTTGCAGTGGCCTCGTATGCGGTCGGATTCTTCGAACCGGCAGGATGAAGCAGGGCCGCGGAGCTGGGCCGGCCTGTCTCGCTCATCCGCCGCGCCGCACGAAGCCTGCCACCGAAGCCGGCAATTCGTCTTGCGGCATGTCCTCGTAGCCGGGACGGGCGAAGTCGAACAGAAGCACGATGCGGTCGCTGGAGCCGTAGTTCCACGCCTCGTGCGTGACGGTGTCGTCGAAGACGAGGCTCTCGCCCTCGCTCCATTGCCGGGTCTCGTCGCCCACGCGCAGCGCGCAGTCCTCTGGCACGACCAGCCCGAGGTGGGCGCGGTAGACGGTCGTCACCCATCCCTGGTGGGGCTTGATGTGGGTACCAGGAGCCATTCGAGAAAACCCAGCGGTCGTCAGGTGAGGGACCTTCGTCAACGCGGAGGCAGTGTGCGGGCACGCGTCGAGCGCTTCCTCGATCCGTTTCCCGAAGGCGACGAGGCCGTACACGCTCCAGCCCTGGCCGTACATCTCGCGTTGCACCCACGGCTGATAGGTCTCCCGCGGCAGAGCAAGGCACTCGTCCCGGATGACCTCCCACTGTGCCCGAAGATCGGCCAGGAAGGGAAAACGCCGCTGATCCACGAACATGAGACAGCATGATGCACCAACGAGGGGCGATGTGGGCTACGGCACCGCCTCGTGTAGGCGGTCGTGGCAATGGCCCTTGTTCACAGCACTTACAGCTCTAGCCGCACGTTCATGCACGTTCCGGTCACCGGCCCACAGCGGCCGGTTGCCAGCGAGTAGCAAACCTGGGCCGGTGGCCGGCCGTCGCCACCGCCGGCAAGGCTTCGCGCCTCGACCGCTGCACGTCCGGCGTATCCGGCTCTGCTCCGGAACTCAGCCGCCGACACCGATGACGCCCGACGACGGCATCCATCGCGCCTTCATCGACCCGCTCGGCGACAGCAACGGCCAGCCGTCTCCCGGCCGCTGCTCACCACCGTCGACCCCACCCGCGTGCGCCGTGATTGCGCGCAGACCACCCGGGCGGTGACCCTCGCTGCTGTGAGGGCCGGTGACCCCTCACCTCGTCCAGCACGACTTGACCTCGGTCAAGAGATGAGCGTCGATCAGCGCTGGTCGTCGTCTGTCGTCCGGACGTCAGCATTTCCCAGAGCCCTGGCGTGTGTCGGGCGGCGACCGTGCATGCCCGCCATCCGTCGACCGAAGGGCCACCCGCCATGGCACACCCCGCACACCCTGAGGACCGCAGCCGGCGTCCCAGCGACCGCACCGCGCTACCGGTGGACGTCACCGACAGGCTTCTGTGGGCGCTCGCGGTCGACGTCGCCGCCGCCCACCAACCGGGACCCGACGGTGCCTGCACGAACCTGCAGTGCCGCGGACAGCAGGGTCCTTGCTGGGCGCTGCGCACCGCCCGGCGCGCCGAACAACGCGCCCGCCGCGCCGCCACCCTCGCCCCGCCGCCTTCGCCGGGTCCGGCCGCGATCGCACGCGGGCGCGCCCCGGTTCCCGCCATGCCGCGTCGCTTGACCGGCTGGTTCACCCCGGCCCATCCGCCGGCACCTGTGATGCGGCCTGCGTCCGTACCGGGCGCGGTGCCGCCGGAATCCCGGCTGGACCGGCGTCCACCCGTGGCGGCGTCGGCCGCCTGAGCACGCACCTGGAGGCAAACCGTGAACTTCCTACCGAACGACACACTCGCCGGTTACGCCCGCACCGCCGTGGACCTGCGCGCCCGCATGGTCGACTATCACCGCAGTCCGCTCGCGGCGCAGTACCTGCAGGCGTTCTTCGGCAGTCGTCTCGCCGACCGCCCCAGTCCCAGTTCGGGGGGCATGGCGAAGGTCCTCACCGCGGTCCGTGCCATTACCGCCAACCCGTGGCGATTCGGCGAGCCGTATGTCATCGCCCCCGCGATGACCGCGATCATCGCCGCCGCCGCGGCGGCCCTCGACCTGACCGGCGAGGTGCTTCCCGCCGACGTCGCCCCCGACGACGGCGGAGTGCTGTTCCTGCCCGAACCGATCTACCACCGCGGCGTCAGCGGTGAGGTGTCCTCGATCGGGGCGATCACCTGGGCCCGCACCACCAACACCAGCAGCGGCCGGTCCTTCTGGGCCATCGCCGGCTGGGCCGACCACCACGACGCGCACGACCCGGCGGCGGTGCGCCGTCGTGCGCAGCTCGCTGACCGGCCCGACCTCGCCCGTCAGTTCGGCCCCTATGTGCTGACCGATTTCACCGAGATCCCCATCGGCCGGCCCGTTGACCCCCGCCCCGACCTGCCGGTCCTCGACGGGGACGACCGCGACTGGGAACCGGCGCCCGACGGCCGGTTCTGTATTGACGAGACCACGACCGCGATGCGGGCCTGCGCTGCTGTCGCCTATGCCTTCTGGCGTATCCAGGCCCAACCCCTCGCGACCGTCGCCGCCGCCCTCTTGGACCGCGCTGCGCGCCGCCGTGCTGTGCGGGCCAGCATCCGCCATGACACCCGTGTGGTCATGCTGCGCCGCACCAGCCCTCTCGCCGAACCGCCCGACGGGGAACCCAAGTGGCACTACCGGGTGCGGTTCGTCGTCCGCGGCCACTGGCGACGCCTCATCGACCGCGACGGCCACCCCTACCGCATCTGGATCAACGCCCACATCAAAGGCCCTGACGGGGCGCCCTTGCTGCACGGCGAGAAGGTGGCCGTCCTCGCCCGCTGACTCCTGCACCCGCCCGAAGGCCGCGCGCCGCCGCTCCACAGGCTCGCGGCCTTCACCGTCCTCGCGACCTGCCGGCCCGCTGCCGGCCCTGCCTTGAAGGAGTCCAGTCATGACCACCCGCATGCTGTCCGGGATCGCCCTCGCGGTCACCGGCGTCCTGCTGCTGTGCTCCGGGCTGGCCACCACCTTGATCTTCGGCGGCGGGGCGGGCGCGTGCGGGCCGGCTACCAGCGTCACGCCCACCTCTTCGTCGGCCGCGCGCAGCCCTGCTTTGGGTGGGATCGGTCCGATCGGTGACTGGAACGCCGAGCAGGTTGGCAACGCCGCTGCCATCACCACCGTCGGCATGCGCCTCGGCGTGCCGCCCCGCGGTTGGGTCATCGCCGTGGCCACCGCGATGCAGGAGTCCTCCCTGATCAACATCCCTGGTGGGGACCGCGACTCGGTCGGCCTGTTCCAACAGCGCCCCTCCCAGGGCTGGGGCACCCCCGAGCAACTGCACGACCCGCGGTATGCGGCGACGACGTTCTACCAGAAGTTGCAGGCCGTCGACGGCTGGCAGGCGATGCCACTGACCGAGGCCGCCCAACGGGTGCAGCGGTCGGCCTACCCGGACGCCTACGCCAGGTGGGAACCCGATGCCGCCAGGATCGTCGCCGCCCTGACCGGGGCCAGCGCCGGCCCGGCCGCCTGCGGCGTGGCGGTCAGCGCGCAGGGCTGGGCCCTCCCGGTGCAGGGGGATGTCGGCTCCGGTTTCCGCACCTCGGGCCGTCCCGGGCACGACGGCGTCGACCTGATCGTGGGCAAGGGCACCCCGATCCACGCCGCGTCCGCCGGCACCGTCTCCGTCGTGCGCTGCAACGCCGTCGATGTGCGCACTGGCCGGGACTGGGGCTGTGACCGCGACGGCGATCCCGCTCTGACCCGCGGCTGCGGCTGGTACGTCGACATCAACCACCCCGGTGGGGTGATCACCCGCTACTGCCACATGCTCACCCGCCCCTCCGTCGCCGAGGGTCAACGGGTCGCTGCCGGTGACGTTATCGGCGTCGCCGGCAGCTCGGGCCATTCGTCCGGACCGCACCTGCACTTCGAGGTGCACCTCGGTGATCACAGCTCCGGCACGGCCGTCGATCCGGTCGCCTTCATGGCGTCCGTCGGCGCGCCCCTGAATCAGTAGTCCCGATCGCGGATGCCGGCGGCGGCTCCGTGATCTACCCCCAGCCCGGCGGTCGACCCGTGCGGGGACGACCGCCGCGACCCCATCCACACATCCCTTGAGGAGGACAAGGCCGTGAGCACACCCACGCTCATCGGTGTCGCCGGGTTCCGCGGCAGCTACACCGGCCGCTTGGTCCAGTTCGGTGAGAGTCCGGAGGTTCTGGTGCCGCTGCTGCGCCGGATCTGGACCGACACGTTCGGCCGTGACACCGGCGCTATGGCCGCCGCGCTGCTGGCCCACGACTGGTGGTCCCTCGCCGTCAACCCGAAGCCCCGGCGTTGGGACCGGCAGCCGCCCGTGCCCGGGCTGGGCTACCCGGTCGTCGTTCAGGACGCCGCCGTTCGGCGGGGCGCGCTGCGCGAGGACGTCGGCGGGGCTCTGGAGTGGCTGTATCTGCTGCACCTCGACCAGCGGCGGCTGGTGGTGTACGAGGCGACGATCCACGGCCGCTGGCTGCGGCACAGCGCGCATCACCTCGACCCGGTCGAGGACCTGTTCGTCACCGCGCCCGCCGACGACGGGGGCGGTCCGGAGATGACGGTGTGCACCGTCTGCGGCGCGGTCGACGAGATCGACCACGTCGAGGTGCCGTCCATGGCCGGCTACGGCTACGACACCGTCACCAGTTGCGGCCGCTGCGGTTCCTCGGTCGCCAGCGACCCGATGTTCGGCGATCGCGTCACCCGTAAGCCCTGGCCACCGCAGAACCCCACGGCAGGCGACACGGCGGGCGAGACCCGATGAGCACCGACCGCCCGCCGTCAGCGGCCACCGACGACGGCGGCCCTTCCACCGGCCCCGTCGACCGATCGGAGACCGCCATGCCTAGCTACGAGGCCGGGCAGCGTGTCGCCCTGGTCCACACCGACGACCCGTACACCTTGCTGCGGCCCGGCGACACCGGGACTGTCCGCCGCCACGACCAGCGACAGAACCTCGTGGAGGTCATCTGGGACAGCGGCTCGACGCTGGCGATGTGCCTCGACGCCGGCGATCGCATCGCACCGGCCACCACCACCCCGCCTCGCACTGGCGGGGTGGTCGGCGAGGCCACCGGATGGGCCGCCGCGCTGCAACGGATGCGCGCCGCCGGCGCCGAGGCCGGACGCACCGCCGCCGAGTGGTGGGCGCAGGACAGCATCGGTGCCCGGGTCGGCGGTGACAGCCGTCTGGCCGCGCGCCGGATCCTGGTTGGCATCGACGACGGCGATCCTGCCGTCCTCGACGCTCTGCCCCGCTTCTCCTCGGTCGGAGAGCGGGTGGACGTCGCCGGGTGGGAGCTGTTTGCCGCCGCCACCGGCGACAGCGCGGGCTGGTTCGGGCTGCGCATCCCGCAGCGCGACGAGGCGATGGCCGTCTACCGCGACGCCTACGACACCGCCGTCACCGACCGCGTCGCGGAACTGTGTCATCTCGCGGCCAGCCCCACCGGCACGGATGTGTCCCACCTGCACCCCGACCGGGTCCGGATCGGCGGTGTCGGTGTGTTCGCCGGCGACTGGGCGCGCACCACCGGCCCCGACGGCGACGACCGGGTCGAGGTCGGGTTCGTCGGCACCCTGATCGATTACTGGAACGGGTGGGCGGTGTTCTCCTGCACCCGCGACGTGGCGGAGGCGATCGTCGCCGACCAGCAGCGCCACCGCGACCGGTACCGCGACAGGCTGCGCGAGCAGGGTGTGCCGGCCGGCGACCTGGACCGGCAGGTCGACGAAGCGTTGGCCGGTCTGTCCTTCGACGGCGACGTCCTCGTCGCCGACCAGCGGGCCCTGTCCGGCGACCCGGACGCCATCGATTGCATCACCGCGGACGGTGATGGCCGGTACGTGGTGATGGGCCGCAGCTGGTGCTGGGAGGCCGTCGATCCGTACGTCTGCGACCGGATCGTCGGCGACCTGCCCGACACCGACAACGCATAGGCCGGCATACCCACCGATGCCCTACCTCGACGGGTGGGCCGGCAGGAAGGAAACAAGTGACCATCCGCACCCAAGAGGAGATCGTCACCCGGGTCTGGGCTCTGCGCGCCAACCGCGGGGACATCTTCGGCTTCCGGGAGGAGGTGCTCGTGGAGGCACTCGACCTGGACCACGCCCGCCAGGTCATCGCCCCTCGTCAGCCGGGCGAGTGGACCCGGCGGGTCGACCACGAGACCCATGCCCGGGACTACCTGCGATTCGCTATCGGGAAGATCCTCGACCACCGCGGCAACTCGGCGAGCCGGTCGGTGGACAAGCTGAGTGAACTCGCCTGGCTCCTCGGCCGCGACGACGTCGTGGCGGCGATGGAGCACGCCGGCTACCCGATGTACGGGGCGGCCAAGGTCAAGGCGTTCGCCGACGGGTTCGGCTGGCCGTTCCACGATGACCTCGACGGCGGCGACGGGCTGGCTCTGGCTCGGATGGCGGAGGGACAGCAGTGCGACCCGCAGGGCTGCGAACGGGGCTGCGCTGACTGACCACGACCGCGCCGGCAGCATCGCTCGACGCTGCGTCGCACACGTAGTCAGCCGGCACTTCCGCAATCCCGCACCCGCACACCCATTCGACTTGATCGATTGGGCTGGCGGGGGTTCCATCGTCGGCGCCGACACTGCCTGCACGGCCTCGACACCGACCAGCACGCATCAGCGGCGACCTGACGTGTCGCCGTCACCCTTCAGCACCACCAGGGGTGTGGTCGCCGACCTGTCCGGCCCGATTCGGGCCGGCAGGGGTTGGCCCCGCCTGTCTCCGCTGTGCGGTACCCACCGCCCGCGCACCCGGAGACGGGTGCGCGGGCCCGACCCCGAATCGAGGCATTCCCATGACCACACCACACCCACCGGCCGTTTCGCCGCAGAACGACCCGGCGCCGGCCAGCGGCGCTGGCACTCCCGCCACCGGGGCGGGCTCCGGCCGGTCCGGCTACCTCTACCGCAAGGTCGCCCTGCACCTGGCCGACCACCCCGACCAGGTTCTCAAGGTCGGTGAGATCACCCGGGCGATCGGGGCACCGTCGTCCGGGGCGGTGTTCGAGGCGCTGAAGAAGATGGCCGCCGCCGGGCACGCCACCCACCACCGCAACCCACACCGGTTCCAGATCACCCAGGCCGGCATCGACGCCGCCGGCGCCCTCCCGCCCGCCGCACCCCGCACCCGCTCCAGCGGCAACGCTGGTGGCCGGCAGTCCCGGCCCGCGCCGGTGCCGCGACCGAACGGGACGCTCTATCACCCGCGGCGGCTCGGCAAAGGCTGGGACGTCGAGGAACTGCGGCGGCTGCGCGCCCAGCAGGTGCCGGTGCTGCTGTACGGGCCGCCCGGCACCGGGAAGACCGCGATGGTCGAGGCGGCGTTCCCCGACCTGCTGACCGTCGCCGGCACCGGCGACACCGTCGTCGACGACTTCCTCGGCTCCTACAACCCGGTCCCCGGCGGCGGCTACGAGTTCGTCCACGGGCCCCTCGTCACCGCGATGCGCCAGGGGCGGGTGCTGCTGGTCGACGACGCCACCCTCATCCCGCCCCGCGTCCTGGCCGTGCTGTACCCGGCCATGGACGGCCGCGGCACCGTCACCATCCCCGCGCACGGCAACGAAACCGTGCAGGCCGTCGACGGGTTCTACATCGTCGCCGGCCACAACCCGGGCGTGCACGGCGCGGTGCTCACCGAGGCCCTGGCCTCCCGGTTCACCGTCCACCTGCACGTCACCACCGACTGGGACCTCGCCCGCCAGCTCGGCGTCCCCAAGCCGGTCGTGGCCGCCGCGATCGACCTCAACGCCGACCTCGCCGCCGGCAAGACCGTGTGGGCGCCGCAGCTACGCGAACTGCTCGGCTTCGTGAAGGTCCGCGACCAGCTGGGTATGAGCGCCGCCCTGGCGAACCTGGCCGGCATCGCCCCGCAGGACGCCCGCGACGACGTCACCGCCGCCCTGTCCCGGCACACCGGCACGCCCATCACTGCGCTCGCCCTCGGCAAGCGCTGACCGCCCCCTTTTCTGGAAGGAGCCCCTTTCGTGTCCCACCCGCACACCCACCTGCGCCCCGGCACACCGCCGCCGCCGGCCGGTGCCGCCGACTGGCGGGCCTGGTCGCAGGCGTGGACCCAGCACGTTCCGCTGCTGACCGGCCGTACCGACCTCACCGTCCTCGTCGCGCCCGGCGCGGCCGGGGACGCGCCCGAGTGCTTCTACCCCGCCCTCAACCGGATCGAGGTCGACGCCACCTACATCGCCGACAGCCCGGACGTCACCGACCCGGCCAAGGCCCGGCACAAGCGGATCGTGCCCACCGGCTACGGGCTGCTCGTGCACGGCGCCGCGCACGCCGCGCACAGCCGCTGGACCACCCCGCCCGGCACCCCGCCGATCCTCGCCACCGTGGCTGACCTACTCGAGGAATCCCGGGCCGAAGGACGCCAACGCGCTCGCCGCCGCGGCGACCGCCGGTGGCTGCGCCACGTCGTGACAACCCTGCTGCACCCCGACGACGCGGCCGTCGACGACGCGTGGCACGCCGGGCAACTCGCCGCGCTGCTCCTGGCCCGCGTCGACGCCCGCATCGTCACCAGCAAAGACGTCCGCCCCGTCCGCGCCGCGGTCACCGGCGTCCTCGGACGCAAGCGCCTGCGGCAGCTGCGCGACATCTGGCGGGAGGCCCACACCTGCGACGACACCGACGCCGACACCATGATCTGCCTGGCCCGCCGGTGGTGTCAGGTCCTCGGCATCGACCCCGACCAGCAGTACGACACCCCCGTACCGGACGCCGGCCTGTTCCCCGGCCGCCTCGCCGCGGCCCTCGTCGACTACCTCGCCGTCGCCGCCGGCGTCACCCCAGCCGAGTACGCGACGGCGCTGCTCGCCCACCGGCACAGCCCACCCACCGAGTGGGACCGCACCGACCCGACCGAGCAGGAACACCGCGCGGCCCGCGACCTCGCCAACCGGCTGCGGCAGGCCCGCACCCGCCACACCGAACCCGGCCGGCGCCCCTCGCCGATCCCACCCGGTCGGCTGCGGACCCGCCACGCCATCACCGCCGACGCGCAAACCGCCGCCGGGCAGATGCCGACCGCCGCCCCGTGGCAGCAACGCGCCCAGCTGCCTCCGGAGAAGCCCCGCCTGCATCTGGCTGTCCTGGTCGACCTGTCCGGGTCGATGGCCCGCTACACGCAGGCGATGTCGTCGGCCGCGTGGATCTTCGCCAACGCGGCACGCCGCGCGCAGGCGACGACCACCACCATCGGGTTCGGTGACCGCACCACCGTCCTGGTGCCCCCACGCACCTACCCGAGGCAGGTGCTGCACATGCGCACCGAGCTGGCGACCGCCACCTTCCCGGAAGCGGTCAAGGTCGCCGACCAACTCCTCGACCTGCGCCACGGCCGCGCCCTGCGGATGCTCGCCGTCGTCTCCGACGGCTACCTCGACGACATCCCCGCCGGGCAGCAACTCGTCACCACCCTGCACCGCGCCGGCTGCGCCGTGCTGTGGCTTCACCCCGCCGACCCGCCCACCGACGGCGAACCGGCCGACCCGGACCAGATCTGGGGGCACACCTTCACCCACGCCACCACCCTGACCGTCACCGACCCGACCGAGGCCATCGCGGCGATCGCCGACGCCGCCGTCACCGCCCTCACCCAGGCCTGAACCCCAGCCGAGCGGGCCCCGAGCCGGCAGCCGACCAGTCCCACCCCGCGCCGCGGCGCTGCCTGGCCGCTGCCCGGCGGCGCCGCGCACCGCGACCTCGCGACATACCGGGCCTGGAATGCGGGGCTGCCGCAGGCGGCCCTACTCCCATCTCGCGGAGGGCCGATGCCGAACGGCATCGCTGCCGCCCCCGGCGACTTGACCATCCCGCGCCATCGAAGCGTGCATGCATCGCGCCCCGACCGATCCAGATCCCGGGGCGCGGCTACGACGCTGCCCGACAAGGAGTTCCTCATGCGTTACGGCACCGACGACGAACACCCCTTCGACACCGACAACCGCGCCTGGCGGCGCCTGCGCGACGTCACCAGCGAACACTTCGACGCCATCACCTGGAACCGGGACCCGGACGGACGGCCGGTCCTGCTCACCCTGCGCGACATGCGCACCGGCGACACTGTCACCCTCGCCGTCCTCGACTCCCTGGAGATCCGCGACCCGCACGCGCTGATCGCCGTCCACACCAGCGGCGACCTCGACGCCCACGGCCCCACCAGCGGCGCCGACGCAGCCCACTCCCACGCCGCCACGCTCGCGCTCGACAGCACCACGCTCGCCGTGACCAGGCCCGTACCGCTGCACGACCCCGCCGTCACGGATCTCCCCGCCACCGGCTGGGTGGACCTCCCGGCCGACCTCGCCCACGTTCTCCGGCCGGCGCTCGACGACGCCCGCACCGCCGTTCTCGTGCTGCTCGACCGCACCGACGGCAGGCTCGCCGCCGTCGGCCCGTTCCCCACCCACGCCGCCGCCGACACGTGGCAACCCGCCGACCGGCCCGGCCGCACCGCCGACCGGCTCACCGTGCCCCTGCACCCGATCCTCAGCGAGCAGGCCCAGCCGTGACCACCACCCGACTACCGGCACAGCCCGCCTCATCCCCTGTCGTGGCCATCGACGTCGACGGCGTCCTCAACCCCGCCGACCCCGGCCGCGCCGAGACACTCGGCTACCGGCCGCACCGCTACGACGGGCCCGCCCCCGACGGCCGGCACGTCACCGGCACCGTCTGGCTGAACCCCGACCACGGGCCCTGGCTGCGGGAACTCGCCGAGCACGCTCAACCGGTGTGGTGCACCAGCTGGAACCACCTCGCCGCCGCATGGATCGCGCCACGGCTGGGCCTGCCGACCACCTGGCCGCACGTCCCCGTTCACGCCGGCGGGGTCCGCTTCGGACACCAGAACAAACTCAGCCCCCTGTACGCCTGGGTCGCGCGGCGGCCACTCGCCGTCCTCGACGACGAGTTCGGCGGCAAGGACCCCACCACCGCCGACCATCGCACCGCCGACGGCGCACCCACCCTGCTCCACCCGGTCGACCCGTACGACGGGCTGCGCCGCGCGGACATCGACACGGTGCTGACCTGGCTGCGCCGGCTCAAAACCACGCCGCACCAGCACCACAGAACTCCGATCACCCGGACTCACGGGTCCCGCATCCCACGCCAAGCGGGCCCGTGCCGCAACGACAAGGAGCTGACGATGGACAACACGTTCGACGCCGCCGACGAACCGGACGTCGACCGGCCACCCCGACTCAGCGTCGGCGACCCGGAACTGCGCAAGACCCGCCGGCTCGCCCGCGAATGCGACACCTGCATCTTCAAGCCCGGCAACCCAATGCACCTCACCCCCGGCCGGCTCCAGCAAATGGTGACCGAAGCCCGCGGCGACGCGGGATACATCATCTGCCACTCGACGCTGCCCTACGCCGGCAGCCCGATCCCGCCCGCGCTCTGCCGCGGCTTCGCCGACCGCTACCGCACCTGGCAACTCCAGGTCATGGAACACCTCTGGGGCTTCGTCGACGTCGAGCCACCCCACCCAGACACAGACCCCGCCCCCAGCGCCGAATGCCCAGGAGACACCGACCATGCGTGACATCAACGAGCTCCTCCGGCGTCAAGAACGGATCATCGACACCATCGGCTGGGCCGTCACGTACGTCCTGCCCACCGACGACGGCACCGTCACCACCGCCCCATTCGCCTACACCGTCGGGCTCACCGCCCACGGCCACCCCGAACTGATCACCGCAGGGCTGCCACCCGAGGTCGCCCACAGTCTGCTCAACGACCTGGCTCGCCGGGTCTACGACACCGCCGAACGGTTCACCCACGGACAACGCCTCAGCGACGTCATCGCCGGCTACGACGCGATCATCATCGACGGGCCGCCGACCGACGAACTGTTGCCCGGGTTGGCGATCAGCCGCTACGGCCGCGACCAGGTCCGCCTCCAGCAGATGGTGTGGCCGGACCAGCAGGGCCGATTCCCCTGGGACGACGGGTACCGCTTCGCCCCGCGGACACAGCCGCTGATCGGCCGGCTGTAGCCGGACACCCGACCTCCGTCGTCCGCGATCGGCGCCGCCGTGGTGGTCAGCCAACCGTATGAGTCGCTGCGGTCCAGCGCGTGCTCATCGCCGCCATCATGTAGCTACGAGGACCGACAAAATCTAGTACCCCAACGTCACTGGCTTCGACGTTGGGGATGGCGTGGCATGATCACGCGGTAAACCGTACGCCCTAGTTGTGACACAAGGATGTGGCCGCATGGCGGGGACAGGTCAGGCGGGCAGCGGACGGCGTGCGGCGGCTGCGGGCATGCTGGCCTTCGCGGTTCTCATGATGGCCGGCGGCTGTGCGAGGGCCGCAGAGACGGTGGAACGGGAGTCGGCGCCACGTTCAACCTCGCCGTCTCCGAGTGCGGCGATGCGTGTGGTGCAGCCGGAAACGTTGACCGGCATCCCCGAGTCAGCAAGCCGCAGGTTGCGCGAGCAGGCCCAGCAGAACACCGACAACCTCAAGCAGTTCCTCGACGGCGAGGCGACCAGCGAAGTCGGCTCCGTCTATGCCCTTCGCGATTCCAGTGTCACCTACCTTCTCAGTGCAGTGTCCGGCAAGGTAACTGATCCCAAGGCAAGCCTGGACAAGAGTTTCGCCGATCTGCCGAAACTGGCTGGTGTCAAGCCCAGCCGACCGGGGCCGATGGGCGGCGAGGCTCGCTGCGGCTCGGGCGAGACCGAGGGGGTTCCGGTAACCGTTTGTATGTGGGCAGACAACGACACCATCGGTATGGTCGCTGTCCTCGGCATGCCGGGTGTCTCGCCGAGCCTCTTCGTGCGGGTACGCTCCCAGGTCCAGCGGGCGGTCGCCTAGCTCTCCTAGTAGTCCAACGTCATTTGATCTTCCGGTCGGCGGCATGACCGAGTTTGCGCTGGTAGTGGGACCGGTGGCGCGGGCTTGGGATGTTCGTCGCCAGATCGACCAGTGCAGGGTGTGCGCTGGCTGGAGTGGTGCGGCGAGGACGAAGGCGTTGAGGAGTCGGCGGATCTCGGCGACGGTCAACGCCGCTGCATCGCCTGTGGACCAGCGTGACCCGCCCGTTCAGCAAACGCCCAGCAGGTCTTGCGTTCCACGCCCGACAGCAGTCCTTCCACGAAGTGCCCGGCGGTCCGACAGGGCTCCGCCCGCACGACCGGTCAGCGACACGCGTCACCGCCTCGTCGAGGATGACCGCCATCCGGCGGGGTCTACGCTGTGGCACGCGGCCACCGCACGATCTTCGGTTGCCCTCACAAGCCATCGATGATCAACGCGGTGGCCGTCGTCATGCCCGCACCAAGCCCAACGCCGAAGCCGAGTGACGTTGGAGTACTAGCCGGACCATCTGGCGGTGATGGCCTCTTCAACACGGAAGCGCTCGCCGCAGGCCGGGCAGTCCGCTCGGCCAAACACGTAGGTCAGCTTCTCGGCGACGTCGGGATGGTGGTCGGCGATCGCCCGATCGTGCAGGCGTTTTCCGACACTCGTCAAGGCGGCAGGGTCAGCGGGCAGCAGTGGCAGCCGCTTGGAGCCGGAGTCGTGCATGTACATGCTGTCCAGCGTGGTAAACGTTCCGTACTGGCCGAACGCGACGAAGATTTCTTCATCGCATCGCGGGCACGCCACCTCGTATTCCTCGTTGTTCAGTCCGTCGAGGTGTCTGCCCCAGACCTCGGCGCCTTCGAACGCCAGCAGCGCCTGCAACATATAGACGTAGGTGCTGGGGTCGTCATCGGAGCCGGAGCTTTGGAGCGTTTCCTCGGTCAGCGCTCTCAGTCGAGCGATTTCGCAGGAATAGGTGACGTGCGGGTCGAGATCCCCGTAGGGCTGATCCACGCTGGACACGATGTCAGCCGCCAGCGCCAGCGGCATCGTCCGCTGCGCGGGCGACCAGCGGCCCGCGATCTCCGTCAGGACTGACAATGCCGGGAAGCTTGCCGGGTATACCGTGCCCTGATGGCACAGCCGGGACCACAGTTCGCCCCAGACCGGGCTGCGCGGGTCCGGTTCAGCCCTCGCCAACAGACCCGGGACGTCATCTGCCACGCCGTAGGCATGCCTGAGCTGGGACCAGTCCGTCATGCCGGTGATCTAAGCAAGTCCCCACCGCGCCCGCACCACCAGAACCTGCCTGACTCCCCCATGACAAGATCGACAGGATATTGCATGGGGCTCCCTGGCACGCCTTCCACAGGCTCCGTCGGCACCTCCTCAAGGAGGGGACAGACACCAAGAGTCTCTACAAGATCGAGGGCGGGTCAGGGTTAGGACGCCCGGGGACGGTCGGTTGCGGGCCGTGGTGGTGGGCGTTAGCCCGCTGCAGTTTGGCCGGCGGCCAGTACCGGCGCACGGTGCGCTCGGATCTGCCGATCCGCTCGGCGATCTGCGCGGGATGCATCGACGGATCCCGCTGATACCAGTACGCGACGGCCGCCGGAGTAGCCGCGGCGACCTGGGCGGCGTTTCCGTGGTCGGAGGGGATCGTTGCTGGGGTCTTCGCGTCGCGGGTTGGCGTCCTGCCGGCGCGATCGCCGGCAGGACGGGACGGCTCGGAATCGCCACGGACGTCGTCGCGGTCGGGCTGAGCCGGGCGGTCTGGTGACCCATCGCCTTGCGTGCTCGCGGCCTGTCCTCGCGATGGAACCGGGGTAGACACGGCGCCCGGCGACGCAGAGGTGGCCATTGGTTTGGTCTCGGTGACCGTTTCGGTGAGGCGGGGCGTTCGCCGCCTGGTGGTCCGGTCGGCGCTGGTCCTCGGGGTGTGGTGTCCTGGCCGGTCCTGAGGGGCCGCTGGTTGCTGCGGAGACGTGGGCTGCCCGGTGCCGGCGCGGATCCTTCCGGTGATCTCCACGAGGCTGATGCTGGCCACGACGACAAGGCCGTCCACGGAGATCGGCAGCAGGTAGGAGGCGCCGGCGTCGATCTCGCCATAGCGGGCGGCGACACCGACCATGTGCCAGTAGCTGACCCAGCCGGCGATGCCGGCGATCGCCGCGGTGGCCAGCAGCCGCAGGGCGGCCAGGGACCTGCGGTGGCTGGGCACCCGGGAGATCAATTCCACGGTGAGCAGCAGCGCCAGCGGCGGCCAGGCGGCGATCAGCTGGCTGATGAGGTTCGGCCGGGCGTGCAGCACGTTCGCCGCGATCGACGCGGCGACACCGAGAGTGAGCACGGCACGCACCGCCCACCGCAGCGGCCGTAGACCGACCAACTGATCCCGACTGGCCGCGTTCGGACGGTCACGGTGCGAGGACGGCGAGGTGGAGATGCCGGTCATGCAGTCGCTCCGTCCTCGTCGCGGGAATGACGCTGCGCCTGCGGGCGGGGCCGGGGGCGCTGCTGGGCGGCGATGAGCTCGTGGGCCAGGGCGAGGGTGTCTTCGTGGGGTTCGGCGTCGATCTCTGCGAGAGCCCGCGTCAGTGCTCGGCGCAGGGAGCGGATCGCGTCTGCCTGGCCGAGGGCGGCGCGGGCGCGCATGGCGTGCTGGTAGAGCTCCTCGGTGTAAGGGCTGTGGCGGATCGCCTCGTCGAGCACTGAAAGCTGGCGGGCGGGATGGTCGGCGAGAGCGTCGGCGAGCGCGAGGTAGGTGTCGAGGGCTTGCTGCCGTACGGCCTCGCGGTAGGGCTCGATCCATTCGTAGTCGACGCCGTCGGCGAGGTGCCCGCGGTAGGTGTCGACGGCGCGCCGTAACGCGGCGACCCGCGCTTGCGGGTCGGTGGCGCGTTCGGCGTGGCGGATCGCCGCGCGCATCCGCCACAGGTCCACATCGACGAGGGCGGGGTTGAGCGTGTAGCGGTTCTGGGGATGGGTGAGGTAGTCGCCTGGGCCGGCCGTATGCCGCATGACGGCGCGGAGGTTCGACACGTAGGTATACAGCCGGCCTGGCGCCTTACTGGTCGGGGCGTCGGGCAGCAGGTCATCCAGAATGGCGTCCACGGTCGCTTCGCCGTCGTGGACTGCCAGGTACACGAGTAGCTCGAGGGCCTTGGCGCGCAGCGGCGGATGGGACGCGGCGTCGGTGATGCTGGGCCAGCCGAGCACCGACACCTGCACGCGGCGGGGCTGCCGCTGCTCGCCGTCCACGGCGGGGGGCACATTTGTCTGCTCTGCGGAGGGTGCGGTGTCGTGACCACCGGCGTCGACCGCGGCGTGCGTATCGGCGATCGGATCGGGCCGGGTGTCGATGATGCCGGTCGACCTGTCCGATGCCTGGGGATGTGCGGTGGCCGGGTCGCGGCCGGTGGCCTCGACGGGGGTGGGTGACGTGCTGGCAGTCGTCGGGGTGGGCGTCGCGGCCGGTCGCGGCCTCTCGGCCGGGGCGCTGCGGCCGGCTTCGGTCGAGTTCGCGGTGGCCGGTTGCCGGTCGTCTGGCTGCGGCGCGGCGTCGATGGGGGCCGGTGGTTGGCCGGTATGTGATTCGGCGAGGACGCGGAACAGGGCGAGGGTGTCGGCCGAGGTGAGCACGGCCAGACGCTCCACTGGGACGCGGTGATCACTCTGGTCGGTGCGGGCGTCGGCGAGGGCTGTGGTGCCGTCAGCGGCGACGCCGACGGTGTCACCGTCGGGCCATGCGCCGAGCAGCACCCCGTGGATGTCCAGGCGTGTGCCTTGGGTAAGCAGCGCGGCGATGCGGGTGTCCTGCCGGGCTGCGGTGGCGTGGGTCAGCAGCAGCACCGGCGGCAGCGGCTCCCCCGCGGAATCGAGCGTCCGCAGGTCGGCCACCGTGTCAGCGCCGCGGGTGTCGACGAGACGGCTGCGGTGCAGGATCTGCGCTTCGATGAGGTCGAGGGCCTGCTCGACGGTGGCGGTGACCGTCAGACGCGGGGTGTGGGGCAGGGTCGCGGTGTCCGTGTCGAGGAGGGTCGTCGCGGTTGCCGCTGGCATCACCACCTGGGTGCGTTCGTGTAGGGCGTCGAGGCCGCCGGCAGCGAGCGCGGCGGTCAGGAAACCGCGGGCAGCGGCGTCGGCGCCCGGGCCGATGAGCCCGAGACCTGCGGACGGCCAGGCCTCGGCCAGCGGGTGCGCCAGGGACGGCACCGCCGGGCGCGGCACAGGTGTCGGGCCGACATCGGTTTCGGTTTCACCGTTGACGCCGGACGCGTCTGGTCCGGTGTTTCCGTCGCCAAGGCCCGGGGGCGAGTCGATGTGGCGCCGTTGGTGGCCGGTGGTGGGGGGTGTGGCGGTGCGTGGTGCGACGCCGCGAAGCCGTCGGCGGATCTGCATGACCACCGTCGGCATCGGGGTCGTGTCGGGGCCCTCGACGTGGGTGGTCGAGGGCGGGCGCGGGGTGTAGCGGCGACGCCGGTGCGCCCAGACCAGCGCGGCTGCTGCGGTGATCGCCGCAGCCAGGCCGATGTCCACCCAGCTGCCGCCCGGCACGTCGATGCCCGGGGACCGGTTAGGTGTGGGCAGCGGAGCGCGTGCCGGTGGCTGCGAGTCGCCGCGGGAGGGTGGAGTCACACCGGCGGTGCCCGGCGCGCTCGCGGTGGCCTTGGGGTCTGCCGGGGGTGGTTCTGTCGCGGGTGCTGTCGGGCCTGCCGTGGTGGTGGTCGTGGGTGTCGGTGTTGCGGCCGAGGAGTCATGTTTCGTGGGTGGCGCGGGGGTGTCCGGGCGTTCGGGTTCGGTGTGGGGCTGCTGATCTTGGCCGCGCGGCGGAGTCTGGTCACTCCTGTGGGTGGCGTCGGCCGGTAGGCGGAGAACCCAGCCCGGGTAGATGAGGTCGGGGTTGCGCAGGGTGCCGCCGACGTGGGGAAAGCGGGCGCCCCGGTTGAGGGCGAAGATTTCCGGCCACCGGTCGGCGTCGCCGAGGGTGCGGGCAGCGATCTCGCACAGGCTGTCGCCGCGGCGCACCGTGTAGGTGGGCGGCGGCGCGGCCGGCTGGTGGCTCGCAGCGGGGCGGTGGGAGGCGGGTGAGGCGGTCGACTGTCCGGCCGCGGCTGGTTCATCGGACGTGGTGCTCGCGGGAGTGGCGTGTGCGACCGCGCCGGTAGCGGTGGTGACGGCGGTCGCGCCGAGCAGCGCCGCGGTGAGGCCCCGGACCGGACCGGGAAAGCATAGAGCGGGTACCCGGCGCAGCCGGCGAGCCAGCGACGCGTACGTATGGGCAAGGACGGCAGTGGCCAGCAGCAGCCAGAGCGTCACAGCCCCGGCTGCGGCGAGGACGGCGACGACACCGCTGCTCATCGGGTCGGCTATCCACAGCCGCATAGTGGTCGGCGCTGGCAGGTGCGGAGTCCAGCCGCTACTCATCACCAGGACGACCGCGATGGCGGCGGTGGACAAGACGCTGGTGACGACTGCAGCGGCGAGAGCTCCTGACGATTTCACCTGCCTCCTCCTGCTCGCCCGTCCACACCAGCAGGGCTACTGGTGGGGGGCGATGCAGTGACGCTATGAACCCAGTACGGCGTGGTGGGGTTATCGGTAGCTGACGGCACCTCACGGCGCCTTACACGACCTCACAACAGCAAGTCAGCGAGCATCGGCGGATACTGGGCGGGTCAACTACGCCCCTGCGTTAGCGCTCATCAGGCTGGTCCGCGACCTGGCCGGTGCCGACGATCCGGCCCAGGAGAACGGATGATTGTCGAGGCACGACTACCGGCGCGACACCCCAGAGTCCTCTGCATAGTCGGCGGTGGACGATGGGTCGAACCGACCGGTTCGACCCATCGTCCACCTGCCGTACCTGAGGAGATCTGCTCAGTCACGTACTACGAAATGCACCAGGTATAATCGCGCTGCCGGAATCCGGTTGGGGTAGTAATTACGGCCGCTACCCTGAACGGGATACCGAGCATCTACTCGGTCCCAGGACTGCAAACCGCGACTGCCCCGGAGCGCACGCTACTGGCTATCGTGGCGAACGCCACGCTTCTTGCTCTCGCGGATGACCGTTGCGATGATCACGATAACTGCGACAGGGGCAAGGGTAAGGAGCGCTTCCCCAAAGCCTCCATCGCTGAACATAGACCACGTCGCAGCTGCTACGAGCCAGAGAGCAATTGATATCAGTGCCGCTAGAGTTACTTGCTTCATCTAGTAGCCTCTTTCTGTATTTCAGTAGCCATCCGCCTCAGCACCGCTCTCCACGTACGCGGTAGTAGCGTAACCCAGTGTGGCGCAACCGGCATTTGCAAGAAGACCAACGCCTCCCGTCGCCATGGTGACGATCATCGTGCATGAGCCATACATGGCCCCACCTGCCACCGCGCCGAAGAACTTTGCCCATGCACCCTGCCCGGTGAGATCGATGTAGTTGATGGGATCGCCGTTCACATAGGCGTACCGATTGCCTTCACGAGGGTTGCCGATGAAGCTGAGGCTGTCCTGCTGGGTGAAGCGGCCCTGCTGCGGGTTGTACCAGCGCTGGCCGAGTTTGGTGAATCCGGTGCTCTGGTCGTAGGTGCCACCGGTGTAGCGGATGATGTTGCTGGCGCCGAGGTTGTACTCGTCGGTAGTGGTGGCGTTGCCGTAGGGGTCGTATTTGTAGGTGGCGGCGAGGGTGCCGTTGGCCTTGACCGCGGCGACGGGGGTACCGAGGCCGTCGAGAACGAAGGCGGTGTCGGTGCCGTTGATCCGCAGGCCCAGCGGGGTGCCGAGGCCGTCACGTTCGACGTAGACGGTGGTGCCGCCAGCGCTCCAGGACTGGAGCCACGGCATGCCGTGCTGGTCCTCGTAGCCGTACTGCATGGTGGTGGTCCCGGCGCGGGTCAGTTCAACCTGGTCGGTGCCGGCGTAGGCGTAGGTGCCGGAGTTCGCGCCGGTCATCTGGTTCGCGCTGTTGTAAGTCATGGGGTTGACCGACGGGTTGCTGGCGCGGGTCTGGTTGCCGCGGTTGTCGTAGGTGTTGTTCGTGGTGGTGATCTGGTTGGCGGTGTTGAACGTCAAGGTCTGGGCAGTGGTGCCGTCGACCTTGACGGTCTCGCGGTTGCCGTTCTTGCTGTAGGTGTAGTCGTAGGTCTTGCCGTTGTAGTTGGTGGCCTTGGTCAGCCGGTTGGCCTTGTCGTAGGTGAACTGGCTGATCGCGCCGGAGGTTTCGTCCTTCTGCCACTGCCGCAGCCCGGTGTCGTCGCCGGTGGCGGTGGAGCAGGGCTGCCCGGAGGTGTACTTGGCGTAGCAGTAGGTCACGTCGAACACCGTCGCGGGACCGGCGGAGTTGCGGGTGGCCGTGATGCGGGTGGGCCGGTCCGACTTGTCGTAGACCGTCTTGACGCGCAGCGCGTAGACGCTGTTGTCGGTGTTGGCAGCGAACCAGGTGTTGGTGCGGTTGCCGTCGTTGTCGTAGGAGTAGTTGTAGCGGGTGCCGCTGGCGGTGTCGGTGCGGACCAGCCAGTTGCGGGTGTTGTAGTAGTGCTTCGTGGTGCCGCGGCCGTCGGTGATCGCGGTGAGGTTCCCGGCGAGGTCATGGTCATAGACGAACGTGGCGGTGCCGGGGTTGGTGCGGCGGTGTAGCCGGTTGAGGTTGTCCCACTCCCAGGTGGTGGTGCCGGTGGAGTCGGTGCGGCTGATCAGGTTGCCGACGCGCCCGTACTGGTAGGTGACGGGGGTGAGGGTGCCGCAGCCGGAGTAGCTGGTCTTCTCGAGCCGGTCGTCCTTGGTCCAGTCGTATGTGATGGTGCAGCCGCCCTGAGCGACGGTGCGGACGCGGCCGAGGACGTCGTAGGTGAACGTCTTGACGGCCAGGCCGTTGCCGGTGGGCGGGGTCAGGGTCGTGATCTGCTTGTCGCTGTCGTAGGCGTAGGTCGTCGGGTTGCCGGTGTTCGCCGGGTCCGTGGAGGTCTTCACCGTGCCGTCGCTGTTGTAGTCGACCTCGGCTTTGGCGGCGAGGGCGTCGGCGGTGGAGGTGCGGTTACCGGCGCCGTTGTAGGTGTAGGTCGACGAGTTGCCCTGAGTGTCGATCGACGAGGACGGCTGGAAGTTCGCCGTCGGGTTCGTCGAGGTCGACGCGTTCGCGTACGCCGCGGATGCGCTGGCGCCGGACGGTGAGGCTGACTTGGTCAGCGATTGACCGGCGTTGGCGCCGTAGGTGTTGGTGACCGTGCTGCCCTCGGGGCTGACGGTGGTGGCCACGTCCTGCCACGGCGTGTACGTCTGGGAGCGCTCGTTGCCGGCCGGGTCGGTGGCCTTGGTAACCCGCTTGTCGCTGTTCAGGTCATACGTGGTGTGCGGCACCGACGCGACCGGCTGCGACAGGTCCTGGCGGGGGTCGGCCATCTTCGTCTGCGACGACGTGGGATAGGCGAACCTGGTGGTCGCACCCTGGCCGGTGGTGGTGTCGGTGACCTGCGTGAACGAGGTGACCCGGTGCTGCCCGTCGTAGGTGACGACGCTGTAGAGGTCGTCCTTGGACCAGATCTTCACCAGGTCACCGGCGGTGTTGTACTCGAACGCCCACTGCCGGGTCGCCCCCAGCAGGTCGATGGCCTGCAGCCGGTTGTTGGTGTCGTACTTGTAGGACACCTCCCGTACCACGTTGTAGGCGTCGCTCTGCTGGTACTTCGTCAACCGGCCACCGGCGAACGTGGCCGTGGCCGTGCGGGCGTACTGGCCGCCCCGGTCGGAGACGACCTTGGTCAGCTGCCCGCCGTTGTAGGAGTAGTCGGTGACGTTGTCGTTGCGGTCCTCGGTCTTGTCCAGCAGACCATCAGAGGTGAAGAACAACTCCTTGCCACTGTCGTTCTCGGTCAGCTTCCACCCGCTGCCGTTCTTGACCAGCTTGGCCTTGAACTCACCCGGCGTCGTGTAGGCCGACCCGGACCAAGCGAACTTGCCAACCACCCCGTCCGCGGCCGCGTAGGTGACCGACCCGTCGTCAGCCGGATACAACTTCACGTCCTGACCGCCGCGGGTCCGCCAACCCGGGCCGTGTGCACCAACCGAGAGGTCACTGCCCACCATGAGGCTATTGAACGACGCGCCCAGCGTCACGTTCCCGGCGATGCCCGGCAGCGTCAGGTCGGTGGTGTTCACCATCAGGTTCCCGGACCCGACGTTGACCTTCACCTCCATCCGATCAGCCAGCGAGAACGACACCTGCGTGCCGTTACGCACCGGCCCGGTACCCTTGGGCACCGACGGCGCCGCCCCCGCCGCCGCCCGAGTCACCGCACGCTGCGGCGAGTCGAACAACCACACCTTCGACGACGACCGCGGCGACACCTGCGGCGCCTCCCCGGCCTCCTGCGGCGCCGCAGGCGCGGCGGAGGACACAGCCGGCGGAACCGCCAGCACCGACGTGGCCAGCAGCGCGGACGCCACCCCCACAGCCACTCGACGTTGACCCATCAATACTCCTTCTTGACATGCACCCGACGGCCAATCCGCCAGGAGGCAGGCAGAACTCACCCCGCCACCGAATGATCAATCCATCAGGTGGCGTGGCAGTAAATCGGCACTTGCGAAGCGCAGGCACCGACCCGGAATTCGGCTATGCAGCGCGAAAAGATTGTTGGCCGATGCCTCACAAAGATCAGGCGAGGTGGCCCGCTCGCATTTCTGGCACGAGGCAGCAAGGGGTGCCAGCTCGCGGTCGATGCGACACATGGCCTCTGCGAGCAGCGGAAAGAGCAACCCCGGTGCAAGAAAAGCCCAGAGAAGAGCGCGACGATGGACGTCGTCAGCGCTAAGCGAGGTGGCGCGTCAGCCCGTCATCATGATTTACGTATCCCCCGTTGTTTTCAACGGTTGCCGTCAGACAACCGTTGCGCTGGAAACAAGCTATCCATTCACTTAGTCTCGGGTCAATAACAATTACAACTTGCTAGGGCGAAGGCCGCATACCGCACCAAAGTTGTGAAGTTCGTGACGGCACGTGACCATGGTGCGGTTGCCCGGGTGAGCAGACCCGTCCCATCTGCGGGGGCCAGCGGCTTGCCTCTTTGTCGTGCGACCTCGGCGTGCAGCGACCGGTGGACCTACCTCGGTCTAGCGAGCAGTGATCATGGGTTGGTCGAGGATGCCGGCGAGGCGCAGGCGTTGCCGGTGGGTGTGGAGAAGGTCGGCGGCTGCGGCGGAGTCGCCGAGGGCGTTTAGTTGATCGGCGGCGCGCTGATGGAGCTGCTGGTTGTAGGGGTCGATGCGGATCGCCGCTTGCAGCAGTCGCAGGCGTTCATGCGGGTCGGTTTGTGCTTCCGCGGCGGTGGTGTGGGCATCGAGGACCAGGCGGCGAGTGGCCTCACGGGGTGGGTCGATCCACGGCCAGGTGTGGCCGGCGGCGAGGTCGCCCGTGTAGGCCTCCATCACGGCCTGCCAGCGGCCGGGTGCGTCAGTTGTGGCGGTGTGGTGGGCGGCAGCCTGCAGCCGCCACAGGTCCACGTCGGTGCGTGGGTCGAGGTGGTAGCGGTCCTCGGTGTGGACTACCACCTGGTCGGCGGTGGTGGCGCGGAGGGTCGAGCGGAGGTCGCTGAGGGTGGTGTACAGGCGGCCGGTGACGGTGTGGGCGGGTAGGCCGGGCCAGAGGGCGTGTACGAGTTGCGTGGTGGTGGCGCCGTCGGGGTGCACGGCGAGGAAGACGAGGATTTGCAGGGCGGCGCTGCGGCGGATGGCGACCTCTTTGCTGTCGATGAGCAACGCTGGACGGCCGAGCACCCGAAGCTGGACAGCGGTCGCTGTGGCCTCGGTGGGCCGCTGCGGTGTGGGCGGTGAGATTCGGTTGGCTTGGCGGGGGATCTTTGCCTGTGCACGGTTGATCGGCCGGGCTGGTGCGGACGCGGCGGGGTCGGGTGCTGCGGTGGTGGGTTGGGCCAGGACGGCGAGTAGGTCCGCTGCGGCGGTGCTGTCGAGGACACACATCCGTGGCCGTGGTTGGCCGGTCTGGTGGTCCACGGTTTGGCCGTTGCAATCGACGCGCCAGGTAGGTACTGGTGCTGCGGCGTCGAGGGTGACGACACGGGTGCCCGGGAGGTTCAGCGGTGCCGCCGTCGCGGGTCCGGCGGTCAAGACGAGGCTGGGTATGCCGTGGTCGGCTGTGGACGACGTGCTGGACGCAGGTAGCAGGGTGGCGGCATGGTCGAGGGTGTCGATGACGTGCAGGCCCGGGATGGTGGCGGCGGTCTCGGCGATGCTGGGCAGGAGCCTGGTGAGGGCGTTGCTGGTGACGATCACGGGGATCGTGTCGGTGGGGTCGCGCAGCGCGGTGAGGAGCCGGGTGATGAGTAGACCTCGGGCGGCGTGGTCGGCCCCGTCGCCGGCGAGACGTATGCCGGCTGGGGGCAGCGGCGCCTGCATGGCGCCGGTGGTGGCTGCTGGTGGCGGTGGTTGGTCGGCGATGGCTGCTTGGACGGCGGTGACGGTGGCGGGTAGGGGTGTCAGCTGGGTGGCGTCGGTGTCGGGTTGGCCGGGTTGGTGGACGCGACGGCGGCGTAGCCACACCAGGGCCGCTGCGGCGGCGATGTGGTGGGCGGTGTCGTCGGGTATCCAGCCGCCGGGCACGACCACCCCGGCAGGCTCGGTCTGGGCCGCGTTGGACGGGTGCTGCAGTTCATCGGCGGTGACTGGTGCCGGTGGGCTCGGCGGCTGGGTCGTAGGGGTGTGGGCGGTGGTGAGGGCGGCCGCGCCGGCGATGCTGGTGGCGGCGGCCTGCCATGGGGTGGGTAGCGGCAGGTGGCGTACCCATCGGGCGCCGGCGCGCAGTCGGCGGGCGGCTGTCACGGTGATGGTGTAGGCCATGCCGAGCCACAGCAGCCAGGCCACGGCGATGAGTCCCGTGGTGAGGGTTGCCGGGGTCAGCGGGTCGGTGAGCCAGTCGCGTAGCTGCGTGCTGGTCGGCCAGCCGGGCAGGTGCGCTCGGGTGAGGGTGGCCAGCAGCCACGGCGGTATCGCCAGGACGGCCAGGACGACGGTAGCGCCTGCGAGTCGCCGGGCCCCGTTCACCGCAGCTCCTCCTCCAAATTCGTCCGGTGGCATCGGGTTGGTGGGGTCATTGCGGCGGCCGGTGGGGGCGTAGTAGGTGGGTCCACATCTGGCGTAGCCACCAGGTGGTCACGGCGATGGCGTAGATGGCGCCGAGGATGCCGGAGGCGGGCCAGGAGACCAGGGCGGCGGTGATGACGGCGAGGGGTGCGCTGAGGATCAGGCGCAGGATCGGCTGGGACACGACGGCCATGACGGTGCCGATGCCCAGGAGCAGGCCTCCGACTCGGCCGGCGAGGTCGATCCAGAGGATCAGGTGGGGCCACCGGTCGGCGGTCAGGCTGTATTGGATGAGCAGCATCCCGGCAGCGGCGGTGAGCACGGATCCGGTGGGAAAGGCGAGCAATTTCGACCATCCGCCCGCGGGGGTGCGCCATTGCCGGGCGGCGATGAGGGCCATGACGGCGGCGGCGGTGATGGTCGGGGTGATGGGTAGCAGTGTCCAGCGCAGGAAGCCGTTGACGGGGTAGCCGACGTAGAGGCTTCCGACGACGGCGTACATGCCGCTGACGGCGACGCCGAGGGAGGCTGCGGCGAGGATTCCGGTTCCGGTGTGGATGCCGGGGCTGGTCGGGGTGGTGGTGCGGTTGGCGATGGTGGAGGCGAGGACGGTGCCGGCGCTGAGGCAGGCGATGACGGCGAAGACGGCGGCCATGGTCAGCTCGCCCCAGTTGAGGATCGCTTCGCGGTACATGAGGGAGCCGCGCCACTCAGGCGTGAGCAGGAACTGGGAGACCAAGGCGAGGGACGCGAAGCCGGGGAGGGCGATCGCGGCGGCGCGCCGCACCGGCGGTAGAGGTTCTTCGGTCGTGGTGGGGTCGATGGTGTTGGTGGCGCCTGCGTCGGCGGCGCCTCGGGCGGCGGCCAGGGTGGGCTGGTCGACGAGGGTGGAAGTGATGCCGGCGTCGGTGAGGGTCTTCGCCAGCAGGGGTAGGCGGGCGGTGCCGCCGACGCAGTAGACGCCGGTGAGGTCGCGGGGTGTGAGTTCCGCGGCGGTGATCGCTTCGGTGGTGAGGTGGGCGATGCGGTGCAGGACGGGCTGGGCGGCTTGGTCGAGCAGGCCGGTGTGGAGCACCACGGCCGGCCCGTCGGGTAGTGGCACGGTGACGGCCGGATGGTCAGTGAGGGCGTGTTTGCCGGCGCGGAGGCTGGCGACCATGGCCCATCGTTGCCCGCCGGTGCCGGGTGGGCTGGTGGTGAGTGTGGTGGTGAGGGCGTCGTCGATGGCGGTGCCGCCGGCGGTCGGGTCGGCGAGGGTGGCGAGGACTTCGAAGCGTGCGGGGCCGCGGCGCAGGACGCTGACTTCGGCGGTGGCGCCGACGTCGCAGACGGCGATGTAGGCGCCGACGGGCAGCTGCAGGCCGGTGGCGAGCAGGTGCCCGGCGACGGCGGTCGGCGCGTCGATCAACTGTGGTGGTGGGAGGCCGGCGCGGTGCGCGGCGTGGCGCATCCAGGTGCGTCGTCGTGGGCCCCAGCCTGCCGGGACGACGAGCCGCACGTCGTCGATGCCGGTGCCGGCGAGCTGGTGGGCTTGCTCGGCGACGTGGCGCAGGGTCGCGGCGACCAGGTCGAGCGGGTCGACGTCGGTGTCGGCGACGGTGAGTCGCTGCTCGGAGGGTTGGCGGGGGTGCGGGATGAACCGGTGCGGTGTGACCGGTGCGGCCCGCCAGGCGTGGTGGCCGGTCACGGTGGTGCCGTCCTCGCTGAGGAGGACGGCGCTGGGCAGGGCGGGTTCGCCGTCGAAGAGCAGCGGCGTCCAGGTGCCGTCCGGCCATGCCAGTACGGCGGTGGTGTCGACGCTGCCGTAGTCGATCGCCAGCCGCACCTGCCCCGATCGCATGGATGTCAGTCAAACATGAAGATCTCATTCACGTCATCCCTGAATCACTCACCGCAACCGGCCACGGCGCCCAGCACGGTCACAACAGCGAACGCCGGGACTGACGATCGGGCCTGGTTCCTCTAGGTCGCACATGGCCACTTGACCTGCAGCGGCATCGTCAACGGCATGCCGCACCATCGACCATTCGTCCAGGAGGACACCATGCATGACTCCACCAATCCGATCTCAGCGCACGGACAAGCCGTGGCGAGCCGATGGACGCAGGCGGCGTTGTCCTGCGAGCCCGCGGACCAAGCGCGCGCGGAGGCAGCCGTCCGCCTCGCCTACCGCAGCGCCGGGCATCCCGAGCCGTCGCGATTCCTGTGGTGCCCCTCTCCCCCGGCCGCCCTGCAGCAGGTGCGGCAGCTCCTCGACGACGGGCACACGTCACTGGTCGCCTCGGTACGCCGCGACGCCCTCAACAACGCGCTGGCAGCAGCACGAGCCCCGATCTGGGAGCAGACCAGCGACCACGACCAGTTCACCGCCTTCGGCGATTTCCACGACTTCATGGAATGGCACGGCTACTACGGCGAGCAGCGCTACGACGGCTTCGAGGCCCGCTACAACCTGATGGAGCACCGGTACCTCTGCAACCCGGTCACCAAGGGCGAGCGGTCCGCGCTCACACCGGTGCTGCAGGCGGTACGGCAGGTGTATAACCAGGTGCTGGGCCCGATCTGGGCGGCGATCGACCGCACCCTCACCGGCAGCTACATCATGCAATTCGCCTGGTACTGGAGCGACCAGCAGACGATCGTGAAGCGCAACGACGAGGGACGCGCCGTGATCCGTTACTGCCTGAATCCTCGCGACTGGTTCTTCGATCCGGCCTGGAACCTCTACCCCGACTGGCTTGTGCTCGCCGCGATCGACACCTACCAGCAGGTGCTCGGCACGGCACCCACCCCAGGGTGGGAGGGATGCCGTGACGTGGCGCTTGCGGCCGGGCCGTGGTGGCCCCTATCCGGGGTGGGCGTGATGATGCAACGCCCCACCGTTCTGCGACTCACCGACGACGGCCTGCTGCACGGCATCGACGAGCCGGCCGTTGTCTGGCCCGACGGCAGCACCCTGTGGGCCCGTGACGGTGCCATCGTCCCAACCGGGTGATCGCCCCGCGGCGGCACCTACGCCCCTTCCGATTGCGTCTCGGCGCTGGAGGGCGGGTCCGGTGTGGCGACCCGCCCTCCAGCGCGTCGGCGCCGCCATCCGTAGGCGCGCGGATGGGGCGGATGACGAGCGGCTCAGGGGTTGCCGTGCGTCGGCGCTCGTGCGGTCAGCCCAGGAGGCGGTGCGGAAGGCTAGGAGCTGCAGGTGTTCAGCATGCTCTGCAGCGCGGACTTCTCCGACGACTGCAAGCTCAACCCCCAGTTGTACTTCACCGTGATCCACATCTTGCTGTAAGTGCACCGGTACGACGACAACGGCGGCTGCCACGTCGACGGGTCCTGGTCACCCTTGGACTGATTCACATTGTCAGTCACCGCGATCAACTGCGGGCGGGTCAGGTCATTGGCAAAACTCTGCCGCCGGCTGGTGGTCCAACCGCTGGCGCCTGAACGCCACGCCTCGGCCAGGGGCACGACGTGATCGATGTCGACGTCGGAGGCGGCGGTCCAGGTCGCGCCGTCGTACGGGCTGTACCAGCGGCCCGAGGTCGCCGCGCAGCTGCTGTCGGTGACCACGGACGTGCCGTCGCGTTTGAGGACCGTCTCGCGGGTATTGCAGGTGCCGCTGATGGTGATCCAGTGCGGGAACAGATCCCGGGAGTACCCACTCGTCGACCCCTCACTCTTGACCGTCAGGGCGTTGAGCTGCGACTGGGCGGTGGCTTTGGAGGGAATACCGGGAGGTGTCGCTAGCGCTGGCGACGTGTCGATGGCGACCAGGCCGGCGCCGCCGATGACTACGGCTGCCGCGCCGGTCAGAGCTCGCCGAGCCAGTGAGAGTGTGGTGAGCCGTCGAGAGAGTCGCATGGGGCCTCCTAGGTGAGGCGGTCGTGGGATAGCACCGTCTTACCTCATCATGTCCATCGACACTCGCCACTGTGAAGGGCTGGCGACGCCCTCAGAAGCACCGGCCCTCGGCTGCTGCCGTCGGCGTGCTGGCAGACGGCGCCGACCCAGCGCAGATCGACACGTAGCGTGATTGGATAGGCGCGCTCGAGCCGTAGATCACACACAAGGCGGCGGCACCCGCTTTCGGGGTTCGACGGGTTCCTATCATCGAAAGCAACGAGGCGGGCTCGCAGACGAGGCGCAGGGCGCGACTAGATTCAAGGCCGCGCGACTGGCCACCAGCGACTCCAGGGCACCTCGATCGCTGCCGCATTGCTCCGCCACACGTCTGATAGTAGAACTTCTATGGACACTCCGATGTCATCGACTGATGCAACCCTCAAATCGAATGTGCGTTACGCGTCCTGCAGTAAGCACAGCACGAGGATCTACGCAAAAGTCAAAACCGGAACCCTGGTGGCGACATGGCAGCGCGCTTACAATCGCCTTATGCGCTGCAGCATCGATGGCAATTATGATCAATGCGACGCACCGGGCTGCCGCCTGCATAACCTCCCCCGCCCTCACGATCCACTCCGGAGGTGCAGGAATGACCGATACGTCGTGGAAGAAGAGCAGGCGCAGCCTTGCTGGCGACAACAATTGTGTTGAGGTTCGACTCACACCTCACTTCACGGCGGTCCGAGACTCGAAGAATCCAGACGGCTCCCGCCTTTACTTCACGAAGGAGGCATGGATGACCTTCGTTTCGACACTAAAAGCGTAAGGCCCTTTACGCGCTCCTAGACGAGGCACCAACGCGCGTCTCTTTACCTATGACCGCCGCGATGACCGTTGGAATACAGCCTGCGCCGCCTACGCTTCAACAAAGCCGCCCGCCGCAGACTTGCGGCAATGTCGGTGATCAGCTTCACCGTTTTTCCTTCGGGCAGGGCTAAAGTTTGCAGGAATTTGAATTCCTGCTCGTATGTTGCGATCGCTGCCGCATTGTCCTTCGTTATCAAACTGGTTTGACTGCTCTCCAAAAAGAGCATAGCGCCACGACTGCGGTTGGACGACCCGGGAAGCCCTGGAAGCTCGAGGAGCACGAATGCGCCTCGTAGGCCGGGATGCGCCCCGCGCTCCAGTGGGATGACCCGGAGGTGCACATGGCGCAGCGCAGCCATCCGCGCCAGGTGATTGAGCTGGTCGACCATTACCGCCCGACCCCCCACGGGCCGCCTCAGCGCCGACTCGTCCAGGATGAAGAACATCTCCGGCGGGGCTTCGCGCTTGAATACCTCCTGACGCTTCATACGGACTTCAACCTGCCGGTCGACCGTCGAACTGGACACCTCCGCTCCACCGACGCCTGCAATGACTGCTCGGGCGTACCTGCTGGTCTGGAGAAGACCCGGCAGAACCTGAGGTTCGGCCTGGCGGATCGTCGCCGCCGATCCTTCGAATCCCAGGTAAGCAAGGAAATCGGGATTGAGCACGTCCCGGTACCGCCCCCACTGCTGCTTGCGGCCCTCTCGCGCGAGAGCTTCCAGGCGCGATCGGACCTCCGGGTCGCCGACACCGTATTCGGCAAGGAGCGCCCTAAGGTCACTGAGCGAGAGTCCGACTTGCCCTGTTTCGATACGGATCAGCTTGGACAGCGACCAGCCAATATCGCTGGCGACTTCCCTCTGCGTCTTACTCTGCCGCTCTCGGAGTTGGCGAAGTTCAACCTGCAGCCGCCGTCGCTGCACCGCCGGCCCAACACTGGCCATCATGCCCGATTTCTCCTATATGCCGATTTATTAACTTTTAGCCTCACCGAGAGGTCGCCACTAAGAGTTACCATCTCTGCGTACGGCGTGGTCTTGCCTGCTCATCGTCGGCGAGTCGCCGACTTACTGAGCCCCCAAACGGTACCGTTGCTAGCGTCAGATAGCGACTAGCCACCTTTCGGCCGCACCTATTGGAGCCGCCCACCGCTGAACTCCACGAGGCAGCTTCGTCTCGTGACCCACTACCCCGACCATGGCCCCGAGCCAGCACGAAACTGGAGTCCAAGCGGTGTCCAGCACTCCTCCCCGCGAGGATGACTGCGCCTCATCCGGCGAGCGCGCAGACCACCCGCGAACACGAACACCCAGACAGGCATCCAACCCCTCCACAAGGGGACCGAACGCCAGCCAGCCCGGCCGCGAGGGGGTCTCTGACACGCCTCGTTCCGAGGTGCGCTCGAACAACAGGTCCACACCTCGGGCACCGCACCGTCCCGAAAAGCGTGAAGGCAGGCGGCCTTCAAGCTCGCCGCAGCGGCGGCAACGCCGGTCCGAAAGCCAGCCAACCAGTGCACCAGCAGCGAGACCGACGATGTCGGTACACCGTGGGCCCGATTGGCTAGTCACAGTCCTCGATTTCATCGAGCGTCAGCTAGACCACGCCAAGACCACCAAAGAGCGATGGAAGATCGCCGGCATCCTCATCGCCGTGCTCTGGGCACTCATGCTCCCGCCAGCCGTCATAGCCATCGTCTTCCTCAAGGAGATCGGCCCGTTGCCGGTAGCCGCCAGTGTGGTGGGGTCTGTCAGCGCCTTCGCAGCCCTTAAAGGGGTTCGCACCTTGATCAGCAACAGACGCCGAGGAGGAGACAGCGAGGACCGTCGCTAGGATCTAGCGATCTCGACCCCAGCTAGAGACGAATCGTTCGACAGCCGGCCCCAGGATCGCCTGCGCGAACCAGCCTGCCAGGGCGGCACCGACGATGGTGCCAGCAAGGATGATCGCCGTTCGGGCGCCAGCACCCAGGCTGTCACCGAGCAACCGCACCACCAGCGACACGACAAGCAGAAGGAGAGCCCACACGAGCCCGCCCACTGCGACAAGCACCAGCACGCCGATCGCTCGTCGACGCGTGGTGGTACCCGCCAACCCCGCACTGCTGCGTTCCTCGTCCATGTACACACCCGCCCGGATCGGGATTGACCTTCATGAGTTAAAGGCTACGTCGTTGTCCGCAAAGGACGTCGCCTCCCCCACGCCAGACGCCGCGCCATCACCCACGCCATTTCAGCACATCGACCGATGGCTCGGCGCGCAATCCCTTCCCAGGCGCGTCGTCGCGTCCCGGCGACACCATCTACCTGCGGCAGCAACTCACCAAGGGTGGTCATGAATCGGCCGGAACCACCGAATCGGCGCATCCTGGGCCAACACCTCGGTAGCCCGGAGCGTTCTCCGTAATCAACTTCTGCTATCACGAGGGTAGACCTCGATTCAGCCATAGAACTTCCACAAATATGGCCACTAGTCAGAGTCAAAGGCTAAGGACCTTCGGTATCGCGCTAACCGCCACCCCAGCACGGCTAGAGTTCCCGCTGCCAAGTGGCCTGCCGGCGCCGGGCCATCCCGCCTCGCACAGGCTGCGGCAAACTCCACCGCTCCGTCACCGAGGCATATCCACTGTCGATGTGATCTCCGTCGACGTGCGCGACGGAGATGACGTGTTGGAGATCAGCCCCGGAAGAACCCGGTCTCCTCCACTCTCGCCCCTCAAGGCGGTGGAGTGGAAGCAATCGATGCGGACAAAGCGGTTGTCCGCATGCAGTCACCGATGACTCGCTCCTGCATCTGCGCGTCTGGGTGCTCCTGGTTGCGCCACACTGAACACTGAGTGACCCTATGTGCGCGATATCTATGCTGCCCACCGCCATTGGCGGGAGAACAGCCAGAGGAGGCGGTGCTATGGGCCAGAGTCCGCGTATGCTCCAGCCGTCCCTGTCTGAGCGCCACTTCTTCGGCGCTGAGCTGCGTCGGCTCCGAGAGCGGGCCAACCTCTCGCAGGCGCGACTCGGCGCGATGATCCGATTCAGCGCTGACCTAGTGCGTCGGGTGGAAACAGCGGACCGTTTCCCGTCCCGAGAATTCGTTGAAGCCTGCGACAGGACGTTGGCGGCCGAAGGAGCGTTGGTCCGCCTGCTACCGCTTCTCGAGGCAAGTCGCGCCAACGAGCGCACGCGGACAACATCCCCGAGCGGTCCTAACAACGGCAGCACCCTGCTGGCCGCCCAGGCGGTGAAGACGCCTGGGGCGGCGGACATGGTCGTCCGTGTCCCCTTCCAACCCGGCGTTCTTGACCGCGCCGCGCTGGACTGGCTGAACGCCTCAGCGGGGCCCCATGTACCCATTGCCGCCCGAGCCGACGCGCCCGATCGGGTCTGCGAAGAAGATCTCGACTCCGCTGAGGCTGTCCTAGCGATGTTCCGCCAGTTGGATCACACCCACGGGGCCGGACGAGTCCACGCCCAGGTGCAGCGGTACGTCGAACGCGAACTGAACCGGCTTCTTGCCAGCCCGCCCGCCTCGGAGGCGATCGGCCGGCACCTCTACACCCTGGCGGCGGGATTCTTCGAGCTCTGCGGATACCAGGCGGTCGACACGGGTGCCCAGGGCCTGGCCCAGCGCCGCTACCTTCGCGCTCTTCGTCTGACCGAAGCCGCCGACGACCGCCTGTACGGCAGCTACCTGCTCGCCGTGAATATCGGCCATCTCGCGCTGCACTGCGGCCACCCCGAGCCGGCACGCCGGATGGCGTTGACGGCGGTGAGAGGAAGCGAGACCCGAGCGACACCCGCAGTGGCCGCAGCGCTGCACGCGGTGGTGGCGCGCACGCACGCCCGCCTTGGACGCGAAGACGACTGCCTGCTCCACCTCGACATCGCGGAAAAGCAACTGGTCCGCAGCAAGCCCGAGATCGAGCCAGCGTGGATCCAGTACTTCGACGCGGCGTACCTCGCCGACGAGATCGCCCACTGCTTCCATGACCTGGGTCGACCGCAGCAGACTCAACGGCACCTGGGCGACGCTCTCGCCGCCCTAAGCCCTACTCACGTCCGGCGACTCGCCATCGACACCGCGCTCCTGGCCTCGTCGCTGGTCGCCGCCGGGCGCATCGACGAAGCCTGCGCCACCGCACGCGTAGCAGTCGACTACACGGCACGAACCACCTCACACCGCTGCCTGCAGCGCATCGTCGAGGTACAGGCCGACCTCGAGCCCTACCGGTGCGAGCCGGAGGTCCGCGAGTTCGGCGAGTATGTGCGCCACCAGCTACCGCTTGCCGCGGTGTAACCCCTCTTGATTGTTGGCCGCACCCGCCATCACCGAGCGGTAGTGAGTCAGCTCCGCATCCAGCGCCGCGCCTGCTCGATCGGATGTCGCTACGTAGTGGCCGACATCCGGAAGGAGCAACACCTCGGGCGCCATACCGAGAGATGTCAACTCCTCGGCGAGTTCCCGCACATCCTCGATGACAGCCACCTCGTCGGCGGTGCCATGAATCAGCAGCACAGGACGCTGGACATCGGCGGCACGGACCGGGCCGGCACCGCCTCCCAGCCGCATCGCGTGCGCCCGCTGGAACCGGGGCACCGTCTGCGCCCACCGATCCGGATCCACAATCGCCGAAACGGCGGTCGCAGCAGCGAACGGCCCGTTCTCTGCCACCGCGTGCAACGCGGTGTATCCGCCGGCGCTGGCACCACGGATGAACACCTGGCCGGGCACCGCCCGTCCCGTCGACAGCAGGTGAACCGCCACCGCAGCGCAGTCATCGACATCGTCCAGGCCCCACCGGCCGTAAAGCGATTCCCGGAACACCCGGCCGTAGCCGGTGCTACCCAGGTAGTCGACATCAACGACGGCGAACCCGCGGCTGGTGAAGAACTGCGCCTGCCAGTCCAGGCGCAGCAGGCAGGATGCGGTCGGCCCAGGATGCGCCCGAACAATCACCGGTGCCCGCCAGTCCGACGCCGCGTCCGTCGGCGGGTACACCAGGGCGAGCACCTCCCTACCACTGGCCACTCGAACGCGCAGCTCCGTCGGCGTCGATACTCGCGTGCGGTCGAGTTCTGCGTGCTCCGGTCTGGCAAGTACCTCCACACGGACGTCAGCGCCCGCCAGGTCCACGAGAGCGACCTGCGGGGCTGCGGTCGGTGAGGATCCGATCAACGCCGCCGTCGTCCCTTGGATGGCGAGGTACGGCTTGATCGACGTGTAAGGAAGGTCGACCGGGCAGACAGTGCCGTCGGGCTCGATGACGACAAGGCGTTGTCGCGGCCCCTCCTGAACGATCGCGACTATCCGACCGTCGTCGAGGAACCCATACGACGTGTAACCCAACTCCCACGGCTCCGCAGCGCACTCACCCGCGATCGACGCCACAGCCTCCGCCTCAAGGCCGTTCCAGCGGTAAGGGTTCCACCAGCCGCTGCGGTCCGACACGAAGTACAACACTCCGTCGGGCCCCCACTGCGGCTCCACCGCCGATTCCTCTGGACCACCGGCCAGCTTCACGGGGTTCTCGACCCCACCGTGGCCTGAGTAGGAGGCGGTCCACACCTCGCAGGCATCCCACGGCATGTCGCGCTCACTCCAAGCGGTCCAAGCCAACCGACCAGGGCCTGGCCGAGGAGCGCCGAGAAACCCTGGGGACGAGACGAGAGTCCGCATCTGCGAGGCGCCAGTGAATGACACAGCGACGAGCTGGTCACCCTGCTCCGACTCTCGTACAGCCAGCAGCTCGCCGTCACCGATCGTTAAGTCGCCGAAGCACCCGCGGCTGACCAATTCGGGTTCATTGCTACGAGGGCGGCTCCGGTACAGGCCGTCCCCAGCGACGCACCACAACGTCCCCGCGGCAACAGCGAACGACCCGCCTCCGTACGCATGCACTCTGCTGGCGACATCGAAGTTCTTCGGACTGACGTCACGCTTGCCATCGCTTGCCCGCCAGCGTGTCACCGTAGTACCCCGGTCCGCTCCGGGGCGAGACTCCAGCCAATAAAGGCCATCCTCACCGGCACGTAGCTGGTCGTAGCTAACCGAGGCGCGGACGGCGTCGTCGACCGATAATTCGGCGGTCCTGTGCGCCACCCTCACATGTCCTCCTCGAACGACCCTCCCAACGGGCCGGACGACGGCAGGCTCCTCAACCGGTCGTCCGGGCGTCGGCAGGGCCAGCGGCTGATCTCGGCCCTGCAGGCGCCGCGAGTGCTCAGACGACCGACTCTACGCCCGAGCGGTGTGTCCCTGCCGCTGGATGCCTCCTTGTAACGTGCCCGCCCTCTCGTGTCGGCTCTCGATGCAGCTTCGATGCGGACATCAATCCTTGTCCGCATCTCCGGTATCGACCAAGGCATTCAGAGCGAGCCACCATTCGGAGCGATAAGCCTCTCATGGGTGGCACGGCGATAGATGTTCCGGCCCCCCTTACGAATTCGATGGAAGGGTCTAATGCAGCCACAGGATGAATTGGCGCGCTACGGCTACCGCCAAGAGTTGGGCCGGAGGCTGCGGTTCCGGGACTTGGTCGCGTACGGCTTGGTGTATATGGTGCCGATCGCGCCGATGGCGATCTTCGGCAGCGTGTACGCCGGCTCCGGTGGGATGGTGGCCCTGGCGTACGCGGTCGGTGTGGTGGCGTTGGTGTTCACGGCGTTTTCCTATGCTCAGATGGTCAAGGCGTTCCCGATGTCGGGCAGCGTCTACAACTACGCCGGCCGGGGCATCAGCGCACCGGTCGGTTTCCTGGCCGGTTGGGTGATCCTGCTCGACTACGTTCTCGTGCCGGGCTTGCTGTATCTGGTGGCGTCGGTGGCGATGCATGCGACGGTGCCGGCGGTGCCGGTGTGGTTGTGGCTGCTGGGGTTCGTCGCGGTGAACACGGTCGTCAACTCGGTCGGCATACGGATGACCGCGATGGTGACTCGGGTGATGCTCGTCGGCGAGCTGATCGTCCTGGCGGTCTTTCTGGCCGTCGCCTGCTGGGCTCTCGCCTCGGGTAGGGGCCGGTTCAGCTGGGACGCGTTCTACAACGCCGACACGTTCACCTGGGCCGTGGTCGCGGGGGCGGTGTCGATCGCCGTCCTCAGCTTCCTGGGCTTCGACGGCATCAGCATGCTGGCCGAGGAAACCAGGGGCGGCTCTCGGCAGATCGGCCGGGCAATGGCCGCCGTTCTCGTCCTGGCGGGGGTGTTGTTCATCGCCCAGACGTGGCTGGCCGCGATGCTCGTCCCCGACCCAGGCGTGCTCCTGGCGCAGGCTGACCCGAACGGCACCGCCTTCTACGACGCCGCCGCGGTGGCCGGCGGCGGCTGGCTTGCGATGCTGTGCGCGGTGGCGACGGCCATCGCGTGGGGGTTGCCGAACTCAATGGTCGCGCAGGTCGCGACATCCCGGCTGCTGTACGCGATGGCCCGCGACCGGCAGCTCCCGGCCTTTCTGGCAAAGGTGTCGATCCGCCGCAACGTGCCGATCAACGCCACCCTGCTCACCGGCGCCGTGTCCCTCACGCTGGGCCTGTACATGGCCACCCGCGCCGACGGGATCACCCTGCTGTCATCGCTGATCAACTTCGGGGCGATGGTCGCGTTCCTGGTCCTGCACGTCTCCGTCGTCGTGCACCACCTCATCCGGCGGCGCAGCGGCAACTGGTGGGCACACCTCGTCATGCCCGGTATCGGGTTCGCGATCCTCGCCTACGTAGTGGTGAACGCGAACATCGCCGCGCAGCGCCTCGGCCTGGCCTGGCTCGCCCTCGGCATGGTCGTGCTCGCCGGCCTCTACGCCACCGGCCGCCGCCCGTCGCTGTCCGGCCTGGCGCCAGTGCAGCGGTCCGCTCGTGACCTGGAGCGGGTGTGACCACGATGTCTTCCGGAAGTCACTTCACGTATCGGCCGACGCGCGACGAGCTGGCCTACACCTTCGGCGGGCGGATCCCGGTAGCGCATGTGCGCTCCGGTGACGTGTTCATCGTGCACACCGAGGACTGCTTCGGCGGCCGGGTGCGAGGGCCGGCGGACCTGCCGTCGCAGGTGTGCGCGATGCCGTATCTGAATCCGGTGTCGGGGCCGTTCTTCGTCGAGGACGCCGAACCCGGCGACACCCTCGCCGTCCACATCGCCTCGATCGTCCCGGCCCGGGACTGGGGAGTGTCCGCGACGTTCCCGTACTTCGGGGCACTGACCTCCACTCCGCACACCGCGACCCTCCAACCACCCCTCGACGAGCGCGTCTGGGTCTACCACATCGACCCCACCGCCGGAACCGTGCGGTACTGCGCCACCAGCAGCGACCACAGCGTTGAGCTGCCGCTGGATCCGATGATCGGCACGATCGGCGTCGACCCCGCCGCGATGGAAACCCGCGCCACGATCGTCCCGGACTACTACGGCGGGAACCTCGACACCCCGCAACTGCGCGCCGGCACCACCCTCTACCTCGGCGTCAACGTCCACGGCGCGCTCCTCGCCCTCGGTGACGGACACGCCCGCCAAGGCGAAGGGGAGGCGTGCGGGGTCGCGGTGGAGATCGCCACCGTCACCACCCTCGCCGTCGAGGTCATCAAGGGCGGCCTTCCCACCGCGTGGCCGCGGCTGGAAACCGACACCGCGATCATGTCCGTCGGCTGCGCCCGACCACTCGAGGACGCCTACCGCATCGCCCACCAGGACCTCACCACCTGGACCGCCGACCTGTGCCGTCTGGACACCCTCGACGCCTACCAGCTCATCTCCCAAGCCGGCCGGGCGCCGATCGGCAACGTCTGCGACCCCAACTACACAATCCTCGCCGCCATCGACAAAGCCCACCTCCCCCAGCCGCAGCCCGCCTACGCAGACGCCCACGCCCGGCTCCGCAGCCTCACCCAGGGGCAGCCATGACCGCGCCGGTGCCCGGGCTGCCGCTGCGCGACGAGCTGTACCTGCTCGCCCACAACGACGACACCGGCCAACCCCACATCCACCGCCAAGCCCTGGCCCTCGGTCTCGCCGGCGCCGTCCTCATCGACCTCGTCCTCACCGGCCGCACCACCCTCGACGGCAGCGGCCATCCGGCCAGGGAGCAGCGGATCCGGCTGCACATCGACCGGCCCGTCGGCGACCTCATCACCGACGCCGCCCTCACCAGCCTGCGCCACACCCGGCCCGCCCCACCGCTGCGCCACTGGCTGCGCGGATTCGCCGACGACCTCTACGAACGCACCCGCGCCGGCCTGCACGCCGCAGGAATCCTCCGCCACACCAGCCACCGCCGACTCGGCGGACTGATCCGCGCCGACACCTACCTTCCCACCCACCAGCGGTGGCCCGTCATCGCGCGCGCTCGCCTGCGCTACCTCGCCGACGGCCGCGAGCAACCCGACAACCACACCGCCGCCCTCGCCGGACTCGTCGTCGCCCTCAACCTCACCGACCACCTCTATCTCCATGACGACACCACCACCGTCGCCGCCCAGCTGCGCGCCATCGCCGAGCAACACCACCGGCCCGTCCGCGACATCACTACCGCCGTCGACGCCGCCGTCGGCGACCTCGCCACCGCCACCTACCGCTAACCACGAGGAAGGAACCCCCGACACCGTGCTGCTCCCCTCGACGGTCCCCACCCGCCTGGCGGTGAACCTGGTCGGCAGCGTCCTGCTCGCCGACTGCCCCGCCAGCTCCCCCGGCCATCCGAGGCCCGCGTCGACCGCGCCCACGGTCGCCGGCAGCCGATCCGCCACCACGCACCCCAGCGCCACCGGGCCAGGATTGACCCCGTGGCAGCGGCTCACCGCCCTCGCCGACCCCATCGACACCACACCCGGCGAGGCGCCGAGGAAAACGAACGAGCACCTGCCCGGCGGCTTGCACCCATACCTGCCCGAAGCACTCCTGGAAGACGCGGACGTGCTGGCCGGGGCGGTAGCGCCCCGAGAACTGGCCACCGACCTCGCCTATTCGCGGGTGCTCATCAGCGGTGTCGTCGCGCTCGTGAGCAGCCGATCCCTCGACCAGGCCCTGCGGGCGACGAGCCTGCGTGTCATCGCCGACATCCCCGGCATCACCTCCCGCGGCCAGAGCACCGACCTCGTCGGCTGCACCGGCCTGACGTTTACCGTCACCGCCGACGGATCCACCTCGCAGCTCCTGGTCGACCCGCAAATCGGCGAGGTCCTCGCCGCGCACGAACGGCTGACCGGCCGCCGGGCGGGCCTGTTCTCGTACGTCCTCATCCTCGAACGCGGCCACACCACCTACGCCGGCGCCCCGTCGGACCCTGACCGGCCGGCCACCAACCTCCACCGTCGCAGGCGCGATCAGCAGCAGGGGTCACCCGAGCTGCGACGCGTAGCCACTGCAGCATCAGGCCACCGAATCATGGCCACCGCCTACCGACAGTGGCGAAGGAAAGAGGTACGTCCTCATGGCTCTACATACGTGGGCCGGCTCTGGCCGTCGAACGGGCCCGAGCGAGCAACCCCGCCAGGAACGGCAGGTGCGAGCATCTGGGAGCCGTCGGTGATGTCGTCGCAGTTGCAGACGCCGGGCGCCGGCCCGACGCCAGATCGGCCGCGCTACCGCACGCAGACGACGCCTCCTCACACCCCGCTGCGGCCGACGTGGGCATGCCGGGCATGCGGTCAGGCGTGGCCGTGCCCGCAGGCGCGGCTGTTGTTGAAAGTGGAGTACGAATCGGCTCTCCCTGCGCTCTCGATCTACCTCAGCGGGCTGATGTTCGAGGCGATGCGTGACCTGTTCCATCTCAACCCACACGACGGACCGAGCCCGCAGGAGATGTTCGACCGCTTCGTGGCCTGGGGCCCCTTCCGCAGATCAATCCTGAAGCAGCGGTGAGCAAGCACCGCAGCCTGCCGCTGGTGAGGGGACCTCCGCGACGGCCTGGCCGCGACGTCCCCTCTACATCACCGCACGACAAACGCTCGCATCACCGCCCCGACGGCGGCCTGATACGCGCTCATCCCCGTTCGCGATCAAGGAGGAACCTTGAGCATCACCGCAGACAAACCCGTCACGACCGTCGCACAGGACCCGCGCACGCTCGTGTCGGCCGAGGTGTTCGACAAGCTGACCCGCTACTTCGCCGCCCGGCAGGAGGTAAGCCACACCTACGCCGAGCGTGCGGTCGGGCAATTCCTGGTCTTCCTGAAGGCCCACGCCGACCACGTCGGCAAGCCCGACTTCGGGATGCTCCTGCCAACCGGCGAGTCCTACCGGGTCGTGCCCACCCGACCGGTCGACGCCGTCTGGCACGCCCTACTGCAGATCAGCGAGCCCTACACCGCCGCCTGTCACCAGATCGCCGGCCACTACGTGCACCACCGGCCGATCCTGACCGAAGCCATGCGAGACGGCACCGCGATCACCTACACCCTCGCGGCGTTGCACGACACCGGCTACCAGATCGACATGGAATTCTGGGGCGGTGAGGCCGAGTCCTGCTGTCCGCCGAACCCGCCGCAACCCGGCCGGTAACAGGAGAACCTGATGCGCAGCGACTGGACGACCCTGCCCCACAGCGTGATCACCAAAACCACCGAACAGGTCGGTGGAGCGTTCGAGGCAACCCCGGCACCCGACGGCAACCACGCACAGATCGCCTCGACCGTCACCGGCCCGTCCGGACCGGTCTTCGTCAAAGCGGCCTGCGGCGAATGGGCCGTCCAGTCGCTGCGCTACGAGCTGGCCGTCACCCAAGCCGTCGACCGGTACCCGCCAGCGCTGCGGTGGCACTTCGAGGCCGATGGCTGGCTGGTGGTGGGAACTGAGYATCTCGCCGGCCCTCACCCCGACCTGTCCCCCGGCAGCCCCGATCTCGACCTGCTCACCGCCGCCCTGAAAGACCTTCAGCAGACGCCGGCGCCGGGCGATCGGTGGTTCACCCCGGCCGAGCGGCTCGGGTTCACGCACCCGGCGATGGACGGCGGGACACTCGTGCACTCCGACCTCAACCCGACCAACCTGATCGTCACCCCGCACGGCCTGCGCATCGTCGACTGGGCCTGGGCCACCAAGGCAGCGGCATGGGTCGAACTGGCACTACTCGTCCAATGGCTGATCGGCAGCGGCCACACCGCCGACCAAGCCGAAGACTGGCTCGGGCAATTCCCGGCCTGGACCGGCACAAGCGGTGACGTGCTAGACCACTTCGCCTCGGCCAACGCCGCGAAGTGGGCGGCCAAGGCCCGACACAACACCGAGCGCTGGGTACACGACCTCGCCCGATGGACCGGCGACTGGGCGATCCACCGGGTCCGCGGGGCGTAGCTCAAGGCCGTGAGCCGCAGCCGAGGGCCCGGCGGTCTTGACAACCGACAGGCTGGACAAGGTCACCCCACGCCACAGGATCTCGGCCCGACAAAGTCAGGAATGAACACGCGCGCTGAGCGCCCGAACCGCAGGGAGCCAACAATGGCCGATCCGCTCGACACCGAGCTCACGGAGACGGCTCGCGCTCGACTGGTCGACAAGCTGCTCGCCGACGGTGCGATCACCTCACCGGCCGTGGAAGCGGCCTTCAGACAGGTCCCCCGCCACCTGTTCACGCCCTCGGGAATCAGTGTCGAGGCCGCGTACGCCGACCACGTGGTAGTCACCCGCCGCGGCCCGGACGGCAAGGCGACCAGTTCGATCTCAGCGCCGTGGCTTCAAGCCGCCATGCTGCACGCCGCCCACCTCCAACCCGGCGCACGGGTGCTGGAGGTCGGATCCGGCGGCTACAACGCCGCGCTCATCGCCGAGGTCGTCGGCCCACACGGCACGGTCACCAGCATCGACATCGACCCCGCCGTCACCGCCCACGCCCGCACCGCCCTCGACACCGCCAGCTACCCGCACGTTGCAGCGGTGCACGCCGACGCGGACAAAGGCTGGGCGGCGGCCGCCCCGTACGACGCCATCATCGTCACCGTCGAGACCAGCGACATCCCACCCGCCTGGACCGACCAGCTCACCCCCGACGGCGTCCTCGTCGCCCCACTTCGGATGCGAGGCCACACCCGCTGCCTCACCCTCATCCGCGACAGCGGACACCTCGTCGCCACCAATGCCCTCGTCTGCGGCTTCGTCCCGATACAAGGCGCCGGCGCCAACCCCGTCACACCACACCACCTACGCGGCGACGACGTCACCGTATTCGTCGACGACCCTGTCACCGAGGCCCTGGATCTCCGCGCGCTGCCCGCCGCCCTCGACGGACCGCGGCACGACGCCTGGTCACCGGTCACCACCCCACCGGCGACCCCGTTCGACACCCTGCAACTATGGCTGGCCAGCCAACCCCACCCTCACGGTCTGCTCGCCGTCGACCGGCAGCGCGCCGCCGACCTGGCACCGCAGAACTGGGTGGCCTGCCCGGCCCTGCTCACCGCCGACAGCATCGCCTACCTCGCCACCCGCCAACTCGACAACACCACCTGGCAGTTCGGCGCCCACGGCTACGGGCCCCGCGCCGCCGCACTCACCGACCGCATGCTCGACCTCATCGGCACCTGGGACCGCCACCACCGACACCAACCCGGCCCGCACATCGCCGTCTACCCCACCGGCACCGCACCCAGCCCCACCAACCACCTGCGGCTACTGATCCCCCGCCCGCACACCACCATCGCGATCACCTGGACCAGCAACGGCCATCCCGCATAACCAGCAACAGCCCCTCCACGCCCGCGCGAAGAACCGTCGCGAACAGAAGCGGCAGAACGGCACCCGCACCCAAGTTCTATCCCCGCCTCACGCCGCAGCCCACCCTTGTGTAATCAGTCAACGGGATCCACGGACCGCGGCGACTCCGCAGGCAAGCACGAACGCGAGCACGATCAACGCGATCCTCAGCCAGGGCACATCCCGTACCGGCCGGACACCGATCGATGCCGCCAGCCCCGACTGAGCCAGCAACAGCACACACACGACGACGCTCAACGCCGATACGTGTTCCCGAACTCGAACCAGAACACCCAGGCTCCGGCGATGGCGGGGACGACCATCAGCAGGCTCAGACCGATCAGCGGGACGGCAAGCCTCCACCGCAAACGGGCATCCACCGCCGCTCCCTCCGTCTACCGCCGTCGGCACACACACTGCCACCCTGCGGTCAGCAAGAGCTCCACGCGCGGCGGATCCTCGGCCTCGGCGGCAGACTGCCGCAGGAAGCCGAACACCCTCCCCCATGGGCTCTCGCGTTTCCCGTACGGTGTCCCTGCGCCGTAACGAGCAAATCACCGTATGCGTTGGCCATCTCGCGGGGGCTGAGACTGATGTTCGGAGACAGAGCCAACCTTCGGCTGTCCATGGCACACCTCGACTTCCTCGGCGACGACGAGACGCTTCGCACGAACGCCGCACACGCTGTCGACGAGTTCGCTTCCCGGTCCGCGCCGAGGCTCCACTCCGGCCAGGACCGCACAGCGTCCGTGAGCCTCGTCCTCGCCAGGTCCGGACAGGTGGAGGACGTGACGATCAGCCACGACTGGCGACGCCAGGCCGGCGTGACCCGTATCGGGGATGCCGTCTACGAGGCATACACCCGCGCGCTGGGAAGCCTCCTCGAAACCACCGCACTCGAGGAGTTGCAGCGAGACCAGCCCGCCCCGGCACGACCAGCACAGCCGCCAGCCACCAGCACGAAGCCCGAACTCGACCAAGCCCTCTGGCTGCAGCGCACGTGGGGCGCCCTGCACCACATCGACGCCGAACTCGCCCGGCTGACCCACGCACCGAAGCAGCCCGAGCAACGGACGATCTCCAGTCCGCACGGATGCCTGACGCTTCACCTGCGCGGCGCGGGCATCACGGCGATCACCTCAGACACGGCGCGCGTCGCCCGCATGGACACCGAACAACTCCGGTTCGAGACCCGATCACTCTTCCGGACCTACGAGCTCGCCCGTCCCGGCGAGACGGAGGCGCGATCATGAAGGACCTGGAAGTCATCACCGACGCGCTGCGCGACGAGGGCAAGAAGTGGCTGGCGATGTCCGACAGCATCGCGGCGGTCAAGACAGCCGCCGAACAGCTGCACCTCGAGCCGTCCGCGTTCTTCATCGGCGACGCGAGCGTCGTCCTGCACGCCGGCTCCTACCGGGACTTCCACACATTCATGGTGCGGATCCTCAACGGCGCCGTCACCGAGTTCGATCAGATCGGCGCGGCGCTGCGACGCATCGCTGACGAGTACGACCGGGCCGACGAGGTCATCTCCCTGGACCTCGACAAGATCTACCGCGCATGACGATGGAAGGCAGTGCAGGTGCAGCCCGCAAGCAGCGACCTTGAGTACGGTGAGCCGTTCAACAAGGCGTTCGACCAGATCCGCTCCGGCATCGACCGAGCCGTCGGCTCCTTCAACGACATCGTGGACCGAGTCAACGAGCACAGGTGGCTTCTCGGACCCGCCGGGCTGTGGTGGATCAAGCAGAACCTCGACGCCACCCGCCGGGCCATGAACACGGTGCTCGACCAGGTCGACCACGCGCTGGAACGCCAGGTGCCGGTGCTGTCGCTGATCAACGTCAGCTTCCGGTGGGTCAACGACGTCAAGACGCCCGTCTCCGAGTTGTCGTTCACCGCCACCGAGCCGCGCAGCGACAACATCGCCAAGTGGAGCGGTGACGCGGCGATCGCCTACAACGCCAAGGCCACCAAGCAGAAAGCCGCGATCGACGAGTCGGTGCTGAAGGCCGAGTTCATCAGCCAATGGCTGTTCAAGATCGCCCGCTCGAACGTCGACTACGCCGTCGAGCTGGCCAAGATCGTCACCGGACTCGCCGGCAAGTTGACGCAGGCCGCCACCGAGGCCAGCACCGTCATCGACATCCCCTGGGCCATCTCCACCCTCGCCAAATCGGTCGGTGACCTCGTCACCGCCGGCCTCAACACCCTGCTCACCGTCGGGCAGCGCTTCATGGACGCCCTCGGCAACATCCGGGACATCGCCACCCAGGTCGGTGACTACTCGAAGCTACCCGGAAGCCAGTGGCCGCAAGCCGTTCGGGACTGACCCAGCACGAGGCGCCCCTCTCCAGAGGCCACAGCGTGCGCTACCCGGCAAGCGTGGGCGTTCACGCCAAAAGGCAGTGGTTTCGGGGGGACGAGTCAAGGCCGCTCAGGCCGTCGGCACCGCCGCTTGCGTGGCCCGCAGGATCGTCAACGACTTCTCCGCCAGCGCCGAGTTCGCAACGTAGGAGTCGCCGCCGACGGCGAGCCACACCTTCACCACCAGGTTGCCGGTACGCGCGTGCACCATGTACTCGGCGTACTTGAACCCCGGTGATGACCGCTTGGTGAAAGCCTCCGCCTCCTCCCCCACCCCTGGCACAACTCCGGCGGGCGTCATCCCCGTAGCCCGCCTCGTCCCGCGATACAGCTGCCGCGCCTCGTCGGCCGTTGCAAGCGTCGACGCCTCCACCCGAAGATTCGCCTGGTAGCCAGCCTTCGTTCGCATCTCGAACAGGCAGGCGGCACCGGGCCGAGCCAGCGGCGGCCGCGGATCTTCGCGGGTCACCTCGGGCGCCAGGTCCGCCACGACCTTCACATCCGTCCTCGCGCACAGGTCCAGCCCATCCGCGGTGTACGCCGGTTCGGCAGGTGCTGTCGGGCTGGCCGTGACGCCGGTAGCCGAGGCAGATGGCGGGGTAGGCGCCGCGATGGGACCATCATCGGCGTTGTCACAGCCAGCCACCGCCACGGCGAGCAGTACGGCAGCGGCGACGGCCGGGAGACGGACCGAGGTAGGCACGACCCGAACATACCCGCTGTCACCGAACGCGACTGTCCGTGCAAGCGACAACTAGGGTTCACGTATGGCCGCCCGTGAGACACCGGAGCAGATAGCCCGCACGAGAACGGTCACCACCGACGCGGTCCTCGGCGGCAGTGTCGACCTGCGCGTCTACCCATACCGGCTTCTCACCGTCCTGTCGCATCGCGGCGTGGGCGGTGACCAGGTCACGCAAGCCGTCGCCGCCGCAGAGGTGCTGGAACGATTCGGCTGGGAACTGATCACAATCTCCGAGTTCGCGAGCAGCAGGATGGTCTACGCGATCATGCGCCGACGGTGACGCCAGCCCCTCCGTGACTACCGCGGGAACGCCGTCACGAGAGCGACTACTGGGCGATGGCCCACAGAATGACAATTATTGGTACACCGCCAGCATCGCGGGAGCGCCCGCTGCATCACGTCGACGCCCTGTTCTTATGATTGGAGCGCCCCAAGGTCGGCGGATAGCAAGCCCACCTGCCTGGGAGTCCGGGCTGTCGGCGTAGGGCGATTTGGACGTACGTCTGCGCGACAGGCTGGCCACGGGAACCACCGGTTCCAGTCATCGCGTCGAAGGCTTGGCTATCATGAACTCGCGGACTACTAGGTGCCTCCAGACTTCGGCGTTTAGTTCGCGTGCCTCCTGGAGCCATTGCGGTTGGTCGTGTGGATACGGGGTAGGAAGCCGTTCACCCCAAAAAAACCCGATCAACGCTCTCCCTGCCGCGTAGCTGTTGAGGATGTCCTCGCGGATATATAGCAGGTCGCCCTCGAAGCGGCTGGGTGCGCTGAAGGTCAGCGCTACGACGCTTCCGTCGGGTGCGCATTGGTTAAACGTTTGCGGTTCGGCCGTGAGTTGCATCGCCGTGGACAGGTTGCGTGAGGGTACGAGCAGGTGTCCGGCGTCGTTGAGCGGGGAGTGATATCCCTCCCAGCCGAATCGATGTGTCACGATCTCGGCTGGAACCAGCACTCGGCCTTCAAGTCGGATCGCCCCTAGGTACGGGTCGTCCTGGCGATCGTCTTCGTGAACGTGGGCGAAGTGCGGATGCCAGGGGATCTCTCCGGCGAACGTGTAGTGATCTTCGGGTGCCTCGGGAATCCAGTCGCGCCCCGGGTACGGGCGTGACTGGAGCGCTTCGCGGACGGCGTCGACGTGCTCGGGTGCGACGAGTGCAGTCGCGAGGAGTCCCCAGACTCTCCGGCCGGGAGTCTGTCCCCTGGTGGAGAGGTGTCCTCCGACTGCGATCCAGGGTCCGGGATGCCCGTTGAGTTCGGCCGGGTACAGCAGTTCGTCGGGGACAGTCACCTCGCCGAGGACGATCCAGTCTTCGTCGCTGGTGGGTGTCGGCGTAGCCCAGTCCCCGAGGGCGATGGGCAGCGGTGTCGGTCTCTCAGGAAAGGATGGGTCGACGCCGAGGTCGGAGAGACGCTCGGAGCGAGGCTTGAGTTCTCCCCGATCATCGAGCGCGCCGGCCTGCCCGTAGAAGGCGATCCAGCTGTACTTCTTGCCGTATCTCTCGGGGTTACCCTCCCTGTCGGCGTCTCGATAGGAGCGTTCGGCGATCTCGGAGTCGATGGCCGTGAACCTGTCGCGCGACCAGCCCAGTTCCGCCACCCCGCTGCGCACGTTGGTCAGGATTTGCTGATACTCCGGGTCATCGAAGTCGTAGTTGCTGCGCTCGGGAAGTAGCCGTCCAAGGGTGTAGTTCTCGAAGTCCATGTGTATAGCGTCACCGACGTCCTCGAAGCGCGGATCAGAGTCCTCGAGGAGGTTGACGGCGGGACCTTCGCCGAATGCGATCCGTCCGTTGGCGTCCAGGGCCGCTGTGTCCGCTCCGGGGTAGTACGTGGCGGCGAAGGTGAAGATGCCGTGGACGTGCAGGCGGGTCAGCCAGTGGTTGGTTGGGCGGCGGGCGGCGGGCCCAACGAGCGTTTCGACGAGGGCCGCCAGAAACGGGGGAAGCGCTTGGGCGATCGTCGTGTCATGTACCTGGTGGGCCATCACGACGCCGTAGCTTGCCGCAGCCATGCGCTCGGAGACGTACTCGTCGTTGATGTCGAATGACTCCATGGTGATCGTGAACAGCGCCTCGGGTTCGTGTCGCCCGAACCAGTACAGCGACCTGGTGGCCTGGTCCCGAAGCGCTCGCACGGTGCTTGTCAGGACCCACATCGCCCAGCGGGCCCGAAGCAAGTCACGAGCCGTGCGCACGGGTGATGCGCGCCATCCAGCTTCCAGATCCTGGAGGTCGCGCGTCAGTGCACGCCAGTTCTTGCGCGTCCACTCGGTCCAGCGAAGGTCGCGTTCATGGACAGACATCGCTTTGAGCGTCTCGTGGAGAAAGCTGGCGTTCAGCGGATGGTTGAGGGAGGCCCGGGTCTCGCGTAACCGGCGTAGCACCATCGCGGATGAGCTTGGTGACGCGGTCTGGACGTGTTCGGCCAGCGCCTCGACGGTGGGCATGTCGAGGTACGTGGATTCCAGCCCTGCGGACGGGATTAATGCCCGAACGCGCATGTCGTCGGGCACCATGGCCCATAGCTGCCGACGGTGGAGACGTGGCAGCAGGCCGGCAAGTGCTACGAAGATGTCTTCTGCGAGAGGATGCCGGTCGCCCCGATTGCCAGCGAAGGCGGCGACGGTTGCCGGGTCTTTAAGCCATGCGTTCATCTGGTCTCGGCTGTGGGTGGCGATAATTGCCTGGGCGATGACGTGCCCGGCGAGGGCGTCGTAGCTGATACTCACCCCAACCTCGCCGGTTTCGCCGATCGGGTCCCGGAGGAGGATGCTCTCCTGCTCCAGCACTCGCATCAGGCTGCCTTCCCAGCTGGCTCCGTTGTCGATGAGTTCGCGGAGGCTGGAGACCCGGAACCCATTGGCATTGTGTTCCCACAGGCACAGGCCAATCTTCTCCAAGCCTTCGCGGACATCGGTTTCGAAGAAGCGGTGCCCGATGGGCGACAGCTCTGCGACCCGGGTGGCGACCTGCTGGAGATAGCTGGCGAACACCGCGGTCAGCGAGTGTGGAATCGACTCGACGCCCACAACGTGTTCCCGTTTAGGGTTTGCCACCTCGCAGAAGAGCCGGAGAGTCAGCGGATGATCAAGTAGGCCCTCCGGCAATTCAGCGTCACCGGAGTCGATCTTGTAGTAATCCATGTACCGAGCAACTGCCGCCTTCTGGTCAGCGGCGAACCCGTCGATGGTGATCTGGAGCGTGTCGGGAGGCAGGCACTCCTCCACGAATGTCGACCTCAGCGTGCATACGAGCAGGACGTGCGGGTACTCCGATAGAACGCTTTTGACGTTGGCGATCAGGAGCTTCCAGACACGCGGGTCTTCAGACTCATTCAGCCCGTCGATGATGATCGGCAGTCGGCGATGGGTGCGTTCCCCTGCAGCGTCGACGGCGGCGATCAGAGCATCCATGCTCGGACACGGCTGCCCGTTCAGCGTGACCTGGCGGGCGAGGTCGTCGAGTGTCCCCCGAGCGGAAAGTCCGTGTCCGCGGAGGAATACGCCAGCCGGACGTGCCTCCTCGGCTGCCGTTACTTGGGCGGACAGGTGGGTCTTGCCGTTCCCGGCTGCGGCGGTGACCGCGACGATCTCCACCTGGGTGTCGCGGTCGGTCACCCGGAGGAGCTCGTAGGCCTGGTTCAGGTCGTCCAGCGCGTTGGTCACGGACATGGAGGGCTGCCGCTGTGCCCGTAGCCGGCGAGGAAGCTGACGGACGTCCTCGGGAGCCGTTGGCACATCGGAAGCGAGGTTCCGTAACGACTCCCAGTCGCCACCGATGAGGGCGTCATTCACCCTGGATAGGTGAACGGCTACGTCTTCCAGATGCATAAGGGTCGACTCGATGGACGCCACCAAGTCCTCGGGTAGTCCGAGACGGTCGGCGTTGATCGCTGCTTGAGCCTCCCGGAGTCGGGTCACGGCCTCGTGGATTTCTTCCCTGGCGTGCTTTCCACCGAGCATCCGCCGCAGGGCACGTTCGGCGTCAACCGGCTGATGCGCCTCAGGCAACCACCGGAACCGGACCGGCTCGACTGCCCGGGTGTGCTGGGAGCGAAGCGCGTCATCGGTGAGGACCAAATGCCCGAAGTAGGTGCCTCGGTAGATTTCTCCCGGCCCAGCCAGAAGCTCCTCGATGTTGTGGCCCGTCCACAAGGTCAACGTCATGCCATGGCTGTCGAGCCCGTAGAACCACTCCTGATCGGCCTCGGTAAGCGTGTGCTTGGTCCACAAGACCCAATCCGTGATCCCAGGGACATGCGAGGCCGTCTTCTTGATTCCGTCCTCGATGACCTTCTTGCGTGTGGTGCCGATCGCCCTGCCAGGTGGAAGGTCGTACCACTTGCACTGCCAGCCGTACCAGCGCCCGGCGTCGCCCAGCGGACAGGTGTCCCGCAGCTTGAGGTGGAACTCCACGCCGGGCTGGTTTGCCAGCGCCTTGAAGTCTCCAAAGCTCCCATAGTGGCGGTGAATCAGGTGGCGGGCAAGGTTCTCGAAATTGTTCTGCCGGCTGCCCGGGAGCGCGGCGAAGACGTCCCAGTTCACGCTTGCCATGTCGACTTAATTCGCTTCATCACAGTGACTTCGCCTGCTCCGGGAAGTCGTGCCCCGAGAAGACCTCGATGCGTGCACCCTTGTCGAGCAACAGCTTTAGGTACGCCGACACGTCGGACTCATCGGTTCTGATGATCACCGTGTTGTCGTACCGCTTCGTCGTAACGTTGTAGCAAAACTGCTCCAGCTCCGTAGGGCCGAGAGAGTAGAGGTGCAGCGCCCGAATGGCGTTCGACAATGCCTCCGGGTAGCGCCTGCTTGGTTCGCCGACAACCAGGCGGCCCGCCTCCATCTCGAGATGCGCCACCGTCTCCATCTCCTCGATGGCCTGCTCGACAGCCTCCGCGTCACCGGCGGTCGCGAAGTGGCCGATCATCACGAGGTTCATCGAGTGCTCCGACCCATACCCCGCCCAGATCTTCACGCCGTACCTCCGCGCTCTCGGAGCACTTGCAGGGCTGCCATGAGCCCGTCATCATCCACGGCAACTCCCTCAGAGTCGTAGGACGACCACTTCAGGACACCCTGCGCGTCCACATGAGCATAGGCTTCCGAAGGCAACTCCCCCGTCAGCGGTAGGCACACGGGCAGCCCGTCGGCCCCTGCGGTACTGACCGTCAGGCGCAATGGTGGATGGTTGTCGCGGACCCACTCACGTAGCCGCGTCGACGTGACCTCGTCGATGCCGGCCCGCTGCATGGTCGGCTGCTCTGGCAACAGGAGGAACTCCGACGCTCCCGCCTTCACCGCAACTTCCACAGCATCGTCAAGATCGCCGACTGTCTCGGCGTTCACCACGAAGTTGATCCCGAACGGCGCGACCTGGCGGACATCGTCCAGGCGGTCAACCAGAGTGGCGAACGGGCGCCCCCTGAGCCGCTCGTACGTGGCACCCACCCCGTCCATGCTGACCCTGACGAACTGCACGGACCCACGCAGCTCGTCACACAGCCCAGCGGTGAGCCGATGCCCATGCGTTGTGAACGTGACTGCAAGCCCGGTCTGGCTCGCCACCGCGGAGCACAAGCTCACAAAGCCCGGAAACAGCATCGGTTCACCACCTCCGAAGCCCACGCCCAGACACCCGTTGTCATCGAACTCTCTCAGCCAGCCGACGACGCGTGTCGCGTCTAACCGGGCCTTCAGCTTCGGTGCGTAGCAGTATGGGCAAGCCAGATCGCAGGAATTGGTGAGGGCGATGGACACCTGCCGAGGCGCCTGATCCCATTCCTGCGGGTCCACCGCCACCTCGTCGAGCAGAATGTTGAGCCCGGTAGCTACATCGAAAAGGTGCACCCCAGCCCGTGTGCGACGAACCTTCAGCCCAGACGGGATGCGGGAAGCGTAAGCATGAGCCGAGTCGATCGACGGCCGCATCGCACCTCCCACGAGCTGCCCACAAGAAGACTCACAGCCTACCCAGCCCAGAGCGGCGAAGGGGGAGGTGGCGTGACAGGGCTTTCCTCCGGCTTTCAGACGCACGACCGACATGTTGAGTCGAGCGACATCTCCGAGCGGCGGTTAGGACGCGTGCGATCGGCAGCAGCTAGGGAAATGACATGCGCTGGGCTTCGCACGAAGTGCCTCTGGTTCGTCGCGAGCCCGCTCAGGGCCTCCGCTTAGCCCTCGACAGTTGGTCTATAGTGGCCGGTGGCGACGACGAGGCCGTTCGCCGAGTTGTACACCACCCGCGTGCCGCTGGACTGGCGCGAGCACGCGCCCACACACCGCCACCTCACCGCCTCGAACCGATAGCCCAAAATCGAACAGGCTGCGATTCGCTTGGCCGCCACACTGCAGGTCGGCTGCAGTAGCCAGGACTGTGTGGTCGACGAAGACGGCAGGCAGGCACGATCAGCTGCACGTCAGCGATGCCTGCCGGTGCTCGGCGCGGATAGCCGGTCCGCTGATGCCCCACCGCTCAAAGCGGAACGGGCCCCGATGCAGGGTCGACGCCGGCTGTCAGAATGTCCGGCAGTTGGTGCGGGAGTGCGAAAGGCACCTGCGGTTCGGCGACGAACGCGGCAGGTTCTACGTCGCGGGTCACCAGGATCGGCACCACGCGCCACATTGCCCGGTCAGGACCGCCGGCCAACACGGCGACGCCGCGCGCGGCGTCGCGGACCTGTGCGGCCTTGGCGAGCAGCCGCGGCACGTACGGTTTCGGGCCGCGGTAGAACTTACGAATGTGGTTCCGGAGAGTCTCCGTGCTGAACGCCGCGATTGGGTCCTTGACCTCGCCGACCCACAGTCTGCCGGTGGCCGGATCGGCGACCACCAGGTCCACCTCCCCGAGCGGTTCCGGGATGCCAGCTCGCTTGAGCTCGGCCACCTCGACATGCGTGCGGCATGGCAACCCCGTCGCGGCGACGACGCCGTGGACGAGCTCCTCGAGTTGGGCGTTCAACTCCTGCCGATAGGCGCTCATCATGGCGGCGACGCCGGGCGGAAGGTCCCGGTGGGCGAACGGCAGCCGTGACCGGTGCAGGTAAGCGTTGAACAGACGCTGCGTGTCGAGTAACCGCCACGGCAAGATTAACAACTGTCCATCGACGTAGACGAGCGGGCGCAAGGCGAGGCGATGCGCGCGCCGCTCGATGTCGAGAAATCGCAGCGGGCCCGCCTCGCGCAGATGGTCACCGGACAGGGTGAGCAGGTCGACGGCTGCCTCAATCTGCGCCGCGCTGAGCTCGGACCATTGCGCGACGGCATCGACGAGGTCGGCACGGCTTACCGCGTGTACGCCGGAGGCGTCCGTGGCCCAGTCGACGGCCACGCCGAGGACAGCACGCATCCCGTCGAGACCCGTGCCCCAGTGATCGCGAAGTCGATTATCGACCCGTTGCAGTTTGACCGGCAGTCGTCCGTGTATAGCGGTGAAGGGGACCTGGTACCGATGTCCCGACGGTGTGTTTGTGAGGAGGCCGGAGTCATGGTCCTGATGGTCGTCGACGGCGCCAGCCGGCTGACTGTCCGCCGGGATGAGACGGGCCGCGCGGCGGCGGTGGTCGGTGTAGGCGGCGAGGTCGATTTCGACGCGCTCGACGTCGTCATGGTCGGACCAATCGGGTTCGACCGCGAACATGCCGCGGTTGATGGTGAGGCGCAGGCCGTGCAGCCGGTCGGTGTAACCGCGGACCACGGCGGCCGAGACCGCCAGCCGGTGCGCCAGCGCGGTGATCTCGGCGACGTCGAGCTCGTCGGCGACGGCGCTGCCTACGGGTGGTTCGGCGAGAAGGGACTCGAGGAGGGTCTCCAAGGCGTGGGTCTGCTGGTACTGATCGTCAGTGAGGGCGATCTCGTGCCAGTTGTGCGCCCAGGGCCCGGTGAGGGCTACGGCAAGTTGCTGGGCGCTACGATAGGCGGTGGCGTGGGCGTCGTTGACCCGGGCGGCGACGGCCAACGTCACCGTGCGATCGAACTGGCACGTTAGGTCATGCAGCGATTCCTGAACGGCCGGCAGGATGAATTCTTCGCACATCCGCAGTGCGTCCGGGCCGAGAAAGACGCCGTCGGGGGGTCGGCAGCGCAGAATGGCGGTGACGGCCCTCCGATTGGCGCGGGCGTGTACCGCCGCCGATCGCGGGAGGCCGTCATTGCGCGCTACCAGCGGGAGTGCCTCCACCTGTCGGTGCACGGTCATGAGGGGGCCTGCCTCCCGCCACGCCGTTCGGAATGCTGACGGTTGGAACCTGCTTGCTTCGTGGCCGGTGGCCAGCGCGGTGAGCCCGCGTTCCAGCCCTTCGCCAATCAGCGCATGCGCAGATGCCGGGTTGTCGGCGAGCATGATGAACAGCCCTGCTGCCATGACCAGGGCGATCTGCCGCAAGTTCGGGTCGACCCGCACGAACGCGAGAGCGCCGTCGGTGTGCTCGAATGAGGTGTCCGGGAGCCAGACCAGGGCCAGCCTCAGTGTTCGCCCCGTCCCGTCGCGCACGTGTTTACTGATGGCCGGCTTGCGTAGGTGTAGGCGCAGGCTGTCGGCGAATCCCACGACCGTGTCGGGATGGGTGTGCAGCGTGGCGGCGTCATTGAGGTCGACTTCGAGAACGACTGGCGGGTTGACGTTGACCAACATCGCCGGGCTGTCCGGCTTGTAGAACAGGTCGGCGCCATCACCGTGGTCACGACGCGCGAAGGGCCAGTCGATGTGCTCCGCGCTGATGCCGGCCCCGGCCAGCACGGTGTCGACGCCCTCCCATGACGCCGCCCTCTCCCAGGTCTTGTCCGTTGTCGCCGGCGCGACGGCCAAACCCTGCCTTGGTGCCCACACCGTGACCGGTCCGATCGAGCCGTGCTCCTTCCACGCTCGCCAGACGTCGAAGATGTCGACGAACGTCACGTCGGTGTAGCCGGGATGGAACGCGAGGTCTTCGAGGAAGCAGGCCACGGTGGTGAGGTCGCCACCGCACTCGGCGAGCATCTCGGCGAGTTCCTCCACGTGGAGGACGACGGCCTCGCCGACCATCTGCGCCACGACGTTCGCCGGCCCTCCGTAGACGATGACCTTCGCAACCGGCCGTTTCAAAAGTGCAGAACGGCCACCAGAGCCTTGGGCGATGTTGTGCGTCGTTGCAGTATCGACCGACAGCAGTTTCTTGCCCCAGGCGATTCCTCCTTGCAGCCCGGCACCACTTACGCCGCTGACCACCGCGATGCGGAGCCGCTGGCCCTCAATGACTGGTCGGACAGGTGCTGGTTCGGGCGTCTGGCCACGGCGGCTCACCAGTCGCCGCGAGAGCAGGTCTACGGTGTGCGACCACGTGCGCGCGTGCATCTGCACTGCGGCGGCCCCGGCGTCGCCGACCATCTCCCTGAGATACCGGGTGGCGGCGACCGCTGCGCTCAGCGCCAAGCAGGCCGGCACCCCGACGTGCCGATGATCGACGGACACTTGCAGGACTGGCCCGAGTGTTGCCTCGTCGGCATTGTGGCGCATACGCAGATGCTGACTGTCGCGGGTCAACCATGTCAGCGCCCGCCGGGCGGCCGCAGGCTTACTGCACTGGTCAAGCCAACCGAACGGCTCGGTGTCGACGAGCCGTCGGACTGCTGACACCTCAGTGTCACCGACACGAGGGGCAGCAGCGCCAGCCTCAGGGCCTGCCTGCCAGGCTGGCGCGAGCTCCTCGATGGTGTGGTCGCCGTGTGCGAGGCAGACCTCAAGGACGTCGCTGAGGGAAAAACCCATGCGAGCCGCTACGGTCTCGTCCACCGCTCGGGCGGTCTGTTCCAGCTGGCGAAGCAGCACCATGGGATGGTCGAAATCGCCGGGGTGAACTCGCCAGCGGCGGCTTCCAAGAGTAAAGCCAACCAAGCGGCGAGGATCGTTGGGCGTCCGGGACGTCTCGGGCACGCGGGACGGTGCAGCGTGCATCGCACTCTCGACCAAGCGGACCAGGTCCGCGGGCTGGGCATCGATACCGCCAGCCGGCGGCCGCCGCAGTGCTCGTCCCCACAGCAACGTCAGGTGGTACTCCCAGGGGCGACATGACGGGGAGTCGAGTGCCGCGGCGATCAATACGAGGATGGACTTGCCCGCGAAGGACGCAAGCGCCCGATCGATCACGGCCCATCGCGGCTGAGTACCCGTGTCGTTACGGGCGCCGGTGGGCTGGTAGCGAGTGGCGTGCACGGCGCCAATCCTGCGTGATCACGGCCCTCGCGGGCCAGCTAGTTCTACCGGTGCGTTGGCGTGGTGGCCTGACGTCGCGGCTGGCGTGTGGCCGTTAAGCCAAGTTGTCCTCCAGGCGCGTGCTTCTGACGCCACTGCTGGCATCGCCCGGCAAAGACGTCGTCGCGGACGTGTCTGCGGTGCGGCCGTCAGCTGAGGTCGGTCAGGGTCTGTCAAACGAACGGTGTAACTCGGGTTGTTGACGGCTACTTGCGGCCTGCGGACAGGCGTCCTTCGAAGGCGATGTCGAAGGCGTTCAGGGCGGGTTTCCAGCGCATGGTCCACCGTCGGCGGCCCTGCCCGGTCGGGTCGAGGCTCATCACGGCGAGGTAGACGCATTTGAGCGCGGCGGCCTCGTTCGGGAAGTGCCCACGGGCGCGGACGGCGCGGCGGATGCGGGCGTTGACGCTCTCGATGGCGTTGGTGGAGCACACGACGGTGCGGATCTCGGCGTCGAAGGCCAGGAACGGCACGAACTCCGCCCAGGCGTGCTGCCACAACCGGACGATCGCTGGATACTTGCCGCCCCACGCCTCGGTGAACTCGGCGAAGCGAGCCCTGGCGGCGGCTTCGGTCGGCGCGGTGTAGACGGGCTTGAGAGCTTTCGCGATGGCGTCCCAGTGCTGCCGGCCGGCATACCGGAACGACGCCCGCAGCAAATGAATCACGCAGGTCTGCACCACCGCTTCCGGCCACACCTCGCCGATCGCATCAGGCAGCCCCTTGAGCCCGTCGCAGACCACCATGCACGCATCCTGAACGCCGCGGTTGCGCAGCTCGGTGAGGACCTGAAGCCAGAACTTCGCGCCCTCGCCGCCGTCGCCGGCCCACAGACCGAGGATGTCCCGCGTCCCCTCGACGGTGACGGCCAGGGCCAGGTAGATGGGCCGGTTGGCGACCTTCCCGTCGCGGATCTTCACGTGCACCGCGTCGAGGAAGATCACCGGGTAGACCGGGTCCAGGGGCCGGTTCTGCCACTCGGTCATCCCCTCGACGACCTTGTCCGTGATCGTCGAGATCGTCTGCCGCGACACCTCGGCGCCATACACCTCAGCCAGGTGAGCCTGGATCTCCCCGGTGGTCAGGCCCTTGGCCGACAGGGAGATCACCATGTCATCCACGCCGGACAGTCGGCGCTGCCGCTTCTTGACGATCCGCGGGGCAAAGCTGCCATCGCGATCCCGCGGCACCTCAATCTCGACCGGGCCGACGTCGGTGAGCACCGTCTTGGCCCACACACCGTTGCGGGAGTTCCCGCTGTTCTTGCCCGCCGGGTCGCCCTTGTCATAGCCCAGGTGATCGGTGATCTCACCCTCGAGCGCGGATTCCAGAACCCGCTTCGTCAGCTGCTGCAGCAGACCACCGTCGCCGGTCAACTGAAGACCCGCCGCACGGGCCTGCTCCACCAGCTGGGCGACCAGCTCCGCGTCGACACCCTCCACCGGTTGCCCCGGCACGTTCCTCGCCACAGCGGCAGTATCCACGGCGATCGTCGATCCATCAGACATCAGATGCTGCTCCTTGATCAGGAGTTACACCGTTCGTCTTACAGTCCCGCCGGCCTGCTCACATGTCCGTCCGCTGGTCGATCGCGGCCTCGTAAAAGGCGTCCGCGAGCGCCATGATCACAGCGCTGATGCCAGGGCCGTCACTGAAGAAGTAGTCGGCCATCGTGTTGTGGGCCTCCTGGTTGTCAACGACCGCCTCAGTGACCGCCGCTTGGAAGTCCTGCGATTCCATGAACTGCTTCTTCGAGTTCACCTTGGCCTGGTTGACCAGGTCCGGGTAGGCGAGCAGCCGCTGTACCAGTCCCTGCACGAACTCACGGACCTGAGACACGGAGAACGACTCGGCGCCGAAGAGGTCGTTCATCTTGTCGATGACGACCTGTAGTGCGACGTACTTCGGCTCCTTCCGGGTGCCGGTGCCCGCGGCTCCGATGCCCTTGATCTGGCCGTCACCGGTCAGCGAGATGTCGACTGCGGCCATCTTGTTGTGCTTGACCCCGACTAGGACGACGTCGGAGAGGTCGACCTCCGCGGCCCAGGAGGAGTCTGCGATGACCTTCTCCAGGAGCCGCAGGAAGATCGATAGCATCTCCATGTACGGGTCGCCGTAGTCGACGATCTGGCTCATGAAGTCGTAGAGCCGGACGTAGGTGGAGACGTCCTTGCGGAACAGGTCGAGGGTGTTGAGGGTGACCTTGTCGTCGGCCTCGATCGCTGCCGCGTAGCGGCGGGCGAAGTCGCACTTAGCCGGGCTGATCGCAGCCGAGAGCGCATTGTTACCTTTGCGGGTGACCCACAGTTCGGCGACCTCGCGCACCTGCTCTGGCGTGTAGATCCCGGCTTGGGCGAGCTTGTTGGCGAGGTGGACGACAATGTACGGGTCGGTCTCGGTCTCCAGCGTGGCGTTGGTGAAGTACGGCTCGAACGCCGCCCGGATGTCCTCAGGCTTGTTCATGAAGTCGATGACGAACGTCTTGCGCTTCTGCTCCCCACCGGCAGTGCGGTGGGTGCGGTTCAGCCGAGACAGCGTCTGCACGGCGGTGACTCCGGACAGCTTCTTGTCGACGTACATGGCCGAGAGCAGCGGCTGGTCGAACCCTGTCTGAAACTTGTTGGCGACCAGCATGATCTTGTACGTCGCACCCTTGAAGGCGGCGGCGAGGTCCGGACCCGCGCCGGGGTTGAGCTTGGCCTCGGTGAACTCGTCGTCCTTGCTCGGCTGCGGCCCCCAGTCCGAAGCCCACTCCTCGTTCTCGGCCATCTTCACAGAATTGGAGAAGGCGACCAGGGTGCGGTAGTTGTACGAGTTGTCCTTGGCGGCCCGCTTGGCGATGTAGGAGTCGATCGCCTTCTTGTACTTCACCGCGGCCCTGCGGGAGTCGGTCACCACCATCGCCTTCGCCTTGCCTTCCAGCAGGTGGGCGACGTTGGTATGGAAATGCTCGACGATGATCTGCACCTTCTGGCTGATGTTGGTCGGGTGCAGCTTCACCCACCGCATCAGCCCCTTACGCGCCGCGGCCTCCTCCACCACCTCGTCGCCGTCGCCGCTCTCGGCCCGGCCGGCGATCTTCAGCGCGGTGTCGTAGGACTGATAGCCCCTGAGCACATCAAGGATGTAGCCCTCCTCGATCGCCTGTCGCATCGAGTAGAGGTGGAACTCGACCGGCTTCCCGTCAGGCCCCTTGCGGCCGAAGAGGTCCAGGGTCTTGTTCTTCGGCGTCGCCGTGAACGCGAAGTAGGAGATGTCCTCGGACTCGGCCCGCTCGGTCATCTCCGAGGCCAGGATCGCCTCGACGTCGACCTCGCCACCCTCCTCGATCTCCTTGACTTCCTCGGCGGTCAGCACGGCCTTGAGCTTGTTGGAGATTTTTCCGGACTGCGAGGAGTGCGCCTCGTCGGCGACCACTGCGAACCGCCGGCCCTTCAACGACGAGTCGACCCGGATCTCGTCGAGGGCGAACTGGAAGGTCTGCACGGTCACCGCGATGATCAGCTCCCCGTTCTTCAAGGCGGTCGCCAACAGTCCGGATTTCGACTTCGCACCCGCCTTGCGAACGTCCTGAGGGCTGATCGTGGCAACGATCTTTCCCGACCCGTCGATCTGCCGGATCGCGTCCTGGAGCTGGCCGTCGAGCACGGTGCGGTCCACGACCACGATCACTGAGTCGAAGACCTTCTCGTCGTCCACGTGCAGCCGCGCCAGCCGATGCGCGGTCCAGGCGATGGTGTTCGTCTTCCCCGATCCTGCCGAGTGCTCGATTAGGTAGCGGTGCCCCACCCCCTCCTCGCGCACCGCTGCCACGAGGTTCGTCACGGCCTCCCACTGGTGGAACCGAGGGAAGAGCATGCTCGTACGCCGCACCGACGTCCCGGTCGCGACATCCCACTCCTCCTTGGTCTCCACGATCATCAGCCGGCCGATGATGTTGAGCCAGGCGTCCTTCTCCCAGACCCGCTCCCACAGATACGCCGTCGCCGACCGCCCGCCCTCACCCGGCGGATTGCCCGCGCCACTCTTGTGCCCCATGTTGAACGGCAGGAAGTGCGTCTTCTCGCCCTCGAGCTTGGTGGTCATCGCGGCTAGGTCGTTGGAGACCGCGAAGTGCACCAGCGCCCGGTGCCCAAACGACAACAGCGGCTCCGGTCGCCCGTTGGTCAGCGGCCGCCGGCCTTTGCGGTACTGGCTGATCGCATCATCGAGAGACTGCGTGAAGTCGGTCTTCAACTCGACGGTGGCCACCGGGATCCCGTTGACGAAGAAGACCAGGTCGATGCTGCGCTGGTCGGCGGTGGAGAAGTGCACCTGCCTCATCACCCGCACCCGCATCGCCGCGTACTGCTCGTTGGTGGTCGCATTCAAGCTGGTCTCGGGCCGGAACTGCGCGACCTTCAACCGGCCGCCACCGATGTACTGCACTCCGTTGCGCAGGATGTTCAGCGTTCCGCCACCATGTTCGAGAGGCTTGTCGAGTGCCGTGGTCAGCACATCGAGAAACTTCGCCTCCGAACCTGCGGCCGTCAATGCCTTCTCGTACGCCGCCTGCTGAGTCACTTCCAGCCAGGCGAACAGGTCCTCGGGGAAGAGTGCCCGCTCCCGGTCGTAGCCGGTGTCGCTCGCAGAGTAGAGCCACCCGTGGGACTCCAGGTACGCGCAGATTTCGGACTCGAAGACGGCCTCGTTGTGATCGGCCATCACGCCATCTCCCATACGTCGATCTGCCCCGTCACCGCTGCCGTGATTAACGCCGCCCGCCGCTCACGGGCGAGTTCGATGAACCGCTCAGTCTCGGCGCTCAGCGCGTCGATTTTCGCGGTTCGCTCGTCGAGGTAGACCGCAATGGCCCGCTGCTCGTCGAGCGGCGGGAGATGAAGTTCGATCTCCCTCAGCTTCTCGCCGGTGAGGTGGACGAATGACACCGACCCGTAGTGCTTGGCATAGTAGGCGGACTCGTAGAGGCGGAGCATCGACCAGTACACGAACCGTGCATCCGCCTGTGATCCGACGCGTAGGCGGTTAACGGTCTTCTGGAAGGCGATCCCTGGTGCCGATTCGAACATGAATCCTGGACGCCCGACTGTGGCTCCGCCCTCGATTAGGAGGACGTCGCCCGCACGGAGGTCGAACACCTCCATCTCTGCGTCGGAGAATGGCATCTCATTGAGGTCCACGAGGTTCACAGAGCCATCCGCACGAACATCTGCTGCCCGGACGTAAGGCCGCGGCTGGTCTCCGTCGCGGACCGCACGGCCCGCGTCGAGCATCTTCCCCAGACTGGTCTCACCGATGTGCTTTATCCGGCGACGAACCCATGAGTCGGTCGGTGCCAAGGCGGATGAGATAACGGCTCTACGCCTTTCGCGGAGCATACCGATCAGGCGCTGCTGCTCCTCGATGAGCGTGTCGACGCGGGTGGTCTCGCGGTCGAGGTAGTCGGCGATGGCGCGCTGCTCCTCTCGCGGCGGCAGCGGCATCGGAATCCTCGCGAGCTTCTCCGCAGTGAGATGCGGCATCGAGACAACGTTGGAGTAGGCGCGAATGAAGCCGCTACCCCGCAGCGCGATCAGATAGAACGCGATGAACCGGCCGTCGAAGTCCCGAATCGGTCGAAGTCGGTTGATCGAGTTCTGGAATCCCCAGCCCGGAAGATCCTCGTCGACATACGCGGCACGACCGAACCCACCTTGGCCGCCCTCAACGACGACAACGTCGCCCGCTCGGATGCTCAACTGCTCCAGCTCGGCGTCGCCGAACCACATCTCCTTCACGTCCTCGAGAGCCAGAACGCCATCGGGCTGCACGTTCGCAGCACGCATATACGGGGCACGCACGTCACTGCCGGAGTCCTTGCTCTGCAGCATCTTGCCGAGCGTGACGGTCGCAGCGTTCTTGACCTGGCCAGCCATCCACCCGTCCGGCAAGGTGCCCCAAAGCGGTCCCGTCACTGCTCCACCTCTCGCAGCAGGTCAAGGATCTTGGCGACCTGCTTTTCCAGGTCGGCGTCGATCTCGGCGAGGGGACGGGGTGGGACGTACTTGTAGAAGTGGCGGGTGAAGGGGATCTCGTAGCCGGTTTTGACCTTTGTCCAGTCAATCCAGGCGTCGGGGACGTGCGGCTTCACCTCGGCGTCGAAGTACGCCTGGATGACCTCGACCTTGCCGGCCACACCAGCAGCCGAGCCGCCGTAGGTGAACGGGACGTTCTCGGTGTCGCGCTTCCTCGGGTCCGGCTTGGGCTTGCCCTTGCGGTCGAGCACCGGCTGGCCGGACTCGTCGAGGAGGGGGCGCTCGACGGTGATGGTCCAGTAGCCGAACTCGTCGTTCCGCAGCACCTTTGAGTAGTCCGGGTCGGCGTCGGTGAAGTCGGCGTACAACTGGACGACCTTGGCGCGGTCCTCCTTGCTGAGTTCACGGTTCTTGGCGCCGAGGTTCTTGCGCATCTTGGTCCAGAACGACGAACCGTCGATGAGCTGGACCAGGCCTCTGCGGTCTGGGTGCTTGTTGTTGTCGAGAATCCAGATGTAGGTGGCGATGCCGGTGTTGAAGAACATGTTGGTCGGCAGCGCGACGATGGCATCGACCAGGTCGTTCTCCAGCAGCCACTTGCGGATGTTGGAGGGGCCGGACTCGGCGGCGCCGTTGAAAAGCGGCGAGCCGTTCATCACGATCCCGGCCCGGCCGCCGCCGTCCTCCGGCGCCCGCATCTTGTGGACCAGGTGGAGCAGGAAGAGCATCTGCCCGTCTGAGGTCGACGGGAGGCCGGGGGCGAACCGGCCGTAGGGACCCGCCTCGTCGCGCTCTTTCGTCACCGCCTTGGCGTACTGCTTCCAGTCGACGCCGTAGGGAGGGTTGGACATGCAGAAGTCGAACTGGCGGCCCTTGAACGCGTCATCGGTGAGGGTGTTGCCGAAGGCGATGTTGGTCGCGTCGTGGCCTTTGGCCAGCAGGTCGGACTTGCAGATGGCGTACGACTGCGGGTTGTACTCCTGGCCGTACAGTCTCAGTTTCGCGTCGGGGTTCTGATCAAGCAGGTGGTCCTCGGCCAGAGCGAGTATGCCGCCGGTGCCCGCGGTGGGGTCGTACAGCGTGCGGATGATGCCGGCCTCGGTCAGGTCGGCGTCCTTCTCGGCGAAGAGAAGGTCAACCAGCAGCCGGATCGCGTCCCGCGGGGTGTAGTGGTCACCGGAGGTCTCGTTCGCGGCCTCGTTGAACTTGCGGATGATGTACTCGAACGCATCGCCCATGTCGGCGTTGTCGACGACGTTTGGATGCAGGTCGACGGCTTTGAAGGACGTGATGACCTCGCGCAGCAGCTCCGCCTTCTCCAGGGTGAGGATCTCCTTCTTGAAGTCGAAGTACTGGAACACGTCGACGTCGGGCGAGAACCGGTCGATGTAGTCGGCCAGGTTGTCCGCCAGCCCATCGACGTCAGCCAGCAGGTTGGCGAAGGAGTAGTTCGAGGTGTTGTAGAAGGTCCTCCCGGTCACCTTCTTGACCTCAACCTTGAGCCGGTTGGGGTTGTCGTTCTTCGCCGCCAGCGCGCGCACCGTCTCCCGGTCATCCTTGAGGATGCAGTCGAGGCGTCGCAGGATAGTGAGCGGGAGGATCACGTTGCCGTACTGGTTGGGCCGGTAGGGGCCCCGCAGTTGATCGGCGATCGACCAGATGAAAGTACCGAGGGTGCTCACAAGGCTCCTCACGAGGCTCGCTCGACGAAATCGTGGACGCCCAGCGCGAGCCCGCGCGCGCCGTCCGAACAGGCGTCGCACAGTCTACGACCGATGCCTTCGCGCTACGGGTCCGTCCTGCCGCCCTCTTCCGGACGCTGCCTTCGCCCCCCTAGCTGGACACGGCCCTGCCATCTGGAGTGCCGAATTGGGGCCCATCGGACCGGCGGCGATCAGCAGGCCCCCCAGCCGCTACCGGTGCCCCGTGGTAGGCGTCGGTAGCGGTCCTCAAGAGACCGACCGGGTCCGACGGGTAACGCCGCGCCTCTGCCGGATGGCTCCGACGCAGCCGGATACCAGCACCGGACGCCCTGCTCCCAATCTGCTCCCAACTTAAGGGGCAAGACGGCAGAAGCCCGTTACCGACGGTTCCGGCGACGGGCTTCTGACCTGCACACATACATGGTGGGCGATACTGGGATCGAACCAGTGACCTCTTCGGTGTGAACGAAGCGCTCTCCCGCTGAGCTAATCGCCCTCAGCGCGCATGACTCTACCCGATCACCCGCCCGGACCAAAAACCGGGCCTCAGTGCGTCGCGAGGTAGTGCAGCGCCTGCGCCACGACGTCGATGCCGAGGCTGTACTTGAGCGACAGCCATACCACCACGGACACGAACACGAGCCCGACCGCGCCCAACACGAACCGCACTCCCAGTGACTGGCGCTTCACCCACTGCGTCCAGGAGTTGACGTGCCGGCGGGTGAACGCGAGCAGCCGTCGCGCCCAGTGGAACTCGACGGCCCAGACGCCGAGGCCGGCGATGACCAGCAGCCAGCCGGGCCCGGGCAGCGGGATCAGCGCGATGCCGACGGTGACCACGATCGCGCCGAGGATGCCGATGAAGATCTTCAGGGCGACGCGGCCGGTGGGGTTGGCGCGGATGAGTTCGAGGGTGGTGTGCAGGCGCAGCCGCCAGCCACGTCGGCGCCGGCGCTGCTCCGTGAGAGTGCCTCGCGACCGCCCTTCCACAGGCACCTCGTACCCCCGACTTTCGGCTGCTCGGGCCGCACCTTTCGGCGATTCGGCCGTGGTCCGCGACGTCACCGACCCGCCCCCCGTGACCATTTCCACCCCCAGTGTCGCGCGGGACCGTCACCCCTGCTGACGACTGGACGTTACCGGAGTAAGTCGACGACTGAACCACCCGTTGCCGGGCGGGACGACGGAGTGGGCGGAACCGGAAATTCTACGCGGGGCCGAGTGGTTCCCGGGGGCTTTCCGAACCCCTTCCCACCACTGGGTGAAGTCAGCGTATGGCGGAGCGTAGCCAGGAGCAGCACCTGAGTATGGGAAAAGCGGGACACGCGCGTTCCGCAGCGGTGCCGGGGGGAGAACGTCCATGAGTGTCATCCGACCGACGACCGTAGAGGTCGAGACGTCGCTAAGGCTCGTCGCGCCTGACGCCACCGCCTTGCCGGTGCGTGCCAGTCTGCGTTACGACCCTGCTGACCCGTATGCGGTCCATGTCCTGTTCCACGCCGAGTCCGCCGGCGGCGAGGCGGTGAGCTGGTCGTTCGCACGCGAACTGCTGGTCACCGGGCTCGACGAGCCGGCCGGCATCGGTGATGTGCGGGTCTGGCCGTGGGCCACACCGCGCGGCGACTTCGTCGCGCTCGCGCTGTCGTCCCCGGACGGCAACGCCCTGTTCGAGGTTCCGCGCAGCGTGCTGGTGCGCTTCCTGCGCCGGACCTACGTCGTCGTCCCGCGCGGCCGTGAGGCCGAGCACCTGGACGTCGACACCGCGGTGAACCGGCTGCTCGCCGGTCGCTGACACGGCAACACCCGGGGCCGCGCGGATCTGCCGAGTCCGCGCGGCCCCGGGCCGTCTTCACCGGGGTACGCCTCAGCCGCGCGTGGTGATTCCGCCGTCGACCGGGATGACCGCGCCGGTCAGGTACGCGCCGGCGCGCGACGCCAGGTAGATCGCCGTGCCCGCCATGTCCTCGGGTCGCCCGATCCGGCCCAGCGGCACCTGCTGCTCGATCGCCGAGCGCGACTCCGGGTCGTCGAGCGCGAACGCCATCATCTTGCTCTCGAACGGGCCGGGCGCGATCGCGTTGACGGTGATCCGCTCGCCGGCGAGCTGGTGGGCGAGGCTGCGGGTGAGCATGTGCACGGCGGCCTTGGTGGCCGAGTACGCGTACACCTCCATCCACGGCACCCGGATGCCGTCGACCGACCCGATGTTGATCACGCGGGCCGGGTCGTCGGCGCCGGCCGCGGCGCGCAGTTGCGGCAGCAGCGCGGTGGTGAGCCGGAAGACCGCCTTGACGTTGACCGCCCAGAGCTTGTCGAAGGCGCCCTCCGGGTACTCCTCCAACGGCGCGCCCCAGGTGGCGCCCGCGTTGTTCACCAGTACGTGCAGCCGGTCGTGGCGTTCCCGCACGGCTTCGGCGAGCGCCAGCGCGCCCGCGTCGCTGCCGAGGTCGGCCGGGATCGCCTCGCAGTGCCCTTCGGCGGAGAGTTCCTTGGCGACCGACTCGCACACGTCGGCCTTGCGCGAGGAGATGATCACCTTTGCGCCGGCCCGTACGAAGCCCTGCGCGATCATCAGCCCGATCCCCCGCGAACCGCCGGTGACCAGGACCGTCTTGCCGTCGACCGAGAACAGTTCCGTCATGCTCATCCCATCGCCGTCGCCCGGCCGGGGGCCGGTCGGCCGACCCGGTGCTTACCGATCGGTAACCTAACCGTCGGCCGTGCGTGCCGACAAGACCGCCTCCGCGCGCGCGAAACCGTCGAGATGCAACGTGCGGCCGGGCCGGTTACCGTCGGGGAGATGGTCACTACCGGTCAGCCCTCCCCGGCCACCCGCACCGGCCCGCCGGAGCCGCGCCCCGGCGCCGACGAGATCCTCACCGGTGCGCTCGACGACCTCGCCGCCGAGCCCGGCTGGCCCCGGCCGGTCCTGCTCGACCGCGATGTGCTGATCCTGGTCACCCACGGTCACGGCACCGCCGAGCTGGACTTCCGGCCGGTGCCCTGCCGGCCCGGCACGCTGCTGCGCGCGTACCCCGGTCAGGTGTTGCGGTGCGTCGGCGCGCAGCTCGACGCGACAGTGGTGAGCTGGCGGCCGGACGCGCTGGCCGGCCTCGACGTCGACCCGGACGCGGTGCCCGCCCACCGTCAGCTCGCCGGCGAGGACGAGGACGCGGTGATCAGCGAGGTGAGTCAGCTCGCGGTGGACGCCGAACGGCACGCGATGGTGCCGCCCGCCGCGGCGCTGCTGCGTCACCAGCTCGCGGTGCTGCTGCTGCGGCTGAGCCTGCTGCCGCATCCGGAGAACGGTGCCGCGCCGCGGGCCGAGACCGACACGTTCCGGCGGCTGTGCCGCGAGGTGGAACGCGGCTACCGGCACACCCGCCGGGTCGAGGACTACGCCGCCCAGCTGGGCTGTTCGGTGCGTACGCTGACCCGGGCCTGCCTGGCGGTGACCGGCCGCAGCGCCAAGCAGGTCATCGACGAGCGGGTCGCGTTGCAGGCGTGCCGGCTGCTGGCCGCCACCGACGAGTCGATCGCCCGGATCGGCCGGGACCTGGGTTTTCCCGAGCCGACGAACTTCGGCCGCTTCTTCACCCGGGAGGTCGGGGTGAGCCCGGGCACGTTCCGGGCCAACCGGGAGCGGCCGCTGCCAGTCCGTCTGGTGCGACCCCGGCCGCCCGCCGACTCCCCCGCACCCACCGGCCAGGCATGATGGCACTGTGCAGATCTCCGCGCGCGGCGACTACGCGGTCCGGGCAGCCCTGAGCCTGGCCACCGCGTACCCCACCCTGCTGTCCACCCAGGCCATCGCGGCGGAGCAGGACATGCCGCGCAAGTTCCTCGAGGCGGTCCTGGCCGACCTGCGCCGGGCCGGGGTCGTCCGGGCCCAGCGCGGCGCCGAGGGCGGCTACACGCTGGCCCGGCCGCCGCGCGAGATCACCATCGGGCACGTGTTGCGCGCCGTCGACGGTCCGCTCGCCGGGGTACGCGGGCTGCGCCCCGAGGAGACGCGGTACGAGGGGGCGGCGGAGAACCTGCCCCGCCTCTGGGTGGCGGTACGCGCCTCGGTGCGCCGGGTGGTCGACGAGGTGAGCCTGGACGAGCTGGTCAGCGGCCGGCTGCCGGCGCACGTGCGCAAGCTGACCGCGCAGCCGGACGCGTGGGAGCCGCGCTGACTCACAGCGTGCCGACCACCTCCTCGTAGGGCAGGCGCGGCAGCCGTTCCCGCCAGGCGTCCGGCGCCGGGCGGCCGATGTTCATCAGCAGCAGCACCCGGTGCCGCCCGTCCGGGAAGAACTCCCGCTCCACAGCGGCCGCGTCGAATCCGGCCATCGGCCCGGCGGCCAGCCCGGCGGCGCGTACCCCGACCAGCAGGTAGCCGATCTGCAGCGCGGCGTTGAACCGGGCCTGGGCCTCCCGGCCGGCCGGGTCGCCGGTGAACCAGTCGCGGGCGCCGGGTCGGTGCGGGAACAGCTCGGGCAGCCGGTCGTGCCAGTCCACGTCGGCGGCGAGCACGGCGGTCAGCGGCGCGGTCGCCGTCTTGTCCCGGTTGCCGGCGCTGACGTACGGCAGCAGCCGCGCCCGGGCCGCCGTCGAGCGCAGCAGCAGCACCCGCAGCGGCTGGGCGTTCATCGCGGTCGGGCCGTACCGGACCAGGTCGTGGATGGCGCGTACCTGCTCGTCGCCGACCGGTTCGTCGGTGAACGCGTTGGCCGTGCGGGCCGCCCGGAACAGCAGGTCCTGGGCGGCCCGGTCGAGCGCGATCAGCTCGTCGGCGGCGGTGGTCACCACGCCTCGGGCCAGTCGCCGAGCGTGGTGGTGTAGCCGCCGCGGTGGTGCAGCAGCGGGTCGCCGTCCTCGCCCGCGCCGAGCGCGAGCGGCTCGCCGAGCAGGATGGTGTGGTCGCCGGCCTCGATCCGGCGCACCACCCGGCACAGCAGCACGGCGAGCGCGTCGCCGATCAGCGGCACGCCGAACGGCCCGGTGGTCCAGCCCGGGTGGGCGCTGAACCGGTCGATGCCGCTGGTGGCGAAGATCTGCGCGATCTCCTGCTGGCCGGAGGCGAGCAGGTGCACGGCGACGTGCTCGGCCTGCTCGACGGTGGGCCAGCTCGACGAGGCGCGGCCCAGGCAGACCGAGACCAGCGGCGGGTCGAGCGAGACCGACGTGAACGAGGTGGCGGTGAAGCCGGCCGGCGGCAGGTCCGGCCGCATCCGGTTGCCGCGCAGGCCGGGGGTGGTGACCACGGTGACGGTGGACGCCTGGCGGCGCAGCAGGCCGCGGAACGAGTCGACGTCGACCGGGCGCAGCTCGACCGTTCCGGCGCCGGGCCGGTCCACGGTGGTCACGACGCCACCAGCTCACGGGTCGCGTAGACGCTGGCCGGCCGGGGCAGCCCGTAGTGCTCGCGCAGCGTGCGCCCGGTGTACGCGGACCGGAACAGCCCGCGCCGGCGCAGCAGTGGTACGACGTGGTCCACGAAGTCCTCCAGTCCGTCGGGGAGCAGCGGTGGCATGACGTTGAAGCCGTCGGCGGCGCCCTGGGTGAACCAGAGCTCGATCTGGTCGGCGATCTGTTCCGGGGTGCCGACCACGACGCGGTGGCCGCGTCCGCCGCCGAGGCGGCCGATGAGCTGGCGCAGGGTGAGCCGTTCCCGGCGGGCCAGTTCGACGACGAGCTGGTAGCGGCTCTGGTGCGACTGCACCGTGTCGGCGTCGGGCAGGTCGGGCAGCGGGCCGTCCAGCGGCAGCCCGGTCAGGTCGAGCCCGGTCATGCCGGAGAGCTGGGCGAGCGCGTGCTCGGGCACGATCAGGGCCTCCAGTTCGTCGGCGAGGTCGCGGGCCTCCTTCTCGGTACCCCCGAGGACCGGCGCGATACCGGGCAGCACCTTGACCAGTTCGGGATCGCGGCCGGCGTCGGCGGTGGCCCGTTTCAGCGCGGCGTAGAACGCCTGGCCGTCGGCGAGCGTCTGCTGGGCGGTGAACACGGCCTCGGCGTACCGGGCGGCGAACGCGATCCCGTCGGCGGACGAGCCGGCCTGCACCAGCAGCGGCCGGCCCTGCGGCGGGCGGGGCGTGTTCAGCGGTCCGCGGACCCGGAACCGCTCCCCGGCGTGGTCGATCTCGTGCACCCGGGTGGTGTCGGCGAAGACGCCCGCGGCGGTGTCCAGGACCAGCGCCTCGTCCTCCCAGCTGTCCCAGAGCTTGATCGCCACGTCGACGTACTCGGCGGCCCGCCGGTAGCGGTCGGCGTGCGCCGGGTGGTCGTCGAGGTTGAAGTTGCGGGCCTCCCGGGCCTGGGCGGAGGTGACGATGTTCCAGCCGGCCCGGCCGCCGCTGAGGTGGTCCAGCGAGGCGAACGCGCGGGCCAGGTTGAACGGTTCGGTGTACGTGGTGGAGGCGGTGGCGATCAGGCCGATGTGCTCGGTCGCGGTGGCGATCGCGGCGAGCAGCGTGAGCGGCTCGAAGACGGCCTGGATGTTGTGCCGTACGGCCGGTCCGACGGCGAGCCCGTCGGCGAGGAACACCGAGTCGAGCGTGCCCCGCTCGGCGATGCGGGCCAGGTTCTGGAAGTGGCGGACGTCGGCCAGGCGGTCCGGGTCGGCGCGGGGGTGCCGCCAGGCCGCCTCGTGGTGGCCGACACCCATCAGGAAGGCGTTGAGGTGCAGGGTCCGGGACATGGCGGTTCCTCTCAGGCGGTGGTGACGTCGACGCGCCAGGTGGAGAAGCGGCGTTCCCCGGCGACGAGGAGCTGGTTGACCACCAGCCCGATGGCGGAGATGGTGATGATCCCGGCGTACATGTCGGGGATCGCGAAGTTGTACTGCGCGTAGTTCACGAGGTAGCCGAGCCCGGCCTTGGCGCCGACCATCTCGGCGGCGACGAGCACCAGGATCGAGTACGCCCCGGCGAGCCGGACGCCGGTGAACACGGTCGGCACGGCCGCCGGCAGGATCACCTTCTGGAACAGCCGCAGGTGGTTGAGCCCCATCGAGCGGGCCGAGCGGATCAGCAGCGGGTCGACGCCCTTCACGCCGGCGACGGTGTTGAGCAGGATCGGCCAGGAGCAGGCGTAGACCACCAGGGCGATCTTCGACGTCTCGCCGAGCCCGAGGATGAGCACGAAGACCGGCAGCAGCGCCAGCGCGGCGGTGTTGCGGAACACCTCCAGCAGCGGGCTGAGCAGGTCCGCGAGCGGCCGGTACCAGCCGATCAGCAGGCCGAGCGGGATGGCGGTGACCACGGCGAGCGCGAGCCCGGTCAGCGAGCGGGTGAGGCTCGCGCCGACGTGGTCGGCGAGCTGGCCGGTGCGCAGCAGCTCCCACCAGGCGGCGAGCACCTCGGACAGCGGCGGCAGGAAGACCCGGTCGACCAGCCCGGCGCGGGGCACCGTCTCCCAGATCGCGGCCAGCGCCAGCAGCGCGGCGCTGCGGTGCAGCGCCCGGCCGCCGAGGCCGAGCAGGCGTCCGGGCCGGCGGGGCGCGACGGCCGGCGCGGGCGGGGCGGCCACCGGCCGGGCCGGTGGTGCGGCGACGTCAACCAACGCGGGCCTCCTCGCGTACGGCGGACTGCGCGGCGCGTACCTCGTCGCGCAGCAGCGTCCAGATCTGGTGCCGGTGGTGGCGGAACGCGCCGGTGGAGCGGACGTCCTCCTCGGCCTCCCGCTCGCCCAGCTCGATGTCGATGACCTGCTTGATCCGGCCGGGCCGGGACGTCATCACGGCGACCCGCTGACCGAGGTGCACCGCCTCGTCGATGCCGTGCGTGATGAACACGATCGTCTTGCCGGTGGCCTGCCAGATCCGCACCAGCTCGTCCTGCAGCGAGTCGCGGGTCTGCGCGTCGAGCGCGGCGAACGGCTCGTCCATCAGCAGCACGTCCGGGTCGTACGCGAGGCTGCGGGCGATGGCGACGCGCTGCTTCATGCCGCCGGACAGCTCGTGCGGGTAGCGGTCGGCGAAGCCGGTGAGCCCGACGAGGTCGAGGTGGTACGCGACCCGCTCGGCGCGCTCGGCGCGGGGCAGGCCCTTGGCCTCGAGTCCGAACGCGACGTTGCCGGCGGCGGTGCGCCAGGGCAGCAGCGCGTACTGCTGGAAGACGATGCCCCGGTCCAGGCCCGGCCCGGTGACCGGGCGGCCGTCCACGAGCACCTGCCCGGCGGTCGGGGTGGCCAGCCCGCCGAGCAGGTCGAGCAGGGTGGACTTGCCGCAGCCGCTGGGGCCGACGACGACGAGGAACTCGCCGGGGCGTACCCCGAGGGTGAGGTCGTCGAGCGCGGTGACCGCGCCGCCGCTGCCACGCCGGCCCGGGAAGACCTTGCGCACCCGGTCGAAGAGGATCTTGTCGGTGCTCACGCGCCACCACCGGGGGTCGCGGCGGCGTTGAACCGGTTGGTGTAGAGGTCGGACGGTTTCGGCCGCTCGCCCTTGAGTTCGCCGGTGTCGGCCAGCCAGTCGATCCAGGTGGCGAACTCCCGGTCGGTGATGAGGCCGCCGGGTTCGGCGACGCCGCTGGACTTCCAGTACTCGACGAGCGTGGTGTCCTCGTTGCGTCCGCGCTTGGCGATGATCGCCTTGAGCCGGGCCACCACGGTCTCGCGCGGCTGGGTGCGCGCCCACTCGATCGCCTTGCCCACCGCGGTGACGAACGTCCGGACGGTGTCCGGGTTACGGGTGAGGAAGTCGTCGCGGAAGACGTAGCTGCCGGCGCTGAACGCGCCGAGCAGTTCGTAGTCGGTGAAGACGGTGCGGATGCCGCCGTTCGCGACCGCCTTGTCGCGGATCACGCCGCCGAGCACGGCGACGTCGATCTGCCGGGCGCGCAGCGACTGCTCGGTGTTGACCGGCGGCAGCGCAACCAGTTCGACAGTGCCGATCTCGGCGGCGGTGAGGCCGCCGCGGGCCAGCCAGGTGCGCAGGACGGCCTCGGCGTGCGCGCCGAGCGTGTTCATGCCGACCCGCTTGCCGATCAGGTCGCGCGGGCCGCGGATCGGGCTGCCGTCGAGCACGTAGTAGCCCTGGAACGTCTGCGCGTCGGAGCCGTAGTAGCTGACCACCGCGGTGATCGGGGCGTTGGCGGCCTGGAGCTTGACGATCGCGCCGTTGAACGCGCCACCGAAGTCGCTCTGGCCGGTGGCGGTGGCCTGGATGTCGGCCGGGCCGCCGGTGACGTTGCCGATCCAGTTGAGTTTGACGTCACCGAGGTAGCCGAGGTCGGCGGCGAGTTCGGGGAGGGTCACCTGGCCCACCGAACCCTGGTAGCGCAGTTCCTTGGTCTGTGCGCCGGCGGCGGCGTCGGCGCCGCACGCGGTGGCGGTGGTGGTGAGGGCGAGCAGGGCGACGGCGGCGGTGAGGGCACGCCGCGGTGATCGGGTCGAGGGCATGGCGGAGTCTCCTGATCTGTCCACGATGCGGTGGAGGGGGCCCGCGCGGGGCCGGGGAGCACGCCGTGCCGCGCCGGGCCACGGTGCGCCGGCTGCGGGAACGGACGGGCGGAGAGGGAACGACGAGCGCTCGGCTCAACAGAGCGCGCTCGCGTGCCGGACCAGGTCGACGTGCACGCGAGCGGTGAGGAGAAGCTCGTTCCGCTGCGACATGCCCTCATGCTGCCGACCGTTCTCCACGCCGGTCAATGCCCTTCCATTCAGTGAGACTTTCATCGCTGGCTTTGTTACGACCCGCCTCCACCAGCATTTACGACTCCTTAACACCTACCCGTTGGATAGAGATTTTGCCGGGCGGCAGTCCCACCGTCCAGAGCGGACCGGGCAGGGTTTCGCGAATCGTCGATCCGGGCATGTTCGATGCCGCGAAGGCACGCAGACGACTGCAGAGGCAGGGAGACGAAGGAGGCACCCCCGATGGGCGTCCAGTTCCGCAAGCGTAAGAAGTACGGGCCGCTGATCCTCCACTTCACCCAGAACGGCTTCTCGTCGTGGAGCATCAAGATCGGCCGCTGGTCCTGGAACTCGAACACCCGCGCCCACCGCGTGGACCTTCCGGGGCCACTGTCGTGGAAGCAGGACAAGGCCTGACCTTCCCAGGCGACGAGCGGGGTGCCGGCGACGTGCCGGCACCCCGCTCGTCGTCTGCGGGCCGGGTTCGCGGTTCCGCCCGCCACGGCGTCCCCGTGACCGGAGAATCGCCGCATGACGGACCTGTCCCTGCGGCGGATACGACGGCGGGCCGTGGCGGCCTGCGCGCTCATGCTGGTCGGCTACTTCCTCGTGCCGGTCGAGGCCGACCCGAACGGCCTGCGGCTGGCCCTGCGCTCGATCGGCACGGCGATCCTGGTGGCCGTGATCGCGTTCCTGGTCACCGGTCAGGTCCGCCGCCAGCTCGTCAAGGACCAGCCGACCGGCCGGGACGAGGACCGGGCGCTCACCCGGCTCGCGGTCGCGCTGATCGCCGGACTGCTGGTCTTCGCGCTCGGCGACTACGTGGTGGCGAACACCCGGCCCGGCGAGTTCGTCGGCCTGCGCACCCGGGTCGACGCGCTCTACTTCGCGCTCGCCACCCTCACCACTGTCGGCTACGGCGACGTGCACGCCCAGGGCCAGATCGCCCGCATCGCGGTGTGCGCGCAGATGGTGTTCAGCATCGGTGTGGTCGCCACCGGAGCCTCGATCGTGGTCAAGCAGATGACCCAGCGTTCGGGGCGGCGCTGATCAGCACGTCCCCGCCGAGCCGGCCGTGCTCGGGATCGCGGGTCGCCGCGCCGGAGGCGAGCAGCGAGGCCAGCGCCCGGTTGGCGTCGGCGGCCCGGTAGACGGTCGCCGTGGTGGCGAAGCGGCGCAGCTCGGTGACCGTACGCGGACCGGAGCGGGCCAGCTCGGCCAGCAGTTCCCGGCGCAGCGGGCCGGGCTCGGGTTCGAGCGAGATGTCGAGCAGCCGCCCCTGCGGGTCGGCCGGGTCGCGGTAGCGCACCCCGGCGTACTCGTCGACCGCCCAGAGCGCCTCCTTGACCGTCTCCAGCCCCTTGTCGGAGCCGGTGGCGTAGCCGAGCAGCCGCGCCGGGGCGTCCCCGTCGGGCACCAGCTCGACCTCGGTGGCGAGCGGGAACCCGGCGGCGCTCAGCGCCGGGCGCAGTGACCGGCCGGGCACGGTGACCAGCAGCAGCTCGGCCGGGCGGCCGGACGCGGCGGCGGCGAGCAGGGCCGGGTCCGGGTCGGCGCCGTCGGCCACGGTGAGCAGCGGCGCGCCGGCCGCGCCCGCGGCCTTGAGCGCCACCGGCAGCCGGTCCGGTCCGCCGGGCACCAGGTGCACGGCGACGTCGGCCGGGAGCGCGGCCTCGGCGGCGCCGAGCCGCGTCGCCAGGTCGGTGCCGTCGTCGGCCACCACCAGCACGGTCAGCCGCCGCCCGCGCAGCCGGTCGGCGAACTCGGCCACCACCCGCAACGCCTCCTCCGCCCCGGTGGCGTCACCCCCGGCGTACGCGAGCGCGAGCGTGGCCCGCCGCGCCCGGTGCAGCGCGGCGGGGAGCCAGTGGTCGAGCTGGCGGACGAGCAGCTCGCGCAGGACGGCGTCGGTCGACATGGTGCCGTTTCTACCGCACGGCGCGGTGGGACCGGCCGTGAACCCCGCTCAGACCGGGACGGAGATGCCCACGCCGCCGCGGGTCTGCCCGCCGTAGCGCTGCCGCTCGCGGTCCAGGTCGAGCCGCCCGATGCGGGTACGCGCGGCCAGCGCTGCGTCGTCGAGCAGCTCGGCCGGGACGATCCAGACGATCTCGAACTCCAGCCCGTCCGGGTCGCGGCCGTAGAGGCTCTTGGTGGTGCCGTGGTCGGACGCGCCGACCAGCGCTCCGGCGGCGGCCAGCCGCTCGGCGGTGGTGCCCAGCTCGTCGAGCGTGTCCAGCTCCCAGGCCAGGTGGTAGAGGCCGACGGTGGCCCGGCCGGCCTGGGACGCCCCGGCCGCCGCGCCGATCTCGAACAGCCCGAGGTCGTGGTCGTTGGTGGAGTCGGGCGCCTGGAGGAACGCGGCGCCGCGGAAGCCCTCGGGCGTCATCGGGACCCGCCGGAAGCCCAGCACGTCGCGGTAGAAGGCGACGCTGCGCTCCAGGTCACTGACGTAGAGGACGGCGTGGTTGAGTCGGTGGATGCCCATGCCACCGACCGTACCCCGGTTTTGTTGAGCGTTCAACTATCGGCGCTATGATGGGCGTCATGACCCGGTGGCTGGACCCCGACGAGCAGCGGACCTGGCGCGCCTTCCTGACCGCCTCCCGGGCGCTGATGGACGCGCTCGACCGCGAGCTGCAACGCGACGCGGGCATGCCGCACGCGTACTACGAGATCCTGGTCCGCCTCTCCGAGGCCCCGGACCGGCGGCTGCGGATGAGCGAGCTGGCCGAGCTCACCGGCTCCTCGCGCAGCCGGCTCTCGCACGCCGCCGCCCGGCTGGAGGCGTCCGGGTGGATCCGCCGCGAGGACTGCCCCACCGACCGGCGCGGGCAGATCGCCGTGCTCACCGACACCGGCTTCGCCACCCTGGCCGCCGCCGCGCCCGGCCACGTCGAGGGGGTACGCCGGCACCTGTTCGACGCGCTCAGCCCGGCCCAGGTCGACCAGCTACGCCGGATCAGCGAGACGCTCGCCGACCACTTGACGGATTCGGGACCAAACTGATCCACTCCGGGTCTTGTACATACCGTCGCCGGACGAGCACGATGGGGCGTGTCCTCCGGCTTCGCTGACCTGACCGTCCAGGCGCACCAACTGGTGTCCGAAGGCGACCTCACCGGCGCGGAGCGGCTGCTCGCCGACGCGCTCAGCGACGCCGATCCCCGCCCCGACAACGCCTCCCCCGAGCTGGCCGAGGCGGCCGGACTCCAGGCCCGGGTGCTCGTCGCGCTCGGCGAGCCGCACTCCGCCCGCGGCTGGGCCGCGTTCGCGTACGCGGCCGCCACCCGGCTGTTCGGCCGCTCCGACGAGCGCACAGTCACCGCCGCCGCGACGCTCGCCGCGGTGCTGCACCGGGTCGGCAGCGACGCCCGGGCCGCCCGGCTCTACTCCGACGTCATCATCGAGCTGACCGCCCGCGACGGCCCGGAATCGCAGCGGGTGCTCGCCGCGCACGCCGACCTGGCCACCGTGGAGTACGCGCGCGGCCAGTGCGAGGTGGCCCGCGACCGGTTGCAGGACGCCTGGGAGCTGCACCGGGAGGTCTACGGCGACGGCCACCCCAGCGGCATCAAGATGCTGGCGAAGCTCGGCGCGATGGAACGCGACTGCGGCCGGTACGCCGAGGCGCACGAGCACCTGACGCTCGCCGAGGAGCTGTGCCGCCAGCACCTGGACCCCGACGACCCGCTCGCCGCCCAGGTGGCCGGGCTGGCCCGCGCCGCCGCCGACCCGGACCACGTCTGCCCCGCGCCCCCGCCCGCGCCCGCTCCCGAGCCGCCGCCCGCCCGCACCACGCCGGTGGTGCCCGCCGCGCGGGTCCCCCCGCAGGACGAAGGGCCGCACGACCTGCCGCCGTACAGCCCGCCCGCGCTGGACGAGCCGGTCGAGACGCCGCTCTACCACCCGCCCGGCCGGGCCGCCGAGACCGCGCACGTGCCGACGCCGCGTACCGCGCCCGACGCCGACGCCGACGCGCTCGACGACTACCCGTGGCCGCCCGACGAGCCGGCCGACCAGCTGTGGCGCCCCGGCGCGGACCCGCTGCCGCCCACTGTGGTCGGGCTCACCGGCGACGAGCCGGACGGCGTACGCCGGGTGCCACCGGCCCCGCCCGAGCCGCCGTCGCGCTACCTGCCGGTGCACGTGCCCCGGCCACCGGCCGCCGAGCGGCGCACGCTGCCCTGGCTGCCGCTCGTGGTGCTCGGCGTGGTGGTGGCGCTGCTGCTCGGCACCATCGCGGTGATCGCCGGGGTGTCCCGGGTGGACGACCGCCGCGACACCCCGCCACCGGCCACCGGCGCACCGGCCTCCAGCGCGCCGCCGCCCACCTCCGCCGGTCCCGCGCCGTCCACTCCCGCCGCCGCCAAGCCCGGTACCCCGCCCGGCAGCTTCACGCTCACCGACCGCCGCGACAGCATCGTGCTGAGCTGGACGTACCCGGCCGGCGCGGAAGGACCGGTGGTGGTCGCCGGCGGCCGTGCCGGGCAGCCGCAGGGCACGTTCGCCACGCTGCCCGCCGGCTCCGCCGACTACATCGCCTACGGGCTCGACCGCACCACCGACTACTGCTTCACCGTCGCGCTCGTCTGGTCCACCGACACCGTCGCCCGCACCGGCCCGGTCTGCACCACCCGCCGCCGCTGACCGTTCACTCCGCGTCCGGCTCGGCCAGCGCGGGCAGCCGTACCGTCGCCCGCAGTCCCGGCGCGGCGGCGCCGGGCGTCGCGTCGGCCAGCTCCACCGCGCCGCCGGCCCGGCGCACCAGCTCACGCACGATCGCCAGGCCCAGGCCCGCGCCGCCCGCGTCGCGGGCCCGCGCGTCGTCCAGCCGGGTGAACCGGGCGAACACCCGCTCCCGGTCCGCCGCCGGGACGCCCGGCCCGTCGTCGGTCACCGTGACCAGGTGGTACGCCCCGTCCGGCCCGCTCACGGCCAGCTCCACGCCGGTACGCGCGTGCCGCAGCGCGTTGTCCACCAGGTTCACCAGCACCCGGCGCAACTCCCCCGCGTCCCCCTCGACCCACAGCGGCCCGTCCGGCAGCGTCAGCCGCAGCGGCGGCGACGGGTAGCGGGCCGCCACCGCGCGCGCCAGCTCGCCCAGCTCCACCGGGCCCACCGGCGCCGGCCGGGCGTCCTGCTCGTCCAGCCGGGCCAGCAGCAGCAGGTCGTCCACCAGGCGGCTGAGCCGCTCGGTGTCGGCGAGCAGGTCGTCGGCGACCGCCGGCCAGTCGGTGTCGTCACCGAGCCGCCGCGCCACCTCCAGCTCGGTACGCATGTTCGTCAGCGGGCTGCGCAGCTCGTGCGCGGCGTCGGCGACGAACGCCCGCTGCCGGTCCCGGGACGCGGCCAGCCGGTCCAGCATGTCGTTGAGCGTGACCGCGAGCCGGTGGATCTCGTCCTGCCCGGCCGGTACGGGCAGCCGCTCCGCCCCGGCCCGCCCGGTGATCTCGGCGGCGCCGCTGCGCAACTGCTCAACCGGTCGCAGCGTCGCGCCCACCACCCGCCAGGCCACCACCCCGAGCCCGGCCACCAGCAGCGGGAAGCCCACCAGCAGCAGGTTGCGGACCACGCGCAGGCTGTGCCGCACGTCGGTGAGCGACTTGGCGACCAGCACCGTACGCGGCTCCTGCGGCGTGCCGGCCGGCACCGTGACCACCCGGACCGGGCCGGGCATGCCGGCGCGCCGCCCGTCCACCACCAGCCGCTGCCGCTGCCCGGGCCGCAGCTCGTCCGGGCCGAGCATCGGCACCAGGCGGTCCGCGTCGATCGAGGCGGCCCGGATCCGGCCCTGAACGTCGACCACCTGCACCCGCAACTGCCCGCCGGCCACCGGCAGCGGGTCCGGCAGCGCGTCCTCGGCGGTGAGCAGCGCCACCGCGTCGGCGGTACGCAGCGCCTCCTCGTCCACCGAGCGCTGCAGCGTCCAGCCCAGCGCGCCGACCAGCAGCGTCCCGCCGAACGCGAACCCGACCGCCAGCCCCAGCACACCCAGCGCGAGCAGCCGGGCCCGCAGGCCGAGGCGCGGCAGCGGCCCGCGTACCCAGCGGCTCACGTGGCCAGCCGGTAGCCCGCGCCGCGTACCGTCTCCAGCCGCTCCCGGCCGATCTTGCGGCGCAGGTAGCCGACGTAGACCTCCACCGCGTTCGGGGCGGTGTCGACCGAGGCGTCCCAGACGTGGTCCAGCAGCTCGGTCTTGGAGACCACCTCGCCGGGGCGGCGCATCAGGTAGTCCAGCAGCGCGTACTCGCGACTGGTCAGCACCACCTCGGCGTCGGCCCGGGTGACCCGGCGGCGGGCCGGATCGAGGCGCAGGTCGCCGACGGTGAGCACGGTCGGCCGGCGGGGCGCGCCGCGACGCAGCAGCGCCCGCAGCCGGGCCAGCAGCACCACGTACGAGAAGGGCTTGGTCAGGTAGTCGTCGGCGCCGCAGTCCAGGCCGTCGGCCTGGTCGTACTCGCCGTCCTTGGCCGACAGCATCAGCACCGGCAGCCAGCGCTGCTCGGCGCGCAGCCGGCGCACCACCTCGTAGCCGGACAGGCCGGGCAGCATCACGTCGAGGATCATCGCGTCGTACTCGCCGTGCCGCGCCGCGTCCAGCCCGGCCGGGCCGGTCGCCGCCACGTCCACCGCGAAACCCTCCGCCGACAGACCACGGCGCAGCGCCGCCGCGAGCCGCGTCTCGTCCTCCACCACCAGCAACCGCACCGGTCCAGGGTGCCACCATGGGGTCACCCGTAGGGGATCTCCTCAGCGTGGTCACAGCGACGCTCGCGCAGCATGGTGCGCAGGAGGTGCACACTATGTCCGTGATGAAGAACCGCGCCGTGCTGCGCTGGCTGGTCCCGGTGACCGCGGGGGTCGCCGTGATCGGCGGTGGCGCCGCCGTCGGCACGTTCGCCGCCGGCGCCGACCCCGCGCTGCCGCCGCGCAGCGCCGCCCAGCTCCTGGAAGACCTGCGCACGTCCCGCCTGGACGGGCTCTCCGGCACCGTGGTGCAGCGCGCCGACCTCGGCCTGCCGCCGATCGCCGCGCTCGCCGGCCGGGCCGCCGGCAACGACCTGGCCGGCCTGGTCTCCGGTACGCACACGCTGCGCGTCTGGTACGGCGGCGAGGACCGGCAGCGGCTCGCGCTGGTCGACACGCTCGGCGAGCAGGACATCCTGCGCAACGGCCGCGACGTGTGGACCTGGAACAGCCGGGAGAACACCGCCACGCACCGGCTGCTGCCGGCCGACGCGCCGGACCGAGCCACCGTGCCGGCCACCCCGGCCGACGCCGCGGACCGGGCGCTGGAGGCGATCGACCCGACCACCGCGGTCACCGTCGGCCGCACCGCCACAGTGGCCGGGCGGGACGCGTACGAGCTGGTGCTCACGCCGCGCGACAAGGCGTCCCTGGTCCACCAGGTCCGGATCGCGCTGGACGCGAAGGAGCACGTGCCGCTGCGCCTGCAGGTGCTCGCCGACGGGCAGGACGAGCCCGCGTTCCAGGTGGCGTTCACCCAGGTCGACTTCCGCACGCCCGAGGCCGACCAGTTCCGGTTCAACCCGCCGCCCGGCGTGAAGGTCACCGAGGCGACCGAGGGCGAGCGGCCCGGACCGGCGGGCAAGCGGTTCGATCGCAAGGACGCCGAGAAGCCGGACGTGCGTACCGTCGGCACCGGCTGGACCACCGTGGTGGTCGCCAAGATCGGCGACGCGGCGACCGGCGACGGCGCGAAGCCCGGCGCGGACGCGCCGGACGCCCAGATGCTCACGCAGGTGCTCGGTGACCTGCCCAAGGTCAGCGGCGACTGGGGCAGCGGCCGGCTGCTCAGCGGCAAGCTGTTCAGCGTGCTGCTGACCGACGACGGCCGGGTGATCGCCGGTCTGGTCACGCCGGAGCGGCTCTACCAGGCGGCCAAGGGCTGAGAATCGCCGTGCCCGGGGCCCGGTCGGCTGACGTCGACCGGGCCCCGAGTCGTGTCCGGGCTTGGTCGGGTGGCGGCCGACGCGCTATCTTTCTCAGTTCAGGCACAAAAAAGGAATGGCTTCTGAATGCCATTCCTGCGGCAATTTTAGTCAATGAGGAGCCGGATTGTCAACGCACTCCGACGTGTCGGCTGACCTGCGCCAGGACGACGAGATCGGCCGCGAGCAGGAATACGTCTCGATGCTGTACGACCGGCTGGACGGCATGCGGGAACAGGCCGCCCGGCGGCTCGACGAGGAGTTGCGTCACACCGGCGGCACACAGCAGGCCCGCTCCCAGCGCGACTCGACCGTGGCGATGTACGCCGACCAGGTCGAGCAGTTCTCCGCCGTGGAGAGCGGCCTGTGCTTCGGCCGCCTCGACGGCGACGACGGCGCGGTCCGCTACATCGGCCGGATCGGGATCTTCGACTCCTCCGGCGACTACGACCCGCTGCTGATGGACTGGCGCGCCCCCGCCGCCCGCCCGTTCTACCTGGCCACCGCCGCCAACCCGCAGGGCGTACGCCGCCGCCGGCACCTGCGTACCCGCGACCGCAAGGTGACCGGGCTCAACGACGAGGTGCTGGACATCACCGCCGCCTCCCCCACCGCCCACGAGGAACTGACCGGCGAGGCGTCGCTGCTCGCCGCGCTCAACGCCGGGCGCACCGGCCGTATGCGCGACATCGTCGAGACCATCCAGGCCGAACAGGACCGGATCATCCGCGCCGACCTGCCCGGCGTGATGGTGGTGCAGGGCGGGCCCGGCACCGGCAAGACCGCGGTGGCGCTGCACCGCGCCGCGTACCTGCTCTACACCCACCGCCAGCAGCTCTCCACCCGAGGCGTGCTGCTGGTCGGCCCGAACGCCACGTTCCTGCGCTACATCTCCCAGGTGCTGCCCACGCTGGCCGAGACCGGCGTGCTGCTGCGTACCCAGGCAGACCTGTTCCCCGGCGTGCACGCGCGCCGCGCGGAACCCGCCACCACCGCGGCGCTGAAAGGCCGCGCGGTGCTGGCCGACGTGCTCGCCGCGGCGGTCCGCGACCGGCAGTGGGTGCCCGACGAGCCGGTCACCATCGAACTGCCGCAGCGGGAGGTGCTGACGCTCGACCCGGACACCGTGCGGCAGGCCCGCGACCGGGTACGCCGCACCGGCCGCCCGCACAACCTGGCCCGCGCCCTGTTCGACGTGGAGATCGTGCACGCGCTCGCCGACCAGGTGGCCGAGCGGATCGGCGCCGACCCGCTCGGCGGGGAGAACCTGCTCTCCGAGGCCGACCGCGCGGAGATCCGCCGCGAACTGCGCGAGGAGCCGGAGATCCGGGCCGCGCTGGACGAGCTGTGGCCGGTGCTCACCCCGCAACGCCTGCTCGCCGACCTGTACGCCTCGCCGGAACGGATCGCCACCGCCGCGCCCATGCTCACCGACGCCGAACGGGCCGCGCTGCACCGCGAGCCGGGCGGCTGGACGCCCGCCGACGTACCGCTGCTGGACGAGGCCGCCGAACTGCTCGGCGAGGACGAACGCGCCGCCGTCGCCCGGCGGGAGCGGATCCGGGCGCTGGAACGCGAGTACGCCGAGGGCGTGCTGGAGATCTGGCGCGGCTCCCGCTCCATCGACGTCGAGGACGAGGCAGACGGCGGCGAGATCCTCGGCGTCACCGACCTGATCGACGCCGACCGGCTCTCCGAACGGCAGGAGGAGTCCGACCGGCTCACCACCGCCCAGCGCGCCGCCGCCGACCGGACGTGGGCGTTCGGGCACGTCATCGTGGACGAGGCGCAGGAGCTGTCACCGATGGCGTGGCGGCTGCTGATGCGCCGCTGCCCCAGCCGGTCCATGACGATCGTCGGCGACGTGGCGCAGACCGGCGCGCTCGCCGGCACGCCGTCGTGGGGCGAGGCGCTGGCGCCGTACGTGGCGGACCGGTGGCGGCTGGAGGAGCTCACGGTCAGCTACCGCACCCCGGCCGAGATCATGGCGGTCGCCGCCGACGTGCTCGCCGAGATCGACCCGGCGCTGCGGCCACCCCGCTCGGTACGCGCCACCGGCGTACCGCCGTGGGACCGGACCGTGCCGGCGGACCGCCTCGTGACCGAACTGGTCGAGGCGACCGCCCGGGAGGCCGCGTCGCTCGGCGACGGGCGGCTCGGCGTGCTGGTGCCCACCGGGCGGGTGGACGAGCTGGGCGGCGCGGTGGTGGCGGCGCTGCCGGAGGCGACAGTGGGTGAGCAGCCCGAGCTGGCGAACCGGGTGGTGGTGCTGACCACCGAGCAGGCCAAGGGCCTGGAGTTCGACTCGGTGCTGGTGGTCGACCCGGCCCGCATCGTGTCCGAGTCCCCGAGGGGCCACAGCGACCTCTACGTGGCCCTGACAAGAGCCACCCAGCGCCTGGGCATCCTCCGCACCCCCTGACCGCCTCCGCCTCCGCCCCGTTGATCATGAAGTTGACGGCCTTGTCGATCTCTAAGTCGGCCGCCAACTTCATGATCGACCGGGCCGAGCACGTGCTTCCTCACGTCCCGCCGCGCCCCTCTCACCCTCGCTCCGCTCCGCTCCACTCCGCGATCATGGAGTTGCGGCCCCGGAAAACTCCACCAAACGGACAATCTTGGGGGCGGAAGTGCAAGATCGACGAGTGCCGGCTTTGAGGGGCGGGGCGTGTCCGGGCGGCCTGTTCGCGCCAGTTCGCCGGAGTGGCGGGGCGGGCATCAGATCGGGGAAGTTGCCACATCATGGCCGTGCTGACTGCGCCACTTCGGCGAAGTGGCGGGTGCGCGAGGGCGGGGGTGGCCGGAGGCCGCCCCCGCCCTCGCGTGCTGCCTCGGTCAGCCCGGATTAGGGCGATTGTTGGTGAAGTTGCCCACCTGCGCGCCGGTGGCCGAATTGTCGCTCGTGGAGCCACCGGCCGGGGTGCTCAGGCCACCCGTACCCGCGTCCCCGGTCGTCGTCGGGGCCACCTTGCCCGGGTGCTTCTCGGGCTGCCGGGCCAACCGGCGCACACTGGCCGGGCCGGCCGTGCCACCGGTCGTGGTCACCGCGCCCTGACCCCGGGTCGGTCCGCCGTCGCGCAGCACCGTCGGGTCGACGGGTACGTCCGCCGGGTCGTCCGGGTCGAGTTCCTGCCGCATCCGTTCCACGTCGGTCTGCGGCACGGTGATCTCGTCCAGCGCGCCGTCGCCGTACACGCCGCCGGCGACCCGCTGCTCGGCCCGCCGGGCGGCGTCCTGCCGCATGTCGTCCTCACGCACGTCAACCACCTCGCAGCTCTCTCGGGGTACCGGTGTTGCGTGCCCGAGGGTGGGTGGCTGAAACCGGAACCGGCGGCGGGAGGACCGGTGTGCGCCCTCGTGTCCGGTTCCGGCTGCGAGGCCGAGCGTGGTGGCCATTCGACGGCGACCGGCGGTTACCTTGTCTCCGGCCTCGGGTAGACCCAGGGTGCCCCCGCCACAGAGCGCGAACCGCGCCGTGGCCGACCTGCGGTAGCGGGGCGAGGGTGTGCAGGTTAACGACTCATCAAATCCTGAGGAGGACCAGATGAGCACGCAGGCTGCATCCACCAGGCCGATGAACCGGCCGATGTCCGACGTCCAGAACCGGTCGAGCATGCAGGACACGTCGACCCGGCACATGCCGTCGATGCACGACGGTCACCGGGAGAACATGCCGTCCCCGGGTACGGAGACGAAGCAGGCGTTCCTGACCACCGAGTTCTGGGTGTACGCCGCAGCGGTCGCGCTCGTGGTGATCGCCGCGTTCTGGAAGGGCACCACCGCCAACGGCCTGAACATCAACAACCCGAACCAGGCCTGGTGGTACCTGACCGCGCTGACCGGCGCGTACCTGGTCAGCCGTGGCCTGTCGAAGGCGGGCAGCGCGCGCCGCTCCGGCAAGGAGCGCCGCGGACGTTGATCCGACGCCGCGCGAACGGCGACGCCCCCGGGATCCGTCCCGGGGGCGTCGTCGCCTCTGCTCACTCCTCGCCGAAGTCACCGAAGTCGTCGCCGCCGCCGTCGAAGGCGTCGTCGAGCATCTCGCCGGCGATCATGCCGCCGGCGACGCCCAGCGCGGCGCCCGCGATGACGCCGCCCATGCCCGGGCCGCGCCGCCCGTGGCCGGCGTAGCCGTGGTGACCCGGGTAGCCGTGGCCGCCGTGGTGCGGCATGCCGAAGCCCTGGGCGCGCATGCTGCCGTAGCGGCCGGTGGTCTCCCGCAGCCAGCCGTCGACGACCTGCACCCAGTCGGTACGGGCGGCGTCGGTGTGCGGGACCGAGTAGCGGCCGATCACGTCGTGCCCGGGGCTGAGGAAGCCGCCCCGCTTGTCGCACTCCAGGATCACCTCGACGCCCTGCGGGCTGGTCACGAACGTCAGCTCGACCTCGTTGACCGTCTGCGCGTACTGCGGCGCGGCGAAGAACTCGATCTCCTGGTAGAACGGCAGCGTCTGCGGCACGCCGTAGATGTGGCCCCGCTCCAGGTCGGCGTGCTTGAACCGGAAACCGAGCGCCTGGAACGCCTCCAGGATGCGCTCGTGGACCGGCAGCGGGTGCACCGACACCTGGTCCAGGTCGGACTTGTCGACGGCGCGGGCCACCGCCAGCTCGGTACGCAGGCCCATGGTCATGCCGTGCAGCCGCTGGCCGTAGACGTCGGTGATCGGGGTCTCCCACGGCACCGGCATCTGGAACGGGATCGACAGCTGCTGCTTCGGCGCCAGATCGAACGCGCCGCTGACGGGCAGCCGGTGGAACTCCATGACGCCCGCGTACTCGTGGTTGCCGCTCTCGATCTCGACGCGGGTGACCAGGCCGAGGTTGATCTGCTCGATCCGCGCCGGGCTGTCGCCGCCGACCAGGTTGACGTGACCGTCCAGGGTCAGCCCGGGCCGGGTGTTCGGGTTGGTGAGCACCGTGTCGACGCTCGGACCGCCCACGCCGAACGCGCTCAACATCTTCTTGAAGACCATCGGTCACTCCCGCTGAACTGCATTCCGACATGGACCGTCGGACGCTTCGTCAGGGCACCCTAAATGCCGCGACTGAGAAGTGGCTGTGAGGCGCACCGGATCACAGGCCCTCCTCCTGGTGCTCGGTCTCCAGCGTCGGCGGGCTGTCGGCGTCGGGGGTGATACGGATCCGGCTGGTCTTGATCCGGTCGTCGAGTTTCGCGTAGCAGAACTGCGGCAGGGGTTTGCCGACCGGCACCAGCGCGACCTCCGGGAACTCGTCGCACCGCAGGTCGCTCCAGCGGTTGTCGCTCGTGTACTGGCGGTGGAACAGGGCGAGCAGCCCGTCCCGGGTGACCACCGTCCGCTCGGCGGTCGCCGTCCACTTGAAGAGCTGGGAGCCCGACGGTGTGGCGACGACCGTGTAGACCACGTCGAGTCCGGCGTACGTGACTGTGCAGTCGAACGTCGCCGCGTGTTCGCCGGTGAATCCCTTGTTGTCGCAGGAGCTCGTCATCGGCTTCAGCACACCGGCGGAGTCGAGCACGTTCTGCTCCAGCGTGTGCCGGATGCCCGGATCGGGTCGGCCGTAGAGGAGGTTGGGCTTGGGCCAGGTCGGTTTCGGCGACTCGGGCACCGCCGGTGACGTCACCGGGCGGCCGAGGCCCTCCCAGTCGTCCTGGTTGACCACGTTGGTGATGAGCTGACCGACGCCGCAGAGACCGCCGCAGACGAGCAGCGCGGCGAGCACGCCGAGCAGGATCTTCCGCCTGCCGGGTCTCGCCTGCTGCGGGCCTGCCGGCTGGGCTGGCGCCTCGGCGTACTGACGATCACCGTCCATGTTGTCTCCCCCGTCGGTCATGGCGAGGGCAGAGGGTAGCCGACGGCGGGCCGGCTGTCAGTCCGCCCGGACCACCACCAGTTCGCCGACCTGCTCGCCGAGTTGGCGTCGGGCCTCCGGCAACAGGCCGCTGTCGGTGATCAGCATGTCGGCCTCCTCCAGCGGCGCGATGGTGGCGATGCCGATCGTCTCCCACTTGGTGTGGTCGGCCAGCACCACCAGCCGCCGGGCGGAACCGATCAGCCGCCGGTTCACCGCCGCCTCCAGCAGGTTCGGCGTGGTGAACCCGGTACGCGGGCTCATCCCGTGCACGCCGAGGAAGAGCAGGTCGACGTTGAGCGCGGCTATCGCCGCCTCGGCGACCGGGCCGGTCAGCGCGTCCGACGGGGTACGGATGCCGCCGGTCAGCACGACTGTCTGATCGGCGCGGGGGTTCTGGTAGAGCGCGTCGGCCACCGGTATCGAGTTGGTGACCACAGTGATCCCGCGTACCTCGGCCAGCCGCGCGGCCAGCGCGGCGGTGGTGGTGCCGGCGGACAGCGCCACCGCCATCCCCGGTTCGACCAGGCCGGCGGCCCGCTCCACGATGGCGCGTTTCTCGGCCTGCTGGCGGACCGACTTGGCGGCGAAGCCGGGCTCCTCGGTGGAGCCGGGACCGGCGAGCGTCGCGCCGCCGTGCACCTTGTCGATCAGGCCGCGTTCGGCCAGCACCTCCAGGTCGCGGCGGATCGTCATGTCGGACACCCCGAAGCGGCTGACCAGGTGACTGACCCGGACGCCGCCACTCTGGCGGATCAACTCCAGGATGGCGCTCTGCCGTTGCTGGGCGAGCATGTGGACCTCCATCGGCGCGAACGGCAGGGTTGCGGTCAGGCGCTCACGGGCGCCGGCGCGGGCTCCTCGCGGACCACCGCCACCTCCCCCGCCGGCACCTCCAGCTCGCCGTCGCAGCGGGCGCCGCCGAGCAGCTCGACGCCGGTGACCGGCAACCGTACCGGCTCGGTGGTGTGGTTGATCAGGAACAGCCAGCTCCGGTCCGCCGCGCGGCGGCGGACCACCTCCACCCCGGTCGGCGCGCTCACCGGCGGCCGGACGCCGGCCTCGGCCAGCACCCGGGCCACCAGCCGGTCGGTGGCCTCGTCGTCGAGCCGGGTGCCGACGTACCAGGCCGCGCCCGCGCCGACGGCGTTGCGGGTCAGCGCCGGCACGCCGGGCAGGGGCCCGTCGGCGTACGCGGCCAGCACCTCCGCGCCCTCGGCGTGCAGCCACTCGGTCCACACGTCGGCGCGGGCGCCGTCGTCGAGGCGTACCGTCTCGCCGGCCCGCAGCGGGAAGAACTCCTCGACGTGTACGCCGAGCAGGTCGCGGTACGCGCCGGGGTAGCCGCCGAGCCGGATGTGGTCGTGCTCGTCGACGATGCCGCTGAAGTAGGTGACCACAGCGGTGCCGCCGGCCTCCACGAACCGGCGCAGCGCGTCGGCGTCGGCGTCGCGGACGAGGTAGAGCGTGGGAACCACGACGAGCCGGTAGCGGGACAGGTCGGCCGAGGGGTGCACCACGTCGGCGGTGATCCCGGCCCGCCAGAGCGCGGCGTGCAGCGCGGACAACCGGTCGGTGTAGGTGACGTCGACGCTCGGGTGGGAGTCGAGTTCGGCGCCCCACCACGCCTCGTAGTCGAAGAGGATGGCCACGTCGGCGTCGACGCGGCTGCCGCGTACCTCGGCGAGCGCGCGCAGGTCGGCGCCGAGCCGGCAGACCTCGCGGAACACCTTGGTGTCCGGGCCGGCGTGCGGTACCAGCGCGGAGTGGAACTTCTCCGCGCCGGCCCGGGAGGCCCGCCACTGGAAGAACAGCACGCCGTCGGCGCCGCGCGCGACGTGGGCGAGGCTGTTGCGGCGCATCTGACCGGGTGTCTTGGCCACGTTGCGGGGCTGCCAGTTGACGGCGCTGGTGGAGTGCTCCATCAGCAGCCACGGCGCGCCGCCCGCCACGCCCCGGGTGTGGTCGGCCGCGAGCGCCAGGTTGACCTGTGGCTGCGGGTCGGCGGCGGTGAGGTAGTGGTCGTTGGCGACCACGTCCACGTCGGCGGCCCAGGAGTGGTAGTCCAGGTACTTGATGCCGGTGCCGATCATGAAGTTCGTGGTGACCGGCTGCGGGACGAGCCGGTTCAGCAGTTCCCGCTCGGCGCGCAGCTGGGCGCGCTGCTCGTCGGAGGAGAACCGCAGGAAGTCCAGCTGCTGGGTCGGGTTGGCGAACGTCGGCGCGGTACGCGGCGGGTTGATCTCGGCCCAGTCGTGGTAGCGCTGGCTCCAGAACGCGGTGCCCCAGGCGGCGTTGAGCGAGTCCAGGTCGCCGTAGCGCTCGCGCAGCCAGCCGCGGAACGCCTCGGCGCTGACGTCGCAGTAGCAGTGCACGTTGTGGCAGCCGAGTTCGTTGGAGACGTGCCAGAGCACGACGGCGGGGTGGCGCGCGTACCGCCGGGCGACCGCCTCGACCAGGGCGAGCGAGTGGTCCCGGAACACCGGCGAGCTGGGGCAGTACGCCTGCCGGCCGCCGGGCCAGAGCACCGTGCCGTCGGCGCGGCGGGGCAGCGTCTCCGGGTGCCGGTGCGCCAGCCACGGTGGCGGGCTGGCGGTGGCGGTGGCCAGGTCGACGCTGATGCCGCCGTCGTGCAGCAGGTCGATCGCCCGGTCCAGCCAGTCGAAGACGTACCGACCGGGGGTGGGCTCCAGCAGGGCCCAGGAGAAGATGCCGACCGAGACCAGATTGACCCCGGCCCGTCGCATGAGTTCGACGTCCTCGGTCCACGTCTGCTCGGGCCACTGCTCCGGGTTGTAGTCAGCGCCGTACCAGATGCCCTCGCCGTGCCAGTTCCGCATGACAGCAGAGGTTGCCCCCCGAACAGCACCCAAGTCAACACTTTCCAACATCGACTGAAGTTCCAACGTTTACCGGCTCTTTGCCCTGCCTTACCACCAACGGCGTCGCCTTTTTGCCCTCTTGACAGCGCCGCGCCAAGGGGTAGCTTCAAGCGCCACCGGCTGTTTGTGTTCGGACGTGTGGATTCTCGGTGGATCTACCGCGACCGACACGACACCGCTCACCGCCAACGATCACGGTCCATGAGCGCAGCGCACCTCTTCCACGCAGGAGGCACCATGTCCCGTCCCCGCTCGCAAGCCGAATACCTCGCCCGGCTCGTACCCCCGTCCGTCGCCGGCCTGAACCGGCGCTCGCTGCTCGCCGGCGCGGCCGGCGCGGGAGCGCTGCTCGGCACCGGCCTGCTCGCCGGCTGCGGCGACTCCGACTCCGGATCCGGCGGTGACGCCAAGAGCGTCTCGGTCGGCTCGAACCAGTCGGACCCGAAGCCCAAGGACGTCGTCGCGAAGGTGATGGACGGCTTCAAGACGTCCTCCGGGGTGACGGTCAACATCAACACGGTCGACCACAACACGTTCCAGGAGAACATCAACAACTACCTGCAGGGCAAGCCGGACGACGTGTTCACCTGGTTCGCCGGCTACCGGATGCGGTTCTTCGCCGCAAAGGGCCTGGCCGGTGACCTCAGCGACGTGTGGGGCAAGCTCGACGGCTACTCCGACGCGTTCAAGAAGGCGTCCACCGGCGACGACGGCAAGCAGTACTTCGTGCCCGCGTCGTACTACCCGTGGGCCGTCTTCTACCGCAAGTCGGTGTGGCAGCAGCGCGGCTACGAGGTGCCGAAGACGCTGGACGACCTGAACACGCTCGGCGCGCAGATGAAGAAGGACGGGCTGAACCCGATCGCGTTCGCCGACAAGGACGGCTGGCCGGCGATGGGCACGTTCGACATCCTCAACCTGCGGATCAACGGCTACCAGTTCCACATCGACCTGATGGCCGGCAAGGAGGCGTGGACCTCCGACAAGGTGAAGAAGGTCTTCGACACCTGGGCCGGGCTGCTCCCCCTGCACCAGCCGGACTCGCTCGGCCGCACCTGGCAGGAGGCCGCCCAGTCGCTGCAGCAGAAGAAGAGCGGCATGTACCTGCTCGGCCTGTTCGTCGGCCAGCAGTTCAGCGGCGCCGACCTGGAGGACCTGGACTTCTTCACGTTCCCCGAGATCGACTCCACCATCGGCGCGAAGGCCCTGGACGCCCCGATCGACGGCTACATGATGGCCCGCAAGCCGAAGTCCAAGGACGCCGCGCAGAAGCTGCTGACGTACCTGGGCTCGAAGGAAGCCGCGGACATCACGGTGAAGAACGACCCGAGCACGCTCGTCGCCAACAGCGGCGCGGACACCGGTGCCTACACCGCGCTGCAGAAGAAGGCCGCCGAGCTGGTCGGCTCCGCCACCGAGATCGCCCAGTTCCTCGACCGCGACACCCGGCCGGACTTCGCCTCCACCGTGATGATCCCGGCGTTGCAGCAGTTCATCAAGGACCCGAAGGACATCGGCGGGCTGCTCACCAGCATCGAGAACCAGAAGAAGTCGATCTTCACCAGCTGACGGCGGAAGGGGGAAGGACATCATGTCCGACCTGCCCCTGATCCAAGCGGATCGCGCCGTGCCGCCGCCGGCCGCGACCACCAGCAACGGTGGTCGCGGTCGCCGGCTACGGCTCCTGTCCCGCACCGACCGCGTGGTCATCACGCTCATGGTGCTGGTACCCCTGCTGCTCGTCGCCGGCCTGGTCTGGCTGCCCGCGGTGGCGACGGTGCTGCTCTCCGGCACGAACTGGGACGGCATCGGCCCGGTCTCCGAGATCGAGTGGGTCGGCCTCAAGAACTACGACGACGTGGTGAACATCTACCCGCCGTTCGTCCCCGCGGTGCAGAACAACCTGCTCTGGCTGGCCGCGCTGTTCGTGGTGGCCACCCCGTTCGGCATGTTCCTCGCCGTGCTGCTGGACAAGGAGATTCGCGGCAGCCGCTTCTACCAGACCGCGCTCTACCTGCCGGTGGTGCTGTCGCTGGCGCTCATCGGCTTCGTCTGGCAGCTCATCTACAGCCGCGACCAGGGGCTGCTCAACGGCGTGTTCGGCGGCGAGACCGACTGGTACGGCGACCCGAACGTCAACATCTGGGCCGTGCTGGTCGCGGCCGGCTGGCGGCACGTCGGCTACATCATGCTGCTCTACCTGGCCGGCCTCAAGGGCGTCGACCCGTCCCTGCGGGAGGCCGCCGCGGTCGACGGCTCCTCGGAGACCAGCACGTTCTTCCGGGTCGTCTTCCCGGTGATGCGCCCCATCAACATCATCGTGCTGGTGGTGACGGTGATCGAGTCGCTGCGCGCGTTCGACCTGGTCTGGGTCATCAACAAGGGCCGCAACGGGCTGGAGCTGATCTCCGCGCTGGTCACCCAGAACGTGGTCGGCGAGGCCAGCCGGATCGGCTTCGGCTCCGCGCTGGCGACGATCATGCTGGCCGTCTCGCTCGTCTTCATCACCATCTACCTCTGGACCGTGATGCGGGAGGACAAGCGATGACCGCCGTCTCCGCCGGCCGCCGCCGACCCGTGCGGCCCGCCCGGGTCGTCCTGCACCTCTTCCTGGGTACGGTCGCAGTGGGCTGGCTGTTCCCGATCCTGTGGGCGGTGCTCACCTCGTTCCGCTCCTACGAGTACACCGCCGCCAACGGCTACGTGTCGCTCGGCGGCTGGACCGTCGACAACTACGTCACCGCCTGGCGCACCGCCGAGTTCGGCAAGCACTTCCTCAACTCGGCGTACATCACCGTCCCGGCGGTGCTGCTCACGCTCTTCCTCGCCTCGTGCGTGGCGTTCGTGATCGCCCGGTTCAGCTGGAAACTCAACATCGCGCTGCTCGGCCTGTTCACCGCGGCGAACCTGCTGCCGCAGCAGGCGCTGCTCATCCCGCTGTTCCGGATGTTCACCGAGATCCCGCTGCCGGCCTGGATGAGCGACTCGGAGCTGCTGTACGACAGCTACTGGGGGCTGATCCTGGTCAACGTCGCGTTCCAGTGCGGCTTCTGCGTGTTCGTGCTCAGCAACTACATGAAGGCGCTGCCGCACGAGCTGTACGAAGCCGCGATGGTCGACGGGGCGAACGTGTGGCGGCAGTACTGGCAGGTGACGATGCCGCTGTGCCGGCCGGCGCTCGCCGCGCTCGCCACGCTCGAGGTCACCTGGATCTACAACGAGTTCTTCTGGGCCACTGTGCTCATGCGTACCGGCGACAAGTTCCCGGTCACCAGCTCGCTGAACAACCTGCGCGGCGAGTTCTTCACCGACAACAACCTGGTCTCGGCCGGTTCGGTTCTGGTCGCGATCCCCACCCTGGTGATCTTCTTCCTGCTGCAGAAGCAGTTCGTCCGGGGTCTGACGCTGGGAGCCTCCAAGGGATGACGATCGTCCATCTGCGCCGCGCGCGGACCAGCCTGGTGCTCGACGCACGCGGCCCGGGGCTGCCCCGGGTCGTGCACTGGGGCGCCGACCTCGGCCCGCTGCCCGACGAGGACCTGCCCGCGCTCGCCGACGCCACGGTGCCGCCGGTGGTGCCGAGCAGCTTCGACGCGCCCACTGTGCTGTCGCTGCTGCCCGAGGCGAGCGCCGGGTGGAGCGGGCGGCCCGGTCTCGCCGGTCACCGCGACGGCCGGGACTGGTCCACCGCGTTCCGCCTCACCGGCCTCGACGTGCACGACGAGCCCGCAGCGCAGTCGCCCGACCTGTTAGGAGGGGCCCCTTTACATGCACCAGGCGTTAACAAGGGGCCCTTCCTTTCCTCCGGGCGGGTGGTGGTGCGGGCGGCGGACGCGGATGCGGGGCTGAGCCTGACCGTCGAGATCACGTTGGACCCGGCGGGTGTGCTGACGCTGCGGCACCGGCTGCGCAATGACGGCGACTGCCGGTACGAGCTGCGGGAACTGACGCCCGTGCTGCCGGTGCCGGCGGTCGCCACCGAACTACTCGACCTGACCGGACGGTGGTGCCGGGAACGCGCGCCGCAGCGGCACCCGTGGCCGATGGGCGCGTGGGTGCGCGAGGGGCGGCACGGCCGCACCGGCCACGACGCCACGCTGCTGCTGGTCGCGGGCACCGCCGGGTTCGGCTTCCGGCACGGCGAGGTGTGGGCGGTGCACACCGCGTGGAGCGGCGACCACGTCACCGCCGCCGAGCGCCGCCCGACAGGCGAGTCCACGCTCGGCGGCGGTGAGCTGCTGGCGCCCGGCGAAGTAGTGCTCGGGCCGGGCGAGGAGTACGCCACTCCCCTGCTCTACGCGGCCCACTCCACCGACGGGCTGGACGGGCTCAGCGAGGCGCTGCACACGCACCTGCGGGCCCGCCCGTCGCACCCGCGCACACCGCGGCCGGTGACGCTGAACGTGTGGGAGGCGGTCTACTTCGACCACGACCTGGACCGGCTGCGGGCGCTCGCCGACGCCGCCGCCGAGGTCGGCGTGGAACGCTTCGTGCTCGACGACGGCTGGTTCCGGGGCCGGCGGCACGACCAGGCCGGGCTCGGCGACTGGTGGGTCGACGGCGAGGTCTGGCCGGACGGGTTGCAGCCGCTGATCGACCACGTACGCGGGCACGGCATGCAGTTCGGGCTCTGGGTGGAGCCGGAGATGGTCAACCCCGACTCCGACCTGTTCCGCGCCCACCCGGACTGGGTGCTCCAGACGCCGGGCCGGCTGCCACCGCCGTGGCGGCACCAGCAGGTGCTCGACCTGGCCAACCCGGACGCGTACGCGTACCTGCTCGAACGGCTCGACGCGGTGCTGAGCGAGCACGACGGGATCGCGTACCTGAAGTGGGACCACAACCGCGACCTCACCGAGGCCGGGCACGCCGGACGGCCCGGCGTGCACGCGCAGACCCTGGAGGTTTACCGGCTGCTGGACGAGCTGCGCGCCCGGCACCCGGGCGTCGAGATCGAGAGCTGCTCGTCCGGCGGTGCCCGGGTCGACCTGGAGATCCTGCGCCGCACCGACCGGGTGTGGGCCAGCGACTGCAACGACGCGCTGGAACGGCTGTCCATCCAGCGCTGGACCGGCCTGCTGCTGCCGCCGGAGCTGATCGGCACGCACATCGGGCCGCAGCGCTCGCACACCACGCACCGCGTGCACGACCTGGGTTTCCGGGCGGTCACCGCGCTGTTCGGCCACTACGGCATCGAGTGGGACATCACCGCGATCGACGCGACCGAGCGGGCCGAGCTCGCCGCCTGGGTGGCGCTGCACAAGCGGCTGCGCCCGCTGCTGCACGGCGGCCGGGTGGTCCGGGTCGACCACCCGGACCCGGCCGTGCAGGCCCACGGCGTGGTCGCCCACGACCGCGACCACGCGGTGTACGCGGTCAGCCGGGTCGCCACCTCGGCGGCGCAGGTGCCGGGCGTGGTGCGGCTGCCTGGGCTGGACCCGGCCCGGCGCTACCGGGTCCGTCCGCCCGCCGAGGCGCCGGAGCCGGCGATGCTGGAGCTGTCCCCGCCGGGCTGGCTGGCCTGGCCGGGCGACGGCGTCACGGTGACCGGTTCGGTGCTGACCTCGGTCGGCCTGCAACTGCCGGCTCTGCACCCCGAACAGGCCCTCCTCCTGGAGGTGGTCGCGGCCTGACCCCGCGCCCCACCCCGGTGATCAAGGAGTTTGTGTCACCGCAGGCGTCCGAACGGGACACAAACTCCTTGATCACGCACTAGAGGGTCAGGCGGGGGTGCAGGTCACGGCGGGGGTGGAATTCGTGCCCTGCCAGCTGCCGATGAAGCCGAACGTGGTGCTCGCGCCCGCGCCGAGGCGGCCGTTGTAGTCGACGTTGCGGGCGGTGTACGCCGACCCGCTGTTGCTGACGCTCGCGTTCCACGCCTGGGTGACGGACTGGCCGTTGGCGTACGTCCAGCGCACCGTCCAGCCGGTGATCGCGGCCGCTCCGGCGGTCACCTTGACCTCGCCCTGGAAGCCGCCCTGCCACGAGTTCGCGACGGTGTAGGTGGCGGTGCAGCCACCGGACGGCGGGGGCGTGGTGGGCGGCGGCGGGGTCGGGCTGACGGTCGGGCTGGTCGTCGGGCTCGCGGTGGGGCTGACCGTCGGGCTGGCGGTCGGGGTGGTGCTCGCGTACACCGACGCCTCACGGGAGGTGGCGGCGATGCCGTTGGCGCCGTTGAAGATGCGCTGCCCCCAGCTGGTGAGCTGGGCCGGGTTGAACGACGTGGTCATGTCCAGGTACTCCACGCCGCCGCCGTTGCCGCTCCACGACCAGCCGAGGTAGCCGATGCCGTTGGCCTGGGCGTACGCCATGATGGCGTCCTCGTCCGGGTTGCCGTCGGAGTGGTTGAACCCGAACTCGCCGACCACGATGGGCAGCCCGGCGGTACGGAAGCGGCCCAGGTAGTCGCTGATCTCGGCGGCGGTGTCGAACACGCCGTACATGTGGATGGAGAAGACGGTGTTGCGCTGCGGATCGGCGGCGAACACGGTGCCGGCGTTGTCGCGCATGGTGAACGACCAGTCCTGGCCCCAGTTCGGCGCGTCCACCATGATCGTGTGGGTCAGGCCGGCGGCGCGCAGCCGCTTGATCGCGTTCGACGTGTCGGTAATCCAGGCGCTGTAGCCCTGGTTGCCGAACGGCTCGTTGCCGATGTTGACGATGACGTACCTCTCCTGGCCCTTGAGCACGTCGGCGATGCTCAGCCAGTAGTCGGTGGCCTTGGCCAGCGTGGTGGCGGCGCCGTCCTCGCCGTACCCGGTGGTGTCGTGCACCTCCAGCACGCAGATCATCCGGTTGCCCTTGCACAGGGAGATCACGTTGGCCACGTCGGCGGCGCTGTTCTTCGTCCAGCGGTCGCCGCTGGACAGCACCACCCGGACGGTGTTCGCGCCGAGCGCCTTGATGTTGGCGAACGAGCTGGTCTGCTGCGGGTACCAGGTGTGCGCGTGGTTGACGCCACGCATGACGAACTCGACACCGTTGGCGTCGTAGAGACGCCCGTTGGAGACGGAGAAGCCGGTGGCCGCCTGGGCCGGCTGCCCGAGGGCGAAGACGGCGGCGAGGGCCGTCAGCAGGGCGGCGCCCGCGACGGAGAGCAGTTTCTTCATGGCTGTCCTCAGGGGAAGGATCCCCCGTGCCCGAGCGGGGGTGCGGTGACGGTGAGAGGGTGGTGGCGACTGAGCCCGGTAGCCGCCGCCCGGTTCCCGAACGGACGCAGGCATCAGCGTAGGACGATGGAAGGCGTGAGGCAACCGGTTAAGCAGGATCGGCCGGGAGGCGACACCGCTTGGCGCGCCGCATGAACTGAACCGGTTAAGAGACGAATGCGAAAGCGGACAGCAGGGTTGACCCGCGCCGGGCGGGGTATCCGGGGACGATCCGCCCGGGAAGGAGACGTGCCATGGTCAACGTCGGTTACACCCTCATGTGCGAGCAGGCCGGCCCGAAGGAACTCGTCGACCACGCCGTACGCGCCGAGGCCGCCGGCTTCGACCACCTGGTCATGTCCGACCACTACTACCCCTGGCTGGAGTCCCAGGGCCACTCCCCGTACGCCTGGTCGGTGCTCGGCGCGGTCGCGCACGCCACCAGCCGGGCCGAGCTGATGTCGTTCGTGACCTGCCCGATCCGGCGGTACCACCCGGCCGTGGTGGCGCAGAAGGCCAGCACCATCGGGGTGCTCTCGGACGGCCGCTTCACGCTGGGCCTCGGCGCCGGGGAGAACCTCAACGAGCACGTGGTGGGCGGATGGCCGCACGTGCAGCAGCGGCACGAGATGTTCGAGGAGGCGTTGCAGATCATCCGGCCGCTGCTCAACGGCGAGACGCTGACGTTCTCCGGCAACCACTTCGACGTGCCCGACGCGTACGTCTGGGACCGCCCGGACCGGCCGGTGCCGATGGCGGTGGCCGCGTCCGGGCGACAGTCGGCCACGCTTGCCGCCGAGTACGCCGACGCGATGATCGCCACCGACCCGCTGTCGCACCTGATCGACATGTACGAGGAGGCCGGTGGCGCGGGCCGCCCCCGCTACGGGCAGGTGGCCATCTGCTACGGCCCGGACGAGGACGAGTGCCGCAAGATCGTGCACGACCAGTTCCGCTGGTTCGGCCTGGGCTGGAAGGTCAACGCCGACCTGCCCGGCCCGGAGTCGTTCGAGGCGGCCACCCGGTTCGTCCGGGAGGAGGACGTGGCCGAGGGCATCTCCTGCGGCCCGGACACCGACCGGCACGTCGAGGCGTTCAAGAAGTTCGTCGAGGCGGGCTTCACCCACGTCGCGCTGGTCCAGGTGGGCGGCGACACCCAGCCGATGTTCCTCGACTGGGCCCAGGAGGAGCTGCTGCCCCGGCTGCGGGAGCTGTGACCGCTGAGGAGTTGACGCCATGCGTATCGGGAACACCGAGATCCGGCCCGCCGGGGGCGGGCTCGGCTGCCTGCTGATGATCCTCTTCTCGATCGTCGCCTCGGTGGTGCTCACCGTGCTGCTCAACCTGGTCCTGTAGAACCCGGCCCGGCGCGCTCGGCGGCGACACCAGAACGGGGTGGCTGCGCCGGTCGCACCACGTATGCCTTCGGTCTGGGCTGGCGCGTTGTTCAGCCGGCCGTGAGGTCCACCTCGGCCAGCACCGGATAGTGGTCCGACGCCGAGTCGGCGTCACCGTCGCGGACCACCCGCACCGCGCGTACCCGGTCGGCCAGCGCCGGGGTGGCGAGCAGATAGTCCAGCCGCATCCCGGCGAACTCGGCGCCGCCGTGCCGGGTCGGCACGGTCCGGCCGCCGGGCTCGTCGCCGCCGGAGCGCGGCCACAGGTCCACCAGCCCGGCGTCGAGCAGCCGGGCCACCGCGCGGGTGTCCACGGTACGGCCGTCGCGGCGCAGGTGCCGCCGCCGGTACGGAGTGGCCAGCCCGGCCAGCCGGGCGGTGTGGTCGACGGTGGGCTCCAGCGTGTTCAGGTCCCCGGCCAGCAGCGCCAGCTCTCCCCCGGTCCGCCGCAGCGCGGCGGCGAGCCAGTCCGCCTCCATCCGCCGCCGCCCACCCGAGTAGGGGTACAGGTGCGTGCTCAGCACGGTCAGCGGTCCCGCGCCGGTGGCGACCTGCACCCGGGCGGCGGCGTGGTGGAACGGGCGGCGGACCCGGCCTGCGCGCAGCACCCGCAGCGGCGAGCGGACCAGCACCGCCACCGGCTGGCCGAGACAGGACCGGGCCAGGTACGCCGCCATCCCGAGCCGGTCGGCCAGGCCGCCCAGCGTGGCGTCCATGCCGCGCAGCTCCTGCAACGCCAGCACGTCGGGGCGCTGCGCGGTGACGACCGAGACGATCCGGTCCCGGCGGTCGGCGCCGCCCGCGTCCCGCCCGCCGGTCCGGATGTTCCAGGTCATCACCCGCAGCATCGGCTCAGTCCGGCCGCGCGGCCTTGGCCAGCTCGTCGTCCAGCTCGTCGACCTGTTCGGACTCGATCGCCGGCTGGTTGCCCTCGTGCACGTCGGCGTTCGGCTTGATCACCCAGTACAGCAGCGACAGCCAGAGCGCGCCGAGCAGGATCGCGCCCATGAAGTCGGTCGGGTGGTGCATGCCCCGGTACATCCGGGAGGTGGCCACGCCGACCGGCATCAGCACGGCCATGYCCACGAACAGCCACCGCCACCACCTGTCGGTACGCGGGAACACGATGACCGCCATGGCCGCCCAGAGGCAGATGGTGGCCGCGATGTGCCCGGACGGGAAGGACGAGGTGGGCATCTGCCCGTCCAGGTTCTCCACCGGCGGCCGGGGCCGGTCCACCACCCGGGCGCTGGCCAGGAAGAGGCTCAGCTCGCCGAACATCGCCAGCACCACGTACAGCACCGGCCGCCAGCGCCGCCACACGGCCAGCACGATCGGGCAGAACACCAGCGACACCAGCAGGATGGCGTGGGTGTCGCCGAACTTGCTCCACCACCAGCTCAGGTCGGTGAGCGCGTCGGTGTGCCGCTCGGCGAACCAGCGCGGCACCTTCGTGTCGAGCGTGTCGAAGAACGTGCCCTTGGCGTGGTAGCTGACGAACATGCCGAACGCGTAGAGCGCGCCGAAGACGAGCACCCAGCCGACCAGCAGCTCGGCCACCGCGGAGCGGGGGTGCTCCAGCACCTTCTCCTCGTCCGGCGCGAGCGCCAGCTCGTCGCCCGCCTCCGGTTCCAGGCCCTCGCGCAGCGGCGGCACCGGCCGGCCGCGCTCGCGCCGCCACAACCGGAAGGCGTACGCGGTGACGCCCAGCCAGGCCGCGCCGAGCAGCCAGCCGCCGATCACGTCGGACACGAAGTGCACGCCCAGCGCGATCCGGGTCAGCCCGACCAGGAAGACCAGCACGGCGGCGACGGCGATGGCGGGCTTGCGCCAGCGCGGCGACATGGCCGGCAGGAACACCAGCAGCAGCGCCCCGTACGCGACGAACGAGCCGAGCGCGTGCCCGCTGGGGAAGCTGTTGCCGGGGGCGTCGGCGATCGGCACGTCCACCACCGGGCGCAGCCGGCCGACGAGCGCCTTGAGCGACGGGTCGAGGATCAGCCCGCCCACGCCGGTGACGATCAGGTAGACCGCCAGCCGGGACTGGCGGCGGATCAGCAGACCCACCACCGCGATGGTGACCAGCCAGATCAGCACCGGCCGGCCGCCCAGGTCGGTGATCGCCTGGAGCACCGTGACCAGCGGGCCGTGCGGCGCCACCAGGCCGTTGAACCACTCGGCCGCCGCATGATCGGCGTCGCGCAGCGGGCTCCAGCGGAACCGGACGAGCATCAGGAGCAGCCCGAACCCGACTCCCGCACCGGCCACGGCGAGCAGGCCCGCCAGACTCCGCTCGGCGAAATGGCCCAGCGGCCGGCGCCCGGCTTCCTTGACCGCGGTCACACCGCACCTCCCTCGTTCCTCTGCGAGGCGCGCTGTACCCGATCGGCGTGTCCCGTACACGCCGGACCGGCGCGGCGTCAGAGCGAGGTCATCTCACCGGTGTCGAACAGGTCCTCGCGGTGCGCCTCCGGCTGCCACAGATCCGGCTGGGCCGGCTCCTCCACGCCGATGCGCATCGCCTCCAGCTGGGCGGCGAAGGCCAGCCCGCCGAAGAGCGCCATGCCGGTGAGGTTGGCCCAGAGCAACAGCGCCATCATGCCGGTCAACGCGCCGTAGGTCTGGCCGAATCCGCCGCTGTACTTCACGTAGGCGGCCAGCAGCAGGCTGGCCAGCCACCAGATCGCGATGGCGATGGCCGCGCCGAAGACGAGCCAGGACAGGCCGGGCTGGCGGCGGCGCGGCGCGTGCCGGAACAGCACCGCCACGGCGATCACCGTCAGGCCGAGGCTCAGCGGCCAGCGGATCACGTCCCATCCGGCCATCGCGGCGTCGCCCCACTCGTAGTGCCGCCGTACCGACTCGCCCATCGCCCGGCCGCCGACCAGGATGAGGAAGCCGGCCAGCGCGGGTACGCCGGCGACCACCGCGAGGACCGTGGCGCGCAGGTACTTGGCCAGCGCCGGACGGTCCCGCTCGACGCCGTAGATCCGGTTCGCGCCCCGCTCGATCTGCGCCATCGTGGTGGTCAGCGCGACCAGCCCGGTGAGCAGGCCGAGGGTCAGCGCCAGCTCGCCGGCGTCCTCGCTGCGCTCGCTGTCGGTCAGCAGGTCCTGCACCATCGCCTCGCTCTGGCCGGGCGTGATGGCCAGTACGGTGTCCGCGACGACCTTGCCGCCCTCGTCCACCCCCAGGTCGGTGATCAGGCCGGTGAGCGCGATCAGGAACGGCACCACCGCCAGGCAGAGCTGCAACCCCAGCGCCCGGGAGTGGCTGAATCCGTCGCCGTAGCGGAACCGGACGAACGCGTCCCGCAGCAGGCACCAGCCGCCGTGCCGGCGCAGCGTGTGCCAGGCGTCGTCGGCGGATAGCTCGTTCTCGGTCATCAACCGGGTCTCGGGGACCAGCTTGGTGCTACTCACGGCGGGCCTCCTCGACCAGGTGCTCGCCGCGCTCGCCGACCGCGTCGGCGTCCACCGCCAGGTCGGGGTGCTCCTCGGGGCGCGGTACGCAGAGCCAGAGCGACTCGGGGCGGATGGTGGCCTTCAGCGAGCGGCCCGGCTCGATCAGGTCGCCGTCGAGCTGCCGGGGCTGCGCCCGGGTGCTGGTGATCTCGACCGAGCGGGCCCGGAACACCTCCATCCGGGGCACGCTGTCGCGGCGGCGCAGCACCGCCCAGCCCATGGCGAGCCAGTGACGCAGCGCGCGCGGTGTCAGCACCGCCACGTCGAGCCAGCCGTCGTCCGGCTCGGCGTCGGTGAGCAGGCGTACCCCGCCCTGCAGGCGCCCGACGTTGGCGACCAGGACCGACCGGGCCCGGCGGCGCAGCGGCGGGCGGCCGTCGATGCGCACCGAGACCCGCATCGGCCGGTCGCGCAGGTGGCGGGCGGCGCCCATCAGGTACGCCGGCCAGCCGATCCGCTTCTTGGTGGTCTCGGAGGTGGAGTCGAGCATCTGGGCGTCGAAGCCCATCCCGGCCATCACCGCGAAGCACTGGTCGCCGACCACGCCGACGTCGAGGCGGCGCATCCCGCGTTCGACGGCGACCTGGAGCCCGGCGGCCAGGTCGTTCGAGAGGCCGAGGTTGGCGGCGAGGAGGTTTCCGGTGCCCTGGGGCAGCACCGCCAGCGCCACGTCGGTGCCGGCCAGCGCGGTCACGCACGCCATCACCGTGCCGTCGCCGCCGCAGGCGAAGACGACCTCCGCGCCCGCCTTCACCGCCTGTTCCGTCTGCCCGCGGCCCGGGTCCTCGACTGTCGTCTCGTACCAGGTCGGGGCCGGCCAGCCGGCGGCGGCGAGCGCGCCCTCCACGGTCCGGCGGAACTCGTCCAGGTCGGCCACCTTGACCGGGTTGACCACCACTGCCGAGCGCGGGGTGCGGTTCTCCGCGTTCACCGGGCGCTTGTCGTCTGCACCGTCCACGGCGTCAGTGTGCAGGACACGGGGCGTGACGGCGACCCGGCGCAGCGGGACGTTGCGATGACCGCAAACAGGTTTGAAAACCGGGTACGGGTCAGGCGGCCTCGCGCAGCGCCGTGTCGATGCGGCGTCGCAGGTCGTCGATGTCCACCCCGGCCTCGGTGAGCACCGCGGCGGCCAGGCCGTCGCCCTCGCGCAGCAGGCCGAGCAGGATGTGTTCGGTGCCGATGTGCCGGTGGCGCAGCCGCAGCGCCTCGCGCAGCGACAGCTCCAGCACCTTCTTGGCGCGGGGCGAGAACGTGCCGTGGTGCGTCCCGCGACGCCACCACCGGCGCGGGCGCGGGGTCGCCTCACGCAGCGCGTCCGGGCCGAAGGACTCCTCGATCCGGGCCACTATCGCGGCGAGGTCGATGCCGATCTCGCGCAGTGCCGCGGCGTCCGCCGCGCCGAGCCCGTCCACGCCCTGCGCGGTGTGGCGGGCCACCGCGGCGCGCAGGGCGTCGGCCTCGACGCCACCGGCCGCGAGCAGCCGTACCGCCAGGTTGTCGCGGTCGGCGAGCACGCCCAGCAGCAGGTGCTCGGTGCCGACCGGCCGCCGTCCCTCGGTGCGGGCCTCGTCGAGCGCGTGGTGCACCACGGCACGGGCCCGGTCGGTGAATCGTTCGAACATCACGCCTCCCAGCTGTCGCGTACCGCCGGTCGCCCGGCGTGCTTCTTGTGGACCGCCTGCCGGCTGACCTCGAGGGCGTCGGCGATCTCCTGCCAGGACCAGCCCTGTCGCCGGGCGTTGTCCACCTGGATCACCTCCAGCCGCTCCAGCAGCCGGCGCAGGGCGAGCACGGCACGCAGGCCGATCTTGGGGTCGGTGCTGCCGGCCGCCGCCGCGAGTTCCGTCGCCTGACTCATGCTGTCAATTTAGGTTGACAAGCACCCGCGTGTCAACCCCGGTTGACACGCGGCCCGGCACGCCGCCCCGGGGCGGGACTATGCCCGGGGCGGGGTGGTTTTGTTCGCGGTGGACGTCCGGTCGAACTCGTCACGGTTGCGGACGATGTCGCTCTGGTGATCACGAACCCAGTGCACGAGTCCACTCACGGCCTCACCCAGTGAGCGGCCGAGCGGCGTCAGGGCATACACGACCCTCGGAGGCACTTCCGGGTACGCGGTCCTGGTCACCAGCCCGTCGCGGTTGAGGGCGCGCAGCGTCTGGCCGAGCATCCGCTGGGAGACGCCGGCGACCTGCTCGTGCAGCGCGGTGAAGCGCAGCGGGCCGGACGCCAGGGCCGTGATAGTCAGCAGCGTCCACTTGTCGCCCACCCGCGCCAGCACGTCACGGACGAGCTCGATCGTCTGAACGCAGTCCGGCGCGACCCCGCGCTGCGCAAGTTCGGCACCAAGGAGGCTTGCCATGCTCTTCCGTTCCTCGCGCGTCAGTAACTGACTTCAAAGTGCGTATCGGGCGGCCGGACTAAATCCGTTGGACGCATGTTTCTTACTAATCGTAACTGGCGTGCGGTCACCCATTCGTGGCCGTGACAGCGGGAGGACGGCATGGTCCGGCACGACACGTTCACGATCACGCGGCACCTCGACGGGCCGCCGGGCGAGGTCTTCACCGCCTTCGCCGACACCACGATCAGGCGCCGATGGTTCCGGCTTCCCGGCAGCGGAGCCTCGTACGAGCACGACTTCCGGGTGGGTGGTGGCGAGACGGCACGCAGCACCTTCACCGTGCCGGACACGGCACCCGAGCGACTGGAATACCGGTCGCGGTACATCGACATCGCGGACGCGCGCCGGATCGTCTACGGCTACGAGGCCGTCGTCGACGACGAACTGCGATGGACCTCGCTGGTCACCATCCGGCTCGGCGCCGAGACGACCGGAACCCGCCTGGAGTGGACCGAACAGGTGACTTTTCTCAGATACACGGGGGACGGCAGTTCCGACCTCGCGCACCTGCGCGGCGCCAGCGTGCTGCGGCTGAACGGACTGGACGCCGCCCTGCAATTCGAATCGACGAGAACGGATCACTCATGACGAACATCGGGATCATCCTCGGCAGCACCCGCCCCGGCCGGGTCGGTCACCAGGTGGCCGAGTGGGTGGCGAAGCACGGCAGCCGGCACGAGGGCGTCGACGTCGAGGTGGTGGACGTCAAGGACTACAACCTGCCGGTCTTCGACGAGCCGCAGTCACCGCTACTCGGCTCCTACACCCACCCTCACACGTGGCACTGGAGCAAGAAGATCGCCGAGTTCGACGGATACGTCTTCGTCACTCCGGAGTACAACCGATCGATTCCCTCGGCGCTGAAAAACGCCATCGACTACCTCTACGGCGAGTGGAACAACAAGGCGGCCGGATTCGTCTCCTACGGCAGCAACGTCGGCGGCGCCCGCGCGGTGGAACACCTACGCCTCATCACGGCAGGTCTTCAGCTGGCAGGCGTACGCACCCAGGTCAGCCTGTCACTCGCCACCGACTTCGCGGCATTCACCACGTTCACTCCTGGCGACCGCCACGACACCATGCTCCGCCAGCTCTTCACCGAGGTGGCCGTCTGGGCCGACGCGCTCGCGCCACTGCGCCGGCCCTGACCGCGCAGGCCGCTCACGACCACCGCCAGTACCAAAATGCGCCCTGAAGATTCCACACCCCGGCCCGTCCCGGTGTTAGGTTCCGCTGGTGTTCCGCCGCCGTCCGCTGGACCGGCCGGTCGAGCCCGCGCGCCGGCTCACCGCCGGCCGCCTCACCCTGGAGATCGCCGGGGGCAGCGTCGTCGGGCACCGCTACCCGGAGAACTACGACGTGCTGCACGTCGACCCGGAGCTGCCGCTGGCGGTGGTCTGCGACGGCATGGGCGACGGCGAGGGCAGCCGGATCGCCGGCACCACCGCCGCCGAGACGTTCGTGGCGCGGGTCCGCGCCGACTGGCCCGCCGTCGGCCCCACCGGGCTGCGCGCCGCCGTCGCCGAGACCCAACGGCGGGTACGCCAGGCCGGAGCGGCGCAGCCCGGCCTGACCGGATGCACGCTCACCGCGCTCGTCGTCCAGCCCGACGGCGACCAGGGCTGGCTGGTCCAGCTCGGCGACTCGCGGGCGTACCGGCTGCGCGACGGGCTGCTGGAGCTGGTGACGGTCGACCACACCATGGCCTGGCTGGGTCTGCTGCACGGCTGGTGGCCGCCGGACTCGCCGGAGGCGGCCCGGGCCCGCTACCAGCTGCTGCGCTACGTCGGACACCCGGACCGGCCCGAGCCGGACCTGCTCGCCGTGCCGCTGCGCCGGGGCGACACCTGGCTGCTGTGCACCGACGGGGTCAGCGACCAGCTCGGCTACCACCGGCTGCGCGACCTGCTCGCCGCCCGGCGCGACCCGGCGCGCACCGCCGAGGCCCTGCTCGCCGCCAGCCTCGACGAGGGCGGCGAGGACAACGCCACAGTCGTCGTGCTGCGCGTCCACCCCGCCCTGCCCGCCCCGCGCTGACCGCCGGTTTCCGCCGACCCGGTCCGGCGCACCCGGTCCCGCGACTACGGTGAGTAAAAAGCGGGGTCGGGAGGTGAGCCGGGGTGGCCGCACCCAGCCACGGTTCGGTGGTCGTCGGCGTGGGCCGGTCGGCGGAGGATCTGGCGGTGGTCCGCACCGCCGCCGCCGAGGCCGCCGCCCACCACCGGCCGCTGCATCTGCTGCACGCGTTCAACTGGGCCGCGACGCCCGGGCCCGCCCCGGCGGGCGGCAGCCGCACGGACGCGGAGAACCTGCTGGAGGCCGCCGGGCAGGCAGCCTCCGAGTGCGCGCCGGAGGTGCCGGTCAGCGGCGAGATCGTCGAGGGCTCACCCGTCGAGGCGTTGTTGCGGGCCGCCGACACCGCGTTCCTGATCGCGCTCGGTGACGGCGGCATGTCGACCCGCCCGCACTCGGTACCCACCGACACGCCGGCCGTGGAGGTGGCCGCCCGGGCGGGCTGCCCGGTGCTTGTCGGCCGCGCCGAGCCGGCCCCGCCCGGACCGTTGGTCGTCGGCTTCGACGGGTCGGCCAGCTCCCGCGCCGCACTCGGATACGCCTTCGACTGCGCGGAGAGCCGCGGCGCCCGCCTGCTCGCCGTCCGGGTGATCGAGCCCGGGTGCGGCGACGGCGACGACGGGCTGCTGGAGGAGGCGGTGAACCGGCACGCCGTCCGGCACCCCCGGGTCACCACCGACTGCCTCACCGTCCACGGTGAGCCGACATCCGTCCTGCTCGACCGGTCCCGCGCGGCGCAGCTCGCAGTCGTCGCCGCCCGCGGCGACGGGCCGGTACGGTCGACTCTGGGCGCGGTCAGCCAGTCCCTGCTCTACCATTCGCCGGCCCCGCTGATCGTCGTACGGGGACTCGACACGGGCGCCGGGGACGGATCGTGACGCCCACCCGAGGCGGGACCTACGGCCCTGACCGGCGGCCCCGGACCGGGGCGAAGCTGAACCCGCCGGGGAAGAAGACGTGGTCCCCGAGTGGCAGCAGATCCCGAGCCACGAGAGGCTAAGGCAGCATGGACACCGCGGTGAACCTGCACAGCCCCCTGACCGAGGACGAGTTGCGCCGGCTGGACGCCTACTGGCGGGCGGCGAACTACCTGACCGTCGGCCAGATCTACCTGCTCGACAATCCGCTGCTGCGCGAACCGCTCAGACCCGAGCACGTCAAGCCGCGCCTGCTGGGCCACTGGGGCACCAGCCCCGGGCTCAACCTGCTCTACACGCACCTCAACCGGGTCATCGTCGACCGGGACCTGTCCGCCATCTTCGTCACCGGTCCCGGCCACGGCGGCCCGGCGCTGGTCGCGAACACCTGGCTGGAGGGCACCTACAGCGAGCTGTACCACCACATCCCCCGCGACGAGACCGGCATGCAGCGGCTGTTCCGCCAGTTCTCCTTCCCGGGCGGGATCCCGAGCCACGTGGCGCCGGAGGTGCCGGGTTCGATCCACGAGGGCGGCGAGCTGGGGTACGCGCTGAGCCACGCGTACGGCGCCGCGTTCGACAACCCGGACCTGCTGGTGGCCTGCGTGATCGGCGACGGCGAGGCGGAGACCGGCCCGCTGGCCGGGAGCTGGCTGTCGAACGTGTTCCTCAACCCGGCCCGCGACGGCGCGGTGCTGCCGATCCTGCACCTCAACGGCTACAAGATCGCCAACCCGACCGTGCTGGACCGGATCCCCCGTGCGGATCTGCGCGAGATGATGCGCGGCTTCGGCTACCAGCCGTACGTGGTGGAGGGCGACGACCCGGCGACAGTGCACCAGTCGCTCGCCGCCACGCTGGACCGGGCGGTCGACGAGATCGGCGAGATCCAGCGCCGCGCCCGCTCCGGTGAGCGCGTGGAACGCCCGCGCTGGCCGATGATCGTCCTGCGTACGCCGAAGGGCTGGACCGGGCCGTCCCGGGTCGACGGCAAGCAGGTCGAGGGCACGTTCCGCGCCCACCAGGTGCCGATCTCCGGCGTCCGGGACAACCCGGAGCACCTGGCCGAGCTGGAGCGCTGGCTGCGCAGCTACCGCCCGGAGGAGCTGTTCGACGCCACCGGCGGCCCGGTCGCCGAGGTGGCCGACCTGCCGCCGACCGGTGACCGCCGGATGAGCGCGAACCCGGTGGCCAACGGCGGCCGGCTGCTGCGTAACCTGGAGCTGCCCGACTTCCGCGACTACGCGGTAGACGTGCCGACGCCGGGCGAGCCGATGGCCGGCGCGACCGGTGTGCTCGGCCCCTGGGTCCGCGACGTGATCGCGCGTAACCCGGAGACGTTCCGCCTGTTCGGCCCGGACGAGGTCGCCTCGAACCGGCTCGGCGCGGCGTTCGAGGTGACCGGCCGCGCGTTCATCGGCGCGGAGGTGCCCGGTGACGACCATCTCTCCCCCGACGGCCGGGTGATGGAGGTGCTCTCCGAGCACCTGTGCCAGGGCTGGCTGGAGGGCTACCTGCTGACCGGCCGGCACGGCATCTTCACCAGCTACGAGGCGTTCATCCACATCGTCGACTCGATGGTCAACCAGCACGCCAAGTGGCTGAAGGTGACCCGGGGTATCCCGTGGCGGGAGCCGGTGGCCTCGCTGAACTACCTGCTGTCCAGCCACGTGTGGCGGCAGGACCACAACGGCTTCTCGCACCAGGACCCGGGCTTCATCGACCACGTGATGAACAAGAAGGCCGAGGTGGTCCGCGTCTACCTGCCGCCGGACGGCAACACGCTGCTGTCCACCATGGACCACTGTCTGCGCAGCCGGCAGTACATCAACGTGGTGGTGGCCGGCAAGCAGCCCGCACCGAACTGGCTGACCATGGACGAGGCGATCCAGCACTGCCGCCGCGGCCTGGGCATCTGGGACTGGGCCAGCACCGACGACGGCGTCGAGCCGGACGTGGTGCTCGCCTGCGCCGGCGACGTGCCGACGCTGGAGACGCTCGCCGCTGTCGACCTGCTGCGCCGGCACCTGCCGGACCTGAAGGTGCGGGTGGTCAACGTGGTCGACCTGATGCGCCTGCAACCGCCGTCGGAGCACCCGCACGGTCTGCCGGACAACGAGTTCGACACCATCTTCACCCGCGACAAGCCGGTGATCTTCGCCTACCACGGCTACCCGTGGCTGATCCACCGGCTCACCTACCGCCGGACCAACCACGAGAACCTGCACGTACGCGGCTACAAGGAGGAGGGCACCACCACGACGCCGTTCGACATGGTGATGCTCAACGACCTGGACCGCTTCCACCTGGTCATCGACGTGATCGACCGGGTACCGGGGCTGCGGTCGCGGGCCGCGCACCTGCGTCAGGACATGGTGGACGCCCGCCAGTCCTGCCGCGACTACACCCGGCGCTACGGCGAGGACGACCCCCGCGTCGCCGAGTGGCGCTGGGTCCGCGAGAACGATCCGGCGGTAAGGAGTGGCGAATGAACGAGGAGATCCTCGTCGGCTACGACGGCTCCCCTGACGCGGCTGTCGCCCTGAACTGGGCGCTGGACGAGGCGGGCCGCTCGGGCCGGCCGGTGCGGCTGGCGTACGTCTTCGAGTGGTTGACGGTGACCGGCTGGATCGGTCCCGGGGTGGCCCCGGGGGTGTGGCCGGACGAGGCCGCCCGCCGGCAGGTCGAGGAACTGGTCCGCAAGGCGGCGGCGGACGCCGCCGCCGACCGGCCCGGCCTCACCGTGCACGGCGAGGTGTTCGACGGCCCGCCCGCGCTGGTGCTGCAGGAACGGTCCGCCGAGGCCGGGATGCTGGTGCTCGGCAGCCGGGGCCACGGCGGCTTCGGCGGGCTGCTCGCCGGCTCCACAGCGGTCTCGGTGACAGCGCACGCCCACTGCCCGGTGGTGGTGGTCCGCGACGGTCAGGCCGCCACGTCCGGGCCGGTGGTGGTCGGCTCGGACGGCTCGGAGACGGCGCTGCGGGCGCTCGGCTTCGCCGTCGAGCGGGCCGCCCAGCGGGACGTGCCGCTGCGGGTGCTGCGGGCCTGGGAGCCGCCCGGCGACAGGTGGGTGCCGCCGGGCTTCGACCCGGAGGAGACCGCCGCCGCCGAGCGGGCCGCCGCCGAGGCGGAGCTGGCCACCTGGCGGGAGAGCTTCCCCGACGTGCCGATGGAGGTCGAGGCCGTTCCCGGCAGCCCGTCGGCGCTGCTGGTGGAGGCGAGCCGGTCGGCGCAGCTCGTGGTGGTCGGCAGCCGGGGCCGCGGCGGGTTGCGCGGCATGCTGCTCGGCTCGGTCAGCCAGCAGCTCATCCAGCACTCGCACTGCCCGGTCGCCGTGGTACGCGAGCGCTGACCACCCTCAGCGGCCGGACGCGGTGGAGCCCTCCTCCGGGTTGAGCGAGAAGTAGTCCTCCTCCTCCTGCGCCAGGTGCAGGCGCAACACCGCGTCCAGGCCGTAGAGCGCGGCGAGCAAATCGGGCACCTCGTCACGGCGCAGCCGCCCGTCCGGCTGCGCCGTGAGATGCCCGCCGATCCGCTCCACCAGCCGCACGATCTCCACGTGCGCCCGGCTCATCGTGGAGGTCGCCTCGTCGCTGCCGAGCGGCCCGGCCAGCGCCGGGTACAGCTGCCGGTCCTCGGCCGCCTCGTGCGGCAGCACCTCGTCGACCAGACGCCGGTGCACCTCCCGCAGCGCCGGCAGGCACGCCGGGTCGTCCGGTCGGGTCGCCACCATGTCGGCGGTGTCCCGCAGCCGGGCCAGCACGTCCCGGATGCCACCGTGCTCGCCCGCGTACCTGTCGATCAGCTCCGCCGTGTGCGGGGGCAGGTCCCGCCGCCGCAGGCCACCGCCGAGCGCGCGCAGCGCATTGAGGATCACCAGGACGTCGATGCCCTCCTGCAGGAACGCGCCGGCCACCGGGGGCAGCCGGCCCGCGGCCGCCACCAGCATCGCCAGCACCGCCAGGCCCATCCCGACGGTGGCGCTCTGCACCGCGATGCGGCGGGCGTACCGGGCGATCTCGACCGCGTCCGCGAGCCGGTCCAGGCGGTCCACGGTGAGCACCGCGTCGGCCACGTCGGCCGAGGCGGTCGCCCCGGTCGCGCCCATCGCCACCCCGACGTGCGCCTCGGCCAGCGCGGGCGCGTCGTTCACGCCGTCGCCGACCATCACTGTCACCGCGTGCGCCGACTCCTCGCGTACCCGCTCGGCCTTCTCCTGCGGCGAGCAGCGCGCGATCACGTCGTCCACGCCCACGATCTGCGCCACCTGGCGGGCCGTGCCCGGACGGTCGCCGGTCACCATGACCAGCCGGGTCAGGCCCGCCTCGCGCAGCCGCCGCACGGTCCGCCGGGCGTCCGGGCGCACCGGGTCCTCCAGCAGGATCGCGCCCAGCGGGCCGTGGTCGTCGCTGACCCAGACCGCGGAGCGCCCGGCCCGTTCGGCGCGCTCACCGAGCCGGCCCACCCACTCCGGCGGCTCACCCGCGAACTGCCCGACGTGCACCGTCCGCCCGTCGACGCGCCCGCTCACGCCGTGCCCCGGCTCCTCGGTGACATCGGTCGGCTCGGCCAGCGCCAGCCCGCGCTCGCGGGCCTGCCGGACCAGCGCGGCGGCCAGCACGTGCGGGGAGAGCTGCTCGACCGAGGCGGCCAGCCGCAGCACCTCGTCCCGGTCGCCGCCCGGCGCCACCACCACCTCGGCCGCCCGGGGCCGCCCGGCGGTGAGCGTCCCGGTCTTGTCCAGCAGCAGCGTACGAGCGCGGCCGAGCTGCTCCAGCGAGCCACCGTCACGCACCAGCACGCCGCGCCGGGCCACCCGGGACAGGCCGGACACCACGGCGATCGGGGTCGCCAGCAGCAGCGGGCACGGGGTGGCCACCACGAGCACCGCCACCGCCCTGGTGAACTCGCCGGACAGCAGCCATGCCAGCCCCGCCAGCACCAGCGTGAACGGCACGAACGCGGCGGCGTACCGGTCGGCGAGCCGTACCATCGGCGCCTTGCGGGCGGTGGCCTCCCCGGCCAGGCGGACGATGCCGGCGTAGGTGCTCTCCGCCGCGTTGCGGCGGGCCCGCAGCCCGAACCCGGCGCCCGCGTTGACCACGCCGCTGGCGACCTCGTCGCCCGCCGCGCGGGTGACCAGCTGCGACTCGCCGGTGACCACCGACTCGTCGAGCGTGGCCGCCTCCTCGACCACACCGTCGACAGGCACCACGTCGCCCGGCCCGACCACGAGGCGGTCCCCCACCTCGACGCGGTCCAGCGGCACCACCTCGATCCCGCCGTCCGGGGTCCGCCGCCGCGCCTGCCGGGGCGCGCGTTCCAGCAGCGCCCGCAGGTCACGGGTGGCGCGGCGCTGGGCGTACTCCTCCAGCGCCCGCCCGGTCGCGACCATCACCGCGATCACGGCGCCGGCCAGGAACTCCCGCACCAGCAGCGCGCCGAGCAGCGCCAGCACCGCGATGACGTCCACGCCGAACTGCCGCAGCCAGAGCTGGCGCAGCGTGGTCCAGGCGGCCGGGACGAGCGCGACCACCGTGACCGCCGCCCAGACCAGCCGGGCGGCGTCGTGCGCGCCCACGAACCACAGCGCCGCCCCGGCCAGCACGGCCGCGGTGAGCAGCACCAGCGGCGCCCACTCGGCCCACGCCCACCGCCGGGCACGGGCCGGCTGCTCGGGTACGCACTCGCGTGGTTCGCTTCCCACGTGTGGATCGTCTCAGCCGGACGTGGGGCGGGCGGGCCGACACGGGTAATCCGGGGGATGGAACGGCGTCCCCACCCGGGCGTGGGGCACGATGGGGAAAACAGGAAAGGTCGTGACGATGAGCCACGAGACGCCGGCCGGCGATCGCCCGTTGACCACCGCGCTCGCGGAGGCCGCCGGAATGGCCGGCCACGCTCCCTCGGTGCACAACACGCAGCCGTGGCACTGGACTGTCCTGCCCGACGCGCTGGAGCTGCGGGTGGTACGCGAACGGCACCTCAGCGCCATGGACCCGGAGGGTCACCTGCTGGTGGTGAGCTGCGGCGCCGCGCTGCACCACGCCCGGGTGGCGCTGGCCGCCGAGGGCTGGACCCCGGTGGTGGAGCGGCTGCCCGACCCGGCCGAACCCGACCTGCTGGCCCGGATCACCACCCTGAAGCACACCGGCGCCGACCCCGACGCCATGCGCGTCGTGCAGTGCATGCAGGTGCGGCACACCGACCGGCGGCCGGTCAGCGACGAGCCGATCCCCACCGCCGCGCTCGACGACATCGAGCGGGCGGCCACGCTGGAAGGCGTGAACCTGCAACTGCTCGACGACACCCAGAAGATCCAGCTCGCCGGCGCCGCCCAGCAGGCCGCCGCCGTCGAGGCCGACAGCCCGGAGCTGCGCGAGGAACTGGCGTACTGGACCAGCCGGGCCGGCACCGGCACCGGGCTGCCGCCGGAGGTGCTGCCCGACCAGGCCCCGCAGACGACCGTTCCGGCCCGCGACTTCGGCCGCGCCGGCTCGCTGCCGATCGGGCCCGGCCACGACAAGACCGCCGTGTACGGGATCCTCTGGGGCGCCGACGACGAGCTGATGAGCTGGCTGCGCGCCGGTGAGGCGCTTTCCGCCGCCTGGCTCACCGCCACCCGGCACGGGGTGTCGCTGGTGCCGCTGTCCGGCGTGGTGGAGGTCGAAGGCACCCGCGAGGTGCTACGGCAGATGCTCGCCGGCCTGGGGTTCCCGTACATCAGCATGCGGCTGGGTGTGGCCGACCCGAACCACGCCGGCCCGCCGCACACCCCCCGGCTGGACGTCACCCAGACCGTCGACACCTCGGCAGTCCGCGACCGGCTCACCTGACCGGTCTCGATCAGGGCGGCCGCCGGGCGATACCATCGCCCGGTGGCCGCCGCACCCCAGCCCCAGCACGAGCACGTCGCGCCGTCGCTCGGGCTGACCCCGCTGTCCCGCGTCCGCCTGGACGAACTGCTCCAGGAGATGCTCGACCGCGTCGGCGAGGTGGTGACCAGCCGGGAGCGGCTCCGGGCGCTGCTGGACGCCGTCGTCGGCATCGGTTCCGACCTCGACCTGCGCAGCACGCTGCAGCGGATCGTGCAGTCGGCGTGCGAACTGGCCGGCGCCCGCTACGGCGCGCTGGGCGTGATCGGCCCCGACCGGATGCTGCACGACTTCATCGTCCACGGCATCAGCCCCGAGCTGCACGCGAAGATCGGCGAGCTGCCGCACGGCCGCGGCGTGCTGGGCCTGCTCATCGACGAGCCGAAGCCGGTACGCATGCCGGACATCACCAAGCACCCCAACTCGTACGGCTTCCCGCCGCACCACCCGCCGATGCACAGCTTCCTCGGCGTGCCGGTGCGCATCCGTGACCACGTCTGGGGCAATCTCTACCTGGCCGAGAAGCAGGGCGCCGCCGAGTTCACCGAGGACGACGAGGAGATCGTGGTGGCGCTCGCCGCCGCGGCCGGCGTGGCGATCGAGAACGCCCGCCTCTACGCGCTGGCGCACCGGCGCGAACGCTGGCTCGCCGCCGCCGCCGAGATCACCTCGGTGCTGCTCGGCGAGGTACGCCGCACCGACGCGCTGACCCTGGTGGCCCGCCGCGCCCGCGAGGTCGCCGAGGCCGAGCTGGCGCTGGTGCTGCTCTACGACGAGGACGAGGCGCAGTTCACCGTCGAGGTGGTCGACGGCGCCGACCCGGTCACCCGGGAACTGGTCGGCGCGGTGCTGCCGGCCGCCGAGACCAGCTTCGCCGCGTCCGCCACGTCGGGCCGGCACGACCAGGTGGAGAACCTGGCCGCCGCGGCGCCCTGGCCCCGGCCCGTGGTCGCCGGCCCGGCAGTGGTCTCCCCCCTCGCCGCCGCCGACACGCTGCACGGCGTCCTGGTGATCGGCTACCGGCCCGACCACGGCCCCGCCGCCGACGACGACCTCGCGCTGCTGGCCAGCTTCGCCGGGCAGGCCGCGCTGGCCATGGAACGGGCCCGCGGGCAGGAGGAGCGGGAACTGCTGGTGGTCCTGGAGGACCGCGAACGCATCGCCCGCGACCTGCACGACGTGGTGATCCAGCGGCTGTTCGCCACCGGCCTGCAACTGCAGAGCGGCGCGATGAACGCCCGCCCCGAGGCCGCCAAGCGGATCAACCAGGCGGTCGACGACCTGGACGCCACCATCCGCGACATCCGCCGCACCATCTTCGAGCTGCGTACCCCGATGAGCGCGGCGCTGCGCACCGAGATCCGCGAGGCCATCGAAGTGGCCGCCGAGTCGCTCGGCTACCGGCCCGACCTGGAACTGGTCGGCCCGATCGACAGCGCCGTCCCGGACGAGCTGCGCGGAGAACTCACCGCCGTGCTGCGCGAGGCGCTGTCCAACGCGGTACGCCACGCGCAGGCCGACCGGGTGTCGGTGCGCGTACGCGTCGACTCCGGCCGGGTCGAGATCACCGTCACCGACGACGGGATCGGCTGCGACCCGGAGGCGGCCCGCAGCGGTCTGGTCAACCTGCGGGAGCGGGCCGAGCGGCTGGGCGGCGAGTTCTCGCTGCGCCGGGCCGAGCCGCGCGGCACCGAGGTGCGCTGGAGCGTCCCGCTCGGCTGAGGCGGCGTCAGGTGTTCTTGCCGAGCAGCCGGGTCGCCAGCACCGCCGCCTGGGTGCGCCGCTCCAGACCGAGCTTCGCCAGCACGCTGGAGACGTAGTTCTTCACCGTCTTCTCGGCCAGGAACATCTTCCCGGCGATCTCCCGGTTGGTGAGCCCCTCCGCCACGTACTCCAGGATCCGCCGCTCCTGCTCGGTGAGCGACTTCAGCTCCCGGGGCTGCTCCACGCCGCTGCGGATGCGCTCCAGCACGCGGGTGGTGATCGCCGGGTCGAGCAGGGACTGCCCGGCCGCCACCCGGCGGACCGCGTCCACCAGGTCGGTGCCGCGGATCTGCTTGAGCACGTACCCGGCGGCGCCCGCCATGATCGCCGCGAACAGCGCCTCGTCGTCCTCGTACGAGGTGAGGATCAACCCCTTGATCGAGGAGTCCACGGCGCGGACGTCCCGGCACACGTCGATGCCGTTGCCGTCGGGCAGCCGGGCGTCGAGGATCGCCACGTCGGGGCGCAGCGCGGGGATGCGGCGCGCCGCCTCCTGGGCCAGGCCGGACTCGCCGACCACCTCGATGTCGCCGCTGCTCTGCAGCAGGTCGGCAAGGCCACGACGGACGACCTCGTGGTCGTCGAGCAGGAACACCCGGATCATCAGTCCTTTCTACCCGCTTTCCCGCGTCAGTAGCACGGGTCGAAAGTCCCGTCCTGCACGCGCCGGCCGGGACCGACGGCCGGGCCCAGGTGGGGACCTCCGGCCCTGCTCACCGCGCCGCCCGCTGACGCACCGTAGTGGTGTACCGGACGGGGGAGCCGGCGCCGCACGAGAGGAAGCACCACCATGACGACCGAATACACCACCGCGGACCTGCGGGCCGCGGTCGCCGACGCGGTCCGGGCGCCGTCGCTGCACAACACCCAGCCGTGGCGGTTCCGGGTGGTCGACGGCGGCATCGAGGTGTCCGTCGACCCGCTGCGCGGCCTGCCCGCCACCGACCCGACCGGCTGGGGCGCGCGCATGGCGGCCGGCGCGGCGCTGTTCAACCTGCGGCTCGCGCTCGCCGTGGCGGGCACCCCGGCCACGGTGCGGCTGCGCCCGTACCCCTCCGACCCGGACGTCGTGGCCCGGCTCGTGCCGGACGTGCCGCGCCGCCCCACCCCGACCGAGCAGAGCCTGTACGGGGCGATCAACCGCCGGTTCAGCAACCGCGCGCCGTTCTGGCCGGACCCGGTGCCGGCCGAGGCCCGCTGGCGGCTCGGCGAGGCGGCCCGGGCCGAGCAGTGCTGGCTGGAGCTGGTGATCGGCACCAGCGCGGTGAACGCGGTCGCCGAGGTCGCCCGCAGCGCCCACCGGGTGCTGGAACGCGACCCCGCGTACGTGGCCGAGCGGGCCGAGTGGATCCGCTCCGAGCCGGCCCCGGACGGCGTGCCCTCCGGCGCCGGCGGACCGCAGAGCGAGCCGCAGGACCTGCTTCCCCAGCGCGGTTTCGGCGGCCGCAACCGCGCCCCCGGCCGCGACTTCGAGCCGGAGCCGCTCGTCGCGGTGCTCGGCTCGGCCGGCAACACCTCCGCCGACCAGATCCTCGCCGGGCAGGCGTTGCAGCGGGTGCTGCTCACCGCCACCGACGCCGGGCTCAGCGCGTCGATGCTGTCCCAGCCGATCGAGGTGCCGGCCGCCCGGGAGGCGCTGCGGATGTCGCTGGGCCGGTTCGGCACCCCGCAGATGGTGATGCGGATCGGGTACGGCCAGCCGGGCCGCGCCACCCCGCGTCGCCCGGTCGAGGAAGTGCTCGACCTGCCGGTCGTGCCGGCCTGACCCGAACCCCTCCGCGGGTCAGGCCGGCCGCACGGCCCTTGTGCCGGCTCCGGGCTCCGGCGCTGGCTCAGGCCGGGAGCGAGGCCAGCAGGGTGGCCTCCCGCTCCGGCGCCAGGCCGACCGGCGCGCGCGTGGGCCGCCCCGCCCGGGCCGGCACCTGCCCCACCTCGCGCAGCCACCGCCAGGTGTCGGCGACCGTCTCGGTCACCGGCCGGCACACCAGCCCCGCCGCGTACGCCCGCTCGACGTTCCGCTCCTGCAACCACCGGTACTCGTGCCCCTGCGGCACCCAGACCGGCAGGTCGTTCCACGGCACCACCCCGGCCGCCAGGATCGGCTCCGGCGGCGTCCACCGCAGCGTCGCGCCCGACCCGGTCGCCGCCACCGCCGCGTCGAGCAGCTCACCCATCGTCGCGTGCCCGGTCCGACCGATCACGTTGTACGCCCCGCCGACGCCCTCGGCACCCCGGTCCAGCAGCCAGGTCGCCAGGTCACGGACGTCCACGTACTGGATCGGCAGGTCACGCGGCCCGGGCGCCAGCACGTCCCCGCCCCGGGCGATCCGGTTCAGCCACCACGGCAGCCGCCCGATGTCCTCCCCCGGCCCGAGGATCAGCCCGGCGCGCACGAGCAGCGCCCGGTCACCGAACACCCGCGTGGCGGCGAGTTCCCCGCCCGCCTTGTTCTCCGGGTAGTCGCCGTCGTCGGCGTCCGGGTCCGCCGCCACCGTCGGCGCCTCCTCGCCGGTGCCGAGCTCGACGGGTGGCGCGTACACCGAGCCGCTGGACACGTAGACGTAGTGCGGCACCGCGCCGACGAGCGCCGACGCCGCGTCCCGGACCACCCGGGGCGCGCCGTCCCAGGTGTCCACCACCAGATCCCACTCGCCGCCGGCCAGCGCGGCCAGCCCGTCCGGCGCCGTCCGGTCACCCCGCAACCGGTGTACGCCGGGCGGCGCCTGCCCGTGTACGCCCCGGTTGAACACTGTCACCTGCCAGTCGCGGCGTACCGCCTCGGCCACCACGGCACCACCGACAAAGCCCGTACCACCCAGCATCAGCAGTCGCATGCGTCCCAGCCTGCCGCCGCCCGCCGGCCATGGCGCCCCTTGTTCACGGTGAGCGGATCTGCCAGCGGCAGAACCCGGTCCGAGGGCAGCTCGGCCCGGACGGGGCGGCGGCGCATGTCTTTGTCCGCCGATCTTGGAGTAATGGTGCCCAGTATGCCCGGTTGACACCCTTCGCAAGGCACCACAACTCCAAGATCGGCGCACCCGCCCAAGACCACGGCGATTTCCGAGCCCTCTCAAACAGCCCTCGCCCCAGTCCTCCGCGATCTTGCACTTCGGTACCCCGCATAACGCGCAAACGGGGACACCCGAAGGGCTGCACCTGCAAGATCGACGCGGCACTACGCCGCCCTTCGGTCCGATCCGGCCCCACCCCGCCCCGCGCGAGCCGCCCCAAGGGCGTCGATCATGAAGTTGACGGCACTTGGTGTCCGGTTTGTCGCCGCCAACCTCATGATCAACCGATGGCGGGGTGCCTGGGGAGGGCTTGTTCGATCTTGGAGTTGTGGTGCCCAGGATGCCCGGCTTGACATCGTTCGTGAGGCGCCACAACTCCAAGATCGCGGTGATCAAGGAGTTTGTGTGCTCGTGGGTGCCGGAAAGGGCCGCAAACTCCTTGATCACCTGTGCAGAGCGAGGTGCCGGGTGGGGTGGGTGTGTCTGGTCGGTGGTGGGCGGGGTGTCGGGTTCGGGGGTGGTGGGCGGCACTCTGGTGGCGGAATCGTGGGCGGGTGCGGGGCGTTGTAATCGGGTGAACGACCGAGCAGGACCGCCCCCGAGCGGTCGGCTGAGGGAACACGGCCTGCGGGTCGTTGAGCCTGGTTCCGACGACGTGAACCCGCGCCCGGGTGGTGTGAGGCCCCCGGGAATGATGCCGGGTCGACGGTCGTTGGACATCCTTCCGGCGCCGCGTGAAGGCCCCCCGCCCTCCGCGAGCAGCCCGAGACCCCTGAGACTTTTGAGCGCCTGACGGTGCCCACGTATCCCGTCCCCCACGGGTGCGTCGACCCCCGAACGGAGCCCCCATCATGAACACGATTCTGCGTAAGAGCATCCTGGGTATTGCTGGCCTGGCTTTCACCGGTGGCGTGTTCGCCGGCCCGGTCGCCGCCCACGCCGTTGACACCACCCACGCCGCCAAGCCGGTCACCGCCACCGTGCAGGGTGACAAGCTGATCCCGCACGGCGTGCAGGGCGACCAGTCCCGCATCGACCTCAACGACGAGCAGACCGCCAACGTCAAGGCCATCATCGCCGCCACGAAGAAGGCCGGCATGGACGAACGCGCCGCGGTCGTGTCGATCGCTACCGCCCTGCAGGAGTCGAAGCTGGAGAACCTCGGCCACCTCGGTGACCGCAACGACCACGACTCGCAGGGCCTGTTCCAGCAGCGCCCCTCCAGCGGTTGGGGCACGGTCGAGCAGATCACCGACCCCGAATACTCCACCACCGCGTTCCTGAAGGGCCTCAAGCAGGTCGACGGCTGGCAGGACATGCCCCTGACCAAGGCCGCCCAGACCGTCCAGGTCTCCGCCTACCCGGACCACTACGCCCAGTGGGAACAGCAGGCCGCCGACCTCGTCGCCAAGCACTGGAACAAGTAAGACAAAACGTGAAGGCCGGCACCCCGAACCAACGGGGTGCCGGCCTTTTCGCGTACCCGATGGGTCAGGCCGGGGGCAGGACGAACGTCCACGTGGTGGTGGTCGTGCTGGCCGCGGCGCCGGTGGCGGTGAGCCCGCCGTAGCTGCCGGTCGGCACGCTGCTCGCCGAGTCGGCGAGCAGGCCGGTCACCCGTCCGCCCCCGGTCTGCGAGGTGTTGCTGCGCACCGCCACGCCGGCCGGCGGGGTGAGCGCGGTGGAGGTGCTGTCGCCGTGCAGCCAGTACGACACGGCCCAGCTCTGCGCCGCGGTCACCGGCGCGTACGGGGTGATGCGGGTGGCGGTGCTCGCCGGATCGGTGGCCCGGGTGAAGACCGGCGCCCCGGGCGCGACCCCCCGGTACGCGGCCAGCACCAGGTTGCCCTTCGCCTGACCGTCCAGTGTCACCCGGACCGCAGTGCCCGCATCACCGGCGCTCGCGGTCTTCCACCAGGCGGTGGTGGTGGCGAAGCCGCCGTCGAGGCGGTCGAGCCTGCTCCAGCCGGTCACGCCGGTCGGCTCGCCGGTGCCGGTGTGCGTGTTCTGGCTGAGCAGGAGCAGCAACATGTCACCGGCCTGCACGCCCGCCGGAACGGTCACGGTGTGGCTGGTCCAGTTGGCGTTCGCGGTGGCCTGGCCGACGAACGAGATCCGCTCCGGTACGGGCTCGACAGTCACCTCGACGGTCGCGGTGCCGGTGGCGCCCCGGTCGTCGGTGACGGTGAGCGTGACCGGGTAGGTGCCGGCCGCCGCGTACGTGTGGGACGTGGTCGGTACGGAGGCGGTGCCGGTGGTGTCGCCGTCGCCGAAGTTCCAGCTGTGGTCCTGGATCGCGCCGTCGGCGTCGGTGGAACCCGCGCCGGTGAACGTGCACACCAGCCCGGAGCAGGTGGGCGTCAACGCGGCCACCGGCGCCTGGTTCGCGGGGCCGCCCGATCCCTTCAGGATCTTCACGTAGTCGATGTCGCCGGCGAAGTAGTCGCAGGTGACCTTCGTACCGTCGCACTGGCTCTTGCCGCCGACGGACAGCGGCCAGGTGTTCGCGATGGTGCCGGTCGGCCCGTTGAGGCGGCTGGTCCGCACGCCGTCGACGTACATCTCCACGTACGCGGAGGTGCGGTTGCAGGTGATCGTGTGCCACTGGCCGTCGGAGATCGGCACGTCGGTGTAGCCGGTACGGGAGGCGCCGTCCGCGCCCCGGAACAGGCACTTCGGCTTGCCGTTCGGGGCCTCGAACTTCCAGTAGCCGCCGACCGTGTTGCCCTGTCCCTTCTGGAGGATGTTGCCGAAGGAGTACGTGGTCCGGTAACGGATGGTCACCGAGAAGTCCCCGGCGTCCGGGTTGAAGTCGGTGGTGTGCGGCACCAGGTCGACGTGGCCCGGGACGTACTCCTTGTCGGTGGGCAGGTGCGTGGCGAAGCGGTGGCCGGTCGCCCCGGCGTAGAGCGCGCCGGTGACCACCTCACCGCCGATCGTGCCGTGGCGGCCGTTGCCGCTGTAGTCGGTCAGCACCGTCGACGACGACGCCGGCTCGTCCATGCTGTAGAACGCCACCGTCCGCGTCGCGGTGGCCTGCGCGGGCGCGGCCGATACCGTCACCCCGGCCGCCGCGACGACAGTCGCCACCCCTAATCGTGCGGCCGTCCGCCGCCACCGTCCCCGCTCGATCGTTGCCATGTGACCGCCTCCCTGCGCATCGGGCCTCACAGTGACACGCGCGGTGGCGGCGGCAGAATAATCCGCACGGTGGACCTGGGAGACCGATGTAGCCGGTGCCGGCTGTCCGGTGGGAGACGACCGCCTGTCGACCGGCGGCGTGGTGACTCTCGGTGGGCGATACTGGGTTTGAACCAGTGACCTCTTCCGTGTCAAGGAAGCGCGCTCCCACTGCGCCAATCGCCCGGGCAATCGCGAGCGGACGACGGGATTCGAACCCGCGACCCTCACCTTGGCAAGGTGATGCGCTACCAGCTGCGCTACGTCCGCGTGCCGCCGGTTCGCGCCGGCGACGGGGTGAACTCTACCCGATGCCAAGATCGCCGTGCGGCAGACCCCCGCCGTGCCAGGTGGCCGTGTGGTTGCGCCGCTCACCGCCGGGGTACTGAGGCCGGTGACAGCACAACCATCCCCCCGAAGGAGGCTGTCGTGGGTATCGGTACGAGCATTTTCCTGATCGCGGTCGGCGCGATCCTCACGTTCGCGCTCAACGCCAGCGTCGGCGGGGTCGACCTCGACGTCGTCGGCTGGATCCTCATGGCGGCCGGCGTCCTCGGCCTGATCATGACCACGCTGGTCTGGGGCCGGCGCCGTCAGGTGGTCGCCACGACCACCGACGAGCCGGTGGAGTACCGCCGGGTCGAGGAGCGCCGGGACGTCGCACCGCCCATGTGATCGTGAGCGGGGCCGACGGAGCTGATCGGTCCCGGGACCGGACCGGCCGGATCGAACATCCGGCCGGTCCGGTCTGCTATGCCCGCTCGCCGTCGGTAGCGGCACCATCGGTGGCGGCGCGCAGCCCGTACCAGCCGATCGCGGCCACCAGCGCCACCTGCGCCAGGTAGCTCGCGACGACCACCGCGCGAGCGGCGTCCTGCGGCACCAGCACGAACGCCACCACGTAGACGAGCGCGGCGACGACCAGCGGACGCGGCATGGTCCGGCCGATCAGGATCCCGACGAGCGCCAGGACCATGCCGAGGACGATCGCCACCTGGCTGCCGAGGACGGCCGGGAGCAGCCCGTCCAGTTGGTCGTTGAACACGTCGAACAGCGCCCGTCCCTGCGCCTCCGGCACGACCGCCGGATCGGCGGCGTAGGCGAACGGCAGCACCTCCGCGGTGATCGCCAGCGCGAACACCACGCCGCCGAGGCCGGCCAGGAAGGCACCCACCAGGTTCAGCACGCCCGCGCGGCCCCGGGCCAGCCCGACGATGAACACCGCCGCGGCGATCCAGGACACCGCGTACGCGGGCCCGCCCAGGTAGAGGTTCATCGGCCAGTACGCGGACCCCAGCTCACGTACGTCGTCGTAGTGGATCGCGCCGTCGAACGGCGGCTCCCACAACATGAAGACGGTCCGTCCGGCCAGGGACGCCAGGAGCAGGACGAAAAGGGCGACGAGCGCGGCACGGCGCAACTTCGGTACGGGCACGGTGAGAGCCTCCGTCGATTCAGGTGTCGCCCCACCGTGCCGAGGTACCGCCCGCGCGGGCATCGGCCTCAGCACCTATCTTCGGAAAATCCCTGCTCAATGCGACTGTCGGGCGTGCTCCAGCCAGATCCGCGCGGCCCGCACCCGACGGTTCGTGGCGCCGCCGGGCGTCAGGTCGAGCTTGACGAAGATCGCGCGCAGATGGGCGTCGACGGTCCGCTCGGAGACCACCAGCTGCGCGGCGATCCCCGCGTTGCTGGCGCCGTCGGCGAGCGCGGCGAGCACCTCCCGTTCACGCGCCGTCAGCCCGCCGACCGACACCGGGCCCGCGGCATCCACCGCCGCCCTGGCCGGGGCCGCCGGCTCGATGACGTTCGTCGTCTCCGCCGCACCGCCTCCCGTCGTACCCTCTGCGCCGCCTCGCGGCGTCACCGGCGCTGTCGGCGCGGCGGTGAGCAGCGCCGACAGCCGGCCGGTGCCGGCCCACGCCCCGCCGACGACGGCGACGGTCAGCGCCGACACGACCAGGGCGACCGAGGTCGGGCCGAGGGACGTCCCGGGAGCGGCCACGAGTGTGCCGACGCCGACCACCAGCAGGGCCGCGGCGGCCAGGCCGGCGCCGCGCACCACGGCGCCGACCCGGCGCGGCTCGGTGGCGCCGCGGGCGGCGGTGACCGCGCACGCGGCGGCGAACACGGCGGCCCCGGCCAGCGCCACCAGGAAGGCGACCGAGCCCAGCGACGGTTCGACGTCGCCGGGCGTGCGGGCGACGGCGAGCAGCAGGCAGAAGACGACTGTCAGCGGCGCGGCGGTGGTGGCCGCCGCGGCCACGCCGAGTCGCGCCCGGACGGCGTGGTGCGATCCGAGAGCGGCCCGCCAGAGCGTCACCGGGAGCAGGAACAGCGCCACCGCTGCCAGCAGGGTGACGGCGGCGCCGACCGGCGCGAGCGCGGTACGCCAGGATTCCGCGGCGATCGTCGGAACCCCCGCGAACGGCTGGGTCGCCGTGGTCAGCAGCGCGTTGACGAGCGTGGCCACGCCCAGAGTGAGGCCCACGAGCCGGTGCGTCCACGGGACGGCGTCGCCGGTGCGGACGGCGGCCGAGGCCGTCAGCTGAAGGAGTGCCAGCGGCGGGATCCACGCCGAGTTCCACGCCGCGACGGCCGGCCCGGCCCACGGGTGTCCGGCCGCGACGGCGGCCACCGCGACGACGGCGAGCGCCAGATACGCCAGCAGCGACGCGGCGAGCCCGGCCGCCAGCCGGCCGGCGGCACGGTGACCCGACCGGCTGAGCCGGAGCGCGGCGAGCGCGGTGACCACGGCTGCCGTCGCGAGGGCAATGGCGCCGACCGGGTCGCTCGCGAAACCGCCGTGCCCGGCCGCGCCCAGGACGGCGAGCGCCGCGACGCCGAGGGTCGCCGTGGCGGCGGTGAGGACGGCCAGGCTCCGCAGCGCGCGCACCGGGCGGACGACCGCCGTCATCCGTGGTGATCCCGTCGACAGCCGGTCGCCGTCCGCCGGCTCGGACGCGGGACAACGGCCACCAGCACATTCAACCCGGTCCCCCGCCCGAGGTCGATCCCGTGGCCGGTCAGTCGCGCATCAGCTCGTTCAGCTCGCCGAAGTCGAGCCCGCCGGCGAGCGCCTCGTACGTCCCGGCGCCGAACACCTCCGCCGCCGCGCGCCGGACCACCGCGTACGCCGTCTCGGCCAGCGCCGGGCCGAGGCTCACCCGGGCCACCCCGAGTCGCGCCAGCTCGGCCACCGGCGGCGCGCCCGGCCCGGCCAGCACGTTCAGCGGGGCCGGGATCGCCGCCGTCAGCGCGGCCACCGTCTCCGGCTCCACGGTTCCGGGTACGAAGATCCCGTCCGCGCCGGCGGCCAGGTACGCCTCGGCGCGCTCGACCGTCTCCGGTACGCCCCCGGCGCCCCGCAGGTACGTGTCGACGCGGGCGTTGACGTACAGCGGGATGCCGGCGCGGTCGGCGGCGGCCCGGACCGCGGCGAGCCGGGCGACCTGCTCGTGGATCGGGCGCAGCGGACCGCCGCCGTCGTGCCGGGCGTCCTCGACGTTGACGCCGACGGCTCCGGCGGCGAGCACGGCGGCGACGGTCTCGGCCACCTGGTCGGGGTTGTCGCCGTACCCGGATTCGATGTCGGCGGTGACCGGAAGGCGGACCGCGTCGGCGACGCGGCGGATGACGTCGACGGCGGTGTCGCGGGCGAGCAGGTCGCCGTCGGGGGCGCCGCGACTCCAGGCGACGCCGGCGCTGGTGGTCGCGATCGCGTGGGCGCCGGCCGCGGCGACGAGCCGGGCGCTGACCGCGTCCCAGGCGTTGGCCAGGATCAGTGGGTCACCGGGCCGGTGCAGGGCGCGGAACCGCTGGGCTCGGGTCTGTTGATCGTCCACCGGGCCAGTCTGGGTGGGGCACGCGGGTGCGGCAATGGCCAGCGGCGCGGCACTGGACTGATCGATGGCGACGAGAAAGGCCGTGTCGAATGATCGACACGGCCTTTCCGCTGGTGGGCGATACTGGGTTTGAACCAGTGACCTCTTCCGTGTCAAGGAAGCGCGCTCCCACTGCGCCAATCGCCCTCGTCTACTGCGAGGTGGAGACGGGATTTGAACCCGTGTACACGGCTTTGCAGGCCGTTGCCTCGCCTCTCGGCCACTCCACCGAGGTTGCCCCCGAACTGCGTGGCGGCATCTCCGAGCGGACGACGGGATTCGAACCCGCGACCCTCACCTTGGCAAGGTGATGCGCTACCAGCTGCGCTACGTCCGCACGCCCCCGGTGTTATCCGGTGACGGATGAGAACTTTAGCCGAGCCCGGGAACGGTTGCCAAATCGGGTTCCGTTTCCGGCGCGTCCGGTGGTGGCGGACCCCGCTCCCCCTCGGCTTCCTAGGAGCCTGGGTGGCTTCCGTCCGAGAGCACCGGCGAGCGCTCCCACCTGCGGAAGCAGACCGGCGCGTCGAGTGTCCGGCATCCGACTGCCCGCCCGCCGACCAGCCGCTTCGGTAACTCCCCGTGGTCATGCGGATGGGTTACCGTAACGCCGTGACGAGACGAGCCGCCGAGATCCGCCTGGACGCGCTGCTGCGTACGGCCTGTGAGGTGATCGCGGAACGAGGGCTCGCCAACACCCGCACCGCCGACGTGGCGGAGGCCGCCGGGGTGAGCCAGGCCCTCGTGTTCTACCACTTCGCCACCAAGGACCGACTGCTCGCGCAGGCGTTCGCGTACGCCGTCGAGCAGGACCTGGCCAAGCTCGACGCGGTGCTCCGCTCCTCCGCGCCGCCGCTGGCGAAGCTGCGCCGCATGCTGCGCCTGTACGCGCCGACCGGCCGGGCCACCTCCTGGTCGATGCGCATCGACGGCTGGGCGGAGTCGCTGCGTACCCCGGAACTGGAGAAGCTCTCCCGGCGGCTGGACCTGCGGTGGCGGCAGGACCTGGCCGCGCTGATCACGGACGGGGTCGCCGAGGGCACGTTCGACTGCCCCGACCCGGCCGGCGCGGCCTGGCGGATCAGCGCGGTGATGGACGGCCTCGCGGTCCAGCTCGCGGTGCACGAGCGGGTGATCACGCGCCGCCAGATCGCCGAATGGATCCGCCTCGTCGCCGCCCGCGAACTGGGCCTCGAACCCAGTCAGCTCGACTGACCGGGCCCCGCCCCCGGCCCGCGCGGGCGGGTCCGCCGGTCAGGGCCAGGTCGGGCGGGGGCGCTCGAAGGGCGGTGGCAGGGTTTCCGGTTCGGTGACGGCGGCCGGGCGCAGCAGGCGGCGCATCCGCAGCAGCAACCCGGCGCCGAGGAACAGCAGCAGCCCGCCGAGCAGGAAAGCGGCCTGCACGAGGCCGAAGCCGCCGCTGTCCGCGACCGGGCGTCCGGCCACACCACCGGGCGGCGGCGGCTCCACCACTGCCGCGTCGGTCGGCTCGTCGGTCACCGGGTCGTCGGTGGGTGGCTCCTCGCTCGGCGTCTCCGAGGGCTCCGCGCTGGTGGGCGCCGGGGTCGGCGAAGCCTCCTCCCCCACCACCTCACGTGAGGCGGTCCGCCGGGCCAGCAGCCGCAACTGCGGGTCGTACGCCTCGGCGGCGAAACTCACCCGGCCGCGCGCGACGTCCTCGGCGAACGCCACCCGGTAGCGGGCGGTCACGGTCCGGCCCGGGCAGAGCACACCCGGGTCGAGTTGCCGGTCGGTGAGCCGGGCGGTGTCCCCCTCGGTGCGGATCTCCAGCGGGAACGACCCGCTGTCCTCCACCCGGTCCACCTTGAGCTGGTCCAGCCGCAGGCCCTGCACCCGCACCAACATCGACCAGCGCACCTTGACACAGCCGCCCCCGTCGGAGCGGGACACCACGGCGGACAGCGTCTCCACCCGGTTCCCGGCGGTGAACTCGTCCGGCAGACCGCTCAACTCGGTGGAGAAGGCCGCCGCCGCCCGCGCGGGCAGGGCTCCCCCGTACCCGGTCCCGGCCACGAAGGTCAGCACCAGTCCGATCCGTAGCGTGTGCCGCCACCCGCTCACCACGCCTCCTCACCCTCGGTCGTGTCCACAGGCAACGCTAGGAGCGCGCCGGGCACGCCGGTAGACGGGCGTGTTCGCATCCAACGCCACAACACGGGGGCCATTTCACCGAACGTGGTGAACCGGTCACGGCCCCGCCGCGACACGCCCGGGATCGGGCCCGGCCGGCGGGTGGGACACAATTCTCCGGTGTCCGAGCTGTCCGCCGCGTTCGTCCGGCTGCACGCCCGCCTCGCCCCCGTGGCGTTCGTACCCGAGGTGCGCCTGCACCAGGCCGACGAGCCGATCGGCCTGTGGGAGCTGACCGAGGGCGAGTTCCGCAGCGCCCAGCCGCCGCCGTTCTGGGCGTTCGCCTGGGCCGGCGGGCAGGGCCTGGCCCGCTACGTCACCGACCACCCCGAGGTGGTCGCCGGCCGCCGGGTGCTCGACCTGGCCTCCGGCTCCGGCCTGGTCGCCATCGCCGCCGCCCGCGCCGGCGCGGCCGCCGTCCGGGCGGTCGAGGTGGACGAGCGGGCCGTCGCGGCCGTCGCGCTCAATGCCGAGGCCAACGGGGTACGCGTCGACGCCGAACTCGGCGACATCCTCGACACCGACGCGGGCGACGCCGAGGTGGTGCTGGCCGGGGACGTCTTCTACAGCGAGGCGATGGCCCGCCGGATGCTGCGCTTCCTGCTCCGGGCCGCCCGCGCCGGCGTCCGGGTGCTGGTGGGCGACCCGGGCCGGGCGTTCCTGCCCCGCGAGCGCTTCCACGAGCTGGCCGCGTACGACGTGCCGGTGTCCGAGGCGCTGGAGAGCGTACGGGTGAAGCACACCACCGTGTGGGAGCTGGACCCGAACCCGCCCGGCGCCCGCCGCTAGCGTTACCGCGTGCTGTTCCGGGGCTGGGGGGAGTCCGTCGACGAACAGTGGCCCGACGCGGCCACAGTTGTCGACCACGTCGGCGTGCCGCACCTGGTGGTGACCCGGCACGCGCTCGTCCGCCGGGTGCTCACCGATCCGGTGACGTTCCGGCCGGACAACGCGCTCGACGCGGTCACGCCGATCCCGGTGGCCGCGCTGCGGGTGCTCGCCGGGCACCGGTTCCGGCTGCCGCCGACGCTGGCGAACAACGGCGGCGCCAGCCACCCGGAGATCCGCGGCATCGTCGCCGACGCGCTGCACCCGCACCGGGTGGCCGCCCAGCGCCAATGGCTGACCGGGCTGGTCCGGGAGCGGGTGGCCGGGCTGGCAGCGACGCTGGACGCGGGCCGCCCGGTCGACCTGTACGCGGGCCTCGCCGCCGACCTGCCGCTGCTGGTGCTGGCCCGGCTGGTCGAGCTGCCGGACGCGCCGGTCGGCGCGGTGAAGGACTTCGCCCGGGCGGCGCTGGAGCTGTTCTGGGCGCCGCTGGACTCCGCCCGGCAGCTCGCGCTGGCCGCCGAGGTGGGCCGGTTCCACACCGTGCTGCGCGAGTTCGCCGCCACCGGGGGCGGGCTCGCCGCGCGGCTGCGCGACGCCGGGCACTCCCCCGACGTGGTCGTCGGCGCGCTGTTCTTCCTGCTGGTCGCCGGCCAGGAGACCACCTCGCAGTTCCTGACCCTGCTGCTGCACCGGCTGTCCGGCGAACCGGCGGTACGGGCCGGCCTGCGCGCGGGCACGGTCGCCGTGGACGACGTGGTCGAGGAGGGGCTGCGGCTGGAGCCGCCGATCGTCACGTGGCGGCGGGTGGCGGCGGTCGACACCACGCTCGGCGAGCTGCCGGTGGCGGCGGGCACCAGCGTGGTGGCCTGGCTGGCCCGCGCCGGCCGCGACCCGTCGGTGGTCGGCGCGCCGGGTGAGTTCCGTCCCGGGCAGCCCGGCTCGCGGCGGCACCTGGCGTTCGGCGCCGGGCCGCACCGCTGCGTCGGCGCGCAGCTGGCCCGGATGGAGGCGGCGGTGGTGGTCGCCGAGGCCGTCGCGCTGCTGGACGACGTGACTGTGGTCCGTCCACCCTGGTGCCCGGACAACCTCACGTTCCGGATGCCCGACGCGTTCGTGGTCCGCCGTGCCTGAGCCCTGCGTGTGTTAACAGGGGGCCCTTCCTCTACCGGAGGCGTTAATAAGGGGCCCTTCCTTACTCCTCGGCCCAGGCGCGCCAGTCGTCGAGCACGCCGTACAGGGCGGGGGTGAGCCACCCGGGAGCGGACCGGCGGAACACACCGGGGTCCATCCCGCCCGCGCCGGCCGGTACCGCGCCGAGCAGGTTCGGCACCAGCTCGGACAGGTTGAGCCAGTGCACCAGCTCCGGTTCGGCCGGCCAGGCGCCGATCACCACGCCGGCCGGTACGGCCCGCCTCTCCAGCGCCTCCAGCGTCAGCGCGGTGTGGTTGAGCGTGCCGAGCCCGGCCCGCGCCACCACCACCGCAGGCGCGCCGAGCGACACCGCGAGGTCGGCCACCGTCCACGGCTCGCCGGACGGGCGCAACCCCATCGGTACGAGCAGCCCGCCCGCGCCCTCGATCAGCACCAGGTCGTGCTTGTCCGCCTCCTCGCGGATCGCGTCGACGGCGTTGTACAGCTCCAGCGGCGGCAGGTCCGCCACCCGGGCCGCGGCCAGCGGCGCGAGCGGGTCGGGATAGCTGGCGAGCGTCCGGCCGGTGAGCGGGGCGGCCAGCCGGGTCACCGAGTCGACGTCGCCGGGCTCGCCGGTGGCCGTACCGGTCTGGCCGGGCTTGACCACGGCGACCCGCAGCCCGGCGGCCTGCGCGGCGGCGGCGACGGCGGCGGTCACCACCGTCTTGCCGATCTCGGTGTCGGTGCCGGTCACCAGCACCGGCCCGGTCCAGGCGTCGCCGAGGCTCATGGCGCACACTCCACGATCACGTCCAGGGCCCGGTCGAAGCCGGCCCGGTCCACCCCGGCGCTGACCGTGAGCCGCAGCCGGGAGCGGCTGTCCGGTGTGGACGGCGGACGGAAGCAGCCGACCGCCACGCCCCGTTCCCGGCAGGCGGCGGCCCAGGCGGTCGCCGCCTCCGGTCCGGGCGCGGTCACCGAGATCACCGCGCCGTCGGGGGCGGACACGGACAGCCCGGCCTCGCCGAGCCGGCGCACCGCCGTCGCGACCCGGTCGGCCAGCTCGGCGCGCAGCGCGTCGCCGTCGCGGGCCAGGCGCACCGCGGCGCGTACCCCGGCCACCACGGCGGGCGGCGGCGCGGTGTCGAAGATGAACGTGCGGCCGGTCTCCACCAGGTGGCGGACGAACTCGGCCGGCCCGGCGACCACGCCGCCGGCCCCGCCGAGCGCCTTGGACAGCGTCGCGGTGACCACCACGTCCGGCGCGCCGGCCAGCCCGGCGGCGGCCACCCCGCCGGCCCCGGCCGGGCCGGTGACGCCGAGCGCGTGCGCGTCGTCGACGAGCAGCAGCGCGCCGTGGCGGCGGGCCACCTCGTGCAGCTCCGCGAGCGGGGCCAGGTCGCCGTCGACGGAGAAGACCGACTCGGTCACCACCACGGCCGGGCGGCCCGGCGCGGCGGCCAGCGCCGCGGCCACCGCTGCGACGTCCGCGTGCGGCGTCACCAGCGTCTCGGCGCCGGAGATCCGGCAACCGTCGATCAGCGAGGCGTGGTTGTGGGCGTCGGAGACGAGCAGCGTACGCGGCTGCGTCAGTCCCCGAACGGCGGCGAGGTTGGCCAGGTAGCCGGAGGAGAACACCAGCGCCCGGTCGACGCCGAGCCAGTCGGCCAGGTCGTCCTCCAGCGCGTGGTGGGCGTCGGTGGAGCCGCGCACCAGGCGTGACCCGGTGGCGCCCAGCCCGTACGCGGACAGGGCCTCCGCGGCGGCGGCGGTGACCTCCGGGTGGGTGGCCAGGCCGAGGTAGTCGTTGCCGGCCAGGTCGACCACCGCGTCGTCGGCGGCCCGGGGACGCAGCGTGCGGGTCAGTCCCGCCCGGGCCCGCAGCTCGGCGCGGCGGTCCAGGGCCGCCAGCCAGTCCGCCACCGTGCCGTCCCCTCCCGCCGACCACCGCCCCGCCGGGCGCTTCCGCGGGGCGAAGTTACCACCCGTCCCGAGGGCTCCGGCGTGGCGCGGTCCCGGCTCGCCGGGGCTGCTGGCGGCGGTTTCCCGGCCCCTCGGTGGCCTGTTAGGTTACGAGCCATGCCAGAGATCCTCGACCAGGCCCGGGAGCGGGTGCTGGGCAACGGTGTCGGCCTCGACGAGGCCGGTGTCCTCGCGGTGCTGAACCTTCCCGACGAACACCTGCCCGCCGCCCTCCAGCTCGCGCACGAGGTCCGGATGCGCTGGTGCGGTCCGGAGGTCGAGGTCGAGGGCATCGTCTCGCTGAAGACCGGCGGCTGCCCGGAGGACTGCCACTTCTGCTCGCAGTCCGGCCTGTTCACCTCGCCGGTCCGGTCGGTCTGGCTGGACATCCCGGCGCTGGTCGAGGCCGCGAAGCAGACCGCCGCGACCGGGGCGACCGAGTTCTGCATCGTGGCCGCCGTGCGCGGTCCGGACGCCCGGCTGATGAAGCAGATGCGTGAGGGCGTCGCGGCCATCCGCGCCGCTGTCGACATCCAGGTCGCCGCGTCGCTCGGCATGCTCACCCAGGAGCAGGTCGACGAGCTGGTCGAGATGGGCGTGCACCGCTACAACCACAACCTGGAGACCTGCCGCTCCTACTTCCCGAACGTGGTCACCACGCACTCGTGGGAGGAACGCTGGGAGACGCTGCGGATGGTCCGCGAGTCGGGCATGGAGGTCTGCTGCGGCGGCATCCTCGGCCTCGGCGAGACGGTCCAGCAGCGGGCCGAGTTCGCCGCGCAGCTCGCCGAGCTGGACCCGCACGAGGTGCCGCTGAACTTCCTCAACCCGCGGCCGGGCACGCCGCTCGGTGACCGTCCGGTGGTGGAGGGCAAGGACGCGCTGCGCGCCATCGCCGCGTTCCGGCTGGCCATGCCGCGCACCATCCTGCGGTACGCGGGCGGCCGCGAGCTGACCCTCGGTGACCTGGGCACCCGCGACGGTCTGCTGGGCGGCATCAACGCGGTGATCGTCGGCAACTACCTGACCACGCTGGGTCGCCCGGCCAACGCCGACCTGAAGCTGCTGGAAGACCTGAAGATGCCGGTGAAGGCGCTCTCGGCGACCCTGTGAGGCAGCGGTGACCGATCTTTCCCCCGCCCCGGCCGCGCCCGCGGCGCTGTGGTGCGACAGGTGCGGCGAGTCGGTGGCGGCCGGGCCGCATCCGGCGTGCGAGGCGGCCCGGGCGTGGGAGCCGCCGCGCTGGTGCGCGTCCTGCCGGCGGCGGATGAAGGTGCAGGTCGTACCGGCCGGCTGGTCGGCGGTCTGCGTCGAGCACGGCGAGCGGCGGGGCTGAGGCGTGCTGCGGGGGCGGGCGGTGACGCTGCGGCCAGTGACCGACGCCGACGTGCCCGCGCTGGCCGCGATCCGGGCCACCCCTGAGGTGCGCCGCTGGTGGCGCGGCGGGGACGATCTGGCCGAGTCGGTCCGGGCCGACCTGGCCGACGACGCGGTGACGATCTACGCGGTCGAGCACGACGGCCGGCTGGTCGGGGCGATCCAGTGGTACGCCGAGACCGACCCGGACTACCGCCACGCCAGCCTGGATGTCTTCCTCGACCCGGCGGTACGCGGCTCCGGGCTGGGCGGCGACGCGATCCGCACGCTGGTCCGGCACCTGATCGACGAGTACGGCCACCACCGGTTCACCATCGACCCGGCGGCGGCGAACACGGCGGCGATCCGCGCGTACGCGAAGGTGGGGTTCCGTCCGGTGGGCATCATGCGCCGCTACGAGCGCGGGGCGGACGGGCGCTGGCACGACGCGCTGCTGATGGATCTGCTGGCCGAGGACCTGGCCGGCTGAGCTGACGGACGGGCGTGCCCGGCACCACGCGGGTGCCGGGCACGCTCTCCGGTAACTGTGTGACGGTGTCAGCGCTGGAGGGTCAGCACACCCGGCCGCCACGGCAGCAGGTTGTAGTCGCCGCCCGCACTGGGGTTCTTGCCCTGGTACAGGAACTGCAGGTTGCAGGGGTCGATGGTCTTGGTCTGGTCGGGGTTGTTGCGGACCAGGTCACCGTGGCTGATGTCGTTGGTCCAGGTCGCGCCGCTGTTGGCCTTGCCGGCGAACGGGTTGCTCTCGGTGGCGGCCTGCGGGGTCCACGAGCCGCTCAGGCTGTTGGACGTGAACGACCGGAAGTAGCGTCCCTGGCTTCCGATCGCCTCGACGATCATCAGGTACTGGTTCTGGCCCGCCACCTTGTAGACCTCGACGCCCTCGAACAGGTTGTTCGTCGAGTCCGACATGATCGTCGTGTAGCTCGAGCCGAAGCTGCCCGGGAAGTTCCCGAGCGGCATGCTCGACCGGTAGATCTTGCCGTTGTCCCCGGCGAAGAACAGGTACATGTTCTGGTCGTCACCGATCAGGGTCTGGTCGATGACGCCGTACGGGGCGTCCGGCAGGGTGGCGGTGGACAGCGTCTGCGCCGAGGACCAGCCGTTGGCGTTGGTCGGGTCGCTCGACGTCTTGTAGCTGAACGAGGTCGGTCCCCACTGGTACGCCAGCACCCAGATGTTCTTCGGCGCGAAGTACAGCAGCGTGGGCGCCACGGTGCCCTGGCTCATCCCGTTCTGGCCGGCCGAGGCCATGTCGGACCAGTTGGTGAACGGGGTGAAGTTCATCGAGCTGTACTGGCCGCTGCTGTTGACGTACGACCCGTAGACCAGGTGCTTGCCGTTGTGGACGACGTTTGTGAAGTCCTTGAGCGAGACCCAGCCGTTCTGCGGGTTCGCCAGCGCGCCGGTCGACGACCACCGGTAGGTCGACGGGAGCGAGCAGCCGCCCGGCGGGGGCGTCGTGGTTGGCGGCGGCGTGGTCGGGGACGGCGAGGTGCCGCCACCGAAGTCGGTCCGCCACTGCTGGTTGGTCTGTCCGTGGCAGTCGTACAACTGGACCTGCTGGCCGTTGCCGGTGCCCCAGACGTCCAGGCAGCGACCGGACTGCACGCCGCTGATGGTGCCGTTGGAGTTGATGTTCCACTGCTGGTTGGACTGGCCGTTGCAGTCCCAGATGATGATTCCGGTGCCGTTGGCGGTGGCCGCGCCGTTCGCGTCGAGGCACTTGGTGCCGTAGACCATCAGCTGCTTGCTGGAGGTGTACGTCCACTGCTGGTTCGACTGACCGTTGCAGTCGTAGAGCTGCACCCGGGTGCCGTTCGTCTGGGTGGCGTTCGGCACGTCGATGCACCGGCCCGACTGCACGCCGACGATCCGGCCGGCGCCGCCGCTCGGCGGCGGTGCCGTGGTCGGGGTCGTGGTCGGGGTCGTGGTCGGCCCGGAGGTCGGGGCGGCCGCGTTGAGCGCGTTGAGGACCGAGTTGTACGCGGCCTTCTTGTTGCCTCCGCCGTCGAACAGCAGCGGGCTCTCGTTCGAGCGCCACGAGTCGCTGTCCCGCACGCCCCACACCGTGATGCCGATGCAGCGCGGCACGTTGATGCACGCCTGCGTCAGACCGGCGTACTGGCTGGTCGAGGAGTTGGTGACGTCGACCTCGGTCAGCGCCACGTCCACACCCAGCGCGGCGAAGTTCTGCAGCGTGGTCTGGAAGTTGCCCGGCAACGAGCTACCACCGGTGAAGTGGGTCTGCAGACCCACGCAGTCGATCGGCACACCCCGGGACTTGAAGTCCCGGATCATGTTGTACACACCCTGCGTCTTGCCGTACGACCAGTTCTCGATGTTGTAGTCGTTGTAGCACAGCTTCGTCGACGGATCGGCCGCCCGCGCGGTGCGGAACGCCACCTCGATCCAGTCGTTGCCGGTGCCCTGCAGGTTGGAGCTGCGGCGGCTGCCGTCCTCGTTGAACGCCTCGTTCACCACGTCCCACGCGGCCAGCTTGCCCCGGTAGTGGGCCATCACGCCGTTGATGTGGTCGATCATCGCCTGACGCAGGTTGCTGCCGTTCAGGCTCTGCATCCAGCCCGGCTGCTGCGCGTGCCACGCCAGCGTGTGGCCCCGGACCTTCAGGCCCCGCTGGGTCGCCCAGTTGTAGATCTGGTCGCCCGAGTTGAAGTTGAACTGACCGCGCTGGGGCTGCGTCGCGTCCGGCTTCATCTCGTTCTCGGCGGTGATCATGTTGAACTCACGCGCCGCGATCGTGCTGTACGTCGAGTCGCCGAGCCGGCCCGCCGCGATGGCGGTGCCGAAGTAGCGGCCCGACTGCGCGGCGGCCGCGCCGAGCGTGCTCGCGGCGGCGTTCGCCGCCGGCATCATCACCGCGACGGCGGCCACCGTCACGGCGCTGACCGCGCCGGCGAGCAGCGCTCGGACGGCTGGTGATCGCCGTCGCCGACTCCCGCCGCGATGAGCGGATGGGCTCATTGCCATCTTGGCCTCCTTACTGGCCAACACCCAGGCCGTCGGGGCGGGACGACTGGACGTTTCGGTTGGGGTATCTAGCTTCGTCGATGCTTCCACCACGCATCGGTGGGGACAATGGTGTTTCGGAAAAGTTTCGGAACGTTTTTGGCCGCGCGGGGCCGGGTGCGGCGTGGCCGGTCACACGGGGTGCGGTACCGGCCACGCCACGTCGACGGTCAGGAGACCGTGCAGGCGGTCCCGTTGAGCGTGAAGGTCGCCGGCCTCGGGTTCGAGCCGGTGTGGGTGCCGTTGAAACCGAAGCTCGTCGACGCCCCGGGCGCCAGCGTCCCGTTGTACGACAGGTTCGTCGCGGTCACCGCCGTGCCCGTCTGGGTCACGTTCGCCGACCAGGCCTGCCCGACCTTCTGCCCGGTGTTGCCGAACGTGAACGCCAGCGTCCAGCCGTTGATCGCCGTGGTGCCGGTGTTGGCGACGGTGATGTTCGCGGTGAACCCGGTGTCCCAGGAGTTCGCCGTCCAGGTCACCGCGCAGGTGCCGCCGGCCGGCGGCGCGGTGGTGGTCACCGTGACGCCGGGCGAGGCGGGTGAGACGTTTCCGGCCGCGTCCACCGCCACCACCGTGAAGGTGTACGTGGTGGAGGCGGTCAGCCCGGTCACCGCCAGCGTGGTGCCGGTGGCGGTGCCGACCAGGACGTTCCCGCCCCGGTAGACGCGGTACCCGGTGACGCCCACCGCGTCGGTGGACGGACCCCAGGTCAGCGTCAGTCCGGTCGGGCCGATCGCGGAGGCGGTGGGAGTGCCCGGCGCGGTCGGCGGGGTGGTGTCGGGCGCCGGGCCGGCCGGCGTGGTGACGCTGACCGCAGCCGACGACGCGGATCGGTTGCCGGCGCCGTCGAGCGCCCGCACGGTGAACTGGTACGTCCGCTCGGGTGCCAACCCGGTCACGGTGAGGGTGGTGCCGGTCGAGGCGGTGACGACCGGGTCGGCGCCGGCCGAGGTACGGGTCACCTCGTACCCGGCCAGCCCGCTGCCACCGGTGTCGGTGGACGCGGCCCAGGTCAGCGTGAGCCCGCTCGACGTGATGGCGGACGCGACAGGGGTGCCGGGCACCGAGGGCGCGGTGGTGTCCGGGATGACCGGGCCGGGCTCCTCGCCCCAGACCCGTACGCCGCCGGAGTAGAGCGGCACCTTGCGGTTGGGCCCGGCGGTGGCCTGGTACGACGGGTCGTTGGTCGGGTCCCAGGTGCCGCCCTCCGGCACGCCGATCTTGAACTGCACCTCCATCCGGTGCTGGGACTGCCCGGCGGGCGCGATGGTGTAGCCGGTGCAGTCGACCTCGACGTACCAGATGTCGCCGGAGAACTGCTTCGCCGTCGACGGCGACGGGCAGCCCTGGGTGTAGCCGGGGGTGACGGTGACCGGTCCGGTGCCGTCGGGCCGGAAGAAGTACCGGAACTTACCGGTGGTCAGCGCCCGGGCCGGGAACGCCGACTTGTTGTAGATGATCGCCTTCAGTCCGGTGGCGCGCGGCTCGGCCTGCATGACTGTGGTCTCCACGGTCATCTCGTCCATGTCGGGCGTCTCGGCGGACGGGAACCCGGCGCGCGGGCTGCCGCCGTACTCGTTGGCGAGCCGGGCCAGCGCGGAGGTGAAGCCGGCGTTGTAGTCGGTGGCCACCTCGTTCATCACGTAGTCCGACCGGCTGTCGGTGTACGCGTCGTTTGCCGATGACGGGCCGCCGACCAGCGCGCCGTAGAGCACGTGCCGGGTCTCGGTGGGCACGGTCTGGCTGTCCCACCAGGAGCCGTGCGCGGTGCGGTGGTGCGGGTTGCGCGGCGAGTTCGTGCCGAAGCCGATCTGGTAGCTGGAGTTGCGCGGGTTGTCGCCGAGCGCGTAGTTGATCTGCCGGACGGCGAAGTCGTGGTAGCGCGCCTTGCGCGTGGTGTCGGTGGTCTTGTCGCTGTAGACCAGCGCGGCGAACGCGGTGTTCGAGGCGTACCGCAGCGCGCCCCAGGAGTCGAGCACCGCCATCCCGCCGGGCGAGTACGGCACCCGCTGCCCGTTGACGCCCACCGTCCAGTAGTCCAGCCACCGGTTGGCGTCGTCGGCGTACTTCTGCTTGCCGGTCAGGTTGGCCAGCAGCACGTACGCGCCGAACTGCTTGTTGTCCCAGGCGATGGTCCACTTGTAGGAGCGGGTGGTGGACTGCGGCTCGGTGCCGAGCTTGTCGTACTCGCTCTCGGCCTTGGCCAGGTAGGTGGCGTCGCCGGTGGCCCGGTACAGCCAGATCGCGCCCCAGACCAGCTCGTCCTGGTAACCGCTCCACGACTTGTAGAAGCTCGTCGCGTCGGTGATGCACTCGTGGTAGCTCTTCCGCACCGTGTCGGCGAACGTGTAGAGCTGCTTGGCGTGGCCGAGCAGCTTGTCCGCGTAGGCCGCGTCGGTGGGGCGGAACACCATGGACGAGGCGGCCATCGCGGCCGCCGTCTCCCCCGCCAGGTCCGCGCCGCCGCAGCTCGCGTCGATCTTGTACGCGGGCCGCGCCATCGGCATCACCTCGGCCGAGCCCCACCACTTGTGGTCGTCGTCGCCCTTGCCGACCTGTCCGTACAGGACGTTCGGCGCGGGGTGCGCCTTGACGAAGTAGTCGTTGACGAAGCGCAGGTTGTTCAGCAGGTGGGTGAGCTGCCCGGAGGCGACGTAGCCGTCGCGGTACTCGACCGCGCCCCAGGCCAGCATGGTGGCGCTGAACGCCATCGGGAAGCCGAACTTCACGTGGTCACCGGCGTCGTACCAGCCGCCGGTGAGGTCGACGCCGACGTCGGCGCCGTCGGTGAGCGCCGAGTCGCCGCGCCAGGAGACGCGGTTCCACGAGGGCTTGGGGCCGGACTGCTGCGCCTCGTAGAAGAACAGCGACTTCTGCAACGCCTCGGCGTAGTTGAACGTGGCCGCGGCCTGCGCGGCGGGTACCTCGACGGCCGACGCGGGCGGCGCAGCGGCGACGGCCGTGGCCAGGCCGACGGCCAGCGCGGCGCCGGCGGCGAGCAACCGGCGCAGCCGCGACCGGCCTCCGGGCGGCGGTATCGGACGGGGCATGGCGAGCTCCTGTGGCTGGCGCCGCGCGGCAGCCGGAGCGGGGACGGCACTCGGGGCTCCGGCTGCCGCGAGGCAGTGGTGGTGGGGTGACCGCAGGAGCCTCGGGAGCGCTCCCATGGATAAGCGACAATGTAATGCGCGGGCAACATGTTGGGAAGGCCGCCGTCGGCGGGGCCCGCTCGGCGTACCGACGGGTAACAAACGGGAGCTGAATCACACCATCGATACAGCTCGATATCGAGCCGACTCGTTCCCAGCTCAGCGGCATCGCGGTGACGACGAACGCGCCGCGGACGACCCCGTCCAGGCCGCCGCCGTCCTGGCATACGAGCGTACGGTTGCCCGCCCGCTCGGCACCGCGCGACAGTACGCCTCACCTGCGGTGCCATCGACGCCGCCGCTCCCCGGACGACACTGAGGAGATCGCGATGGCTCTACGACTCGCCGAGGGCACCTCCTGGTCCGACACGCTCGCCCGGGCGGTGGCCGCCACCCCCGAGGCCTTCGACACCACCTCCGACGGCGTGCCCACGCTCCACAATCTCGTCCAGGGGCAGTGGCGCGCGCTCGGCACACCGGCGCCGGTCCGTACCCCTGTCGACAACACCGTCCTCATCCACCTGGCCCGGCTCGACGCCGAGGCCGCGCGCGGCGCGGTCGCCCACGCCGCGGCGGCGCACCGGGAGTGGGCGCAGACCCCCCTGGCCGAGCGCGTCGCCCGCGTCACCGACGCGCTGGACGCGCTCACCGGGCACCGCGACCTGCTCGCCCTGCTGCTGGTCTGGGAGATCGGCAAGCCGTGGCGGCTGGCCTGCGCCGACGTGGACCGGGCGCTGGACGGCGTGCGCTGGTACGTGGACGAGATCGAGCGGATGCTCGCCGACGGCCGGGAGCCGCTGCCCGGCCCGGTCAGCAACATCGCCTCCTGGAACTACCCGATGAGCGTGCTGGTGCACGCCGAGCTGGTGCAGTTGCTGGCCGGCAACGCGGTGATCGCCAAGACGCCGTCCCAGGGCGGCGCGGTCTGCCTCACCGTCGCCCACGCGCTGATGCGCCGCGCCGGACTGCCCGCCACCCTGCTGTCCGGCAGCGGCGAGGAACTGTCCGAGGTGCTCGTCCGCGCGCCGGAGATCGGCGCGGTGGCCTTCGTCGGCGGGCGCTCCAACGGCGGCAAGGTCGCCGCCGCGCTGCTCGACTGCGACAAGCGGCACTTCATCGAGCAGGAGGGCCTCAACGCCTGGGGCATCTGGAACTTCTCCCAGTGGGACTCGCTCGCCGCGCACCTGCGCAAGGGCTTCGAGTACGGCAAGCAGCGCTGCACCGCGTACCCCCGGTTCGTGGTCCAGCGCGACCTCGTCGACGAGTTCCTCGACATGTACCTGCCCGTGGTCCGCTCGATCCGCTTCGGCCACCCGCTCGCGGTCGACGAGACGTGGCGGGCCGGCGACCCGCTGCCGGAGCTGGACTTCGGTCCGCTGATCAGCGCCGCCAAGGCCGAGGAGCTGCGCCGCAAGGTCGAGGAGGCGGTACGCGGCGGCGCCGTACCGCTGCACCGGGGCAAGCTCGACGGCGCACCGTTCCTCGACGGGCAGGACACGTCCGCGTACGTCGCGCCCGCCGTGCTGCTGGCCCCGCCCGGCCGGTCCCGGCTGATGCACGCCGAGCCGTTCGGCCCGGTGGACACCATCGTGGTGGTGGACACCACCGACGAGCTGCTGGCCGCGATGAACGCCTCCAACGGCGCGCTCGTGGCGTCGCTGGCCTGCGACGACGAGGAGCTGGCCGGCAAGCTGGCGGTGGACCTGCAGGCGTTCAAGGTGGGCATCAACAAGCCCCGTTCCCGGGGCGACCGGGACGAGCCGTTCGGCGGCCGGGGCGCCTCCTGGAAGGGCGCGTTCGTCGGCGGCGACCTGCTGGTGCAGGCGGTGACGGTGGGCGGAGACGGCCGGCTCTACGGCAACTTCCCCGACTACAGCAGCTACCCCGCCACCTGATCCCCGCGAACACGGACGGGGCCCCCGCATCGGGGGCCCCGCCGTGTCACCGTCCCCCGCATCGGAGGTCGGTCCGGGTGGCGCGCGAACGCGCCGGTTGCGGCCCTCCGGCCGGACCCCTCGGGCGTGCCGCGCCGTTGCGGCTCACCTCCGTGGTCCGGTCGGACGGCCGTCAGCTCATCCCGGCCGCTGCGCCGGCACGACCGCGCCGGCACGCGCGCCGCTACCGGCCACCGCCGGTGCGCCGGTCACCGCGTCACCGCCGGACGCCGGCTCGCCCGTCGACGGCGCGGGAACCAGCGGAAGCGTCGCGGTCAGCACCGCGCCGTCGCGTTCCAACGCCACCGGCCGGTCCAGGCGGCGCAGCGTCCGCAGCATCGGGGTGTTCTCGGCCTGCACGTGCAGCAGCACCGCGGCGTAACCGGCCCGGTCGGCGTGGCCGAGCAGGCGGCGCAGCAGCGCCGAGCCCAGGCCCCGGCGCTGCCAGTCGTCGCGCACCAGCAGCGCCGCCTCGGCCTCGTCGCCCTCACCGAGCAGGTTCGCCATCGCCACGACCGGCTCCGCCGCCCCGCCGGAGCCCGCCGTCGCGAGCAGGGTCACGCCCCGGACCGGCTCCAGCAGCCGGCGCAGCCGCGCCGGCGCCGGGTCGGCCGCCCCGCTCAGGTAACGCCGCTGCCGGCTGCGCGGCGAGCAGGCCGCGTGCAGCTCGCGTACGCCGGGCACGTCCTCGGCCGTCGCCGCGCGCACCGACACCTCCCCGCCGTCGGGCAGCACCAGCGTGACCCGTTCGGTGTCCCGGCGGGCCAGCATCGCCGCCAGCTCGACCACTGCCTGCGCCCGGGCGTACTCGGCCGGGGTGAAGCTCGGCTCCCGGCGGCACAGCTCGTACGCCCCGCCGGCCGGGTCCGCGAGCGCCATGGTCGTGCCGCCCACCCCGCCCGGCGCGGTGGCCGGCGTCGGACGCCAGGTCACGGTGTCGGCGCCGAGCAGCGTGCGCAGCGCCGCGCCGGTCGCCTCCGGGTCACGGGCCAGCCGTCCGGCGAGCCCGAGCACCCGGGTCGGCTCGTCGGCCAGCCCGCGCGCCTCGCTGCGCGCGACCCAGCAGTCCCGGCCCCGGCCGCGCTCCACGGCGGCCCGCAGCTCCGCCTCGGTGACCTGCTCGGGCGCGTCGACCAGGAAGTCGTCGACCGCGCCGGCCTCGGTGGTGTGCACCTGCACGCTGAGGATGTTGACCCCGCGCAACGCGAGGCTCGCCGTGAGCACCGACAGGTAACCCGGCCGGTCGTCCACGGTGGCTCGGATCCGCCACAGCGCCATGGTTGTCTCCCTTCCTCGGCACCGACCATGCCGTGCCCCTGTTGCGGGCCCGTTGCCCCGGGGTGACGCGGCCCGTCCGGTCAGGTGACGGTGGTCACGGGTGGCGTGCCGACCAGGTCCAGCCGGTCGCCGAGGATCACCGCGCCGGCGCGGACGATCTGGGCGAGCCGGTCCACCTCGGTGGAGTGGAACCCGGCCGCGGCCAGTGGCTCGCTGTGGTCGCGGGCGACCACCAGCACCAGGCCGGCCCGGCCGAACGGCGCGACCGCGTAGTGGTGCCCCTCCGGGCTGGTCATGGCCCGCGCCCGCAGCGGGGTCACCTCCGGCAGCCGGGGCGGCGCCGGGGCCCGCCAGCTCGCGTGCCCGATCGCGGCGACGCCCGCCTCGCCGCTGCGCGAGGCCCAGTCCAGGGGTACGACGGCGGCCACCGCCCAGTCGGCGGCGAGCAGCCCGGGTGCCGCGTCGACGAGCGTGGCCACCCCGTCGGCCGGGTTGGCGGCCACCTGGGCGAGCAGTTCCGCGTCCTGCCCGGTGGTGGTGGGCGCGCCGATCGCCCGCCACACGCCGTCCACCCGCACGCCGGGGATCGCGGCCAGCCCGGCGAGCATCCGCTCCACCCGCGCCGCGCCCGGCCACACCACAGTGAAGTCGTCCACCGCCCGGCCGCCGAGCCGTTCCAGGACCACCACCTGCACGATGTCGGCGCCGGAGACGCCGAGTGTCCGGGCCACCTGGCCGAGCGTGCCCGGACGGTCCGGCAGGGTCACCCGAACTCTCAGCAGCATGTCTGATCCCCTCCGCTCGGCGGGCCGGCCGAGCGGCCGACAGGCTGGGGCCCAGCCTGCCGGTTGACCATTTCGCCCCTGTTGCAGCGGCATGTCCCGCCGGGAAAACCCCGACCTTGACAACAAAGCTGAGCTGCCATCAACTAATCGGATGACCGATCCGGCCGCCGCTGCCCGGCTCTCGGCCGGCTCGGCACCCCGCGGGCTCGACCTCGACCGGCTCGCCACCTACCTGGCCGCGCACCGGCCGGACCTGACCGGCCCCCTGTCGGCGCGGCTGATCGCCGGCGGCAAGTCCAACCTCACCTACCTGCTGCGCGCCGGTGACCGCGAGGTGGTGCTGCGCCGGCCACCGCTGGGGCACGTGCTGGCCACCGCGCACGACATGGCCCGGGAGCACCGGGTGATCTCGGCGCTCGCGCCGACCGGCGTACCGGTGCCGGAGGCGCTGGCGCTCTGCGCCGACGAGAGCGTCATCGGCGCGCCGTTCTACCTGATGGCGAAGGTCGACGGCGAGGTCTACCGGCGGCGCGAGCAGACCGACGCGCTGACGCCGGCGCAGCGGCGCGACCTCGCCATGGCGATGATGGACACGCTCGCCACGCTGCACCGGGTCGAGCCGGCCGAGGTCGGGCTGGCCGACTTCGGCCGTCCGGAGGGCTACCTGGCCCGGCAGGTACGCCGCTGGGCCGGCCAGCTCGACCGGTCCCGCAGCCGGCCGCTGCCCGGCATCGACGAGCTGCGCGACGCGCTGGCCGCCAGCGTGCCCGAGGGCGCGAACGCGGGCCGGATCGTGCACGGCGACTACCGGCTGGACAATCTGCTCGCCACCGTCGACCCGCCGGCGGTGCGGGCGGTGCTCGACTGGGAGATGGCCACGCTCGGCGACCCGCTGGCCGACCTCGGGCTGCTGCTGACGTACTGGGACGTGCTCGGCGACAGCGACCACGGCGAGGGCAACCCGGTGGCCGACGGCATCGGGCCGCGCGCCGGGTTCCCCACCGGGGCCGAGCTGATCGAGCGGTACGCCGGGCGCAGCGACGTCGACGTCGGCCCGCTGCACTGGCACGTGGCGCTCGGCTGTTTCAAGCTCGCGGTGATCTGCGAGGGCATCCACTACCGGCACACGCTCGGCCAGACCCTGGGCGAGGGCTTCGACCGGATCGGCGACATGGTGGCGCCGCTCGTGGCACACGGGCTGCACGCGGTGAGGGAGAGCTAGATGGAGTTCGCGTACGACGACCGGACGGTCGAGCTGCGGCAGCGGCTGGAGGCGTTCCTCACCGAGTGCGTGTACCCGGCCGAGCCGGTGCACCACGCGCAGGTGCTCGCGGCCGGCGACCCGTGGGCCCGCCCGCCGGTGATGGCGGAGCTGAAGGCGCAGGCGCGCGAGCGCGGGCTGTGGAACCTGTTCCTGCCCGACGCCCGCTACGGCGCCGGCCTGACCAACCTGCAGTACGCGCCCCTGGCCGAGCTGACCGGCCGCAGCCCGCACCTGGCCCCGGAGGCGCTCAACTGCGCCGCGCCGGACACCGGCAACATGGAGCTGCTCGCCGAGTTCGGCTCGGAGGAGCAGCGCAAGCAGTGGCTCATGCCGCTGCTCGCCGGGGAGATCCGGTCCGCGTTCTGCATGACCGAGCCGGAGGTGGCCTCCTCCGACGCGACGAACATCGGCACCCGGATCACCCGCGACGGCGACCACTACGTGATCAACGGCCGCAAGTGGTGGTCGTCCGGGGCGATGGACCCGCGCTGCGAGATCTTCATCGTGATGGGCAAGACCGACCCGGACGCCGACCGGCACCGCCAGCAGAGCATGATCCTGGTGCCCCGGGACACCCCCGGCGTGACGGTACGCCGCGGGATGCGCGTCTTCGGCTACAGCGACGCCCCGCACGGCGGGCACGCCGAGATCGACTTCTCCGACGTACGGGTGCCGGCGGAGAACCTCGTCGGCGAGGAGGGCACCGGGTTCGCCATCGCCCAGGCCCGGCTCGGCCCCGGCCGGATCCACCACTGCATGCGCCTGATCGGCATGGCCGAGCGGGCCCTGGAGCTGCTCTGCCGGCGCGTGCTCGACCGGGTCGCGTTCGGCCGCCCGCTCGCCGAACAGGGCGTGGTACGCGAGTGGATCGCCGAGTCGCGGGTCCGGATCGAGCAGGCCCGCCTGCTGGTGCTCAAGACCGCGTGGCTGATGGACACCGTCGGCAACAAGGGCGCGCACACCGAGATCCAGGCCATCAAGATCGCCACGCCGCTGATGGCCGAGTGGGTGATCGACAAGGCGATCCAGGCGCACGGCGGAGCCGGGGTCAGCCAGGACACCCCACTGGCCGAGCTGTGGGCGGCGGCCCGCACGCTGCGCCTGGCCGACGGCCCCGACGAGGTGCACCGCGCCTCGCTGGCCCGCCGGGAGCTGCGCCGCTATTCCTGACCGGCTCCCGCCGGGCGTGGTCAGGCGGAGGCGCGGTGGATCAGCTCGGTGTCCAGCAGCACGTGCGGCGAGGGAACCTCCTCGCCGCGGATGCGGGAGACCAGCAGCCGGGCCATCTGCCGGCCCATCTCCTCCACCGGCTGGAACACGGTGGTCAGCGGCGGCTCGGCCTGACGCGCGATCGGGGCGTCGTCGAAGCCGATCACCGCGACGTCCTCGGGCACCCGGCGGCCCGCCTCGCGCAGCGCGCGCAACGCGCCGAACGCCATCAGGTCGGAGGCGACGAACACGGCGTCCAGTTCCGGGCAGACGTCCAGCAGCCGGCGCATCGCGGCGGTGCCGCTGCCCTCGCTGAAGTCCCCGTACGCGATCAGGCCCGGGTCGATCCGGCCGCCGGACGCCCGGACGGCCTCCTGGTAGCCGGAGAGCCGGGCCAGGCCGGCGCCCATGTCCTGCGGGCCGGCGATGGTGGCGACCCGCCGGCGGCCCTGGCGGAACAGGTGCTCCACCGCCTGCCGCGCGCCGCCGACGTTGTCCATGTCGACGAACCACGCCGGCTGGGCGTTCGGGTGCAGCATCCGCGCCGGGCGGCCGCCGAGCACAGTCGGCAGGCCGCGCTCCTCCAGCAGCGTGGGCAGCGGGTCGGCGTCGTGCAGCGAGAGCAGGAGCACGCCGTCGACGTGCTGGTTGGTCAGGTGGTGCTCGACCCGTTCCCGCTCGATCGGCGACTGCACCATGGCCAGCCAGAGCTGCATCGGCGTCTCGACCAGCCCGGAGCTGACGCCCCGCACGATGGCCGCGAAGAACGGCTCGGTGAAGACCCGCTCCCCCGACTCGGAGACGACCAGGGCCACCGAGTCGGTCCGCTGGGTGACCAGCGCACGGGCGGCGCGGTTCGGCACGTACCCCAGCTCGGCGATGGCCTGCTGGACGGCGGCCCGGGCCTCCGGGCTGACCTGCGGCGAGCCGTTGACCACGCGGGAGACAGTGCCGCGCCCGACGCCGGCGCGGGCCGCGACCGCGTCGAGGGTCGGACGCCCGAGCGAGCGGGTGCGCTGCGTTGTCATCGTCTGTTGCTCCTCCGACGGTCGGGCGGGCCCGGCACCGATTGAGGCGTCGGCGCCGGGCCGCCCGTTACTGGCTGGCCCAGCTTATTGTGCGGGCAGTCCGTTGCGTCGGATCACGTCGGCGTACCACCTGGCGCTGGACTTCGCGATCCGGGCCTGGCTGTCGTAGTCGACATAGACCATGCCGAACCGCTTCGTGTAGCCCCAGGCCCACTCGAAGTTGTCCATCAGCGACCAGGCGAAGTAGCCCTTGAGCGGCACGCCGGCCTCGATCGCGGCGTGCGCCGCCCGCAGGTGCGCGGCGAAGTAGGCCAGCCGGTCCGGGTCGTCCACCCGGCCGTCGACCAGCTCGTCGACGAACGCCGAGCCGTTCTCGGTGACGTAGAGCGGCAGGTCGGTGTACTCCCGGTGGACCCGCTCCAGCGTCTCCACCAGGCCCGGGGCGTCGATCTCCCAGTCCATGTCCGTCACCGGGACACCCCGGGTGACGAACCGGACGTCCTCGCTGCCCGGCCAGCAGGACGGCGCCCGCCAGTAGGGCTCCGGCTCCGCGCCCTCGACCGGCGCGGCGACCACGTGCCGGCTGTAGTAGTTGATCCCGACCATGTCCAGCGGCGTGGCGATGGTCGCCAGGTCACCGTCGCGCACGTGCCCCATGTCGGTGATCTGGCGCACGTCGGCGACCAGGTCCGCCGGGTACGCCCCGCGCAGCACCGGGTCGAGGAAGAACCGGTTCGCCAGCGCGTCGATCCGGCGGGCCGCGTCGGCGTCCGCCGCCGAGTCGGTCGCCGGGGTGACCGGGTACAGGTTGACGGTGATCCCGAGCTGCGCGTCCGGGCGGACCGCGCGGACCGCCTGCACGGCCAGGCCGTGACCGAGCATCAGGTGGTGCCCGGCCCGCAGCGCGTCCGCGCCGTCGCGGCGGCCCGGCGCGTGCACGCCGGAGCCGTAGCCGAGGAACGCCGAGCACCACGGCTCGTTCAGCGTGGTGAAGTACTTGACGCGGTCGCCGAGCGCGTCGGCGACCAGATGCGCGTACTCGGCGAACCGGCCGGCGGTGTCCCGGGCCGGCCAGCCGCCCGCGTCCTCCAGCGGCTGCGGCAGGTCCCAGTGGTAGAGCGTCAGCCAGGGCTCGATGCCGTGGCCGAGCAGCTCGTCGATCAGGCGGCGGTAGAAGTCCATGCCCTCCTGGTTGACGCCGCCCGTGCCGCCCGGCTGCACCCGCGGCCAGCTCACCGAGAAGCGGTACGACCGCAGCCCCAGGTCGGCCATCAACCGCACGTCGTCCGGCATCCGGTGGTAGTGGTCGCACGCCACGTCGCCGGTGTGCCCGGCCACCGTCCGCCCCTCGGTGTGGCTGAAGGTGTCCCAGATCGACGGCGCACGGCCACCCTCCGCCGCCGCGCCCTCGATCTGGTACGCGGCGGTGGCCGCGCCCCAGAGGAAGTCCGGCGGGAAGGTCAGGGCCGGACCGGCGTCGAGGAGACCGACGGCGGGCGGGCTTGCTGGATTGCTCACGACTTGACGGCGCCTTCCATGATGCCGCCGATGATCTGGCGGCCGAACAGAACGAACACGACGAACAGGGGCAGGGTCGCGATCAACGTACCGGCGAAGATCTGCGAGTTGTCGGCGAAGTAGGCGGTGTTGAGGCTGCGCAGCGAGATCTGGACGGTCGGGTTGGACGGGTCCGCCAGCACCACGAACGGCCAGAAGAACTGGTTCCACTGCTCCATGAAGGTCAGCAGACCCAGCACCGCGGCGGCCGGACGCAGCGCGGGCGCCACCACGTGCCAGTACACCCGCCAGGTGGAACAGCCGTCCACCCGGGCCGCCTCGATCAACTCGTTCGGTACCGCCTGCTCGGCGTACTGGCGCATCATGAAGATGCCGAAGCCGCCGATCAGGAACGGAACGGTCACCGACGGCATGGTGTTCAGCCAGTCGAGCTTGGCCATCAGGATGTACAGCGGCAGCACGCCGAGCTGGATCGGCACCATCATCGAGGTGAGGATGATCAGCAGCAGCGCGTTCTTGCCCCGGAAGCGCAGCTTGGCGAACGCGAAGCCGGCCAGCGAGCCGAAGAACACCGTCGCGACGGTGATCGTCCCGGCGACCAGGAACGAGTTCATCAGGCCCTTGAGGATGTTGGCGTCGCTGTTGGCGAGCACCCGCTCGATGTTCTCGCCGAGCTTGCCGCCGGGCAGGAACGGCGGCGGCCAGGAGTTGGCCGCGTCGTTCGTCCGGCTGGCGATCACGATCATCCAGTAGAACGGGAACAGGGAGAGCAGCACGCCGAAGATCAGGCCGATCATGGTGAGCGGGCTGGCCTTCCAGAGCCGCTCGGCCCGGTGGGTGGTCTTCACCGGCGCGCTGTGCCGGGTGGGCGGGCGGACCGCGGTGGTCGTCATCTCGTCACCTCACTTGTCGGAGCTGATGCGGCGGGCGAGCAGGTAGTTGATCGCCGACATCAACGCGATGAGCACGAAGAGCACGAGCGCGACCGCTCCGGCGTACCCCCACCGGAAGCGCTGGTTCATCACGTCGAGCAGGTACATCGTGATGGTCTGGAACTGCCCCTCCGAACCACCGGAGAGACCGCCCGAGCCGCTGGTGAACAGCAGGGGCTCGGTGAACAGCTGAAGGCCGCCGATGGTGGAGATGATCAGCGTGAAGATGATCGTGGGGCGCAGCTGCGGGACCGTGATCGACCAGAACTGCCGCCGCCGGGAGGCGCCGTCCAGCGCCGCGGCCTCGTACATGTCCTTGCTGATCGACTGCATGGCGGCGAGGTAGATCAGCGCGTTGTAGCCGACCCACCGCCAGTCGACCATGGTGGAGATGGCGAACCATGAGGCGAAGCGGTTCGCCCGCCAGTCGATCGGGTCCAGGCCGATGCTGTCGAGCAGCCAGTTGACAAGGCCGAAGTCCTTGGCGTAGAGCATCGAGAAGATCAGCGCGACCACGGCGGTCGAGGTGATGATCGGCATCGCGATGGCCATCCGGAAGAACGTCTGCGCGCGCAGCTTCCGGTTCAGCGCGTTGGCGAGCATCAGCGCCAGCAGCAACTGGGGCACTGTGGAGAGCGCGAACATGCCGAACGTGTTGACCACCGCATTCCAGAACTGCGGGTCCTCGGTGATCAGTTCGACGAAGTTGTCCATCCCGACGAAGGAGATCGTCGGGTTCAGCGGCGACCGGTCGGTCAGCGCGATCCAGACCGTGTACGCGATCGGGTACACGCCGAACACGGCGAAGATCACGAAGAACGGCAGGACGTACAGGTAGGGCGAGTACTTCAGGTCCAGCCGGGTCATCGAGGCGGCGCGGCGGCGTGTGTGACGTGCGGAGCGCGGCGCGCCGGGCTCGGGCGGCGCCGCGGCGTGCAGGTCGAGGCTCATGGGGAGTCCTTCTCCTCGGCCGGCGTCACCCGCCACACGGGCGACGCCGGACTCTGCGGGCACCGCGGGTGGCGCCGGCAGCATGGGCTGCCGACGCCACCCGCGGGCGGCTCAACCGGTCACTTACCGGCGGCCGCACCGTTCTTCAGGGCCGCCTGCCACTGCTCGCCGGCCGACTTGCCCTGCTCCACGGCGCGCAGCGTGTTCTCCACGGCGGTGCGGACCGCGTTGTTCTTCGGGCCGAGGTAGACCGGCTTCAGCTCGGTCGCGCCGGCTGCGAAGATCTTGCCGACCGGGGCCTTGCTGAAGTAGTCGTTGGTCGAGTCGGCGACGGCCGGGTCGGTGAGCGCCTGCGGGTTCGACGGCAGGTTGCCGACCGCCTTGTACGCGCCGATCTGACCCTTGGCGCTGGTCAGGAACTTGGCCAGCTCCGCGGCCTCCTTCTGGTGCTTGCTCGACTTCGGCACGCCCAGGAAGGAACCGCCCCAGTTACCACCGGCGCCCGGCGCCTTGGCGATGTCCCACTTGCCGGCCGCCGCGTCACCGGCCTGGCCCTTGATGACACCGGTCATCCAGGCGGGGCAGGCGATGGTGGCGAAGGTGCCGTTCTTGAAGCCGGCGTTCCACTCGTTGGAGAACGACTGGAGGTTGTTGGACAGCCCGGCGGCGATCATCTTGGTGGTGAGGTCGTACGCCGTCTTCACGTCCGGGTTCTGGTCGATGACCATCTTGTTGCTCTTGTCGTAGTACGTGTAGCCGCTGCCCTGGCCCGCGACCTGCATCAGCACCACGTTGTAGAAGTTGGTCGCCGAGTCGACGAACTTGTGCTTCTTGTCGGCGGCGGCGAACTTCTGGCCGGTGGCGATGAACTCGTCCCAGGTCGGCCAGAGCGCGCCGACCTGCTCGCGGTCGGTGGGCAGCCCGGCGGCCTTGAACAGGTCGCTGCGGTAGCACAGCGCCATCGAGCCGACGTCGGTGCCGAGGCCCAGCACCTTGCCGTCGGGCGTGGTGCCCTGCTCCCACTTCCACGGCAGGAAGTTGCCCTTGAGGTCGTTCGCGCCGTGGTCGGCGAGGTTCACGAACTTGTCGGCCTGGGCGTAGAACTGGACGATGGTGCCCTCTTCCAGGGCCACCACGTCACCGGCGCCCGAGCCCGCGGTGATCTGCTGGGTCAGACGGGTGTTGTAGTCACCGAGGCCGAGACCCTTGCCCCGCTCCTGGATCTTGACGTTCGTGTGCTCCGCTTCGTACTGCTTGTACAGCTCTTCGTAGCCGAAGCCCTGGTCGCCGAAGACGTCGACGACCAGCGTGATCGGGCCGTCGCCGCTGCCGCTGTCGCCGCTGTCCGAGTCGTCGCCGCAGGCGGCGGTGGTGCCGAGCACGACGACGGACGCGAGCGCGATGGCCGCGAACCGCCGACGACGGATTGGGACGCTCATCCGAGACCCCTCTTTCGGTGGTGAGGCGATATCTGCTGTGTGGTGGGGGGTGCGTTTCGCGCGGGCCGGAGCGGGGCAGGAGGGAGATCCGCACCACTCTCGGGAGCGCTCCCATGAGGTTGCCGGGAGGTGACAGGGGTGTCAATAGACCGTTGGGAGCGTTCCCATTTCGTTACCGCGCCGCTGGCGACCCCTCCTCGGGGCCCGCGATCAGCGGCGCGCGGGCGGCGCGATCAGCAGCAGCGGCGCAGCAGGACGGTGGCCCGGCCGGCGTCGAACGCGGCCGGATCGAACGCCGGGCCGGCCCACTCGCGCATCGTCACGTGTTCCGGGTGCGCCGGGTCGGCGAACGCCGCGAGCAGGACCGCGTACCCGGCCGGGCCGCCCACGTCCTCCGGCGGGCAGGCCCGCTCCCCGTCCAGGCAGACCGGGTAACGCTCGTCCGGGTCGGCGGCGCAGCAGTCCTCCACCACCAGGTCGTGCTCCCACCAGTCCCCGAAGTCGTAGGTGTAGCGAAACCGGTCGCTCTTGCCCACTACCGTGTCCAGCCGGACGTCCAGCTCGTCGCGCAGCGCCAGCTCGCCGTCCGGGTCGGGTTCGCCGTACTGCCGGCCGTCCACGTCGAACGAGTGCAGGTGGCAGTCGCGCCAGCCCATCGCGTGCTGGATCACCCGGTGCAGCCGGTCCAGCGTGTAGCCGCCGGGCACCAGCACCCGCCGCCACACCCGCGGCCGGACCCCGGCCAGCGACACCATGAGCTGGAAGATCTGACGCGACACGACGTCCCATCCTTCCTCGGCATAGGCTGCCTGCATGATCTGCCGAGCCTGCCGGGAACGGCGGCACGACGACTGTCCTGGCCGGAAGTGGTGCGACTGCCAGCACCGTACCCCCGAACCCACCCCTCCGGTCACCGGTCCGGCCGGCGAATGAGCGTCGGAACCCCGATCGAACGGATCTGGCCCGCACCCGTCACCGGCGCGCTGACCGATCCGGAACTCACCGCGCTCTACGGCCGGGCGGCCCGCCCGCACCTGCGGGTCAACTTCGTCGCCAGCGCCGACGGGGCGGTCACTCTGGACGGCTACTCCGCCGGGCTCTCCGGCGAGCCGGACAAGCGGGTCTTCGGGCTGCTGCGGATGCTCTGCGACGCTCTCGTGGTGGCCGCCGGCACGCTGCGCCACGAGGGCTACCGGGCGGTCCGGCTGAGCCCGGAACGCCGGGCCTGGCGCCGCGAACGCGGGCTGGCCGAGTTCCCGACGCTCGTGGTCGTCTCCGGCTCACTCGACCTCGACCCGGCCCAGGCTGCATTCGCCGACGCCCCGGTCCGGCCGATCGTGCTCACCCACGCCGACGCCGTACCGCCGCCCGGCCTCACCGACGTCGCCGACCTGGTCCGCTGCGGCACCGCCCCGGTCACCAGCACCGACCGGGTCGACGGCAGCGGCCGGGTCGACGGCAGCGGCCGGGTCGACGGCAGCGGCCGGGTCGACTTGGCCGTGGGCCTGGCGGAGCTGCGCCGCCGAGGGCTGGACCAGTTGCTCTGCGAGGGCGGCCCGCACCTGTTCGGCGCGCTCACCGCCGCCGACCTGGTCGACGAGCTGTGCCTGACCGTGGCGCCGCTGCTCGCCGGCGCCGGCCCGGGCCGGATCACCGCCGGGGACGCCAGCCCGCCCCGGCACCTGCCGCTGCGCCACGTGCTGGCCGCCGCCGACGGAGTGCTCATGTTGCGGTACGCCCGCGACCCCGCCGGATCCGCCCCCGCCGCCTGACCAGCTCCCGGCTCCCGGCTCCCGGCTCCCGGCTCCCGGCTCCCGGCTCCCGGCTCCCGGCTCCCGGCTCCCGGCTCCCGGCTCCCGAGATCTTGGTACCAAACGGCCCCTATGAGGGCGCTCTCGTACCAAGATCTCCGAGCGTCCCGGAGAGCGGGACGTGGGTCTCGACATTGGGGGCGGCTCTCGCGCGCCAAGCAACCCGGGGTTCGCGGGGCGAGTGGAACGTCATGGGTGTCAGAAGCGCGCGGAGACACCCATGACGTTCCACCGAGTCGGCCGGGCCGGGGGCCGGAGACAGCGCCGGAGCGGGCAGAAACGTACGCACCGTGGCCGGGCGGATCCGGGCGGCTACCGTTCGGCGCACGCTCGGCGTGGCGTCCGCCGCGTCGCGTGGCAACCTGTCGCATCCCTCGGGCAGGATGCACGACGTGCACCGCCAACGGTACGACCAGCCGACCGGAGACCGCCGATGACCGACGACCAGCTCGACGGGCCCGGCGAGGGTGTCGGCCGGGTGCTCGGCACCGCCGACGCCACCCCGCTCACCTTCTGGACGGCGGTCGCGCCGGGCAGCTACCTGCAGCTGGACGACGTGGTGGTGACCCGCCGCGACCTGCCCGACCGGGAGCCGGTGACGATCGCCGGGGTGGTGACCCAGGTGCGTGCCCGGCACGAGGGGGCGCAGTTCGACTCCGACGTCTTCGCCATCGCCGACGGCACGCTGCCGGCGCAGGTGCAGGAGGCGGCCGAGGTGACGACCACGCGGGTCGACCCGGAGTTCTACGTGCCGCCGACGCCGGGCGCCGTGGTGCACCGGGCCGAGGGGGACGCGCGGGCGCGGGCGCTGCACTTCGACCGGATGGAGCGGCGGATCCCGATGGGGATGGGCCGCGACGGGGTGCCGGTCTACCTCAACGCCGACTTCCTCGACGGCACCCGGGGCGCGCACGTGTCGATCTCCGGCATCTCCGGTGTCGCGACCAAGACGAGTTTCGCCACGTTCCTGCTCTACTCGGTGTTCCGCTCCGGCGTGCTGGGCGGCGACGCGGTCAACGCGAAGGCGCTGATCTTCAACGTGAAGGGCGAGGACCTGCTCTTCCTCGACCACCCGAACAGCCGGCTCGACGATCCGACCCGGGCGGCGTACGCGAAGCTGGGCCTTGATGCCGGCGCGTTCCCGGACGTGCGGGTGTACGCCCCGCCGCGGGTCGGCGACTCCTCCGGCACGCCGGATGTGAGCAGCCGGCTCACCGGGGTGGACAGCTTCTACTGGACGCTGTCCGAGTTCTGCGCCGACCGGCTCCTGCCGTACGTGTTCGCCGACGCCGACGACGAGCGCCAGCAGTACACGATGGTGGTCCACTCGGTGGCCGCGCACCTGGCCCGTTACGCCCAGCCGGCCGACGGCGGGGTGAGCATCGACGGGGTGCGGCTCGGCTCGTACGCGGATCTGGTCGACCACGTGGTCGAGCAGCTCAACGACGACGAGACGCGCGGCGAGTGGGCGGGCAGCGCGGTCGGGCTGGGCACCGTGAACGCGTTCGCCCGGCGGCTGATCGGCAGCAAGAAGGACCTGGGCCGGTTGATCCGTGGTGACCTGGCGACCCGTCGCCCGCACTCGATCAACACGGCGGAGAGCGCGCAGGTGACTGTGGTCGACCTGCACAACCTGCCGGACCGCGCGCAGCGGTTCGTGGTCGGTGTGACGCTCAAGAGCGAGTTCGAGCGCAAGGAGAAGGCGGGCACCGCCAAGCCGCTGCTGTTCGTCGTGCTCGACGAGCTGAACAAGTACGCGCCGCGGGAGGGCTCGTCGCCGATCAAGGAGGTGCTGCTCGACATCGCCGAGCGGGGCCGCTCGCTGGGCGTGATCCTGGTCGGCGCGCAGCAGACCGCCAGCGAGGTGGAACGGCGGATCGTCACCAACTCGGCGATCCGGGTGGTGGGCCGGCTCGACCCGGCCGAGGCGTCCCGCCCGGAGTACGGCTTCCTGCCGCCCGCCCAACGGCAGCGGGCGCTGCTGGCCAAGCCGGGCACGATGTTCGTCAATCAGCCGGACATCCCGGTGCCGCTCTGCCTGGAGTTCCCGTTCCCGGCGTGGGCCACCCGGGTCTCGGAGGCGGGCCGCGCGCCCTCGGAGACGCTACGGTCGATCACGCAGGCCGCCGATCCGTTCGCGGTGGTCGGCTCCGGCTCCTCCGACGACGACATCCCGTTCTAGGCGGCACCCAGATGAAGATCCTGCACACCYCCGACTGGCACGTCGGCAAGGTCCTCAAGGGGCAGTCCCGGGCCGAGGAGCACAAGCAGGTCCTCGCCCAGGTCATCGAGATCGCCCAGCGTGAGCGGCCGGACCTGGTCATCGTCGCCGGTGACCTGTACGACACCGCCGCGCCCACCCCGGAGGCGACGCGGCTGGTGACCCGGGCGCTCACCGCGTTGCGGCGAACCGGCGCGGACGTGGTGGCGATCGGCGGCAACCACGACAACGGCGCGGCGCTGGACGCGCTGCGCCCGTGGGCCGAGGCGGCCGGGATCACGCTGCGCGGCAGCGTCCGGGAGAACCCGGACGAGCACGTCGTCGACGGGGTCACCGCCGGTGGGGAACGCTGGCGGCTGGCCGCGCTGCCGTTCCTGTCCCAGCGGTACGCGGTGCGCGCGGTGGAGATGTACACGCTCACCCCGGCCGAGGCGAACCAGACGTACGCCGACCACCTGGGCCGGGTGCTGGACCGGCTCGCCGAGGGGTTCACCGAGCCGGACCGGGTGCACCTGGTGACCGCGCACCTGACAGTGGTCGGGGCGAGCACCGGCGGCGGCGAGCGGGACGCGCACACGGTGCTCGGATACGCGGTCCCGGCCACCGTCTTCCCCGGCAACGCGCACTACGTGGCGCTGGGTCACCTGCACCGCTCGCAGCGGGTCATCGGCCCGTGCCCGATCCGCTACAGCGGCAGCCCGCTCGCCGTCGACTTCGGCGAGCAGGAGAACGTCAGCTCGGTGACGATCGTGGAGGTCACGGCGACCACCGCCGCCCGCATCCGGGAGGTGCCGGTGCCGGGCGCGGTGCCGCTGCGCACGGTACGCGGCACGCTCGCGCAGCTCGCCGAGATCGAGGCGCCGGAGGGCTGGCTGCGCGTCTACGTCCGGGAGCAGCCCCGGGCCGGGCTGCGCGAGGAGGTGCAGGAGTTGCTGCCCCGGGCGCTGGAGATCCGGATCGACCCGGAGCTGGTGCCCGCGCCGGGCAGCGGGACCCGGACGGCCCAGCGGGCCGGGCGGTCGCCGGGCGAGTTGTTCGGCGACTACCTGGACAGCCGCGGGCACGCCGACGAGGGTGTCCGGGAACTCTTCGACGAGCTGCTCGAGGAGGTGGAGCACTGATGCGGCCGATGCGGCTGGACATGGCCGGGTTCACGGTGTTCCGCGACGAGACCACTGTCGACTTCACCGACGCGGACTTCTTCGCGCTGGTCGGGCCGACCGGTTCGGGCAAGTCGACGGTGCTCGACGCGATCTGCTTCGCGCTCTACGGCACGGTGCCGCGCTGGGGCGGCGCCCGGGGGCTGGCGAACGCGCTGGCGCCGTCGGCCACCGAGGCGCGGGTCCGGCTGGTGTTCGAGTCCGCCGGGGACCGCTACGTGGCGACCCGGGTGGTGCGCCGGGACGGCCGGGGCACCGTGAAGACGGCGAACGCCGGGCTGCAGCTCATGCCGCCGGGCTTCGACGTCACCAAGCTCGACACCGGGCTCAGCCCGGAGGATCTGGGCGAGGTGGTGGCGGGCACCCCGGCCGAGATGGAACAGGCGGTGCTGGACGCGGTCGGGCTGCCGTACGAGCAGTTCACCTCCTGCGTGGTGCTGCCGCAGGGGCAGTTCGCCGACTTCCTGCACGCCAAGCCGGCCACCCGGCAGCAGATCCTGGTGAACCTGCTCGGGCTGGGCGTCTACGAGAACGTGCAGAAGAAGGCGGTCGAGCGGGCCGGGCAGGCCGAGGCGAAGCTGGAGACCGTCGACAAGCTGCTCGGCGGGCTCACCGACGTCGACGACGAGAGTCTGGCCGCCGCCCGGGAGCGGGTGGACGCGATGCGGGAGCTGGCCGCAGCGGTGGCTGCCGCCGTACCCGAATGGGAGCGGGCCCGGGCGACGGCGGGTGAGCGGGCCGCGGCGCTGGCCGCCCTCGACGCGGAGCTGGGTGTGCTGGCCGGGGTGCGACCGCCGGACGGCACCGCCGAGCTGGCGCGGGCGGTGGCGGCGGCCCGGGTGGCCGCCGACGAGGCGGCGGGCGCGGTCGGGCTGGCCGAGGAGCGCGAGGAGAAGCTGCGCGGGGAGCTGACCGCCGCCGGTGACGAGAGCGCGTTGCGGTTGCACCTGAAGGCGTACGCGGACCGGGACCGGCTGACCGCGGAGGCGGCGACTGTGCGCGCGGCGGTGGACGCGGCGCGCGGCGAGCACGACGCGGCGGTGGCGGCGCTGGCGGCGGCGCGGGCGGACGCGCAGCGGGCCGAGACGGAGCTGGAGTCGGCGTTCCGCGCGCACGAGGACGCGAAGGCCGCCGACCAGGCGGCGGCGCTGCGGGCGCACCTGGTCGACGGCGCGCCCTGCCCGGTGTGCGAGCAGACGGTCACCACCGTGCCCGCGGTGCCGAAGGGTTCGGCGGTGAGCCGGGCGATCGAGGCGGGCAAGGCGGCGCGGGCGGCGAGCGAGGCGGCGAAGCGGGTGGTGCAGGAACGCGACGCCGCGGCCCGCGAGCTGGACCGGGTGCTGCTGCGCGCCCGGACCCAGCACGACCAGCTCGGCGCGCGCCTGGCCGAGCTGGACGAGCAGCTCACTGACGCGCCCACGCCGGAGCGGCTGCGGGAGGCGCTGGCCGAGCACGCGCGGCTGCGCGCCGCGCTGGAGGAGGCGGCGGGCGCGGTGCGGGCCGGGCGGGAGGCGGCCCGGCGGGCGCGGGGCGCGCTGGACGCCGCGCAGGATCGGCTGCGCCGGGCCTGGCGTGACTTCGACGCGGTACGCGACGGGCTGGCCCGGTTCGGGCCGCCGGCCGCCGACCGGGACGACGTGGCGGCGGCGTGGACGGCGCTGGCCGACTGGGCGGGCGAGCAGGCGCGGGCGCGGCGCGCGGACCGCGACGGGCTGGCCGAGTCGGTGGAGGCGGCGCAGCGGGCCGCGGCCGAGGTCGCCGACGGGATCGCCGCGCTGTTCACCGCGGCCGGGCTGGACGCCCCGCAGGACGCGCCGCGCGACGTGGCGGTGGCGGTGGAGCGGGCCGAGGCGGAGTTGCGCCGCCTGGACGAGCGCCGCGAGCAGGCCGCCGGGCTGCGGGAGCAGCGGGCCGGGCACGAGCACGAGGCGCGGGTGGCGCGGGCGCTCGCCTCGCACCTGCGGGCGAACAACTTCGAACGCTGGCTGCTCACCGAGGCGCTGGACCTGCTGGTCGACGGCGCGTCGCGGATCCTGCGGGAGCTGTCCGGCGGGCAGTACGACCTGGTGCACGACAAGGGCGAGTTCTTCGTGGTCGACCACCACGACGCCGGGTTGCGGCGCGGGGTGCGCACGCTGTCCGGCGGGGAGACGTTCCAGGCGTCGCTGGCGCTGGCGCTGGCGCTGTCCGAGCAGCTCGCCGGCATGTCCACCACCGCGGCCAGCCTGGAGTCGATCGTCCTGGACGAGGGTTTCGGCACGCTCGACGCGGCGACGCTGGACACGGTCGCGGCGACGCTGGAGAACCTGGCCGCCCGGGGCGACCGGATGGTCGGCGTGGTCACCCACGTGCCGGCGCTGGCCGAGCGGATCCCGGTCCGGTTCGAGGTGCGCAAGGACGCGCGGACGGCCCGCGTGGAACGGACCGGCCTGTGACGTCACAGTCGCCGGCGTTCTTCGTCGACGCCTGGGATCCGGCCTACGGCGCGTCGTTCGAGGCGGCCGGTGGGTCCGGTCCGGCCGCGCCGAGCAGCGCCCAGGTGGACGCCGACGTCGAGCTGCCGGCCACCGACTGGCGGGCGATCGGCCCCCGCGCGGGCGTGCGGTCGCCGGACGTGGTGCTGCTCGTCGACGGGGTACGCCGGATCGACGCCAGCGTCTGGACGGCCGAGGAGGACGGCGGCTCGTTCCCCGGCATCGCCGCCTCGTACGCGGCCGGTGTGGTGCGCTGCGACCTGGACCGGGGCGCCGCCGAGATGGCCGGCGCCCGGGTGGGCCGGGGGTTGTTCACGGCGAGCCCGTCGGCGCAGGACGTGGTCGCCGGGACTGTGCGTTACCCGGTGCACCGGGTCAGCGGCACCGGTGAGCTGAGCAAGTTGCCCGCGGCGGTGCAGGCGCCGCTGACCGCGCTGGAGGTGGCCGTCTCCGACGCGGTACGCACCGACGGCGACCTGCTGGTGGTGGACGGTCCGCTGCGCAGTCGGCGGAACCTGCCGCGCACGCTCGGGTACATCAAGACGCAGCACAGCCAATACCTGGACGGGCGGCTGACCGCTGTGGTGACCGGGCTGGCGCCGGGTGAGCGGTGCCCGGTGTTCCGGCTGGGCACGGCGTGGGGCGGCTGGTCGTGGTATCTGCGCCTGCCGGTGCGCGCCGGGGCGCCGTGGGCCGGGATCGTGCGGGTGGAGTGCTCGGCCGACCTGACCGTGCCGGAGGCGATCGCGCTGGCCGACCTGTCGCTGGTGACGTTGCCCCGGTTCGCCTCCACCCCGTACAAGGATCCGCGTGCCCCGCAGAACCTGGTGCCGATCGCCGGGCTGGAACGCCGGTTACGCGGGATGCTCGGCGACGCGCGGCTGCTGCACCGGGTGCTCACCGCGGCGGCGCGCGGAATGCGGCGCTGATGGGCCGGCGACGCGACGCCGACCGGGTGGTGGCCGACGTCGACACCGGGCGGGCCGAACTGGTGCCGGACCGGGACCGTCCGGGCTCGTGGACGTTGCTGCTGGACGGCGCACCGCAGTCGCATGTCGACCTGACCGACCCGGCTCACCTGGAGTTCGAGTACGTCCGGCGGCTGGCCGCCGCGCTGGACCTGGTGGCGCCGGCCGGGGCGCCGCTGCGGGTGCTGCACCTGGGCGGCGGCGCGCTCACCCTGCCCCGGTACGTGCAGGCCACCCGCCCGGGTTCGACGCAGCGGGTGTCCGAGGTGGACGGCGCGCTGGTGGAGCTGGTCCGCCGCGAGCTGCCGTGGCCTGCCGATCCGCGACTGCGGGTACGGGTGGCCGACGCGCGGGCGACGCTGACGTCGAGCCGGGACGGCGCGTACGACGTGATCGTGGCTGACGTGTTCGCGGGTGCCCGTACCCCCGCGCACCTGACCTCGGTGGAGTACGCCGCCGAGGTGGCCCGGGTGCTGGCGCCCGGCGGCAGCTACCTGGCGAACGTGGCCGACGGCCCGCCGCTGCGGCACGCGAAGGCGCAGGTCGCCACAGTGCGTACCGTGCTGCCCCGGGCCTGCCTGGTCGGCGACGCGGCGGTGCTGCGCGGCCGCCGGTACGGCAACCTGGTGCTGGTGGCGTCCCGGGTGGAGCCGCCGGTGCCGGAGCTGGCCCGGCGGGCGGCCGGCGACTGGTTCCCCGGCCGGGTGCTGGCCGGCGCGGAGCTGGACCGCTTCACCGGCGGCGCGGCGGTGGTCCACGACGCGGGCGCCGTCGACTCCACTCCCCCGCCGCCCGGAACTTTTTCCGTCAAACGTTGATCCGATCGACTGGTGGCTGCGTATCACCGGGCGGCCATGCCCGTGGGGGGCCGGCTGATGTCATTGGACAGCGGAGGTCTGCATGCATGCGGTGGCGGCCGGCTGGCACGGCGAAGTGGCGCGGCCCGAGTGGATGTTCGCCCGGGCACAACCACACTCGCGCGCCTCGCGTTCCCGCCGGGGGGTCGACGCCCGGCCCGCCGATCGCCAGAATGACCCGGTGCCGCCGCGACCCGCTCCCGGACGCCACCAGGCGACCTCCGCCGAGGCCAGCCACTCCGACCAGCTGATCCGCCTGCTGTACGCCGAGCACGCCGGCCCGCTGCTGATGTTCGTGATGCGGCTGACCGGCGGGGACCGGCAGCGGGCCGAGGACATCGTGCAGGAGACGCTGCTGCGGGCCTGGCGCAACGCGCACCGGCTCGGCGTGCAGGGCCAGGGCTCGTTGCGTCCCTGGCTGGTCACGGTGGCCCGGCGGATCGCCATCGACGAGCACCGCAGCGAGCAGGCCCGCCCGCCGGAGACGTACGACCGGGATCTGACCGCGTTCGCCGAGGCGGACAGCACCGACCGGGTCCTGCGCACGATGACGGTGGCGGACGCGCTGCGTACGCTGAGCCAGTCGCACCGGGAGATCCTGGTGGCGACGTACTTCCGGGGGCGCACCGTGCCGGAGGCGGCCGAGGAGCTGGGGCTTCCGCTCGGCACCGCCAAGTCGCGGGTCTACTACGCGCTGCGCGCGCTGCGCACGGCTCTGCAGGAGAGGGGGGTGACCGAATGAGCCGGGCCGACCACATGGACGTCGCCGCGTACGCGCTCGGCGTGCTGGACGCGGAGGACGCGGAGCGGTTCGAGGAGCACCTGGCCACCTGCTGGGCCTGCGCGGCGGAACTGGAGACGATGGTCCCGGTGGTGGGGCTGCTCTCCGGCATCGACGGCGAGGCGATGGCCGCGCTGGAGCAGACGCACACCGATCCGGCGCTGCTGGACCGGACGCTGGTGGCGGTGCGGCGGGACCGCCGTCGTACCCGGGTGCGGCAGTTGCTGGCGACGGCGGCGGCAGTGGTGGTGTTCGGCGGCCTGAGCGGGGTCGCCGCCGGGATGCTCGGCGACGAGCCGGGGCCGACGCCGCAGGCCGGGCCGACGCAGACCGCGCCGACCGCGGCGCCGAGCGGCGAGCCGGGCAACCCGAACGACCCGGGCGTCGGCGGGGAGAAGCCGATCGAGGGCGACCAGCACAACGCCACCGACGCGGGCACCGGCGTGCAGACCACGATGTGGCTGGCGCGCAAGGAGTACGGCACGCAGATCTCGGTGCAGCTGAGCCGCCTGCCCGGGCCGCGTGTCTGCCGGCTGGTGGTGGTGCGCAAGAACGCCACGAGCGAGGTCATCTCCACCTGGTCGGTGCCGGCCGGCGGCTACGGCACGAACCAGAACCAGCTTCCGCTGGAGCTGACCGCGTCCACCTCCGCCCCGGTGCGCGACATCGACAAGCTTCAGGTGCAGTCGGTGGACGCGAACGGGGTGGCGAGTCCGCTGGTGACGGTGGACGACATCTGATCCGGTACGACGACGGCGTCGGGCGGCTGGACCGCCCGGCGCCGTCTTGTCGTGTCCGGGCCGGCAGACCCCCTCGTGCTGACGCACGCGCCAGAACGGCTGTCGGTTCAATCAGTCCACTGTGAAATGTGCCACCGTTTCGACTTCAACCTTGACAGTGCCGCGCCCGTACTACTCGGCGAACTGCCAAGAACGAGGAGGGCACGTGGCACACCACAAGCGGACGACCGTCATCGTCGCGAGCGCGATGGTCGCACTTACGGCCTGCGCCCCCGCAGGCTACAACGGGGCGAACTCGAGCGCGGCCGAGCCGGTCGCCGTCGCCGCGGCCGAACCCACCGCGGCGGCCGAACCGGAGGCGTCGGCGGCTCCCGAGGAGGAGCCGGTCGCGGACAAGGCGCCCCCGGCCAACGTGAAGATCACCGACGAGCTGGTCGGCAAGAAGCTGCCCCGGATGGGCCGCGTCGTCACCGACCAGGACGGCTGGGTGCTGTACCGGTTCGACAAGGACTCCGACGACCCGCCGCAGTCCAACTGCGTGGACAAGTGCGCCGAGGTCTGGCCGCCGTCGCTCACCGACGGCAACCCGAAGCTGCGTGGCGTCTCCGACGACAAGGTCGGCACCATCACCCGCCAGGACGGCACCCGGCAGCTCACCATCGGCGGCTGGCCCGTCTACCGCTACATCGGCGACAAGAAGCCGGGCCAGTGGAAGGGCCAGGGCGTCGGCGGCACCTGGTTCGTGGTCGACCCGAACGGCAAGAAGAACCTGACCTGCCTGCCGACCGGCACGCCCAAGCCGGTCGCGCCGCCCGCGGCGGGCAGCTCGAACAGCTCCGGCGGCGGGTCGGACTACTCGTACTGACGCACCAGGTCACGGTGACCGGTCGCCGCCGGGGAGGGCGCGGCCGGTCATCGTCGGGAACCCGGGAGGCGGGGCGCACCGGCATCGCCCCGCCTCCCGGCTCGGCGTGTCCGGCGTCACCGCCGGGACGCGTGGCAGAGTGGCCGGGTGACCTCGCACGCCGCCCGCCGCACGCTGCGCCCCCCGGCCGGCTACCGGCTGGCCGCGTCGGTGCGGGCGCTCACGTTCAGCCCGTACGACCCGTGCGCGCGGATCGCCGCCGGCACGTTCTGGTGGGCCACCCGCACCCCGGACGGACCGGCCACGCTGGCACTGCGCCCGGAGGCCGGCGAGCTGACCGCCGAGGGGTACGGCCCCGGCGCCGGCTGGGTGGTCGAGCGGGCCGACCGGATCGCCGGACTGTGCGACGACCTGACCGGGTTCGCCACGCTCGCCGCCGCGCACCCGCTGGTGGCCCGCCTCGCCCACACGCACCACGGGCTGCGGATGCCCGCCACCGGCCAGATCTTCCCCCGGCTGCTGCGGGCCGTCTTCGAGCAGAAGGTCACCGGCAAGGAGGCGTACCGGGCGTACGCCGCCACCGTGCGGCACTTCCGCGAACCCGCCCCGGGTCCGCTGCAACCACTGCTGCTGCCGCCGGAGCCGGCCGCGGTGGCGGCCACGCCGTACTGGGTGTTCCACCCGTTCGGCGTGGAGCAGCGACGCGCCGACACGCTGCGCCGCGCGGCGGCCGTCGCGGACCGGTTGGAACGCTGCGCCGACTCGGCCGAGGCCACCCGGCGGCTCACCGCGATCCCCGGCATCGGGCCGTGGACCGCCGCCGAGGTGGTGCGCATCGCGTACGGCGACCCGGACGCGGTTAGCGTCGGCGACTACCACGTGCCGAACACGGTGGCCTGGGCGCTGGCCGGTGAGCCGCGCGGCGACGATGCCCGGATGCTGGCGCTGCTGGCGCCGTTTCAGGGGCACCGGGGCCGGGTCTGCGTGCTGCTGGAGGCGGCCGGGATCCAGGCGCCGAAGTACGGCCCGCGCGCCCCGATCCGCTCGTTCGCCCGCTACTGACCGCTCAGCGCCGCCGGCACAGCCGCCGCAGCGTCCGGCCCAGCCACCAGGCGTACGCCCGCTGGAAGCCGAGCACGACCGGCCCGCCGGCCCGCACGTACCAGTGCGCGGGGCGACTGAACGCAGTCACCTCGAACCAGACGCCGTCGGCGCCCCGGGTGACCAGGAACGCCTCCTCACCGACCTCCGGGTGCCCGGGCAGCGTGCCGTAGCCGAACCCGGCCCGGTCCGGCTCGTCCACCACCCAGACCACCTCGGTCGGGCCCCACAGCCGCACCGGGCCGACGCCCAGTCCCGGCGTGACACGTACCCCGGGCGCCGCGCGCGGCGCGTCCGCGCGCATCACCACGCCCGCGGCGCGGTGCAGCCGCCAGCCCAGCAGCGCGTCCGCCGCGACCGGGAAGCCGCCGTCCGGCAGCCGGACCCGGTGGCGCAGGTGGTGGTAGCCGGCCGGCAGGCCGCCGTCGCGGGTCGCGCCCACCTCCGGGTACGTCAGCTCGGGCACGCCGGTCACCTCCACGCTGATGGGAACACCCCCGCCAGCGTACGGCCGCTTCTGAGCGCTGTGGTGAGCTGAGCCGGTGACCGACGTGACCATCGCCCCCGCCGACGTCGCCGACGCCGGTGAGATCCTCACCGTGCAGCGCGCCGCGTACCTGGTGGAGGCGCAGCGCTACCGGGACGTGTTCCTGCCCCCGCTGACCGAGACGCTGGACGAGGTCCGGGCGGCGCTGGCCGGACCGGACGTGGTGCTCGCCGCGCGGCGCGGCCCCCGCCTGGTCGGCTCGGTACGCGCCCGCGTCGACGGCGACACCGCCCACGTGGGCCGCCTCTCGGTCGCGCCGGACCAGCAGGGCCGGGGCGTCGGCGGACGGCTGCTGGACGCGGTCGAGCAGGCCTGCGCGGGCCGGGTGACCCGGTTCGCGCTGTTCACCGGCGCGGACAGCGCGGCGAACCTGGCCCTGTACGCGCGGCGCGGCTACCGGGTGGTGGCACACCGGCCGGACGAGAACGGCAACCGCCTCGCCGTGCTGGAGAAGACGGTCAGCCCTGCTCGCAGCGGCGCCTGAGCCCGTCCGCCTCCTGGCGCAGGTAGCGGCGCATCATCGACCCGGCGAGCAAGCCGATCAGGCCGGCCAGCGGCCCGGTCTGCACCAGGGCCAGCTCGGCCCGGGTGCGCCCGTCGCCGAGCGCGACGAGGCGGTGCTCACCCCGGCTGCGCACGCCCGGGCTCGCGGACTCCCAGACGAACGAGTACGGCGGCTCGATCTCGGTGACCCGCCACACCGCCGGGGGCAGGCGCGGCTGCTCCAGCCGGGCGGTCGAGCCGAGCGCCAGCGGACCGGGTTCCAGCCGGCGGGCGGCGGTGACCGAGGGCGTCCACTCCGGCCAGCGCTCGACGTCGCTCTGCACCGCCCACACCCGGTCGACGTCGGCGGCGATCTCGGCGGACTCGACGAACCGCATCGGCGTTCCTCCCCCGTGGACGCGTCAGCTCAGGCTACGCCCGCACCCCACCCGCCCGCCGTCCCGCGCGCGCCCCACTCCGCCCTCGCCCCGCCCCCGCTTCGTCGATCTTGGACTTAGGGTGCCCAGGATGCCCGATTGACGAACTTTACGAGGCACCACAACTCCAAGATCGGCGGCTTGCCGGGGCGGAGATGCCGGGGCGGAGGGGCAGCCGGCATTCCGTCGCTCGGCGCCGGCCGGCGGGCAGCGGGTCGCCGGGCGGAGGGTCAGGCGGCCTCGTGGAGGTCGGCCAGGGTGACCGGGGCGTAGCGCTTCAGCAGGCGTTCCAGCTCGGTGATCGAGCCGACCTCGCCGAGGACGTTCGCGCCGCCGCCGTGCTCGGCCGGATAGCGGTGCGCCAGCCGGTAGCGGTAGCGGCCACGGATCAGCTCGACGCTGACCCGCCAGCGCCCGCAGCATCCGCAGCTCCACTCCGGCACGCCGCGAAGGTAGCTCTGACCTGCGGTTTCACCATCCGGGCAGCGGTGACGAACGCACCCTGGGCGGGACACGCCACCCGGCCCCCGGCGGTGATCTGCCTCACCACTGTCGGTGGGGTCTGGTTGACTGGTCGCCGTGGACCTGCCGATCAACCCTCCGGTCGAGCCGATGCTGGCCAAGAGCGTGTCCGAGCTGCCCACCGATCCCGGCCTGACCTACGAGCCGAAGTGGGACGGCTTCCGCTGCATCGTGTTCCGCGACGGTGACGAGGTCGAGCTGGCCAGCCGGGGCGGCAAGTCGATGACGCGCTACTTCCCGGAGGTGGTCGAGCAGGCGCGCCGGCAGCTTCCGCCCCGGTGCGCCGTCGACGGCGAGCTGATCGTGATCCGCCGGGACGGGCCGGGCGGGCACCCCCGGCTCGACTTCGAGCTGCTGGCCCAGCGGATCCATCCGGCCGCCTCCCGGGTGAAGCTGCTGGCCGAGACCACCCCGGCCGACTTCGTCGCGTTCGACCTGCTGGCCATCGACGACGAGTTGCTCACCGGGCAGCCCTATCCGCGGCGCCGCGAGCGGCTGGAGCAGGCGTTGTCCGGGGTGCGGCCGCCGGTGCACGTGACCCAGGTGACCACCGACCCGGAGACGGCCCGCCGCTGGTTCGAGGTGTTCGAGGGCGCCGGCCTGGACGGGCTGATCGTCAAGCCGGCCGACCTGCCGTACGAGCCGGGCAAGCGGCTCATGTTCAAGGTCAAGCACGCGCGCACCATGGACGCGGTGGTGGCGGGCTTCCGCTGGCACAAGTCCGGCCCGGTGGTGGGCTCGCTGCTGCTGGGGCTCTACGACGACCAGGGCGTGCTGCACCACATCGGCGTCAGCTCCTCGTTCACCATGGCCCGCCGCAAGGAGCTGCTGGACGAGCTGGAGCCCTACCGCGAGGTCGGCGGCGAGCACCCGTGGGTGCACGGCGACCACGAGCGCGGCCAGCGCATCCCGGGCGGGGTGAGCCGGTGGACCGGCGGCAAGAACCTGGAGTGGGAGCCGCTGCGTCCCGAGCTGGTGGTCGAGGTGGCGTACGACGCGATGGAGGGCGACCGGCTGCGGCACACCGCCCGGTTCGTGCGCTGGCGCCCCGACCGTGATCCGCGCTCCTGCGACTACGGCCAGCTCGACCGCCCGATCCGCTACGACGTCGACGAGGTGCTGCGCGGCGATCCGGCGGCGACGGTCGGTGACGCGGCCGGCCGGGCGTAGCCTGGCGGTCGACACGATCATGGAAGGCGCCCACGTGACAGGCTTCCCCGACCGGACCCGCCGGTTCCGGCCCGCCCTCGCCGCGTTCGTCGCGGCGGTGGTGCTCACCGCCGGCTGCACGCTGCCGGCGTTCGCGCCGCGCGCCGAGAGCGAGGGCGAGGCCGCCCCGCCGGGCACCGCCCCGGAGTGGCGGGCCTGCCCGGAGGTGCCGAACGAGCTGGTCGGCCGGGGTGCGGCGGACATGCGCTACGACTGCGCCCGCATCGCCGTGCCGCGTAACTGGGGCACCGGGGCAACCACCGGCGCGACCGCCGGGCCGGGCGCGGGAGAGACGTTCGAGATCGCGCTGATCCGGGCCCGTTCGACAAAGCAGCGCGACCGGATCGGGTCGCTGGTGGTCAACCCCGGCGGGCCGGGGGCCTCGGGCGTGGACACCGCCGTCTACCTGTCCTTCGGCCCGGCGTTCGGCGGGCTGCCGACGTCGGTCACCGACCGGTTCGACATCGTCGGCTTCGACCCGCGCGGGGTGGCCCGGTCCAGCCCGGTCAAGTGCATCTCCGACGCCGACCTGGACGCCAGCTTCGGCTACGACCCCGACCCGGAGAGCCAGTCGTCGTTCGACGGCTTCGTCGGCCTCAACCGGCGCATCGGCGAGCGGTGCGGCGCGAAGTACGGCGACCAGCTTCGGCTCTACGGCACCGAGCAGGCGGCCCGCGACATGGACGCGGTCCGGGCGGCGGTCGGCGACGACAAGCTGACGTACCTCGGCTACTCCTACGGCACGCTGCTCGGCGCCACCTACGCCCAGCTCTATCCGCAGCGTGTGCGCGCCCTGGTGCTCGACGGCGCGGTCGACCCGCAGCAGAAGCTGATCGCCGGGTCGGAGAGCCAGGCGAAGGGCTTCGAGCGGGCGTTCGACAACTTCTCCCGCTGGTGCGCGGCGAACGCCGGCCGCTGCCCGATCGCGCCGGACGCCCGCGGTGCGGTCACCGACGCGATCGCCAAGGCGAAGACCTCCCCGGTACGCGGGCAGGACGGCCGGGAGGCGACCTCCGGCTGGGTCTTCTACGCGGTGATCTCCTCGCTCTACACCGAGCAGGGCTGGCAGGAGCTGGCCCGGGCGATCGACGAGTTGCAGGGCGGCGACCCGGCTGGCGTGTTCAAGCTGGCCGACTCGTACGCGGGCCGGGAGCCGGACGGGCACTACTCCAACCTGTTCGACGCCAACCTGGCGGTCAACTGCGCGGACGAGACCGAGAAGCCGACCCGGGAGCAGGTCCGCCAGTTGCAGTCGCAGTGGCGGCAGAAGTACCCGCTGTTCGGTCCCGCCCTCGCGGTGGGGATGCTCGGCTGCGTGGAGTGGCCGGGCGAGCGGGACCCGTATCCGACCGGCCGGGCGAACGGCGCGCCGCCGATCCTGGTGGTCGGCACCACAGGTGACCCGGCCACGCCGTACGAGCAGACGCCCGCGCTGGCCGCGATGCTGGGCGTGGGTCGGGTGCTCACCTGGGAGGGTGAGGGACACACCGCGTACCCGCAGACGCCGTGCGTGACGTCGGCGGTCGACGCGTACCTGATCTCGCTCACCGTCCCCCGGGAGGGGCTGCGCTGCCCCGCCCGGTGACGGCCCGGCCGGCGGCCGGGAGCCGGACGCCGGCCGGTCGAACGTCGGCGGTCAGCCGGCGGCCGGGGGCGTCCAGTCCTGCGGCACGTGCCCGATGCGGACGCGCTGGGGGTGGTCGCCGACCGGGACGCTCGCGACCTTCTGCCCGGTCGCGAAGTTGATCGCGGTGACCTGGTCCGCGCCGGATTCGGAGATCACGCAGTCCCGGCCGTCCCCGCTGACCGTGGCCCAGTACGGCTTGTTCGCGGGCACCAGCGGCCCCTCGCGCAGCGTGGCCCGGTCCAGCACCGTGGCGTAGTCGTCCATGGTGCCGGCGACGCAGATCCGGGCGCCGTCGGGGCTCATCGACAGGCCGTGGTGCCGGGAGTCGTTGACCCAGGTGGTGCGGTCCTCGCTGGTGGCCGGGTTCTTCGGCAGCGTGGCGATGCGGGTGATCCGGTCGGTTGCCACGTCGTACTCGACCACGCCGTTGAAGAAGGACACCTGGAAGTAGAGCCGGCTGCCGTCGGGGGTGAACACGGCCGGGCGGACCGCGTCGGAGAGGTCGCGGCGGCCGGCGGCGTCGAGGCGGTCCCGCATGTCGATGACCTTGACCACCTGGTACGTGCTGGTGTCGGCGACGGTGATCCGGCGGTCGCCCTTGGTCCAGTCGAGCCAGGGCGCGTCCAGGTCGGTGTTGACCTCGCCGATGGACATGTTCCACAGCCGGGTGCCGCCGTCGGTGTAGATGTTCTCGTGCGGCTTGTCGCCGGCGCCGAACGAGCCGAGCTGCGTTCCGGTGCGGATGTCCAGCACATGCACGGTGTTGGAGGTCGAGGCGGAGACCGCGACGCGGGTGCCGTCGGGTGACACGGCCATGTGGTCGGAGCGGTAGCCGGAGACCGGGAACCGCCAGCGCAGCGCGCCGGTGGCGAGGTCGATCGAGACGACGTCGGCGAAGCTGGGCCGGGACACCACCACCGCGCTGCCGTCCGGGGTGGTGTACATGTCGTCGACGAACTGGTCGTGGCCCTCCCCCGGGCCCTGCCGGATGCCGAGGAAGTACGCCAGTTTGATCGGGTTGAGGTAGATCTCGCGCAGCCGCGCGGCGCGGTCCGGGATGACGTTGATCCGGCCGAGCTTGGCGTAGTCACCACGGGACCGGATGACGTCGGCGGTGCCGTCCCAGTTGTTGCCGACGAACATCACCTCCTGGAGCGGGACCGCGGCGGCGGCCGGCGCGGGCGCCGTCAGCAGCGGGGCCGGGGCGACGAGGGCGAGCGCGGCCAGCACGACCAGGCCGGCACGGCGGCGGGTACGGGACGGGTGCTGTGGCACGGGTGTCATGGACGCCTCCTGGCAGCCGGTACGACATCGACGTTTCTCAGTGGCGCGAACGGTGTTACCTTGCGGTAACAACCAGGAGAGCAACCGGCCGGCTACCGGGGCTAGGGACCGGACGCCAACGCCCGCGCGACCTGGTTGTGCCGCGACGACAACGGGAGGCGGCGTGACCCGGACCGGGAACGTCCCCACGTTCGGCACGCTGCTGCGCGACCTGTCCGCCGACCCGGCCGCCGTCGACGAGGTGGCGCGGGCGGCCCGCGTGAACTCCCCCGAGGTGGCCCGGCTGCCCGCCGACGAGGTACGCCGCCAGGTCGTCCTGCTGCTGACCAGTGGTCTCGGCGCGCTGGAACGCCACGAGGACCCGGCCGGACGGGACTTCGCCGAGGCCCGGCGGCTGGGCGCGGACCGGGCCGCGCAGGGCGTCACGGTGGCCGGGCTGCTGCGCGGGGTGCAGGCCGGACGGGACCGCGCGGTGGAGCTGGTGGTCCGGCACGGCCGGGCCGCCGGCATCCCGGACGAGGTGCTGCTGGAGGGGCTGCTCACCATCGGCCGGTACGCCGCGGCGGTGGAGCGGGCAGTGGTCGACGGGCACCGGGCCGCCGAACGGGACCTGCTCCGCACCGGCGCGGCGGCCCGGGCGCACCTGCTGCGGCGGCTGCTGCGCGACGGCCCGGCGGGCCTGCCACCGGCCGAGCTGACCCGGTTCGGGCTGCGGCCGGACGGGCGCTACCACTGCCTGGTCGCCGCGCCACCCGACCCGGTACGCGCGCACGCGCTGCACCGGCAGCTCATCCGGCACGGCGGGCTGCTCGGCACCGTCGACGACCGGCTCGCCGGGCTGCTCCCGCGACCGCCCGACGCCGTACCGGCCGACCTGCTGACGCTGGTGACGCCCGCACAGCCGCTGGCGCGGGCCCCGGCCATGTACGCGCTCTGCCTGGCGGCGCTGGCCACGGCGGCGCACCGGCGGCTGCGCGGCCTGCGTCAGGTCACCGACCTGGCCGGGGAGACCGCGCTGGCCGCCCAGCCGGTCCTGGCCGAGCTGCTGCGCGGCACGCTGCTCGGCGCGCTCGACCCGGCCGACGACTTCCACCGGGACCTCGCCGGCACCGCGCTCGCCTGGCTGCACCACGGCCAGCGGCTGGACCAGACCGCCGCCGCGCTGCACGTACACCCGAACACGGTGCGCTACCGGCTGCGGCGGCTGCGGGAGCTGACCGGCGGGCCGCCGGTCGAGGAGGGCGCGCGGTGCACGGTGCCGGAGACCGTGCACTGGTGGTGGGCGTTGCGGAGTTGGCTGGACGGCGGCTGAGGCCGCCGCACCTCCTCGACGCCAGACCGGGCGACACCGGCACGAGGCGCTGTGCCAGGCTGGCCGGATGACCGAGGTGATCTTCCGGGAGGCGGTCCGCGCCGACCTGCCGGCCGTGCTCGCGCTGCTCGCCGACGACGTGCTGGGGCGTACCCGTGACCTGCCCGAGGTGGACGCGGCGTACGAGCGGGCCTTCGCCGACCTCGACGCCGATCCGCGCAACGAGCTGATCGTCGCCGACGACGGCGGGGAGCTGGTCGGCTGCTTCCAGCTCACCTACATCCCCGGGCTGGGCCGGCACGGCGCCGAGCGGTGCCTGATCGAGTCGGTGCGGGTGCGCTCCGACCGGCGCGGCCGTGGGCTGGGCGGGACGATGATGCGCTGGGCGATCGACCGGGCCCGGGAGCGCGGCTGCGCGCTGGTGCAGCTCACCACCGACAAACAGCGCGCCGACGCGCACCGGTTCTATCGCGACCTGGGCTTCGTGGCCAGCCACGAGGGCATGAAGCTGGCGCTCTGACCAGGCCGCGACCAGGCGCCGGGCCGCCGCGACCCGGCACCCGGCCGCGATCGGGCGCCGGGCCGCCGCCCGCAGGCGCGCGGCCCGGTCAGCCGGGTCAGTCCTCCGGCGCCAGCCGGCCGTCGCGCAGCGTCAGCGTCCGGTCGGCCATCTCGATCAGCGCCGGATCGTGCGTGGCCACGAGCGCGGTCATCCCCCGCGCGTGCACCACCGCCCGGAGCAGGTCCATGATCGAGCGACCGGTCTCCGAGTCGAGCTGGCCGGTCGGCTCGTCGGCGATCAGCAGGTCCGGCTCGTTCGCCAGCGCCCGGGCCACCGCCACCCGCTGCTGCTGCCCGCCGGACAGCTCATACGGGCGCTGCGCCGCGTGCCCGCCCAGCCCGACCAGCTCCAGCAGCACCGCCACCCGCTGCTCCCGCTCGGCCGCCGGCACCTTGGCCAGCCGCAGCGGCACCCCCACGTTCTCCGCCGCGGACAGGATCGGCACCAGGCCGAACGTCTGGAACACGAACCCGATCGTGCCCCGGCGCAACGCCAGCAGCTCCCGCTCGCCCGCGGCGGTGACCTCGTGCCCGGCCACCCGGATCAGGCCGGCGTCCGGGCGGTCCAGGCCGCCGACCAGGTTCAGCAGCGTGGTCTTGCCGGCGCCGGAGCGACCCCGCACCGCCACCAGCTCGCCGCGCCGCGCGGTGAACGAGACGTCCCGTACGGCGTGCACGGCGTGCTCGCCCTTGCCGAAGGTGCGGCTCACCCCCTCGACCCGGACCACGTCCTCGACTGCCGTCCCCGGCACCGCCGGCAGCACCACTGTCTGGTCGGTCATCACTCACTCTCCTCGGCGTGCGTCCGGTCGCCGGGGCGCACCTCGACGTGGTCGGGTTCCAGGTTGAGGCGGACCCGGTCACGCAGCGACAGCGCCTCCACGAACTGCGCCGGCAGCTGCATCCGGCCGGTGCGGTCCAGCACCGCGTACTCCTCGCTGACCATCTCGGTGCCGCCGTCGGCGGTGACGCGCGCGGTCCGGCGTACCTCGGAGGCGGTCCGGCCGTCGCGGATCGCGACGGTACGGCGGACCTGGCCGGCCACGGCGTGGTCGTGGGTGACCACCACGATGGTGACGCCCAGCTCGGCGTTGATGGTGCGCAGCGCGGCGAACACCTCCGCGCCGGTGGCCTCGTCCAGCTCACCCGTCGGCTCGTCGGCGAAGAGGATCTCCGGGTCGTTGGCCACCGCCACGGCGACCGCGCAGCGCTGCTGCTCGCCGCCGCTCATCTGGCCCGGACGGCGGTCCGCGCAGTAGCCGACGCCGACCATGTCCAGCAGCTCGCGGGCCCGTTCCCGCCGCTTGCGCCGCCCGCCGCCCCGCCCGGCCAGCTTCATCGGCAGCTCCACGTTCTCCAGCGCGGTCAGGTACGGCAGCAGGTTGCGGCCGGTCTGCTGCCAGATGAAGCCGACCACCTCCCGCCGGTACGCCAGCCGCCGCTTGTTCGACAGCGACAGCAGGTCGTAGTCGGCGACCCGGGCGATGCCGGCGGTCGGGGTGTCCAGGCCGGACAGGATGTTCAGCAGGGTCGACTTGCCGGAGCCGGAGGCCCCGACGATCGCGACCAGCTCACCCCGGTCGATGACCAGGTCGAGGCCCTGCAGGGCGACGACCTCGACGCCCTCGGTCTTGAAGATGCGTACCAGGCCGTCGCAGACGATGTGCCCGCGCAGCCGGTCCCGCCCTCCGGCCCGTTGCGCGGCCCGTTCGGCCGCGCGTTGCTGCAGGGACGCCAGGTCCGGTACGGACGTCTCGGCGGTCGCGGTCATCTCAGCTCTCCTCTCCGAGCCGCAGCACCTCGCCGAGGCGCATCCGGCGGTTGTTCACGGCCTCCACGGTGATCGCGAAGCCGAGGGCCAGCATGGCCAGGACCGACACCCCGGCGACCAGGCCGGGTTCGAACTGCGGGCGTACGTCCACGCCGCCGGTGAAGGCGGGCAGCCCGAGCACCGGCGTGAGCAGCAACGGCAGCAACGCGCCGACCACCGCCCCGGTGAGCACCGACACCAGCACCAGCGGGGTCAGCTCGACCATCAGCATGCCGCGCCACTGCCGGCGGGACAGGCCCATGGTGCGCAGCCGGGACAGCACCTGCCCGCGCGAGCGGGCCCCGGCGAGCACCGCGAGCGCGAGCCCGAGCAGCCCCAGCACGGCGCCGCCCCCGGCGCCGAGCGCGAAACCGAACACCAGCAGGCCGTTCACGCCGGTGCCGCCCAGGTCCGCGCGGACGGCCGAGCGGGTGGTGACCTCCGGCGCGCGGGCCTTGTCCCCGGTGCCGACCCCGCCGATGCGCAGGTAGCGGTTCTGCCCCTCACGCGCGACCCGGTCCACCTCGGCGGCGTCCACGCCCGCGCCGGCCAGCACGAACCCGGTGGGCGCGAGCTGGTGCGGCGCGTCCGCCGGCAACGCCGGCCACGGCAGCACCACGAACCGCGCCACGCCGTCGCCGACGAGCGCGAACTCGTCGACGGTGGCGGCGGTGCGCACCGGCAGCCGGTTGCCCTGCACGTCCAGCCAGGCGGGCCGGTCCCCCTGGGCGTCGGCGAGCCCGGCGTCGGCCAGCTCGTCGGCGACCGCCGGGGACACCAGCGCCGGCAGCGGCGTGCTCCCGTCGGCGCGGGCCCGCACCGGGTCGGGCACGCTCACCGGTACGCCTGCCGCACTGGCCACCTCGGCGAACCGCTCGCCGTCCACGAGCACCACGCGCAGCTCGGTGACCGGGGCGGGGCGGCCGGCGCGGTCGGCGTACGGGCGCTCGGCCGGCACTGTGAGCAGCGGCGCGACAGCGCGTACCCCGGGCAGCTCGGCCAGTTTGCCGGCGGTGTCCGGCGCGAAGCGCTCCCCGCGTACCAGCAGGTCACCCGGCACGGCCTGGGCGGCGGCGGTGTCCCGGCCGGTCTCGATGCCGGTCGCCACCACGCCGCAGAACGCGGCGGTGGCGACGGCCAGCACCACCACGACCAGCGGCCCGGTGCTCGCGGCCCGGCCCGCGCGGGCGGCGCCGAGGAACGCGACGCTGCCGCGCGCCCGGGCGGCGACGCGGCTGACCAGCCGCAACGGCCAGGGGTACGCGCGCAGCGCCACCAGCGCCGCCGCGATCGCCAGCAGCACCGGCACGGACACCAGCAGCGGGTCCACCGAACCGGCAGTGAGCCCGCGGCGGCGCAGCAGGAACGCGCCGAGCACGGCGAGCCCGAGCACCGCCACCTCGACGGTGAGCCGGACGGCGGGCGACCGGCCGCCGAGGTCGGAGCGGCCACCGGCGCGGCGGCCGACCGCGAGCGCGGCGAGTGGCGGCAGCAGCGTGGCCAGCAGCCCGGCGATCAGCACCCAGAGCCACGGCGACCCGGCGCCGGGCAGCAACCCGCCGAGCAGCCAGCCGATCCCGGCCGCGGCCGGCAGCACCAGCAGCGACTCGGCCAGACCGCGGCGCAGCACGTCACCGGTCGAGCCACCGCGGGCCCGGATCAGGTGGAACTCGGCGCGGCGTCGGTTCGCGGCCAGCCGGGCGGCCAGCAGCGTCAGCCCGGCCAGCGTGGCGAGCAGCCCGGCGGCGATGACCGCGAGCAGGGTACGCGCGGCGGCGAGCGAGTCGGCGAAGCGCCGCAGCGGGATGTCCACGCCCTGGCTGAGGGTCACCTTGACCTCGGTGGGCAGGGCCCGGTCCAGCCCGTCGACGCCGGCGATCAGCGCGTCGAGGCGGCCCGGTTCGAGCCGGTCCGGTGCGATCCGGTACCGCCAGCCGAAGGCCACCGGCCATTCCCCAGCGGTGATCGAGTTCAGACCCGCGTCGGCGGTGTACGCGACGCCCACGAACGGTTGGCCGTCGCCTTCCGGCGGGCTGAGCTTCAGCATCGACGGCAGCGTGTCCCAGACACCGCCGGCCGGGTCGTTCGGCCGCCACACGCCGACCAGGTCGACCGGGCGGGAGTTGAGCACGTTGTTGTCGGCGTCCAGCAGCGAGAGACGGAACCGGTCGCCGGCCGCGACGCCCAGCGTGGTGGCGATCGTCTCGGCGAGCGTCACCTCGATCGCGCCGGCCGGGGTGACGCCGCGTTCCGGCCACCGCCCGCCGACCAGGGTGGCCGCCTCCCGGATGCCGGTGCCGGCGCGCAGGTGCAGGTCGATCAGCCCCTTGTCGTCGCTGAGCGTCGGACCGCGCAGTCGCCCCGGGACGGTCTGCGCCGCGAACCAGCGCTCGCCGATCGTGTCGCGCACTTCGGCGGGCATCTTCTCCTCGATCGCCGCGAGCAGGGTCCCCCGGCTGGCGGCGACGGGCTGCTCCGAGGCGGGCACGACGTCCGGCGCGGTGCTGTACGTGAGGTCCCGGCGGGCCACCGGCTGACCGGCCACGTACTCGGTGAGCCCCTGCCCGGTCAGCCGGTCGGCGACCCGGGGCACGCCCGTGATCAACAGCGCGGTCACCAGGGTCAGGACGGCGAGCAGCAGGAACTGCCCCCCGTATGCGCGGACCCGGCGCGCGGCACCAGGAAGGCTCATCGTTCTCCTCCGATCCGGAGCTGCGCGGCGGCGACCCGCTGGCGGATGCCGGTGGTGATGACGGCGGCGAAGGCGAGCGCGGCGAGCAGCAGCCCGGCGGCGGTCGCCCCGATCGGCACCCAGGGCACTGTGAAGACCGCCTCGGGCACCGGCCGGCCGGCGGCCGGGGTGAGGATCACAAGCGGCACCATGGTGGCCGCGACGAGGGCGCCGACCAGCAGCCCGACGCCGACTCCGATCGCGGCCAGGAAACCCTGCTCGGCGAGGTAGGCGCGGGCCAGCAGCCGGGTGTTCGCGCCGAGCGTGTTGAACACGGCCAGTTCGGTGAGCCGCCGCCGGGTGGTGGCCCACACGTCGACCGCCAGGCCGACCAGCGCCAGCAGCACCGACCCGAGCGCGGCGGCGAGCAGCCCGGTGCGGGCGCCCTGCCAGTACGGGTCCCCCGCGGCCTCCTCCGCCACGCGCTGCCGGTCCAGCAGCACCGTGCCGCCGACAGCGGCGAGGGCCTCGGTCGCGGCGGCGTGCCCACCCGGCGTGGTACGCAGCCACCACTCGGCCACCGGCCGTATGCCTCCGCTGCGTTCCAGCAACTGGGTACCGGCGGTGGGCAGGTCCAGCAGCACGCCGTCGCCAGCGGTGCCGGGGATCGCGGCGACCTGGCCGACCACCGTGGCCTCGATCGTCACCTCGGAGACCGACAGCTTGACGGTGTCACCGGTCTGCACGCTCAGCGCGGCGGCGACCCCCGGTGTGATCAGCACCGGCACCGGCGGGTCCTCGGCCATGGGCACCACGGCGAACCGGGACGACGGCACCCGGGCAAACTGCAACAGCCCCGCGGGCACGTCGAAGCCCTGCGTCGCGTCCACCTCGGTGGGGGTGGCCCGGGCGTCCCGGCGCGGCCCGCTGCCCGGGTCGATCACCCGCCACGCCCCCTCCACCGGCAACGGCAGCGCCGCGCCGCCGCCGTCGGTGAGCCGCAGGTCGCTGAGCAGCAGCCGGTACGAGTTGCCGGTGGCGTCACCGCCGTCGGCCTCGAAACCGGCCAGCCGCAGCGGGGCGCCGCCGGTGTCGGGCAGCGGCACGGAGAAGCGCACCGGCCGTCCCTCGCCGCCGGCCTCGGCCAGCCGGACCCGCCACGTGGCCCCGGCGTCGGTGGCGAACAGCGCGGTCACGGCGACGCGCGGCCGGTCGTACATGCTCTCCACCGGGGTGCGGACAATGCCGGAGAACGTCTTCGCCCCGGCCGGCAGGACACCGCCGACCGGCGCGCCCCGGCCGCGCGCGAGCCGGTCCAGCAGGGCACCGGTGGACGCCCCGCCGTCGGCGTCGTCGAGCCGGATCATCCCCTTCGCGGCGGCGGCGTCCAGGGCCACCACCGTCGCCGGCCGGGCCTCGCGGCCCAGGCGCACGTCGTCACGCCAGGCGGGCAGCACCCGGTCCAGGCCGGGCGCGGCGGCCAGCTGGGCGGCCCGGTCCGCGGGGGCGGTGCCGTCACGTTCGGTCAGCCGCAGGTCCGTGCCGACGGTGTGCTGGGCCTGGTCGCGCTGCGAGCGTTCCCAGGAGGCGACGAGCGACCACGCGAGCGTGCTGCCGCCGACGGCGAGCGCGAGCAGCAGCACCGGGCCGGCGTGCGGGCGACGCCCCGCCTGCCACATGCCGAACATGGTGGCGTTCCACGGCCGGCGGTCGACGAAACGTTCCGCGATCCGGGTGGTCGGCGGCAGCAGCCGCAGCGCGATCACCGCGCCGGCCAGCACGCCGATCGTGGGCGCGGCGGCCAGCAGCGGGTCGATGCCGAGGCTGCCGTTCGCGCCGGCCAGCGGCGAGGAGTACTGCCGCAACTGGGTCCAGGCGAGCACGGCGAGCGCCACCAGCACCACGTCCACGCTGGCGCGCTGCACGGCGGCGCTGCGGGACGGGCGGGACCGGGCCGCCATGTCGGCGACGTAGGTGCCGGCCCGGCGCAACGCCGGCAGCACCATGGCGAGCAGGCAGCCGACCGCCGCGCCCACCGCGACCACCCAGACCCGGGCCAGATCGCCGTCGGCCAGCCGCAGGTCCGCGCCGAGATACCGGACCGCCTGCCCGGTCAGCGCCGGAGCCAGCAGCAGCGCCGGCGCCACCACGAGCGTGGCCTCGCGTACGGCGAATCCGGCGATCTGCCGACGCGCGGCGCCCCGGGCCCGCAGCAGCGCGGTCTGCGCCCGCCGGTCCTCGTTGAGCAGCGCGGCCACCAGCACCAGCGCGTACCCGCCGAGCACCACGATCAGCAGCAGCGGGGTGAGCAGCGCGGACCGGCCCACCAGGTCGGCCCGGCCCAGCCGGTCCACCAGCCGGTCCAGGTGGCTGACCTGCTGCGTCGAGGAGCCCAGGCCGGTGGCCTCGGGCAGCTTCTCGGTGATCTCGTTCAGCGCTGTGGTCACGGCCGGCAGGCGAGCCGGCTCGACGGCCACCAGGTCGGGGTCCACCAGCCAGGCCGCCGAGGTGGAGCCGGGGAAGGTACGGGCGAAGTCGGCCGGGTCGAGCGCGAACGGCCCGTACGAGGTGACCTCCGCGTCGCCCTGGCTCTCCCCCACTCCCGGGGCGAGCCGCCAGTACGCCTCGGCCGCGTCGCGGGGCCGCCACGTGCCGGCCACCACCACCGTGCTGGCCCGCTCCGCGCCCCGGTCGTACAGCGGCACCCGCTCGCCGACCTCCAGGCCCAGTTGCGCGGCCACCTTCTCCGGCAGCGTCACCTGCAGCGGGTTGCTGCCGGGCACCGGCCACGCCCCGGCGGTCAGCTCGGCGTGCGCCGGCAGGTCGTCGAGCGTGGCCAGGTTGGCGAACATCGGGTCGTCGTCGGTGCGGGCGGCCCCCACGTCACCGGTCAGCTCCCGCCCGGTGCCGGAGCGGATCCCGGCCACCGTGACCGGCGCCCCGCCCAGCCCGTTGGCGAACTGTGCCCGTACCGCCCGGTCCCGCTCGGCGTACGCGGCGGCGTCCGCCCCGCCGGAGCCGCTGATCAGCAGGCTGCGCTCCTCCGCCGGGGCGGCGTCGAGCACCGCCCGGGCACCCGCGTCCACCGCCCGGCGGTTGTAGTCGGAGAGCCCGGTGACCAAAGCGACCGCGACGAGTGCCGCGACAGCGGCGGCGAGCAGCAGCCCACGGGCCTCTACCGCCCGCCTCCACACCAGCTTCATCCGACGTCCTCTCCTGGCCCCGGCGGGCCGATGCCGAGAGAGAGCAGTGAAGCCCCGGAAAAGGTTCGCGCCCGTTACATGATCGTTATCGGTCCCTCCGCCTCGCCGCGCACTCTCCCCGTCGATCTTGGAGTTGTGGTGCCTCGAATGACGCCGATGCGGCTTTTGTGCACGACCACAACTCCAAGATCGACGGCGGCTGTCCACAGGGGCGGCTTTCCAAGGGCAGCGGGCGGGAGGGTGGGCGGGTGTGGCGGTATGGGGAGTTGCTGGCGGGTGGGGTGAGCCGTGCGGCGGTACGGCACCAGGTGGAAGCGGGGCGGCTGGGGCGGTTGTCCCGGGGTGTCTACGGGTACGCGGACGACGAGACGAATCGGTTGCGCGCCCTGTTCCGGCGGTTGCCGCCGGGAACCGTCGCGGGATTCCACACCGGCGCGCGACTGCACCGGTTCGGGGCGGTGACCGACGACCGGGTGCACGTGATCGTGCCGCCCGGTGTGAGCGCGCGGCGAATCCGGGGCGTGGCGACGCATCAGACGGTGCTGCCGGTGCCGGACGCGGTGGAGATCGCCGGCATCCCCTGCGCGCCGGCCGCCCGCTGTGCCGTGGATCTGGCCCGCGTGATCCGGCGGGCGGACGCGCTGCCGGTGCTGGATCTCTGCCTCCGTGCCGGCGCCTGCCGCCGCGAGGACCTGCTCACCGAAGTGGCGTGGCACGCCGGCCTGCGGGGAGTACGACAGGCCGGGCAACTCGTCGCGCTCGCCGACCCGCGCTCGGAGTGCCGGCAGGAGAGCCAGCTGCGCCTGTTGCTGATCGACGGCGGGCTGCCTCCGCCGGAGCCCCAACTGTGGGTTCCCGACGAGGACGGAAACCTGATCTACCGCCTCGACCTGGGCTATCGCGACCGGCGCATCGGCTTGGAGTACGACGGCCGGTCCCACCTAGATCCCGGCCGGCTGCACCACGATCGATCCCGGCTCAACTGGCTGGCCGAGCACGGCTGGYGGATGCGGGTCTACACCGCCACCGATCTCTACCGCCGCCCCCGGCACATCGTCGCGTCGGTCCGGAGCATGCTCACCGCGCCCGCCTGAGCCCTGGTCACCCAGGCGTCAGGGGCGGGGGCGGTCGCGGTCCTTGGACGGCTGGACCCGCTTCGGCTCGCCGGGCATCTTCGGGTATTCCGGCGGGTACGGCATGTCGCCCAGCCCGTCCGCCGCGTCCCGCTCGGCCCACTCCAGCAGCGGCGTGATGTCCCACGGGGCGTCGTCGATGCCGGCGTGCGGGTCGCCGCGCTCGGCGAACCGGGCCGGCACCGTGCCCAGGTGGAAGTCGTCCGGGTCTACCTGGGGTAGTTCGTCCCAGTCGACGGGGGTGGAGACGGTGGCGCGCGCGTTGGCGCGCAGCGAGTACGCGCAGGCGATGGTGCGGTCCCGCGCCATCTGGTTGAAGTCGACGAAGACCCGTTCGCCCCGTTCCTCCTTCCACCAGGCGGTGGTGACCAGCTCGGGGCGGCGTCGTTCCAGCTCGCGGGCCAGCGCGATGGTGGCGCGGCGGACCTCGACGAACGTCCAGCGCGGCTGGATGCGCAGGTAGACGTGCACGCCCCGGCCACCGGAGGTCTTCGGCCAGCCGGGCACGCCCAGCTCGTCCAGCAGGCCGCGCAGCTCACCGGCAGCGGTCACCGCGTCGGCGAAGTCGGTGCCCGGCTGCGGGTCGAGGTCGACGCGCAGCTCGTCGGGGCGGTCGGTGTCGGCGGCGCGCACCGGCCACGGGTGGAACACGACGGTGCCCATCTGCGCCGCCCAGGCCACGTGCGCCAGGTCGGCGGGGCACAGCTCGTCGGCCGGGCGGCCGCTGGGGAAGGCGATCCGCGCGGTGCGGACCCACGGGGGTACCCCCCGCTGCGGCACCCGCTTCTGGAAGAACATCTCCCCCTCGATGCCGTCAGGGAAGCGCTGGAGCGTGGTCGGCCGGTCCCGCAGGGCGCGCATGATCCCGTCGCCGACGGCCAGGTAGTAGCGGAAGACGTCGGCCTTGGTGAAGCCCCGCTGGGGGAAGATCACCCGGTCGGGGCTGCTCAGCCGCACCGTGTGCCCGGCTACCTCGATCTCTTCGACCGTGCCCTTGCCCGCCATCACGCGACCATATGCGATGCCACCGACAGCCGACGTACCGTGAAGGGGTGAGTCTTTCCGACAACGAACTGCCCCGTACCGAGGACGAATGGCGCGTGCGGCTGAGCCCCGAGGAGTTCCGGGTGCTCCGCGAGGCCGGCACCGAGGCGCCCTGGACCGGTGAGTACGTCGACACCAAGACCCCCGGCGTCTACCACTGCCGGGCCTGCGGGCTGGAACTGTTCCGCAGCGAGGACAAGTTCGACTCGCACTGCGGGTGGCCGAGCTTCGACGACGCCATCCCGGGCGCGGTCAAGGAGATCCCGGACAACACGCTCGGGATGCGCCGGATCGAGATCCGCTGCGCGCGCTGCGACAGCCACCTCGGGCACGTCTTCGAGGGTGAGGGTTTCACCCCGAAGGACACCCGGCACTGCGTCAACTCGATCTCGGTGCGGCTGGAGCCCAGCGCCGGCTGACGGCGGCGTCACAGCCGCAGCAGGCCGCCGGCCTCGTCCACCCGGTCGGCGGCCTCGTCGTCCAGCCACACGCCGCCGGTGGCCAGGTAACGGAAGCGGTACTCCCCCGGCTTCAACCGGACCGTCACGGTACGGGTGCCGTCGCGGCGCGGCACCAGCTCGTGCCGGCCGGGCTCCCAGCCGTTGAAGCAGCCGACCACGCTCACCGTGCCGGGCGGGGTGTCCCGGGGCAGCGAGAACGTCACCCGGGTCTGGTTGCCGAAGAGTTTGTTGCGCTTGATCACGGATCCTCCGGGGATTTTCGGCGGTCACCGGAGTCAACGCTCGACACGCCGGGAGCGACTCGCCGTAGGGCCGGATCAGGTTCGCCGGTTCCGGTTGCTCGATGGTGTCGTCTGCGCAACCCTCGGATGACAGGTCCATTTTCGGGGGGTTTCGCATGGCAACCTGCGAGGTTTGCGGTAACGACTACTGGATGGCGTTCGAGGTGCGCACGGTCGACGGGTCGCGGCACACGTTCGACTGCTTCGAGTGCGCGGTGCACAAGATGGCGCCGATCTGCGAGCACTGCCAGATCAAGATCGTCGGCCACGGCGTCGAGGTCTCCGGCCGCTTCTTCTGCTGCGCCCACTGCGCCCGCGCCGTCGAGGGCGAGCAGGGCGCCGAGGTACGCGACGCGGTCGGCGCCCGCCCCGCCTGACGCGGGCGCTCCCCGGCCGTCCCGCACCCGGCCCGGCCGGACCGCGGGGCGCCGCCTAACCTGGGCCGATGCCCGTCGAGTCCCACCTGGCCGGTTTCGCCGACCTGGACGCCCGCACCTTCCACGACCTGCTCCGGCTGCGCATCGACGTGTTCGTGGTCGAGCAGTCCTGCCCGTACCCGGAACTGGACGGCCGGGACGTCGAGCCCGGCACCCGCCACCTGTGGCTGAGCAGCGACGGCGCCGTGGTCGCGTACCTGCGGATCCTGGCCGACCCCGGCGGCGTGGCGCGGATCGGGCGGGTGGTGGTGGCGCCGGCGGCCCGCGGCGCGGGCCTGGCCGGCGCGCTGATGGCCGAGGCCCTCGCGGTGGTGGGTGACCGGCCGTGCGTGCTCGACGCGCAGACGCACCTCGTGGGCTTCTACGAGGGCTGCGGTTTCACGGTCGACGGCCCCGGTTACGTCGAGGACGGCATCCCGCACACCCCGATGCGCCGCGACCCAACTCATTGACGTTTGTCACTTTTTGTGGCAACGTGCGGGCGGAGCCGCCACGCGGGAGAGGGCAACTCCCGACAGTCCGGGCGTCGTGCACCGACACCCATCCCGGAGGCTTTCCATGTCCACTCCGTACCGCCGCCCGTTACCGCTCGCGGCGGCGATTCTCGGCGTCTGCGCGGTCGTCGCGGCGCTGCTCACCACCGCGTTCTCCGGCCCGGCCTCGGCGCACGGGTCGGTGGTCGACCCGGCCTCGCGCGCCTACAGCTGCTGGCAGCGCTGGGGCGGTGACTTCCAGAACCCGGCCATGGCCACCCAGGACCCGATGTGCTGGCAGGCGTGGCAGGCCGACCCGAACGCCATGTGGAACTGGAACGGCCTGTTCCGCGAGGGCGTGGCCGGCAACCACCAGGGCGCCATCCCGGACGGGCAGCTGTGCAGCGGCGGCCGCACCCAGAACGGCCGGTACAACGCGCTCGACACCGTCGGCGCGTGGAAGACCGTGCCGGTCACCAACAACTTCCGGGTCAAGTTCTTCGACCAGGCCAGCCACGGCGCCGACTACATCCGGGTGTACGTGACCAAGCAGGGTTTCAACGCGCTCACCTCGCCGCTGCGCTGGAGCGACCTGGAACTGGTCGGCCAGATCGGCAACACCCCGGCCAGCCAGTGGACGCGTGAGGTCGACGGCGTGTCCATCCAGATCCCGGCGAACGCGCCGGGCCGCACCGGCCGGCACATCGTCTACACCATCTGGCAGGCCAGCCACCTGGACCAGTCCTACTACCTGTGCAGTGACGTGGACTTCGGCGGGTCCGGCCCGACCACCCCGCCGCCCACCAGCACCCCGCCGACGAGCACCCCGCCCACCAGCACGCCGCCGACGAGCACGCCGCCGACCAGCCCGCCGCCGACCACGCCGAACCCGGCCGGCGGCTGCACCGCGACGTACGCGATCACCGGTTCGTGGGGCGGCGGCTTCCAGGCCGACGTGAAGGTGACGAACAACAGCGGCTCGCCGATCCGCGGCTGGTCGGTGAGCTGGAACTACCAGAACGGCCAGCAGGTCAGCTCGGCGTGGAACGCCACTGTCACCACGAGCGGAACACTGGTGACGGCACGAAACGCCGCCTACAACGGCTCACTCGCGCCGAGTGCGAGCACCTCGTTCGGCTTCACCGGCTCGGCCGGTGCGACGAACCCGGTGCCCAGCATCGTGTCCTGCACGACGACCGCCTGACGCCGGTCTTCCCGGTCGGGGCCCTGCTCGACACCCGCCGGGGTGTTAAGCGGGGCCCCTTCCTCTACCGCAGGCGTTAAGAAGGTGCCCTTCCTTTCACACCAGGCAGTTGACGATGTCGGCCACCGAGCGGCGGCGGCCGGTGTAGAACGGGATCTCCTCCCGCACGTGCCGGCGGGCGCCGGAGGCGCGCAGGTCACGCATCAGGTCCACGATCCGGTGCAGCTCGTCGGCCTCGAACGCGAGCATCCACTCGTAGTCGCCGAGCGCGAACGACGCGACCGTGTTGGCCCGTACGTCCGGGTAGCCGCGGGCCATCTTGCCGTGCTCGGCCAGCAGCTCGCGCCGCTCCGCGTCGGGCAGCAGGTACCACTCGTACGAGCGCACGAACGGGTAGACGCACAGGTAGGGGCGCGGCTGCTCGTCGGCCAGGAACGCCGGGATGTGGCTCTTGTTGAACTCGGCCGGGCGGTGCAGCGCCATCTGCGACCAGACCGGGGTGAGCGCCCGGCCCAGCGTGGTGCGGCGGAACCGCAGGTACGCGTCCTGCAGCGCGTCGCTGGACGACGAGTGCCACCAGATCATCAGGTCGGCGTCGGCGCGCAGCCCGGCCACGTCGTACGTGCCCCGGACCGTGACGTCCTTGCCGGCCAGCTCGGTGAAGAGCGACTCGACCTCGTCGACGACGTTCTCCCGCAGCGACGGCAGCGGGCTGGTGGCCCGGTACACCGACCACATCGTGTAGCGGATGGTCTCGTTGAGCTCCCGCAGCCGCGCCGCGTTGGTCTGCTCGGTCATGCTGCCGATCCTTCCAGTGCCGTGATGATCTCTTCGGCCGCCGTCTCGCCGGAGCGGACGCACACCGGGATGCCGACGCCGTCGTAGCCGGCCCCGGCCACCGCAAGCGTCGGGTACGCGGCGCGCAGCGCCGCCCGGACCGCCGTCACCCGGGCGGTGTGCCCGGGCGTGTACTGGGGCAGCGCGCCGCCCCACCGCTGCACGTGCCGGGCCACCGGAGTCGGCAGCGGCGCGCCGAGCACCGCCGACAGCTCCCGGTGCACCGCGTCGGCCAGGTCGTCGTCGGTGAGCTGCAGCGACGTCTCGTCGCCGTACCGGCCGACCGAGGCGCGCACCAGCGCCAGCCCGTCCGGCCGCCGCAGGTGCCCCCACTTGGTGGTGAAGAACGTCGACGCCTTGATCGTCAGCCCCTCACCGGCCGGCACCAGGAAACCGGACAGCTCCGGCAGGGCCGGACCGGGCAGGGCCAGGGTGATCAGGGCGACGCTGGCGTAGTCGAGCGCGCCCACCGTGTCGGCCGCCTCGGGCGCGGCGGCGGCGAGCAGCCGGGCGGCCGGGCGGGCCGGCACCGCGAGCAGCACCGCGTCGGCCTCGACGTGCTCGGCGTCGCGGGTCGGCCCGACGGTGAGCCGCCATCCGGACGGGGTGCGGCGCAGCTCGCGTACCGCCGCGCCCCGCAGGATCGTCGCGCCGCTCGCCGTCGCCGCCGCCTCGACCAGCGTGCTCAGCCCACCGGCCAGGGTGCCGAAGACCGGGGCGCCGGGCGCGCGCGGCGCGGCGGCCTGCGCGGCGCGTACCGCACCGACGAGCGTGTGCTCGGCGCGTGCCGCGCGGGCCAGCGCCGGCATCGTGGTGACCAGCGACAGGTCGTCGGCCCGCCCGGCGTACACGCCGCCGAGCATCGGATCGACCAGCCGCTCCACCACCGCGTCACCGAGACGCTTGCGGACCAGCTCACCGACCGAGGTGTCCTCACCGTCGGCCAGCAACGGGTGGCCCGCGTCGCGGTCGGCGTCCGCGGCCGGCGGCGCCACCGCCGCCACCTTCTCCAGATCCCCGGGTACGCCGACGAGCGTCCCGCCCGGCACCGGGCGCAACGTGCCGTCGACCAGCAGGGCGGCCTGCCCGACGGTCGGGTGCACGATCGCCTCGGCCAGACCGAGGCGCCGGGCCAGCGTCACCGCCGCCGACTCGCCACCGGCCGGGTCGCGCATCAGGAACGACTCCGCGCCGAACTCGACCGGCCCGCCTGCGAGCTCACCGGTGAACAGCTTGCCGCCGAGGCGGCCGGACTGCTCGTACACGGTGACCTCGGTGCCCTCGGGAGCGCGGTCGCGAAACCGGACGGCGGCGGCCAGCCCGGTGATCCCGCCACCGACGATCGCCACCCGCCACGGTCGCACCACTGTCGCCTCCTAGCGCTCCGGTCGCGCGGTCAGCTCGTGCACCAGCGCGACCACCCGGGTCAGCACCTCGGGGTCGGTCTCCGGCAGGACGCCGTGGCCGAGGTTGAACACGTGGCCGGGAGCGGCCCGGCCCTGCTCGACGATGCGCCGCACCTCGGTCTCCACCACCGGCCAGGGCGCGAGCAGCACGGTCGGGTCGAGGTTGCCCTGCACCGCCTTGTCCGGCCCGATCCGGCCGGTGGCGACGTCCAGCGGCGTACGCCAGTCCACGCCCACCACGTCGGCGCCGGCCTCGCCCATCGCGCCGAGCAGCTCGCCGGTGCCCACCCCGAAGTGGATCCGCGGCACGCCGGAGTCAGCGAGCCCGCCCAGCACGTACGTCGAGTGCGGCAGCACGAAGCGGCGGTAGTCGGCCTCGGAGAGCGCGCCGGCCCACGAGTCGAACAGCTGCACCGCGGAGACCCCGGCGTCGATCTGCACCTGGAGGAACGCCAGCGTCACCTCGGCCAGCCGGGCGCACAGCGCGTGCCACAGGTCCGGGTCGCCGTACATCAGCGCCTTGGTCTTGGCGTGGGTACGCGACGGCCCGCCCTCGACCAGGTAGCTGGCGAGCGTGAACGGGGCGCCGGCGAAGCCGATCAGCGGGGTGTCGCCCAGCTCGACGACGAGCTGGCGGACCGCCTCGTCCACGTACGACACCTCGTCGCGGCCGATCGGGGAAATCCGCTCGACGTCGGCGGCGGTACGGATCGGCTCGGCCACCACCGGGCCGGTGCCGGGCACGATGTCCAGGTCGATGCCGGCCGCGGCGACCGGCACCACGATGTCGCTGAACAGGATCGCCGCGTCCACGCCGTGCCGGCGCACCGGCTGGAGCGTGATCTCGGTGACCAGGTCCGGCCGGCGGCAGGACTCCAGCATCGGCACGTTCGCCCGGATCTCGCGGTACTCCGGCAGCGACCGGCCGGCCTGGCGCATGAACCAGACCGGCGTGTGCGGGCCCGGCTCGCGCCGGCAGGCGCGCACGAAGGGCGAGTCGGCCGGCCCGCCGCGGCGGGGTTCTCCGTCTCGGGCGGCAGTGCCCGTGGTGTCGGTGGTCATCGCGGCAATCGTGCCACGCCCCCGGCAGGCGCCCGCGCTCACCGTCCGCATTTGTGACGTAGAAGGAAGGGCCCCCGCTTAACGCCTCCGGTAGAGGAAGGGCCCCTTCTTAACCGTCGATCACCCGGCGCGCCGTCGCGCGCCGTACGGTGGGCGCGCATAGGCTGCCCGCATGGCCCCCCCGATCGCGCTCCCGGAAACGTTCGCTCGCGCGGTCGCGGGGCTGCGGTCGGTGACACCCCGCCCGGAGATCATCCTGGAGGAGGTCGGCGCGCCCCAGCGGCTGGCCCCGTTCGCGTTCGCGCTCTCCGCCGCCGTGATGCGCGACGACGACGAGGTGGCCACCGGCCGGCTGATCCTGCTGCACGACCCGGCCGGGCACGAGGCGTGGCAGGGCACGTTGCGGCTGGTCACGTACGTCACCGCCGAACTCGAGGTCGACCTGGCCAGCGACCCGCTGCTGCCGGGCGTCGGCTGGACCTGGCTGACCGACGCGCTGGACGCGCAGGGCGCCGGGCACCGGGCGATCGGCGGCACCGTCACCCAGACGCTCTCCACCCGGTTCGGCGAGCTGGCCGGGCCGCCCGCCGCCGGTGACATCGAGATCCGCGCCTCCTGGACGCCGCTGCGCGCCGACCTGGGTCCGCACCTGCTCGGCTGGTGCACGCTGCTGGCCTCCACGGCCGGCCTGCCGCCGCCCGGCGTCACCGCGCTGCCCCGGCGTTCCGCCGGCGCCGCCTGACCACACCCGGCCGGATACGCGAAGGCCGCCCCGGCGAACCGGGGCGGCCTCGGGCGAGTACAGGTCAGAGATAGTTCTCGGCCTCGTCGCAGACCTTGTCCAGACCCTTGTTCGCCGCCTCGAAGGCAGCCCGGTCGCCACGCGACGCGGCGGCGATGGCGGTGGTCAGCTTGTCCAGGCAGCTCGCGATGACCTTCTTCTGCCGGGCCTGCTCGTCCCGGTCGTTCTTGGTGCCGGTCAGGTCCTGCTGGGTGTCCGACAGCCGCTCCTGCACCGTCTTCAGCTCACCCTTGAGCTTCTCGATCTCCTGCTGGTTCGCCGAGATGGTGCCGTCGCGCTGGCTGACCAGCCGCTGGGACTTGTCCAGCTCGCCGTCCGTGGAGACGTACAGGAAGGTCATCACGCCACCGAAGACGAACAGCAGCGCGGCGACGAGGCCGAGGACCAGCGGGGCCCACCTCCGGCCGCCGCCGGCGGGCGCGCCGCCGGCCGGTCCGTAGGGGCCGGGCGGCCCGGACATCGGCGGCGGGCCGTAGCCGGGGCCGGACACCGGTGGGGCGGACAGCGGCGGGGCCGACAGCGGCTGCGGGTAGCCGGGGCCGGAGACCGGCGGTACGGAGACCGGCGGCGCCGACATCGGCGGGGGCACCGGAGCGGCGCCCGGCGCGTAGCCCGGCTGACCCGGCGCGGCGGGCTGGTATCCGCCGTACCCGGGTGCGCCGTCGGGCGCGGTGGGCTGGTGCAGGGTCGGGGCGGGCTGGTTCGGGTCGTACTGCTGGGGCGCGGGCCGGCTGCCGTACACGTTGCCGTAGACCGTGCCCCCCGGCGCCGGGGGCGGGTTGTCGCCCCCGGCCGGTGGGTAGGACATGTCGTTCCTCCAGATGAGCTGGTCCCCCGCGGGGTGGCCCGATGGGCCGGGGTCGATGCGCTGCGGTCGCCCCACACCGGCGTGGGCGACCGGTCAGCAGAGGCGGAACCGGTCGCAGGCGGTCTTGATCGGCACCGCCAACCCGATGCCCTCGGCGTTGCGGGCCTTGGCCGTGGCGATGCCGACGACCTCCTTGGCGCCGTTGATCACCGGGCCGCCGGAGTTACCGGGGTTGATCGGCGCGTCGAACTGGATCACCGGGCCGCCGCCGCGCTCGTCTTCGCGGAACGCGCTGACCACGCCCGTGGTGACGCTGTCCTGCAACCCGAGCGGCGCGCCGACCACGATGATCTGCTGGCCGGACCGCACCGGATCACTGGCCGCGACCAGACCGGCGAACTTGGCGGTGGTGCGCAACTGCGCCAGGTCCTTGTCCTTGTCGGTGGCGATGATCGTCGCCTCGAACCGCTGGTCCTTGCGCTCCAGGAACACCTTGCGCTCACCGGCGGTGAAGACCGACTCGACCACGTGGAAGTTCGTCAGCAGCGTGGTGCCGCCGCCGGACGGGGCCTTGCCGACGGCGAACGCCGTACCGGTGAACTGCCCGGCCCGCACCCGGAACACGCTCGGCAGCACCGCGCTGGCCACCGCCTCCGGGTTGAAGGCGGCTCCGGCCTGCTTCTCCAGGCTGCCGGCGCGCTGCTCCAGGCCGTCGAGCCGGCTGGCGTCCGCGCCCTGCCCCTCGGCCATCCGCTTGTCGGCGGCGGCGAGCCGGTCGTCGAGCCGGTAGATCTGGTACGCCTGCACGCCGCTGACCACCGCAAGCACGGCGGCCAGGGCCAGCGCCACCACCGCGAGCCGGCTGCGCCGGGGGGCGCGCTCCGGCGGGCCGAGCGGCGCGCCGAAGCCGGAGACCTGCTGACCCGGGTACGCCGCCGGCTGGGCGGGGTAGGACGGCGCGGACACCGGCTGGCCCGGATAGGCGGGCGCGGAGACCGGCCGGCCCGGGTAGGACGAGCCGGAGCCGGACGGGGCGCCGGAGTGCCGGTCCGCGTACGGCGACGAGGCCTGGCCCGGGAACGACTGTGACCCGGCGGGCGCCTGGCCCGGGTAGGCCGGGGCGGACTGGGCCGGTGCCGAGCCGAAGGAGGACTGCCCCGGCTGGGCCGGCGCGCCGCCGAACGACGACGGGCCCGGCTGGGACGGCGCGGCGCCGAACGACGGCTGGGACGGCGCGGGCGGGGTCGCGACACCCGACGACGCGGAGTAGGCGGCCGACGGCGACGCCCCGGCCGCGTCGGCGCGGCCCGGGTAACCGGCGGACGGCGGCGCGGTCGCCCGCGCCGGATGACCCGCGCCCGAGGACGGGGCCGGGTAACTCGTGCCCGAGGACGCCGGGTAGCTCCCCCCGGACGATCCCGGGTAGCTCGCGCCCGGCGACGTGGTCGGGTAGCCCGCGCCCGGCGACGTGGTCGGGTAGCCCGTGCCCGGCGCCGCGTGGCCGGGGGTGCCGCTCCACGCCGGACCGCCACCGCCCGCTGCCGACCCGGGCACGGTCGACCCGGACAGTGGAGCCGGACCGCCGGGCGGGTCGAAGCGCGGCGGCAGCGGGCCCGGCCGATCGGCCGTCGGGTCACCGCCCTGCCCCGGCACGCCGTCGCCGGTTCCGTACCCGCCTGTCATGCTCGACCGTCCTCCCCGTCGGCTTCGCCGACGCCCCCGACCGCTGTCGTCCGGCCCTGTGCGCCGCTCGCGGCTCGATGGACCGTACCGGCGGAAACGGGCTTTGTCTCCCCCGCTGTCCGACCCTCTCACGGCCCCGCAACCCGGTTCGTTCCGGACACCTGACGGACACCGCGCCGACACGCGCCGGACCGGCTGCGCACACCGGATCGTCCGGCCTACTAGGGTTGTCAGGTGACCGACGAACCACCCCTGCGCCGTCGGGCCGCCGAAAGCCGTACGGGAGAGGTCTCCGCCGATCCGACGTCGGCCCTGCCGGAGCCGGCGGACGCGGGGACCGAGACCGAGCCGGGCGCGGCCGTCCCCCTGACCGCGCCGCGCGACGGCACGCCCGCCCCGGTGGCCACACCGGCCGAGTTGAACGAGGTCGTGGCCCGTTTCGCGGGCGGCACCGGCCCGGTGGCCCTGGACGCCGAACGCGCCTCCGGCTACCGCTACAGCCAGCGCGCCTACCTGGTGCAGTTGCGCCGCGTCGGCGCCGGCACCGCGCTCATCGACCCGCTGCCGCTGCCCGACCTGTCCGCCCTCGACGAGGCGATCGCCGAGACCGAGTGGGTGCTGCACGCGGCCAGCCAGGACCTCGCCTGCCTGGCCGAGCTGGGCCTGCGCCCGCGCCGGCTGTTCGACACCGAACTGGCCGCCCGGCTGGCGGGATTCGAGCGGGTCGGCCTGGCCGCGCTGACCGAACAGCTGCTCGGGTTCAGCCTGGAGAAGCACCACTCCGCCGCGGACTGGTCCAGCCGGCCGCTGCCGGAGTCCTGGCTGACGTACGCGGCGCTGGACGTCGAGCTGCTGGTGGACCTGCGCGACGCGCTGGACGAGGAGCTGGGGCGGCAGGGCAAGTCCGGCTGGGCGGCGGAGGAGTTCGACGCGCTGGTGCGCAACGGCGCCCGTCCGCCGCGCGTGCGCGCCGAGCCGTGGCGGCGCACGTCCGGCATCCACCGGGTACGCGGCGCGCGCGCCCAGGCCCGGGTGCGGTCCCTCTGGTACGCGCGGGACCAGATCGCCGCCCGTCGGGACGCCGCGCCGGGCCGGGTGCTGCCCGACTCGGCCATCGTGGCCGCCGCCGAGCTGGACCCGAAGGACGAGAAGACGCTGCTCACGCTCCCCGGTTTCGGTGGGCGCTCGGTGCGCCGGCTGGCACGTACCTGGCTGGCGGCGCTCGACGACGCGCGTCAGTTGCCGGACGAGGCGCTGCCGGTGAGCCCGACCGTGGAAGGGCCGCCTCCGCCGCACCGCTGGGCCGAGCGTGACCCGGTGGCGGCCGGGCGGCTGGCCCGGGCCCGGGAGGTGGTGGTCGGCACCGCCGGGGCGCACCGGCTGCCGGCGGAGAACCTGATCGCGCCGGACTCGATCCGCCGGCTGGCGTGGCAGCCGCCGGAGGAGATCACCGACGACACCGTCGCGGAGGCGCTGCGCGCCTTCGGCGCCCGGGAGTGGCAGATCGGCCTGCTACTGCCCGCTCTTACCGAGGCGCTGCGCACCCCCCAGCAGTAACGTCGGTGGCAGGTGTGAGGTGGGCCACGCGGGGGGTGGTGCCGCGTTTGGTTACTGGCGAGTAGCATCCGGGGAAATGCCCGTGCCGAGGGAGGCTCCAAGTGCCCCGTGAAGTCCGGGATGTCGTCTTCGTCGACGGCGTCCGTACCCCGTTCGGCAAGGCGGGTGGGATGTACGCCAACACCCGCGCCGACGATCTGGTGATCCGCTGCATCCGCGAGCTGATGCGCCGCAACCCGCAACTGCCGCCGGAGAAGGTGGAGGAGGTGGCGATCGCCGCCACCACCCAGATCGGTGACCAGGGCCTGACCATCGGCCGCACCGCCGCCCTGCTGGCCGGCCTGCCCAAGACCGTGCCGGGCTTCGCCATCGACCGGATGTGCGCCGGCGCGATGACCGCCGTCACCACCGTGGCCAGCGGCATCGCCATGGGCGCGTACGACGTCGCGATCGCCGGCGGCGTCGAGCACATGGGCCGCCACCCGATGGGTGAGGGCGTCGACCCCAACCCGCGCATCGTCGCGGAGAAGCTCGTCGACCCGTCCGCCCTGGTGATGGGCTCCACCGCGGAGAACCTGCACGACCGGGTCCCGCACATCACCAAGGAGCGCACCGACGCGTTCGCGCTGGCGTCGCAGCAGAAGACCGCCAAGGCGTACGCCAACGGCAAGCTCCAGGGCGACCTGGTGCCGGTGGCGGTGCGCGACCCGGAGGCGGGCTGGGGCCTGGCCACCGTGGACGAGGCGCCCCGCGACACCTCGATGGAGAAGCTGGCCGGGCTGAAGACGCCGTTCCGGCCGCACGGCAAGGTCACCGCCGGCAACGCGGCCGGCCTGAACGACGGCGCCACCGCCGCGCTGCTCGTGGCCGAGGAGACCGCTCGTGAGCTGGGCCTGCCGGTCGGCATGCGCCTGGTGTCGTTCGGCTTCGTCGGCGTCGAGCCCGAGGTGATGGGCGTCGGCCCGATCCCGTCGACCGAGAAGGCGCTGCGCATCGCCGGCCTCAGCATCGACGACATCGGCCTGTTCGAGCTGAACGAGGCGTTCGCGGTCCAGGTGCTCGCCTTCCTCGACCACTTCGGCATCGCCGACGACGACCCGCGGGTCAACCCGTGGGGCGGCGCGATCGCCATCGGTCACCCGCTCGCGTCCTCCGGCGTCCGGCTGATGACCCAGCTCGCCCGCCAGTTCGCCGAGCACCCCGAGGTCCGCTACGGCCTCACCGCCATGTGCATCGGCATCGGCATGGGCGGCACCGTGATCTGGGAGAACCCGCACTGGGAGGGTGGAGACAAGTGAGCCTCGCCGCACCGAACGAGGTCGTCACCAAGGCGCTGCTGCGCCAGGTGGCCGTACCCGGGCTGGACCGGCCCGCCGCCCTCATCACGCTGGACAACGGCTTCGACCACACCAAGCCGAACACCTTCGGCCCGGCCGGTCTGACCAGCCTGGACGAGGCGATCACCGCCGCGCTGGCGGCGGAGCCGGCGTTCATCGCGGTCACCGGCAAGCCGTACATCTTCTGCGTGGGCGCGGACATCACCAGCCTGCCCGCGCTGGAGAACCGCGAGCAGGCGCTGGAGATCGGCCGGCTCGGCCACCGCGTCTTCGCCCGGCTCAAGGACAGCGCCGTCCCCACCTTCGCGTTCGTCAACGGCGCGGCGATGGGCGGCGGCCTGGAGCTGGCGCTGCACTGCCACTACCGGACGCTGTCGGCGGGCGCGGCGGCGCTGGCGCTGCCCGAGGTCTCGCTCGGCCTGATCCCCGGCTGGGGCGGTACGCAGCTGCTGCCGAACCTGATCGGCATCCCGGCCGCCACCCAGGTGATCATCCAGAACCCGCTGATGCAGAACAAGATGCTCAAGCCGAAGCAGGCGGCCGAGATGGGCATCGCGGACGTGCTGCTGGAGCCGGCCGACTTCCTGGAGCGGTCGCTGGAGTGGGCCGCCGGCGTGGTCCGGGGCGAGGTCGCCGTGACCCGCCCCGAGGTCGACAAGGACATGTGGGCGGGCGTGCTCTACTTCGCCCGGCAGACCCTCGACCAGCGGCTGCACGGCGCGGTCCCGTCCGCGTACAAGGCGCTGGACCTGCTGGAGACGGCGAAGGACGCCGACTTCGCCACCGGCACCGCGGCGGAGGACGACGCCCTCGCGGACCTGGTCTTCTCCGAGGAGCTGCGCAGCGGCCTGTACGCCTTCGACCTGGTGCAGCGGCGGGCCAAGCGCCCGGCCGGCGCGCCGGACAAGGGCCTGGCCCGCCCGGTCACCAAGGTCGGCATCGTCGGCGCCGGCCTGATGGCCAGCCAGCTCGCGCTGCTGTTCGCCCGGCGGCTGCAGGTGCCGGTCGTGATGACCGACCTGGACCAGTCGCGGGTGGACAAGGGTGTCGGCTACGTGCACACCCAGATCGAGAAGGCCGTCAGCAAGGGCCGGATGGACAAGGGCACCGCGGCCAAGCTGTACGGCCTGGTCAGCGGCTCGGTCGACAAGTCCGTCTTCGCCGACGCCGACTTCGTCATCGAAGCCGTGTTCGAGGACCTGGGCGTCAAGAAGCAGGTCTGGGCCGAGCTGGAGAAGATCGTCAAGCCGGAGGCGGTGCTCGCCACCAACACCAGCTCGCTGTCCATCACCGAGATGGCCGCCGACCTGGAGCACCCGGAGCGGGTGGTCGGCTTCCACTTCTTCAACCCGGTCGCGGTGCTGCCGCTGCTGGAGATCGTCCGCGGCGAGCGGACCGACGACGCCACGCTGGCCACCGCGTTCGCTGTCGGCAAGCAGCTCAAGAAGTCGTCGGTGCTGGTCAAGGACGCCCCGGCGTTCGTGGTGAACCGGCTGCTGACCCGCTTCCTCGGCACCGTGTTCGCGGCCGTCGACCAGGGCACCCCGCTGGACGTGGCGAACAGCGCGCTGGACCCGCTGGGCCTGCCGATGCGTCCGCTGGCGCTGCTGCAGCTCGTCGGGCCGGCCGTGGCGTACCACGTCGGCGGCACCCTGCACGAGGCGTTCCCGGACCGGTTCGGCGTCAGCGAAAACCTCAAGCGGATCGCCGACTCGGGCCAGCCGATCGTGGTCGACGACCAGATCAACGACGAGGTGGCGAAGCTGCTGGTGGTCGGCGACGAGCCGCTCACCGCCGAGCAGGTGCGGCAGAACGCGCTGGACGCGCTGGCGCAGGAGATCCGGCTCATGCTCGACGAGGGCGTCGTCGCCGAGGCGCAGGACATCGACCTGTGCATGATCCTCGGCGCCGGCTGGCCGTTCCACCTGGGCGGCGTGACGCCGTACCTGGACCGGACCGGCACCTCCGAGCGGGTGACCGGCAAGCGGTTCCTGCCGCGCGGCGTGGCCAGCCTGCGCTGACCGATATCGCATCGATCGCGGTGGTCGGGCTGTCCGAGACGGACGCCCGGCCACCGCGATCGGCGTTTCGCGGGCAGGTCACGGGTCGGATGCGGTTTCGTCCCGCCGGCCTTCCACGGACAGCGGCATGTCGGTGCTCCTGGCTACGATCACGCCTTCAGTTTTCTCACAGGAGCTGCCTACATGTCCCAGCCGCCGTCCAATCCCTACCCCGGCCACTACCCGCCGCCCCAGCACCAGCCCGGCGGCTTCCAGCCGCCCCAGCAGCCGCAGTACGGCGGTGGCTACCCGCAGGCTCCGCAGCAGCCCCAGTACGGCGCTGACTACCCGCAGATCCCGCAGCAGCCCCAGTACGGCAACCAGTTCGGCGCGCCGGTCCCGCCGAAGAAGTCCGGCGTCGGCAAGATCCTGCTGATCGTCCTCGCGGTGGTCCTGGTGCTCTGCGTCGGTGGCGGCATCGTCACCTGGCTCGTCACCAAGGAAACCGTCGGCGAGGTGGTCACCGCCACCAAGACCCGGGTGGTCGAGCCGCAGACGCTCGGCGGCCGGCCGAAGGTCACCGACCCTCAGCTGCAGAACGCCGCGACGCAGATGAAGGCCTCGCTCAGCAAGGACGTGCCGGACGCGACGAGCACGGCCGGCGCCTTCTACGGCAACCCGGAGAAGAAAGACCTGGTCATGATCGTCGCCGTGTCCGGCGTCATGGCCGACCCGAAGAAGGAACTGGACGACGCCGCCACGGCGGTCACGCCGGACCTGGCCACCAAGGACTTCAAGACGGTCGACCCGGGCCCGCTTGGCGGCGACGCCAAGTGCTCCGACGGCAAGGCCTCGGGTGAGCAGGTGGCCGTCTGCATCTGGGCCGACCGGGGCAGCCTCGGCATGGTGGTCGTCTACTTCAAGTCCGCGGCCGAGCTCCAGAAGGAGTTCGTCACGATGCGCGGCGAGATCGAGAAGCAGGGCTGACACCGCTACGCACCGGGCCCCCGCCGCGACGGCGGGGGCCCGGTGTCGTTTCCGGATCAGGCGGACTCGGCCCGTTCGGCAGGGCTCCGGCAGACGCAGAACTCGTTGCCCTCGGGGTCGGCCAGCACCACCCAGCCGCTGCCGTCCGGCCGGCGCCGGTCGGCCACCAACGTGGCGCCGAGGTCACGCAGCCGCGCCACCTCCTCGTCGCGGGTGCCCTCGGCCGCGTGCAGGTCGATGTGGAACGCGCCCTTGCCGTGCCGCTCGCCCACCCGGACGAACAACAGGTCGGGGCCGTCGCCGGCGGGCGCGGCGAGGACCGCCTCCGGGTCGTCCGGGTGGTCGTCGTCGGCGAGCCGGCGGTCGAGCACCCGGGCCCACCATCCGGCGAGGGTGTACGGGTCGTCGGATTCGACTGTCACGCAATGGAACTGTGCACTCATCGGTGCTTCCTCCTGTGGGGTACGCGCCCCGGCGGAGTGGGAACGTCAGCGGGGAACGCGGGGCGCGGGACGGTTCACGAAAGACATCGACCACACCCCCTTTCCACCTCATCGGGCTGACCGGTTGATCATTCCACCGCCCTCCGGCGCCGGCAACCCCGCCCCACCGCAAGGAAGGGCCCCTTGTTAACACCTGCGTGTTAACAAGGGGCCCTTCCTCTACCGGAGGCGTTAAGAAGGTGCCCTTCCTTACGGGCCGACGAACACCGCCTTCGCGCGCCAGTCGACGCCGTCGACCGCCGGGCCGCTGCGCACGGTGAACGTCGCGGCCGGCACGCCGTTCACCCAGTCGGTGGCGGCCAGGTCACCGGTGTTGCGGTTGACCTTGTAGAGCGTGCCGCCGGAGACGAAGACCGCGCCCGCGTCGGCGAACCCGCTCGCCCCGGACACCGTGAACCGGTCGGCGCCGACGACGCCGCTGTCCGGGGTGAACCAGCGCCAGAACAGTCCGTTCTGCCCGTTGAGCGTGTAGTAGAGCCGCCCGCCGGAGAAGAACATGCCGGTCACGTTCGGGATCTCGGCGTAGAAGCCGGTGGTCGCGCCGACGTACGTCTGCCCGGTCGGCCCGGAGTTGGTGATCACGTTGTCCCAGTACGGGTCGTGGTACGGGTCCACCAGTTCCGGCGTGCCGAACGTGGTGCCGTTGAACGTACGCCGCCACAGCGCGCCGTCGGCGCCGTAGAACACCGTCCCGCCGACCCAGAACGCGTTGCGCGCGCCCGCCCAGACGGTGCCGTCCGGGTCGGTCACCGGGTCCGGCGCGCCGACCGTGCTCTGCCCGTCGTACGAGCGCACCTGCACCGGCGAGCTGGCCGGGGCGGGCGGGGGCCCGGTCTTGACGATCTCGACGGCGTTCACCAGCGGGTTCTCCCGCACGTGGCGGAACTCCACGTCGATCGAGCCGTCGCTGACCACCGTGAACTCCCGCATGGTGCCCACGTTGTGCCCGGCGGTGGCGGACAGGTCGAGGTCGTCGAGGACGACAGCGCCCTCCAGCGCCACGTCGAAGATCCGCGTGCCGGCGTTGGCGGTGCCCGCGTACCGGTTGGCCATGTAGAGCCGCACGTGCACCTCGGTGCCGTTGGGCACCGGGAACTGCCAGGTCATCTCCGCACCGCCGGACGGGTCGTACCGCTCGTGGTTGTAGAGCTCGACCGGGGTGCCGGCCGGCACCGTCGAGTCCAGGCTCGCGGCGGTGGTGTAGCTGGAGACGCTGCTGCCGGTGTTGTGGTACGGGCTGGGGCTGGAGCTGGTGTCGGCCGCCCAGTCCGGCCCGCCGTCGGTGGCGGCGACGGACGAGCCGCCAGCGTTCACCCGGTACAGCACGTTCGTCGGCTGCGGCAGGCCCGCCTGGTAGATGTTGCCGGGCAGGGTGGCCGTGGTGGTGGGGTGCACCGCCGTCCCGCCGGCCAGCGGGAAGAACGCGATCCGCTCCCGGCGGTACTGGAAGTTGCCGATCCACAGCGTGTCGCCGCCGACCCAGAGCCCGGTCGGCGTGACGAGCATCTCGGAGGCGCCGATGCCGCGCGGGTGGCGGCCGGGGTTCCAGGACAGCGGCAGGCCGTTGGCCGGGTCGAGCGCGGCGATGCTGGCCCGGCCGACCGCGCCGGCCCGGGCGTTGTCGGTGCCGGTGGTGTTGTTGAGCCAGCGGAGGTGGCCGCCGACGTAGACCGCCTCTTCGCTGATGCCGACGGACAGGAACGTGTCGCCGCCGCTGTAGTCGACCCAGGTCGGCTGGAGAGCGGAGCCGGTCGCGCCGGCCTCCCAGCGGGCCGCGGTGTCGCAGAGCGTTCCGCTGTACGGCGCGCCGGTGGTGACCACCACGAAGTAGCTGTTGTCCGGGGAGAACGCGACGTCACGGACGTACGAGTCGAAGGACTGCCACTTGCAGCGCGGCGTGTAGCGGGCCGTGTTCCAGTCCGCGACGGTGGCGGCGGTGGCACCCAGGTCGATCTTGACGATCTGGTCGTGCAGCACCCCGTCGGCCTTCTTGAAGTTGCCGATGACGACGAGCTGCGTGCCGTCCGGGGAGACGGCGAGCTTCTCCGCGCCGACGCCGGCCTTGGCGCCGCTGACCCCGTCCCAGTTGTGGTTCTCGGTCAGCGTGGTGGTGAGGTAGCTGTCCACGGCGCCGGTGGTGGCGTTGAGCGACGCGAGTCCGCCGCGCGGGTTGGGGTTGCCGGCCGTGGTGAAGATGCCGCCGACCAGCAGCCGGTTGCCGACCAGCGCGATGTCCTTGATGAGCCCGTTGAACGCGGGCGGCGCGAAGCTGGTGACGACCGCCCCGGTGTTGACGTCGAGCAGGGCCACCTTGCGCCGGGTCACGCCGTTGACGGTGTTGAACTTGCCGGCGACGAAGACCGTGTTCGCCGTGGGCCCGCCCGTGACCGCTGTCACCTCGTTGTCGAGCGTGGGCGCGAACGCGGTGTCCACCGCGCCGGTGGCCTTGTCGAACGCGAGCAGGTAGTCGCGGGGGATGTCGACGTCGGAGTTGCGGTTCTGCACACGGGTGAAGGAGCCGCCCGCGATGATCTTCGTACCGGCGTCGTGGATCGCGTCGACCGAGCCGTCCTGGACGTCGGGCGAGGCCGTGGAGGGGACGGTGTGGACCACTTTGTCGTGGCCGGGCGCGGCGGCGGCCGCGGGCGTGGCCGGAGAGAGGCCGACGACGGTGAGGGCGCCGGCGGTGAGGACCGCGAGAAGACGGCGGCGGCGCGGGGCCGAGAGGTGGGTCACGGGCAGCTCCGGTGGGTGAGCAGGGTGAGGCGTCGCTGCGCTTACTCTCCGTTGATCACCGCTCCGCGTCCAGCGTGAGCCGAGCATTCTGCCCGACCACCGTGCCGCCGGGGGCCGACCACCGCTGGGTCCGGCCAGGACAGCCGAGGCTGTCCGCACGAAAAGGTGAGGCCGCCTCGCCGGCTGGACGGATCGGGATGGGCGGTCAGGTGGCCGCGGGCGGGTCGGCCGACGGAAGCGTGACGGTCACCTCCAGGCCGCCACCGGGCTGGGCGACCGCCTTCACCGTGCCGCCGTGCGCGTCGCAGACGGCCCGCACGATCGACAGACCGAGCCCGGAGCCGCGAGCACCGGTGCGTTCCTGGCCGCCGCGCCGGAACGGCTCGAACAGCCCGGGTACGTCGGCGGGGGCGACCTCGAAGCCGGTGTTCCCCACCACCAGCCAGGACCGCTGCCCGTCGGTGCCGGTGCGCACCCAGATCCGCCCGTGCAGGTGGTTGTAGCGGACCGCGTTCTCCACCAGGTTGCCGGCCAGCCGGTCCAGCAGCCCCGGGTCACCGACCACCGGCGCCGGACGCAGCGACGTGTGCACCTTCAGGCCGATCCGCTCGACCTCCCGGGACACCGCGGACAGCGCGTTGGCGGTGCCGACGGCGAGGTCCGACTCCGCGCGCCGGGCCAGCCGCCGGCCGGTCTGGGCCTCGCTGCGGGCCAGCACCAGCAGCGCGTCGACCAGGCCGTTGGCCCGCTCCGAGGCGTCCCGCACCACCCCGGCCATGCGGCGGTACTCGGCGAGGTCGGCGTCGTCGTCGCTGAGCGTCACGTCGATTTCGGTACGCATCACCGCGAGCGGCGTCCGCAGCTCGTGCGAGGCGTTCGCGACGAACCGTTTCTGTGCCTCGAACGCGCCGCTGATCCGGTCCAGCATCGCGTCGAACGTCTCGGCCAGCTCGGCCACCTCGTCGTCGGCGCCGGACCAGCCGATCCGCTCGTCGAGCGTGGCCTCGCCGAGCCGGCGCGCGGTGGCTGTCACCTGGTGCAGCGGGCGCAGCGCCCGGCCGGCCACCAGGTACGCCCCGGCCACCCCGACGACGCTGATCGCCACGAGCGCGAGCAGTCCCTTGACCAGCAGTTCCTGCGACGCCGCGTCGACCAGTTGCCGCTGCCACTGCCCGGCGTCGAGGGTACGGCCGTCGGTGAGCACCACTGTGGTGCCGGGCAGCAGCTCGTCGGTGGGGCGCAGCGCGTCGCGGACCAGCAGCCAGGCCAGCAGCACCAGGATCGCCCCGGCACCGACCAGCAGGACGCCGTTGAGCAGGGTCAGCCGCAACCGCAGCGTCGGCCGCACCCGCCGGGTGCCCACGCTCACTGCGTGCGGCCGATCCGGTAGCCCGCCCCGACCACCGTGTCGATGAGCGGCGGGTCGCCCAGCTTCTTGCGCAGCGTCATCACGGTGACCCGGACGATCGTGGTGAACGGGTCGGTATTGGCGTCCCAGACCCGTTCCAGCAGCTCTTCGCTGGACACCACCGCGCCGCGCGCCTTGAGCAGCTCGGCGAGCACGCCGAACTCCTTGTTGGTGAGGTCGAGCGGCACGCCACCACGGGTGACCACCCGCCGGGCCGGGTCCAGCACCAGGTCGGCCACCTCCAGCACCGGCGGCGCGGCCGGGGTGGCCCGGCGCCCGAGCGCCTGCACCCGCGCCACCAGCTCGTCGAACGCGAACGGCTTGGCCAGGTAGTCGTCGGCGCCGAGCTGCAGCCCCTCCACCCGGTCGGCGACGGTGCCGCTCGCGGTGAGCATCAGCACCCGGGTCAGCGCGCCGGAGGCGGCCAGATCGGCGCAGATCTGGTCGCCGTGCACACCCGGCAGGTCGCGGTCCAGGATCACCACGTCGTACCGGGTGACGAACGCCGCCTCGTGGCCGGCGTCGCCGTCGTAGGCGACGTCCACCGCCATCCCGCGCTTGCGCAGCCCGCGCGCGATCGCGTCGGCGAGGTTGCGCTCGTCCTCGACCACCAGTACCCGCATCCCGGCCCTCCCGCCTCGTGACCTCTGACAACCTAGTGCCGCCGGCCAAGTGTGTCGCCGGAGGAGCTGCCCCGGCGGCGCATGATCCGCCCGCCGCCCACCGGGTCGCTCTTCCGCACCTGCGCGGATTTCTGTGACTGTCAGTGAGATTGGCGACGGCGCGCCGCTGCGTCACTCACTGTCACCGACGGTTGCTCCTCCACGCGAGACTGCCGCCGAGTCAGAAGCCGTTGAACTGCAGATATGCCAATTCAGCCGTCGGGGCCTGCGATGCCCTTCCGTCGACTTTGCTCTGCAGCCCGATACGCACTTGTTGCGGTGAGTCACCGTTGCGTCGATGGCTGCAGAGCAAAGTCGGCGCAGGGTGAACCCCGGGAGCTCACGTCACGGTTACCTTCGGTGACGAAAATGCAGTCAGGTGGGCCGCCCCATCGACTCGCTACGCCCCTGATCACACCGGGCCCGGCGAGCAGGCGGACCCTCCCGCGCGGCTGGCCCGAACCCACTGGCCGACCCGTCCAGCGCGGGGCCCGCACCCACCGCCGTTGCACAAAACCTTCGGGTACGCGATGCTCAGCGGCAATGATCGACAAGCACGCGGTCGAGACACCCGATCCACGCCGGGCGGCACCCCGATGACCGGCCGCGACATCGCGTACCGCCGGTTCCGTTTCCCGGCGGACCGGGACGTGGGCCTCGCCGACGGGCTCACCGCGGGGCCGGACGGGCTGGTGCTCGACGGCGCGCCCGGCCGCCTGACCCACACCGATCCGCACTCCGGGACCACCGCCGAGTACGCCGCCGGGAGCTGGACCTCCCCGGTGACGCCACTCGGCTTCGCCGCCGTCGAGCTGGTGCCCTCCTGGACCGCGCACACGCCGGCCGGCTGCTGGCTGCGCGTGGAGCTGCGGGGCTGGGCCGGCGACGCGGCCTCCACCGGCTGGTACGAGCTGGGCCACTGGGCCGCCGACGACAGCACGGTGCACCGGGCGTCCGTACCCGGGCAGGCGGACGACCGGGCGCGGGTGGCCGCCGACACGCTGCGGGTGACCGGCGCGACGGTGACCGGCTGGCAGGTGCGGGTGACGCTGCTGCGCCGCCTCGACGCGGCGGACGGCCCGGCGCTGCGCACGATCGGCGTGGTCGCCTCCACCGACCCGCCCGGCGTCGGACAACGAGCCGGCGCAAGAACCGATGCCGGCGCGGGCGGCGCGCGAGGGCGGGTGCTGGACGTGCCGCGCTACGCGCAGCGGCTGCACGCCACCGGGGAGACCCGCTGGGGCGGCGGTGGAGACTCCTGGTGCAGCCCCACCTGCGTGTCCATGGTGCTCGACTTCTGGGGCGCCGGCCCCACCCCGGACCGGTACGCCTGGGTGACGCCGCCCGGCCCCCGCCCGCGGGTCGTGCACGCCGCCCGGCACTGCTTCGACCACGCGTACGCCGGGGCGGGCAACTGGCCGTTCAACACCGCGTACGCGGCGACGCACGGGGTGGACGCGTTCGTCACCCGGCTGCGTTCGCTGGCCGAGGCGGAACTGTTCGTGGCCGCCGGCATCCCGCTGATCGTCTCGGCGGCGTTCACCGCCGGGCAGGTGCCGGGGCTGGACTACGACACCCGGGGGCACCTCATCGTGCTGGCCGGCTTCACCGCCGACGGCGATCCGGTGCTGAACGACCCGTACGCGCCGGACGACGAGCGGGTCCGCCGCGCCGTGCCGCGCGCGCCGTTCGAGCGCGCCTGGCAGGTGGGCAGCGGCGGCATCACGTACGTGCTGCGGCCCGAGTCGACGCCCCTGCCGCCGCCACCGGCGCAGGCCAACTGGTGATCAGCGTCCGGCCGGCCAGATCGCCATGCCGCCGGTCGGGCGCAGGCACACCAGCTGCGTACCCGTGTCCGCGCACTCGGACCAGGCGCCGGGCAGGATCCCCCGGATCCGCACCTGCCCGGCCGCCACGTCCAGCGCGCCGACGAGCGTCCGGTCCTCGGTGAGCGTGCGCAGCCCGAGCAGCGGCCCGGACGGGAGGTCGTTGCCCGAGACGCGCCAGCGGCCCAGCCGGGCCAGCACCCGGCCGGTCGGCGGGTCCAGCGCCGACAGTTCCAGCTCCTCCCCGACCCCGCGCTCGGCGGCGATCAGCCGGTCGCCGACCGGCCCCATCCCGAGCCACCGCTCGTCGGTCCAGGCCGGGCGGCCGGTGGCCGGATCGAGGGCCTGCGCGCCGCCCACCTGGTTGCGCAGGCACACCATCCCGGCGCAGTCGGCGAACCAGAGTCCGGCGCGGGAGCCCACCGGCAGGCTCCACCGTTCCTCGAGCCGGTCCAGCCCGTACCCGGTGACCGAGCCCCGGGCGTCCTCGACCAGCAGCAGATCGGCCACCACCTGGGCGTACCGGTAGTCGGCGCGGCCGGCCGCGGGCGCCACCCGGCCGGTGTGCGCGACGGTGCCCGCGTCCGCGTCGTACACGGTCACCCGGCCCTGCGGGGTGACCAGGACGAGCTGTGTCACCCCGTGGTCGTCGCGGCGGTACCCCACCTCCTGGCCTGGTACGGGCAGCGTCCACCGCACCGCGCCGGAGGCCGGGTCCACGGCCCGTACGGTGCCCGCGCCGGGCGGGCGGGGGTTCTCCAGCAGCAGCCCGCCGGAGGCGGTCGGGACCGGGTATCCGGGATGCCGCCAGCGCAGCGTGCCGGTCGCCGGGTCGAGCATCGCCGACACCGAGTCACCGTCCCCGGCCGGGCTGCTCGTCACCAGCAGTCCCCCGGCCACTGTGGTGAGGCCGAGCACGTGGTCGCCGTCGGTCAGCGCGAACCGCCACGCCGGTTCCCCGCCGGGCAGCCGGTACGCGGCGACCACCCGCCCGCCCCGGCCGGTCGCGCCGGGGCCGTCGGCCACCACCACCCGGTCCGGCCGGACCACGAACGCCGCGCCCTGCGGGGCGGGAATCCGGATCGGCACGGGCCGGCGCGGCGGCCCGGCGGCAGCGTGCACGACGAGCAGCACCAGTACGCCGAGCAGCGCCACCCGGACCGCCGGGCCGGGCGGCCGACGGGGCGGCGCGGGTTCCGGCTCGTCGGCGGACTCGCCGTGCCGCATCTCGCCCAGTTCGATCACCGGGCTCACGGCAGCCGCCGCACCACGTAGTCACCTGCGGGCCTGCGGCAGACCAGCAGCGTCACGCCGGTCGTGCAGTCGGTCCCGGTGATCACTCCCCTGATCGGGGGCGGACCGCCGGACAGGTCCATCTCGGCCAGGAGCTGCCGGCCGCCGCCCAGCAGCCGGGTGGCCAGCAGCGGGCCGCCGGACCCGTGCTGCGGGGCCAGGGTCCAGCCGCCCAGCTCGGCGATCAGACGCCCGTCGGCCTGGCCGAGCACCGCCAGGCCGCCAGCGCCGATCGCGGTGTCGCCGACGAGCAGCCGGTCGTCGCGCGCCGCCACGACGCGCGCCCACCGGTCCACGCTCCAGCGCACGGCGCCGGTCGCCGGGTCGAGCGCTGTCATCCCGGCGCCCGGCCGGACGGCGCAGAGCAGGGCACCGCACCTGTCGACGTAGTCGACGAGCTTCTGTTCGACGGTCCAGCGCGGTCGCAGCGTGTCCAGGTCGTACGCCTCGATGAGCCCGCCGCCGATCTCCAGCAGCAGCCCGGCCACGGTCATCACGTGGCGCGGGCCGGGCGGTCGCACCGGGTGCAGGTCCCGGGCCGCGACCCGCGCGCCGGTGCGCGCGTCCACGACCACCACCTGCCCGGTGGCCGGCCACAACAGCATGCGTTCCGTCCCGGAGCCGTAATCGAACCCCAGCATGCCCGTCGAGGGCAGCGTCCACATCGTCCTTCCGTCGGCGGGGTCGACCCGGGTGATCGACGGGCGGGGGTCGGACGCGGCGGACTGCGACAGCAGCACCCGGCCGACCGCGAACGCGACGCCGCGCCGGCGCCAGACGTCCGCGCCGGTGGCCGCGTCGTACGTCACCGTCTCCCAGTCCTCGTCGTTGCCGGCCGGGCCGGCCACCATCACCCGGCCGTCCTGCTCCCACACCGACACGGCGGTGCCGATGCCGGGCAGCGGACTGCGCCACAGTTCCCGCCCTTCGCGGTAGGCGACGATCTCCCGCCCGTCACCGCGGTTCGGCCGCACCACGTACACCACGTCGCCGGAGACGAACACGGCCGAGCCCAGGCCGCCGGGCAGCGTCCACTCCGCCGGTCCTCGCGGCGGCGCGGCGGCGGTGAGCGTGAGCAGCGCCAGCAGCAGGAGCGCCAGGGTGCGGGCCGGCCGGCCGACGCTGCGCGGCGGGCGGGGGGCCGCCGGGGGCGGAGCGTCGTGACGCAACTCCCCCAGATCGATGACGGTCACGACCATCCTCTCCCGCGCGCCCGGCCGCCGTCCGGCCGTGACCGGCATTGCCACAATTCGCCTGTACGATGGCGCGTCGTGGCCGTGCCCGTGGTGGACCCCTCGTTGAACCCCTCGTCCGTCGAGACGGACGCCGTCGTGGCCGATCCGCCGCGCCGTGCCCGTCGCCGGCCGGCCCGCGCCGATCTGCTGGCCATCGGAGCCTATGTGCTGCTCGGTGTTCTCGTCTGCCTCAACTACTGGGGCGACGTGGAGCAGCGGGTCTCCTCGCACCTGCCGACCGACCACAGCTGGTTCGAGTGGCTGTTCGCGCACGGCGCGTACTCGGTGCAGCACCTGGAGAACCCGCTGTTCACCACCCGGCAGAACGCGCCGGACGGGGTGAACATGATGGCGAACACCTCGCTGCTCGGGGTGACCCTGCCGCTTGCGCCGCTGACGCTGCTGCTCGGCCCGCAGGTGATGTACGCGCTCTACCTGGGCGCGGCGCTGTCGGCGACCGCCGCCACGTCGTACTGGGTGCTGTCGCGGCACCTGGTCCGGTCCCGGGCCGCCGCGTTCGCCGGTGGCGCGTTCCTCGGCTTCGCGCCGGGCATCGTCCACCACGCGAACGGCCAGCCCAACTTCGTGTCGAACTTCCTCCTGCCGCTGATCGCGGCGCGGGTGCTGCGGCTGGGCGAGGCGGGGCGGTGGCGGCGCAACGGGCTGGCGCTCGGGCTGCTGGTGGCGTACCAGGTCTTCATCAACGAGGAGATGCTGCTGCTCACCGCGCTGGCCTGCCTGGTCGTCGTGGTGGCGTACACGGTGCAGCGGCCCCGGGCGGCCCGCGAGCGGGCCGGGTCGTTCCTGGCCGCGCTCGGGCTCGGCGGCGGGCTGGCGCTGCTGCTGACCGCGTACCCGATCTGGTTCCAGTTCAACGGGCCGCAGTCATACCGCGGATTGCAGGGCGGCGTCTTCCACAACTGGGGTGAGGACCTGGTGGCCTTCGTCACGTTCGCCCGGGACACGATCGCCGGTGACGAGGCGGTGGAGAAGACCATCGGGCTGACCGAGCAGAACACCTGGTTCGGCTGGCCGCTGGTGCTGGTGGCGCTGGGCGCGCTGGTGCTGCTGGTCCGCCGGTCGGTGCCGGCCCGGATCCTGGCCGTGCTGGTGGTCGTCTTCACGATCGCCTCGATCGGCCCGGTGGTGCGGTTCAACGGTGTGGAGACCGACGTCGACGGGCCGTGGGCGTACATTCCGGACGACCTGCCGCTGGTCGAGATGATGATGCCGACCCGGTTGAGCCTGGTCGTGGTGGCCGCCGTGGGTGTGCTGCTCGCCCTGGCGTGGGACGCGCTGGCCGGTGCCGGCCGTCCGCCGGTGCCCGCCCCCCGCGCCGCCGCCGACGACAGCACGGACGGCGACGGTGACGGGACGGCCGCGCGCGACACGCGCCGCCGGGTGCTGCGGCTGGCCGGGTACGCCGCGATCGTGGCCGCCCTGGTGCCGCTGATCCCGCGTCCGCTGCCGGCGGAGCACATCGACCCGCCGCCGCGCTTCATCACCGCCGGTGGCTGGCGGCCGTACGTGCCGGAGGGCCGCACGCTGGTGCCGGTGCCGATCCCGAGCAACGTGCACGGGCTGCACACGCTGCGCTGGAGCGCGCTGACCGGGCACGAGTTCCCGATCCCGGGCGGCTACTTCATCGGCCCGAACGAGCGCGGTGAGGGTGTCTTCGGCGCACCGAACCGCCCCACCAGCACGCTCATCTACTCCACGATGGACGCCAACGTGGTGCCGGAGATCACCGAGGAGAACCGCCGCCAGGCCGTGGACGACCTGCGCTTCTGGCGGGCGTCGGTGGTGGTGCTCGGGTCCGGTCCGCGCGAGGCGGTGCTGCGCGACCTGATGGCCGAGCTGCTCGGCCCGCCGCAGCGGGTGGACGACGTGTGGCTCTGGGACGTGCGCGGCCGGGTCTGAGCCGGCGTCCCGGTCAGCCGGTCAGCGCCCGGACGTCCCACAGGTGCCCGCCGGGCACGTCCCGGCCGGGGCCGAGAAGGGCGTCCAGCGTGGCGCGTACCGGGTCGGCCGGCGTCGAGTCGGCCTGCACCAGTGCCGCCGCCCGCCAGTGCCGCAGGTCGGCCACCGCCTGCCGGCGTTCCGCGTCGCCGACCGGCGGCACCTGGCCGCTCTCGGCGGCCCGGCGCAGCAGCAGCGACGTGGGCCGGTCCGGCGCGCCCCAGCGGGCGGCCGGGTCGTCCGCCGAGCGCGGGCCGATGAAGTAGCCGCCCGGCGCGTCGAACGCCAGCGCGGTGCGCGCCGACCAGAACATGGCCGGGCTGACCGCCGCCCCGGTCACCGGCGGCACCGGCACCAGCGTGCGGCCCTGCGGCACGTACGCCTGCCAGCCGCCGCCGGACACGACGGCCGGGACCGGCGCGACCGGCACCGTGCGGATCGGGGTCGGCGCCAGCGGCAGCAGCGCGGCGGCGACCGCGCCGGCCCACGGCGCCCAGGCGCGCACGGCGCCGTGCCGGACCCGGTCGACTGCGAGCGCCAGCAGCACCCCGAGCACCGGTACGCACACCAGCGCGAAGCGCGCCGGCACCACCAGGTCCAGCAGCGGCACCCCGGCGAGCAGGCGGTACGGGCCGGGCAGCCCGGTGTCGTCGCGGTTCACCACCACCGAGGCGCCGAGCGACAGCGCCGCGAACAGCAGGCCGCACGCGGCGAGCGCGCGTACCAGCGGCCGCCGCCACAGCCATACCACGACGAGCAGCGCCAGCAGCGGCAGGAACGGGCCGAAGAACGAGTTCTGCTCGGTCGGGTTCGGCGACAGCAGCCCGGCCCGGTGGGCGTCCCCGGCAACTGTCTGCCGGGCGGAGGCGACGAACGAGACCAGGTCCAGCCGGTAGCCCCCGGTGTGGAACGGCATGCCCCGGTAGTGGCCCGGCCCGGCGAACTGGAACCACAGCGGGTACGCCAGCAGCACGCCCGCCACCAGCGCGCCGACGCCCAGCCGGCGGGCCACCACCGGCGCCAGGCGACGCGCGGCGGCCCGGTCGGCGAGCGCGTACGCCCCGGCGAACACCCCGGCGGCCAGCGCCAGGAAGACGAGCACCTCCTCGCCGAGGAACACCTGGTACGCGACGGCGAGCCCGAGCAGCACGCCGTCGCGGCGTACCCGGTCGGTGGCCGGGCGGAACACCAGCGCGAGGATCACCGGCACCAGGAACTGGGCGGCCATGTGCAGGTGCGCGCCGGCCTGCGCCACCATGCCCGGGGCGAAGCCGCAGACCAGGCCGCCCACCGCGGCGGCGGCCCGGGAGCGGACCAGCCGGCGGGCGAGCAGCGCGTACCAGGCGGTGGCGGTGCCGGCGAGGCTGATCGTCACGGCGACGAGGAACGCCGCCTGGGAGCCGAACGCGACGGTGACCGGGGTGAGCGGCACGCCCAGCCCGAGCACCGACGTGTTCGCCATCAGGTTCACCCCGTCCGGGGCGTTCAGCGCGGCGCTGTGCAGCGGGTTCTCGCCGCCGGTGACCGCGCGGGCGGCCCGGGCCAGCATCCACTCGAACAGGATCTGGTCGCCGGCCTGGTGGAACAGCCGTTCCGGGCGGCGCCACTGGTCGCTGGTGAGCAGCACCGCGAGCGCGAGGTAGCCGGCCACCACCAGCGCGTCGACCGGCCGGCGGCGGCGGGGCGCGGGCGCGGGCTGCTCGGGTGCGGTCAGGCGGGCCGGCTGGTCAGTTTCCGCACGTCCCACAGCCACACGTCCAGCTCCTGCCGTCCGGGCCCGACCAGTTGCTCCACCGTGCGGCGCAGCGGCTCGGCGTTCTGCTCGGCCAGCGGCAGCACCACCACCGCCGCGTTCCAGTGCCGCAGCTCGTCCAGGTAGCGGCGGCGCTGCCGGTCGTCGAGCTTCGGCGTCCGGCCGGTGGACGACACCTCCCGCAGCATCTCGCCGATGCCGCTGGGCCGCCCGCCGAAGCGTCCCGGGTCTCCGGTGACGCCGTTGCGCGGGGCGAGGAAGTAGCCGCCGGGAATCTTGAAGTCGAGGTTGGTGCTGGCCGCCCAGCGCATCGGGTCGGTGTTGCCCATCGCCGGCACCGGCACGGACACGAGCGTCTGGTCCGGGCCGACGTACTGCCGCCACCGGTCGGCGGTGATGAACTTCGGCACCGGCTCCCGGGTGGTGACCCGCAACGGCATCGGCGCGATCGGCAGCAGCGCGAGGATCAGGCCGGCGGCGGTGAGCTTGCGGGCCGTCCGCCGGTCCACGACCCGCAGCGCCCAGGCGCGGCGCACCGCGTACGCGAGCAGGATCGCCACCGTCACGCTGGTGATCAGGCCGAAGCGGGTGGGCACCACGGCGTCCAGCAACGGCAGCCGCACCAGGAACTCCCACGGCCCGGTGACGAGTTCCCGGTCCCACCAGGAGATCCGCTCGCCGAGGGAGAGCACGGCGAAGAACAGCCCGGTCGCGGCCAGCGCCCGGACGATCACGTCACGCCGCAGCCAGATCACGATGCCCACGGCAATCAGCGACAGGCTCCAGCCGAAGAACGCGTTCTCCTCCGAGTAGTTCGGGGCGAGGTTGACGTTGGCGCGCTCGTTGCCGCCGAACGTGGGCGAGCCGGGGGCGAAGTACGCGGCGATGTCGTTGCCGTAGTCGCGTACCGCGTCGCTGAGCCCGTGGTACGCCATCGGGCCGGCGAACTGCACATACAGCGGGTACGCCAGCAGCGCGCCGGCCAGCGCCGCGCAGACCGCCAGCCCGGCGCCGAGCGGACGCCACGCGGTCGTCCACCGCTCGCGCTGCTGCACCACCACGGCGATCAGGAACACGCCCAGCGCGAGCGCGGTGAAGAGCAGGATCTCCTCGTTGATGAACGCCTGCGCGGTGACCAGCAGCGCCAGCAGCACGCCGTCGCGCACCGGCCGGGTCGAGCGGGTCAGCACCAGCACCCGCCACACGATGAACGGCAGCAGGAACTGGCTGATGATGTTCGGATGCCAGTTGGCGTGCGACAGCATGGCCGGCGAGAACCCGCAGAACCAGGCCGCCACGGCGGCGGCCGGGCGGTGCCGGATCACGTGCCGGGACAGCACCCGGTACCAGGCGGCAGCGGTGCCGGCCAGGCCGAGCGTGACCAGCGTGACGAAGGAGACCGCCGGTCCGAACAGGAGGGTCACCGGCACCATCGGGATGCCGAGCGCCAGGATGGCGGTGTTCGCCATCAGGTTGACCCCGTCGGGGTAGTTGAACTGCTCGGTGAAGAACGGGAACTCGCCGTGCAGCACCACCCGTACCGAGTGGGCCAGGAAGAACTGCACCTGCGCCGGGTCGCTGCTGTAGAGCGCGGCCACCCGCCCGGCCGGGTCGGCCCAGATGCCGCTGGTCACCCAGATCGCGGCGAGCAGGAATCCGCCGTACACGATGAGGTCGATCCGGCGGCGGGTCCACCGCCACCGGCGCACGCGCCGCGCGCCCGGCGTGGCCGGCGCCTCGGGCTCGGCCGGCGGTTGCGGAGGTGTCGTGGTCGCCGGCTCCGGCTCGGCGACGGTGACCGGTGGTGGATCAAGGGTGACGGAGCGGTGGCCCGTCGGGGCGGCGGCGTCCGGCGTCGAGGCGCCGCGGGTCTCGGCAGGCGTCACAATCGGCGGAGTCTACCGGAGCCGGATATTGATACCCGAATCGCCCGTCACGTTCCGCAGTGGTCACTCGACCGAAAGGGTGAGCCGGGCGCGGCCGGGTGGCGGGCCGTCTCGTACCATGTGGGCTTCCGACCGACGACCGGCGAGGGGATCAGGGTGCTTTCAGCCCGCCGAAGCGCTACGACGGGCACCGCGCTGGCAGCTCTGCTGCTGGTCACCGCGGGTTGCGGACCGATCGCGGACCGGAAGCCGGCGGATCTGCGGGTCGGCTACGACAGCCTGGACGGCAACCTCGCGGTGTGGCCGCCGCGCGGCAGCCTGGCCGGCGACGCGGCGGCGACCGCCGCGATCACCACAGCGGTACGCGAGTGGCGCTCCCCGGTAGACGACCGGGTACACGTGCCCACCTCCGGCATCCTCTTCTCCGGTCAGGTGGCCGGCTCCGCGCTGGCGCTGGTCGCCGCCGATGTCCCCGGTGACGCCGCCTCCTGGCTGCTGCAACTCGACCGGGACGGGCAGCGCTGGCGGGTGGCCCACGCCACCGAGTACACCGATCCCGGCTACCTGGTCTACTCCGACGTGCTGCCGGTGCGCGACCCGGACGGCCGCCGCTACCTCACCTCGGCCCGCGTCGCACGCCTGCTCGGCCCCGACGGCAAGGCCGTCACCAGCACCGACGGCGTCACCGAGCCGGTCGCCGTGCCGGCGTGCCGGGCCGTCGAGCTGACCGCGGCGCTGCGGCCCACGACGTCGCTGCCGCGCGGCAAGGCCGCGGACCGCGTCCTCGACCTGGGTACGGCCACCGAAGCGCCCCGCTACCCCCTGGTACGCGACGACACGGGCGCCGGGAAGCGCGCGCTGACCGGGCTGGACACCTGCGTGCTGGCCGGTGAGCGGGGCCCGTTCGGCAGCGTGCCGCGCCGCATCGGCGACCGGGACGCGCCCCGTTCCGCGCCGGAGTCCTGGCCGATGGCGAAGATCGCCACCCGTTCGCTCGGCTCGGTGGCGCTCGGCGACGGGGAGCCGGGCGAGTTGGAACAGTTGAGCTGGGACAGTCCCAGCGGGACGATGACCGCGGTGGTCTACCGGCCCGCGGACGGCGGCACGCCGGTGGTCTCCCCCGCCGACCGGTCCACCACGCTCCAGGCGTACCACCTGCCGATGCCCGGCCGGCCGCTGGCGGTGCTGAGCTGGCGTACGGGCGAGGTGTCGTTCTCCGCCCCGCCCGGCACCACCCGCCTGGTGGACCGTCCCGGCCTGGTGGTCGTCGAGCACACCGACCAGCGGCAGACGTTCAGCCTGGCCGGCACCGAGAAGACCTGGTACCGCTCCCTCCCCACCCCGTAACCCCCGCTCTCCCGCCCCGCCGCCCACCCCGTCGATCATGAACTTGACGGCGACAAACCGGACACCAATCCCCGCCAACCTCATGATCACCCGACTGGCTCGGTGATCAAGGAGTTTGTGTCGTCCGGGAGGCTCTCCACGCACCCAAACTCCTTGGTCAACAGGGCAGGCCAGGGCGGGGCCAGGGCTGGAGGGACTCGGCGATCTTGCAGTGAGGGCCCCGCCGATCAGGGCAAAACCGGCAACCTCGGGGTCGGAAGTGCAAGATCGACGGGTTCAGGGCGGGCTGAGGTGAGGGTGAGGGCTAAGCGACGGGCTAAGGGTGGGTCAGCTGCATGCCTACGTAGGGGGTTCGGGCCGGGCCGGGGCGGGAGGTGCCGTCGGGGCGCCAACCGTGGCGCGTGTAGAACGCGCGGGCCCGGGTGTTGCGCTCCCACACCTCCAGCACGCCCAGCACCAGCCCTTCGTGCGCCAGGTGCCGCACGAACATCGCGTGCAGCGCGCCACCCACGCCTCGAGCCCAGAGTCCCGGATCGACGTGGATCTGGTAGAGCTGCGCCGTCGTCCGCGGATCCAGGTCGGACGAGTGCGGCGGACCCATGGCCAGCACCCCGGCCAGGACACCGTCCACGATGGCGACTCGCACCTGCTTGCGCGCCGAGGTGATTGCCGCCGCCCAGCCCTCCCGCTGCTCCCGAGCCAGCTCCGGAGTAAGGACCTCCTCGGTCGGCAACCCACCGGCCCCGTAGTAGGCGACCCGCGCCCGGCTGTGCAACTCGACGATCCCCGAAAGATCCCCGAGCCCGGCCTCCCGAATCTCCACCGCCCCTCCCTCGACACAAGACATCCAGCGATCTTGCGGTTGCGGCCCTCCCTTATCGGGCGAAGCCGACATCAGGAGGGCCGCAAGTGCAAGATCGACGCGCAGACCGGGCGGCGCGCAGGAGAGCGGGGTCAGCTCTGGGCTCGGGCTCCGTTCGCGGCCGGGTCGACCGGGGTGGCGTCCAGGCTGGAGATCCAGCCGGTGACGTCGCGTGCCACGTCCTGCGCGGTGAGCCGCAGGTCGGCCAGGATCTGCGCGCGGCTGCCGTGCGGGTGCCAGTCGGCCGGTACGCCCATGTCCTTCACCGGTACGCGGACGTCCGCGTCGCGCATCGCCTGCGCCAGCGCGGAGCCGACGCCGCCGATGCGTACGCCGTCCTCCACGGTGACCACGAGCCGGTGCGCGGACGCCAGCTCGACCAGTTCGGCCGGCACCGGGCGCACCCAGCGCGGGTCGACCACAGTCACGCCGTACCCCTGCTCGGCGACCCGGGCGGCGACCTCGACACCGAGGCCGGCGAACGAGCCGACCGCCACCAGCAGCACGTCGGTACGCGCCGACTCGGCCAGCACGTCGACCGGGCCGACCCGGCGTACGGCCGGCAGGTCGGCGGCGACGGTGCCGGTCGGGAAGCGCAGGATGGTCGGGCCGTCGTCCACGGCGATCGCCTCGCGCAGCTCCTCACGCAGCGTGGCCGAGTCGCGGGGCGCGGCGATCCGCAGGCCGGGCACCACGCCGAAGACCGACATGTCCCAGATGCCGTAGTGGCTGGGCCCGTCGGGGCCGGTGATGCCGGCGCGGTCCAGCACGAACGTGACGGGCAGCTTGTGCATCGCCACGTCCAGCAGGACCTGGTCGAACGCGCGGTTGAGGAACGTGGCGTAGACCGCCACCACCGGGTGCAACCCGCCCATGGCGAGGCCGGCGGCGGAGGTGGCCGCGTGCTGCTCGGCGATGCCCACGTCGTAGACCCGCTCCGGGTACTTGCGGGCCAACGTGGCGATGCCGGTGGGCTCGGCCATGGCGGCGGTGATGCCGACCACGTCGGGCCGCTCGTCGGCGATCGCGACCAGCTCGTCGGCGAAGACGTTGGTCCACTTCACCGACGGCACGGCGAGCAGCTTGCCGGTCTCGGCGTCGAACGCGCCGGGGCCGTGCAGGCAGTCGGCCTCGTCGTCCTCGGCGGGACGGTAGCCGTAGCCCTTGCGGGTGACCGCGTGCACGATCACCGGGCCGCCGAAGTTCTTGGCCGCGCGCAGCGCCGCCTCGACGGCCGGCACGTCGTGGCCGTCGACCGGGCCGACGTACTTGATGCCGAGGTCCTCGAACATGGCCTGCGGGGCGACCGCGTCCTTGATGCCCTTCTTGACCGCGTGCAGCACCTCGTACATCGGCTTCCCGACGAACGGGGTGTTGCCCAGCGCGTCCTTGACCGTGTCGAGCACCTTCTCGTAGCCGGGGTTGAGCCGCAGCGACGACAGGTGGTCGGCGAGGCCGCCGATGGTCGGCGAGTAGGACCGGCCGTTGTCGTTGACGACGATCACCAGCGGGTTGCCGGCGGTGGCGATGTTGTTCAGCGCCTCCCAGCACATGCCGCCGGTGAGCGCGCCGTCGCCGACCACGGCCACCACGGAGCGCTTCTCGCCGCGCAGCGCGTACGCCTTGGCCAGGCCGTCGGCGTACGACAGGGCGGTGGAGGCGTGCGAGTTCTCGATCAGGTCGTGCTCGCTCTCCGCCTGGCTGGGGTAGCCGGAGAGGCCACCGCGCTGGCGGAGCTTGTCGAAGCCCTCCTGCCGGCCGGTGAGGATCTTGTGTACGTACGCCTGGTGGCCGGTGTCGAAGAGGAGCCGGTCGCGGGGGGAGTCGAAGACCCGGTGCATCGCCAGGGTCAGCTCGACCACACCCAGGTTGGGGCCGACGTGGCCGCCGGTGCGGGAGACCTTGGCGATCAGGAAGTCACGGATCTCGGCGGCGAGGATGTCCAGCTGCTCGGCGGTCATCCGCTTCACGTCCTGCGGGCCGCGGACGGTGCCCAGCAGCCGACCGTGGTTGGCCGTGCCCTCTTCAACACTCATGACCGGAGAGTCTATCGGCCGCGCGACAGTCCGCAGCCCGGCCGTGCATCGACCCAGGTCAGGCGTCGACCACCAGCCGCCGGGGCGCGGGTGGGCGCGGCGCGGCGGCGGACGGGCCGGCCGGCGTCCAGGAGCCGAGCACGGCGGCCCGGGACGCGCCGGTCACCGACGGCACCGCGCCTGGCAGGCCGTGCCAGGACAGCCAGCCGAGCAGCGCGAACGCGTACGCCTCCTTGGCCTGGGCGGGTATGCCCAGCTCGTCGGTGGTGCGCAGCCGCCAGCGTCCCGCGCCCAGCGCGGCCAGCCGCGCCCGGAGTGTGGGATTGCGCACTCCCCCGCCGGCGGCCACCACCTCGGTGACCCGGTGCCGGTCGCAGGCGTCGGCCACCGTGCGGGCGGTCAGCTCGGTGAGCGTGGCCAGCACGTCGTCGGCGGCCACCGGCTCGCCGAGCGCGGCCAGCGCGGCGTCCAGGTAGCCGCCGTGGAACAGCTCCTTGCCTGTCGACTTGGGCGGCGGCGCGGCGTAGTACGGCTCGGCGAGCAGCCGGGCCAGCAGCGCCTCGTGCACCCGCCCGGCCGCGGCCCGCGCTCCGTCGACGTCGCAGGGCCGGTCCAGGAAGCGCCGGGCGGCGGCGTCCAGCAGCGCGTTGGCCGGGCCCACGTCGTACCCGAGGACGGGCGCGCCGGGCGCGACCACGGTGAGGTTCGCGATCCCGCCGAGATTCAACGCCGCACGTGGGCCGGCAGCCGGGTCGAGCAGCAGCGCGTCGAACGCCGGGACCAGCGGCGCGCCCTGGCCGCCGGCCGCCACGTCCGCCGAGCGCAGGTCGTGCAGCACGGGTACGCCCACCCGGGCGGCCACCCGGGCCGGAGCGCCGAGCTGGAGCGTGCCGCGCACCCGGCCCGCCTCGACCCAGTGGAAGACCGTCTGCCCGGGCGACACGACCGCGTCGGCAGCGCCCCCGGCCAGCTCGACGCCGGCCGCCGCCGCCTCGGCGAACACCTCGCCGAGGCGGTTGTCCAGCCGGCAGACCGCCTCGATGGTGGTGGCCGCCGGAGGCAGCAGCGCGCCGATCTCGGCCCGCAGGTCGTCCGGGTACGCCAGCTCGCGGTGTCCGAGCGGCCGCAGCCGCAGCGTGTCGCCGTCGGCGGTGAACTCGGCGGCCACCACGTCCACGCCGTCGTAGGACGTGCCCGACATCAGCCCGACGATGCGCAAGGAAGGGCCCCTTCTTAACGGATCCGGTAGCAAAAGGGCCCCTTCTTAACGCGCGGGGCCGGGGCCGTGCGCGGGCAGGAACAGGCCGACAAGCTCCACGTGCTGGGTCATCGGGAACAGGTCGTACCCGCGCAACTCGGCCAGCCGCCACCCCGCCTCGCGGAACGTGTGGACGTCCCGGGCGAAGGCGGCCGGGTCGCACGCCACGTACGCGACCGCGCGCGGCCCGGCGGCCACCACGTCGCGGACCACCGGCGCGCCCGCGCCGGAGCGCGGCGGGTCGAGCACCACCAGGTCGACCGGGCCGGTGATCCGGCGCCGGGCCAGCGCGGTCTCCACCCGCGCCGCGACCACCTCGACGCCGCGCAGGTCGGCGAGGTTCTCCCGGGCCGCGGCCACCCCGTCCGGCGCGGACTCGACGAGCGTCACCCGGGCCCCGTCGACCCGTTCGGCGAGCGCGGCGGCGAACAGCCCGGCGCCGCCGTACAGGTCCCAGGCCGTCTCGCCCGGTTGCGGGTCGAGCAGGTCGAGCACCGCGCCGGTCAGCGCGTCCGCCGCCGCCGGGTGCACCTGCCAGAACCCGGAGGCGGGCAGCGTGAAGGACCGCCCGGCCGCCGTCTCCCGGACCCGCTCCGGCCCGCTCACCGCCGTCGGAACCCCCTCGGCGTACGCGACCACGGCGACGTCCCCGCCGGTGCTGGCGACGGTCTCCACCGCGTCGGCGTCGGGCCAGCGGGCGCCGGTCGGCGGGAGCACCGGCAGCTCCTGGATCGCCGGGTGCGCGATCAGGCACCGCTCGATCGGCACCACCTCGTGCGAGCGGTGCTTGAGCAGCCCGGCCCGCCCGGCCGCGTCGACCGCGTACCGGACCCGGGAACGCCAGCCCAGCGGCCCGCCGGGCAGCGCCTCGACGCGTACGCCGAGCGCGTCGATCTGCGCGGTGGTGAGCCCGCCCAGCCGGGTGAGCTGCTCGCGCACCACGGCGAGCTTCCAGTCGAGCTGGGCGGCCGGGGCGACGTGCTGGAGGTCGCAGCCGCCGCACCGGCCCGGCCGGGCGTACGGGCACGGCGGGGCGACCCGGTCCGGTGCGGCGTCCAGGATCTCCACCGCGTCGGCGCGGGCGAAGCCCCGGTGCAGCTCGGTCACCTCGGCGATCACCCGCTCGCCGGGCAGCGCGTGCCGGACGAAGACCACCTGCCCGCCGACGCGGGCCACGCAGTGCCCGCCCGGCGCGACCGCGTCGACTGTCAGCTCGACCCGCTCGGCCTCCTCCAGCCCGGGGCGTTCCGCCGTCGGCACCGGACCGGGACGCTCGTCGGCGCTCACGGCCGCTCCTCCCGCTCGGCGGAGGGCGCGGACGGCGTGGACGGGGTGGACGCCACCGGCGGCGGCAGCGTGCTCTGCGGCGCCACCCGGGGGCCGCGCGCCGGACCCCGGCTGAGCGTGGCGTCCAGCCGGTCCAGGTTCTTGCTGGCGGTGGAGGCGAGCTGCCAGGGCACGCTCGTCACCATCACGCCCGGCTCGAACAGCAGCCGCCCCTTGAGCCGCAGCGCGCTCTGGTTGTGCAGCAGGTTCTCCCACCAGCGCCCCACCACGTACTCGGGAATGAAGACGGTGACCACGTCGCGCGGCGACTCCCGGCGCACCGACGCGACGAAGTTGAGGATCGGCCGGGTGATCTCCCGGTACGGGGAGTCGATCACGGTGAGCGGCACCGGCAGCTCGCGGCGCTCCCAGTCGGCCTGCAGTTCCCGGGTGTCCTGCTCGTCGACGTTCACGGTGACCGCGGTGAGCGTGTCCGGCCGGGTCGCCCGGGCGTAGGCGACCGCCCGCAGCGTCGGCTTGTGCAGCTTGCTGACCAGCACGATGGCGTGGTTGCGGGCGGGCAGCACGCCCCGCTGCTCGGTCGGTTCCAGTTCCTCCGCGACCCGGTCGTAGTGCCGGCGGATGCCGAGCATCACCACGTACATCACCGCCATCGCGACGATCGCGATCCACGCCCCGAGCAGGAACTTCGTGGCCAGCACGATGACCAGCACCACGCCGGTCATCACCATGCCGAACGTGTTGATCGCCCGGGAGCGCAGCATCCGGCGGCGCGCCTCCGGGTCCCGCTCGTTGCGAAGGTGCCGGTTCCAGTGCCGGATCATGCCGGCCTGGGAGAGCGTGAACGAGACGAACACCCCGACGATGTAGAGCTGGATGAGCTTGGTCACCTCGGCCTGGAAGCCGATGATCAGCACCACCGCGAAGACGGCCAGGAAGAGGATGCCGTTGGAGAACGCCAGCCGGTCGCCTCGGGTGTGCAGCTGGCGCGGCAGGTAGCGGTCCTGCGCCAGGATCGAGCCGAGCACCGGGAAGCCGTTGAAGGCGGTGTTGGCGGCCAGGAACAGGATCAGCGCGGTCATCCCGGCGACCACGTAGAGCAGCACCGAGCCGCCGCCGAACACGGTCTCCCCGAGCTGCACGGTCACCGTCTTCTGCACGTAGTCGACCGGGCCGGAGACGATCTGCGTCCTCGGGTCCTCGACGAACTGCAGGCCGGTGAGCCGGGACAGCCAGATGATGCCGACCAGCATGGTGACCGCGATGCCGCCGAGCAGCAGCAGCGTGGTCGCCGCGTTCTTCGACTTCGGGGCCTTGAAGGCGGGTACGCCGTTGGAGATCGCCTCCACGCCGGTGAGCGCCGCGCAGCCCGACGAGAACGTGCGCAGCAGCAGGAACACCAGCGCGAACCCGGTGACGCTGTGCTCGGCCTGGATCTCCAGGCCGGCGCTCGGCGCGCGCAGGTCGTCGCCGAGCACGAAGACGCGGACCAGCCCGGTCAGCAGCATGCCGCCGATGACGATCACGAAGCCGTACGTGGGGATGGCGAAGGCGGTGCCGGACTCGCGCAGGCCGCGCAGGTTGATCGCGGTGAGCAGCACCACCGCGCTGACCGCGATGAGCACCTTGTGGGTGGCCACGAACGGCACCACCGAGCCGAGGTTCGCCACGCCGGAGGAGACCGAGACGGCGACGGTGAGCACGTAGTCGACGAGCAGCGCGCTCGCCACCGCCAGGCCGGCCTTGGGACCGAGGTTGACCGTCGCGACCTCGTAGTCGCCGCCGCCGGAGGGGTAGGCGTGCACGTTCTGCCGGTAGCTCGCCACCACGGTGAGCATGACCACGACGACCGCGAGCGCGACCCACGGCGAGAAGAAGAACGCCGAGGCGCCGGCGATGGACAGCGTCAGGAGGATCTCGTCCGGCGCGTACGCCACGCTGGAGAGCGCGTCGGAGGCGAAGACCGGCAACGCGATGCGCTTCGGCAGCAGCGTGTGCTGCAGGCGGTCGGACCGGAACGGTCGACCGAGGAGGAGTCGCTTCAGCAGCGAGGTGGGTCGGGCCACAACCGCCAAGCGTACGACCACCTGGTGCCGGGCGCGGGGGTGGTCGATCTCCGGCCTGCGCGCCCGCGCGGTACGGTTCGGTCCCCCGTCCCGTGGAGGGACGTGGCAGGCTCGCAGGCGACGGGTCGGCGGGCGGCGCCGTGGGAGGAGCGGACACCGTGCATGTGGTGATCATGGGCTGCGGCCGGGTCGGGTCGACCCTGGCCCACAGCCTGGAGTCGCGCGGCCACTCGGTGGCGGTGATCGACCAGGACGCGGACGCGTTCCGCCGTCTCGGGCCGGACTTCGCCGGCATCACGGTGACCGGCGCGGGCTTCGACGGTGAGGTGCTGCGCCAGGCCGGCATCGAGCGGGCCGACGCGTTCGCGGCGGTCTCCAGCGGTGACAACTCCAACATCATCTCGGCCCGGCTGGCGCGGGAGACGTTCGGCGTGTCCCGGGTCGCGGCCCGCATCTACGACCAGCGCCGGGCGCAGGTCTACGAGCGGCTGGGCATCCCCACCGTGGCGACCGTCCGGTGGACGGCCGACCGGATGCTGCGCCACCTGGTCCCCGAGGGCAACGTGGAGATCTTCCGCGACCCGACCAGCACCGTGTCGATCATGGAGGTGCCGGTGCACAAGGACTGGATCGGCCGGCCGCTGCGGCAGCTGGAGCAGGCCGCCGGCGCCCGGGTGGCCTACCTGAACCGGTTCGGCATCGGCACCCTGCCCACCGCCTCCACCGTGGTGCAGGAGGGCGACCAGGTCTTCATGCTGGTGACCGACGACATCAACGGCCCGGTCACGTCGGTGGCGGCGGCGCCGCCGGAAGGGGGGCACTGAGCCATGCGGATCGCCATCGCCGGCGCCGGCAACGTGGGCCGCTCGATCGCCCAGGAGCTGATCGACAACGGCCACCAGGTGATGCTGATCGAGCGGCAGCCGAAGATGCTGCGGCCCGACCGGGTGCCCGCCGCCGACTGGGTGCTCGCCGACGCGTGCGAGCTGGCCAGCCTGGAGGAGGCCGACGTGGCCGGGTGCGACGTGGTCGTCGCGGCCACCGGCGACGACAAGGTCAACCTCGTGGTGTCGCTGCTGGCCAAGACCGAGTTCGCGGTGCCCCGCGTGGTGGCCCGGGTCAACCGGGCGGAGAACGAGTGGCTGTTCACCGAGCAGTGGGGCGTCGACGTCGCGGTCAGCAAGCCGCGCGTGATGGCGGCGCTGGTCGAGGAGGCGGTCACCGTCGGCGACCTGGTCCGGCTGATGACGTTCCGGCAGGGCGAGGCGAACCTGGTCGAGATCACCCTGCCGCCGACCGCGCCCTACGTGGGGCAGGCGATCCACGCGGTGCCGATCCCCCGGGACGCGGCGCTGGTGGCGATCGTGCGCGGCAAGCGGGTGYTGGTCCCCACCCCGGACGACCCGATCGAGGCCGGCGACGAGCTGGTGTTCGTCTGCACCGCCGCGGTGGAGGACGACGTACGCGCGGTGATCCTCGGCCCGGCCAGCGCGGACCGCCACCGTTCCTGAAGCGGCCTCAGGCGCCCGGCAGCGGGGTGGGCGCGCCCTCCCGGGTGACCCGGCGCACCACCCAGACGGTGATCAGCAGCAGCAGCGCGTACGGCGGGTAGCCCAGCGCGAGCCGGGCCACGCCAAGCGCGGTGTCCTGGTGGGCCAGGTAGAGCCCGGCCTGTACGCCGACCTTGGCCAGCCACACCACGCCCCACAGCACGGTGAGCTGGGTGAAGGTGCGGACCAGCTTGGGGTCGTCACGCCACTCGGAGCGGCCCTTGGCGACCAGCACCGACCAGATCCAGCCGACCAGCGGCTGCCGGATCGCGGCCGAGAGCAGCAGCGCCAGGCCGTAGCCGATGCCGTAGAGGATGCCGGGCAGGTAGAAGTCGCGCTCGTCGCCGGTACGCAGGGCCAGCAGCGCGCCGATGCCGACGCCGAACAGGCCGTTCACCGCGTGCCGCACCGGCTTGCGCTGGGCCAGCCGCAGGCCGGCGATCAGCAGCGCCACCGCCACCGAGGCGTACACGGCGGGGCGCAGCTCGCCGATCACGTTGGCGACCACGAAGACCACCACCGGGATGCTCGACTCGACCAGCCCGCGCCATCCGCCGAGCTGGTCGGCCATCTGCTCGGCGAGGCTGGGCAGCCGCTCCTCGTCCTGCGGGCCGAGACCCGACGGGGTGTGCTGCTGTCCGGTCGTCACTTCGGCGACTCCAGCTCGTAGTACGGGTTGTAGATCACCTTGCGGTCGTCACGCACCGCCACCCGGCCGCGCGCGGTCAGGTGCCGGCCCGGCTCGATCCCGGCGATGTGCCGACGGCCCAGCCAGACCAGCGTGACGACGTCGGTGCCGTCGTAGAGGTCCGCCTCCAGCGTGGGCAGGTTCGTCCGCGGCGTGTAGACGACGGTGCGCAGCCGCCCGGCCACCGACACCACCTGGCCCCTGTTGCACTGGCGGGCCGGCGTGCCGCCGGACTCGGCGCTCTCCCGGCGCAGCTCCTGCGCCTCGATCTCGGCCTCGCTGGCGGTGAGCCGGTGCAGGAGCCGCCGCAGCGACCCCCGGCTCTCGTCGGTCGTCATGACCTCCGCGTCACCCTCTCCACAGCGGGGCCCCACTGGTGGCGGAACCGTCCCGCCAGAGTACGCCGACACGGCCCGCCGGCGGGAGCGCCGTGGTACGCGTACCGCCGCCCGGGACGCCGGCACGCCGCGGGCCCGGCGCCATTCGACGCCGGGCCCGGGCACGTGTGGATCAGACCTCCTGCTGCTCGGCGGCGGCCTGCTGCTCGGCGACCTCGCGGGGCAGCCGCAGCGGCAGCGGCTCGCGCACCGGCTTGGCCTCCTGCCCGCGGTCGACCACCAGGCCGTCCAGGCAGGCCGTCAGCGGCCCGGCGGTGGCCGCCTCGGTGGCCGCGAGGCCCTGGAAGACGCCGCGCACCATCCAGCGCGGGCCGTCGATGCCGACGAAGCGCAGGTCGGTCGGGCCGTCCGGGGTACGCACCCGGGCGCGCAGCTCGGGACCGCGCTCCCCGTCGACCTCCTGGACGGTGGCGCCGTCGGCGACGAGCGACTGGCGGATCTCCTCGCGCACCTCGTCCCAGATGCCCTCGGAGCGGGGCGCGGCGAAGACGCCGAGCTGCAGCGCGCTCTGCCCGTGCACCAGCACCACCTGCTGGATCACGCCCTGCGGGTCGGCCTGGACGCGCACCTCCACGTCCGGCACCGCCGGGATCTGGAGGCTGCCCAGGTCGAGCCGGGGCGCGTCGGGGGCCTCGCTGACGTCGTACGGTCCGCGGTCCGGCGCCGACGGGGTCTCCTCGGCGTCGAGGACCCCATTGTCACGCGCCTCGTCGGCCCGCTTCCGGGAGAAGATCACTGCGCCCACCCTCCGCTGTTCGCACTCACCCTGCCACCTCTTCGCTCTGCCCGCCGGACGGCGCCGGGACCAGGCCGGCGTGCCCGCCGGTGGACCCGTGCCCGCCCGTGCCACGCCGGGACGCGGGCAGCTCGGCCACCGGCCGGAACTCGGCCCGGGCGACCCGCTGGACCACCAGTTGCGCGATGCGGTCGCCCCGGCTGATCTTGGCTGGCGTGTCCCGATCGTGGTTGATCAGGTTGACCAGGATCTCACCCCGGTAGCCGGCGTCGACCGTACCGGGCGCGTTGAGCACCGTCACGCCGAGCCTCGCCGCCAGACCGGATCGGGGGTGGACCAGCCCGACGTACCCGTCGGGCAGCGCCACCGACACGCCGGTGGGCACCAGGGCCCGGCCGCCGGGGGGCAGCTCGACGTCCGCGGCGGCCACCAGGTCCGCGCCGGCGTCACCGGGATGGGCGTACGCCGGCAGCGGCAGCTCCGGGTCGAGCAGTCGCACGGGCACGGGTACGACGTCTGTCACGGTCATCCTCTTCCGTCCGGTCCTGCGGGGGTGCCCTGTCATCCTGCCGGTTGCCGGGCCCGCGACGCGCCGTACCCTCGTCAGTGTGCGTCAGTCGTCATCTCCGGCCGCGCCGCCGGCCACCGCCGCGCCGTACGCGGAGCGCCTCGGTCTGCCCTGGTGGGCCTGGCCGCTCGGGCTGGCCGCGGCCGCGCTGCTCGCGGTCGAACTGTGGATGGGCGCGACCGGCGTCCGCGCCTGGCTGCCGTTCGTGCTGCTGATCCCCGCCGCGGTGGCCGCCCTGTGGTGGCTGGGCCGGATCCGGGTCGAGGTGCGCGACGGCGAGCTGCGGGTGGACGACGCCCACCTCCCGGTGCGGTACGTCGCGGACGTGGTGCCGCTGGACGCGGCCGGCCGGCGCGAGGTGCTCGGCGTCGGCTCCGACCCGCTGGCCTTCGTGGTGCAGCGTCCGTGGATCGACGGCGCCGTGCAGGTGGTGCTGGACGACCCGGAGGACCCGACCCCGTTCTGGGTGGTCAGCACCCGGCACCCGGTCCAGCTGGCGGCCGCCGTCCTGGCCGCCCGCGACGCGGCCTGATCCGACGCTGCCCCGAGGCGGCCTGACCCGGCGCCGCCCGCGAACGGCCGGTCCGCCGCCGGTCAGGACGGCTTGTCCGGCAGTGCCCGGGCGGTCCGCCGCAGGTCCTTGCGCAGTTGCTCGCCGAGCGCGCGGGTGGCCCGGCGGTTGAGGTAGCCGGCCACGGCGGCGCCGGTCAGGAACGGCCCGAGCGTGGTGAGGTTGCGCCCGAATCGGCGCATCAGACTGTCCCGCAGCTCGCGGCGGGCGGCGGTGCCGAGCACCGCGCTCACTCCGACGCCCGGCATCATCGGGTTGACCCCGCGCTGGGTGGCCCAGGACTGCACCAGCGACACCGCGCGGCCGGTGCCGCCGGCCGGCAGCGGCACCCGGTGGACCTCGTGCAGCTCGCCGATGAGTTTCAGCTCGATCGCCACCACCGCGACCGTCTCGGCGGCCAGCAGGACGGGGGCGGAGAGCAGCGTGGGCGTCACCGCCCACTCGACAGCTGCCACTCCGCCGCCGGCCGCGCCGACCCCGGCGGTGGCCCGGGACGCGTTGCGGACCAGCCGGTCGGCGAGCGCGTCGTCGTCCAGGCCGGGGAAGTGCCGCCGCAGCGTGGCGAGGTCGCGGATCGGCACGTGCGGGGCGATCTCGGCGACCGTGTCGGTCATCCAGCGCACCGCCGCCCTCGGCTTGAACAGGTCGGTGATCCCCCGGGCGCGGGCCTGCCCGACCAGCCGGGTCAGCAGTTGCCGCCGGCGGGCCGGGGCGATGTCGTCGGCGGTCAGGGCGGCGACCGTCGCGCCGAGTTCCCCGGCGTCCGCGCCCGGCTCACCGGACGTCGAACCGGAGCCGGTAGTGGCCGCCGTCGCGGCGAGTTCGGTGGAGGCCGGCGGCACGGTGGAGCCGCCAGGTGCGGGCACGGCGGAGCCGGTCGGTGTCGCATCCGGCCCGGTCGGTGCCGGTCTCGCCGCTGGAGCCGGGGTCCGGTCGGCGCCGGTCCCCTCGCTGCGCTCGCTCACCCGTCCGCCCTCCTTGCTCCGCGCGGCGTGGCAGCCGCCCGTAACGAGTCAAGCAGCAACCGGCCACCGGCGCACGGCGGCGGCTCGAACAGCGGCGGCCCCGTCGAGGAGGCCGCCGCCGGTGTCCCCGGTCGGGATCAGACGCACTCGCGGCAGATCAGGTCGCCGTTGCGCTCGACCGCCAGCTGGCTGCGGTGGTGGACCAGGAAGCAGCGGGCGCACCGGAACTCGTCCTGCTGCATCGGAAGGACCTTGACCGTGAGCTCCTCGTCGGCCAGGTCGGCGCCGGGCAGCTCGAAGCTCTCGGCCACCTCGGCCTCGTCGACGTCCACGGCGCCCGACTGTGAGTCGACCCGCCGGGCCTTGAGCTCTTCGAGGCTGTCCTCGCCGAGGTCGACCTCGTCGCGACGCGGGGCGTCGTAGTCGGTGGCCATCGGTTTCACTCTCCAATATCGATATTGTCGCTGCCGGTTGTAACGCCGGACGACGCCGTTTCGGTTCCCCTGACCGGCCACCATCTCTGTCGGGCACCCGACCCGACGAGCGGTGGGCCGGGCTCGCCGGTGCGAAATGCCCCCGGTGAGCGCGGAACCTTACCCCCCCTGTGGGCGAGGCATGTATACCGCCCTCGCGGGGGAGATGTACGCCTCGGCGCCCGAAGTTGTTCCCAATGTGACTCAGGCGACACGAAGATAGGGGTAGTCCTACCGGTTCACCGCGTGGCGCGCCGGTATGTCGGACTGTTTCCACGCCTGAGCCGGACAACGGTTAACCTCAGCGGCGTACTGGACGGCCGACCGGTCGCGGCCCGACCGCGTCGCCCGCCACCACCCAATCACTGTCCGGGGAGCGCCCAGGATGAGTTTTGCGCGAGTGCGGGCACTCGTTGTCGTCGGACTGCTGGCGGTCGTCGCCCTGGTCGTCGTGGTCATCGCCGTGTTGAAGGACAGTCAGGGCACAGCCGGTACGGCGGCCGCCTGCCCGGACGGCTGGCCGCTGGTCGACCTGCGGCTGCGGGAGCAGAAGGACGTCAAGATCAACGTCTACAACGCCACCGACGAGGCCGGCCGGGCCGGCAGCGTCGCGGACGACTTCCGCAACCGCAAGTTCCAGGTCAAGAAGGTCGGCAACGAGAAGAAGGCGTTCGACGGCGTGGCCGAGTTGCGGTTCGGTCCCAACGCCGTGGGGTCGGCGCACCTGCTGCGCGCGTACTTCCTGAACGAGGCCAGCCAGAAGTTCGACGCGAACCGCAAGGACGACGTGGTCGACGTGGTCCTGGGCAACCAGTTCCAGCAGCTCGCCACCACCACCGAGGTCAACCAGTCGCTCGGCGACCTGGGCGCCCCGCAGGCGCCGCCGGAGACCTGCCCGAAGCCGGTCGAGAAGTAGGCGACCGGCGGCCCGACGACGCAGGGCGGTCCTCCTCCGGGAGGGCCGCCCTGTCGCGTGTGCGGGGCAGGTCACGGCCCGCCGGAGGCATCCAGGTCGGCCAGCCGGGCGTGCAGCGGCCCGTGCAGCGCCGGCGGCGCGGCGAGCACCAGGTCCGGTCCGGCCGGGCGGCCGGACAGGCCGGTCACCAGCAGCCCGGCCTCCCGGGCGACCAGCCCGCCGGCGGCCAGGTCCCAGTCGGCCAGGCCCTTCTCGTAGTACGCATCCACCCGCCCCTCGGCGGCCAGGCAGAGGTCGAGCGCGGCGGCGCCCATCCGGCGGATGTCCCGGATGTGCGGGATCAGCTCCGTCACCACCCGCGCCTGGTGGGCCCGGCGGCCGGCGTCGTAGCCGAAGCCGGTGGCCACGAGCGCCTGGCCGAGATCGGTCGCGGTCGAGCCGCTCAGCCGCTGCCCGTCGCGCCAGGCGCCGCCGCCGAGCGTCGCGGTCCACTCCTCGCCGGTGACGACGTTGCGGACCACCCCGGCGACCACCTCGCCGGCCACCTCAGCGGCCAGCGAGACCGCGCAGTAGGGCAGCCCGTACAGGTAGTTGACGGTGCCGTCGATCGGGTCGAGGATCCAGCGCACCCCGTCGGCGCCGGCGGGGCCGGTCTCCCCCGCGCCGTACTCCTCGCCCAGCACCGCGTCGCCCGGCCGCCGCTGCCGCAGCGCGGCCAGCACCTGCCGCTCCACCGCCCGGTCGGCGGCGGTGACCACGTCGGTCACCGTGCTCTTCGTCGCGGCCACCGAGACACCCTCGACCCGCATCCGGTACGCGGTGGCGGCGGCCTCCCGGGCCACCTCGACCGCGATCGTGAGCAACTCCCGCGCCGTAGGCGTCGCGGTGATCATGTTTGTCCCCTTCCCGCACGATCGGGAACGGCCCACCCGTGCGCGGGTATCATCCTTACAAAGTCCACATCTGCGCCGATTCGGCGGTCCCGGACCGCCGGTCCGCCGTGCGGCGCGGGATGATCGCGGCAGACGGCGTTACAATTCACCCTGCCCACGCGCCACGGACCGCCAGCGACCGGACGGCCCGGGACACGGGGGTCCTCAACGACTCGCCCGGCACGGCCGTCCCATGCTGCGCCGGACGACCCGGCCGTGCTCGCTCTTTTCGCCTCCGGAAGGTCTTCGTGACAGATCCCCGCCAGACCGGCGCCGACGTTCGCTCGCTCACCGACACCCTGATCGCCCACGCGCAGAGCGCCGGCGGTCAGCTCACGTCGGCCCAGCTCGCGCGCACCGTCGAGTCCGCTGAGGTGACCCCGGCCCAGGCCAAGAAGATCCTCCGCGCGCTCTCCGAGGCGGGCGTGACGGTGGTGGTGGACGGCTCGGCGAGCACCCGCCGCCGCGTCGCCGCCGCCCGGTCCGCCACCCCGGCCTCCCGCGCGACCACCGCCAAGACCACGAAGAAGGCCGCCGCGCCCGCCCCGAAGCAGGCGCCGGCCGCCGAGGAGGCGCCCGCCGCCCCGGCCCCCCGGAAGGCGACCGCGCGCAAGGCCACCACGGCCGACGTCGCCAAGGCCGCCGCCCCGGCGAAGGCCACCAAGGCGACCCGCGCCACCAAGGCCACGGTGGCCGCCAAGACCGCCGCGGCGAAGCCGGGGAAGGCCGGCGGCAAGGCGGAGGGCCCCGACGGCGAGATCGACCCGGAGGAGCTGGCCGCCGAGATCGAGGACGTGGTGGTCGAGGAGCCGGCCGAGCTGACCCAGGCCGCCGAGGCCGACGCGGCCAGCTCCGCCACCGACAACGACTTCGAGTGGGACGACGAGGAGTCCGAGGCGCTCAAGCAGGCGCGCCGGGACGCCGAGCTGACCGCCTCCGCCGACTCCGTGCGGGCGTACCTCAAGCAGATCGGCAAGGTTCCGCTGCTCAACGCCGAGCAGGAGGTCGAGCTGGCCAAGCGGATCGAGGCCGGCCTCTACGCCGCCGAGCGGCTGCGCGCCGCCGACGAGGGCGAGGAGAAGCTGGTCCGCGACCTGCAGCGCGACCTGATGTGGATCTCCCGGGACGGCGAGCGCGCCAAGAACCATCTGCTGGAGGCCAACCTCCGCCTGGTGGTCTCGCTGGCCAAGCGCTACACCGGTCGCGGCATGGCCTTCCTCGACCTCATCCAGGAAGGCAACCTCGGCCTCATCCGCGCCGTCGAGAAGTTCGACTACACCAAGGGCTACAAGTTCTCCACCTACGCCACCTGGTGGATCCGCCAGGCCATCACCCGCGCCATGGCCGACCAGGCCCGCACCATCCGCATCCCGGTGCACATGGTCGAGGTGATCAACAAGCTCGGCCGGATCCAGCGCGAGCTGCTCCAGGACCTGGGCCGCGAGCCCACCCCGGAGGAGCTGGCCAAGGAGATGGACATCACACCGGAGAAGGTGCTGGAGATCCAGCAGTACGCCCGGGAGCCCATCTCGCTCGACCAGACCATCGGTGACGAGGGTGACAGCCAGCTCGGCGACTTCATCGAGGACTCCGAGGCGGTCGTCGCCGTCGACGCGGTGTCGTTCTCGCTGCTGCAGGACCAGCTCCAGCAGGTCCTCCAGACGCTGTCCGAGCGTGAGGCGGGCGTGGTGCGCCTGCGCTTCGGCCTCACCGACGGTCAGCCGCGCACCCTGGACGAGATCGGCCAGGTGTACGGCGTGACCCGGGAACGCATCCGGCAGATCGAATCGAAGACCATGTCCAAGTTGCGGCACCCCTCGCGTTCCCAGGTGCTCCGCGACTACCTGGACTGACCGCGTACGTCAACAATTCGTGCCGGTTTGATCACCAGCCGTAGAACACTCATCAGTGATCGATCGGTTGCCTGTTTGTGATCGTTGACGTGGCACCCTTGGTGCACGGCACACTGTCCCCCACGCCATGTGTGACCTCGGTCCCCCGCGGGCACACAGGGAAGGCAGGGCCCGAGATGGGTGTTGCACGATAGGTGAGCAACCGAAGAGAGTGTTCATCGGTGACGACCAGAGGAGGAAGGCGATGACCCCGACCCTCACGCCGCCGCCCGAGACGGTGAGCCCCCCGGCCGCCGATGAACGGTGCGACCGCTGCAATGCTGCCGGCAAGCTCCGGATCACTCTGGCGGGTGGGAGTGAGCTGGTGTTCTGTGGGCACCACGCGAACAAGTACGCGGAGGATCTCGTGAAGATCACCGTGCGCTACGCGTCGGACCCGGAGTTCAGCTGGCGTGGCGCCGATCTCATGGCGAACTGAGGTCCGACAGGAATCCACATCACGACATAACCGGCCGGAGGCACCCACACGGGTCGCCTCCGGCCGGTTTTTCGTGCCGGTGCCGCCTGCGCCGCCCGGTGTTAAGAAGGGGCCCCTGCTCTACCGGAGGCGTTAACAGGGGGCCCTTCCTTACAGGGTCTGCACGGTGGCGATGCGCTCTTCGAGCTGCTCGATCGTCGCCTGCGCGCTGGGTGGGCCGCCGCAGATCCGGCGCAGCTCGGCGTGGATCTTGCCGTGCGGCTGGCCGGTGTGGTGGTGCCGGGCGGCCACCAGAGCGTTCAGCTGCCGCCGTAGCGCCACCCGGCGCTGGGCGGCACTCATCGGTGGGGGCGCCGCCGCCGGGGCCGCAGCGGCCGGCTCAGCGGTCCGCTGGGCGGCCCGGCGCTTCTGCGCGGCGAGCTGCTCGGCCTGCCGCTTGGTCAGCAGCAGCGAGACCTGGTCGGCGGTGAGCAGACCGGGCAGGCCGAGATATTCCTCCTCCTCCGGCGTACCGGCCTGGGCGGCGGTGCCGAAGGACGCGCCGTCGAAGATGACCTGGTCCAGCTCGGCGGTCGCGGAGAGCGCGGCGAAGCGCTTCTCCAGCTCGCCGCTGGCGCCGTCGTCGCGCTGGGCGCGCTCCAGCAGGTCGTCGTCGAAGCCCTCGCGGTCCTTCGGCTTGCCGAGCACGTGGTCCCGCTCGGCCTCCATCTCGCTCGCCAGCCCCAGCAGGTGCGGCACGCTGGGCAGGAACACCGACGCGGTCTCGCCGGGACGGCGGGCCCGGACGAACCGGCCGATCGCCTGCGCGAAGTACAGCGGGGTGCTGGCACTCGTCGCGTACACGCCGACCGCGAGCCGGGGGATGTCGACGCCCTCGGACACCATCCGCACCGCTACCAGCCACCGTTGCTGCGAGGCGGCGAACGTCGCGATCCGCGCGGACGCGCCCTGGTCGTCGGAGAGCACCACGGCTGCCTTCTCACCGGTCACCTGCTCCAGCAGCTTCGCGTACGCGCGGGCCACCTGCTGGTCGCTGGCGATGACCAGGCCGCCCGCGTCGGGCATGCCGTTGTCGCGCAGCACGCTGAGCCGGGCGTCGGCGGCGCGCAGCACCTGCGGCATCCAGTCGCCGGCCGGGTCCAGCGCGGTACGCCACGCCTGGGCGATCAGGTCCTGCGTCATCGGCTCGCCGAGGCGGGCCGCCAGCTCCTCACCGGCGTTGGTGCGCCACCGGGTCTCCCCCGAGTACGCCAGGAACAGCACCGGCCGGACCACGCCCTCGCGCAGCGCGTCGGAGTAGCCGTAGACCGAGTCGGCGCGGGAGCGCAGCAGCCCGTCGCCGCCGCGCTCGTAGCTGACGAACGGGATCGGATTGTCGTCGGAGCGGAACGGCGTGCCGGTGAGCATCAGCCGGCGTACCGCGGGCTCGAAGGCCGCCTTGACGCCGTCGCCCCAGGTACGCGAGTCGCCGGCATGGTGGATCTCGTCGAGGATGACCAGCGTGCGTCGGGTCATGGTGCGCCGCCGGTGCACCTGCGGCGCCATGCCCACCTGCGCGTACGTGACCACCGCGCCGTGGAAGTCGGCGGCGGAGTGCAGGTCGGCGTTGCGGAACGCGGCGTCGAGCTGGATGCCGACCCGGGCGGCGGCCTGCGCCCACTGGGTCTTCAGGTGCTCGGTCGGCGCGACCACGGTGACCGCCTCGACGGTGCCGTCGGCGAGCAGCTCGGCGGCGATGCGCAGCGCGAACGTGGTCTTACCGGCGCCGGGCGTGGCGACCGCGGTGAAGTCCTCGGTCCGGCGGCGCAGGTATTCCACGAGCGCCTTGCGTTGCCAGGCGCGCAGGGGCGGGAACGTGTCGAGCGCCGGCATCCGCGGTGGCACGCGTAGCTCCTCTCCGCCGCGGACGGCGGCGGGCCCGACCGGGGCCACGGGAGCCGCCGCCCATGAAAACGCCCTCGCGCATCCGGTGCCGCGAAGGCGGACTCAGCATAACCAGCGCGGGCCGTACGCCCCACTCGACGCCACGCCTGTCACATCCGCCCACCCCGGTGGGAAGCGGGTCAGGGCAGTGGTCCCCGGGTGCCGGTGCGCGGCGGCCGCAGCGTCGCCACCGGCGCGGACCAGCGTCGGCGCAGCGCGATCAGGCGCAGCCCGAACACGAGCAGGGCGGCGGCGGTGAGCGGCACGGCGGTCGCCTGTCCGGACGCCGACAGCAGCGCCACGGTGACCGCGCCGGCGAGCGCGGCGAGGGCGTAGATCTCCCGGCGCAGCACCACCGGGATCTCGCCGGTGAGCAGGTCGCGGCCCAGCCCGCCACCGATCGCGGTGAGCATGCCGATCATGCAGGCGCCGACCGGGGGCACGGCGGCGTCGAGGGCCTTGAGCGTGCCGATGACGGTGAACAGGCCGAGGCCGGCGGCGTCGAGCACCAGCACCGTGGTGCGCAGCCGGGCGAGCTGCGGGTGAAGCCAGAACACGGCGGCGGCGGTGACGGACGCGGTGGCGGCGTACCGCCAGTCGGCGAACGCCAGCGGGGGCACCTCGTCGATCGCCAGGTCACGGAAGATTCCTCCGCCGAGCGCGGCGACCACGCCGACGAAGACGACGCCGAACAGGTCGAGCCGTTTCGCCACCGCCGCGGAGGCGCCGGAGGCGGCGAAGACCGCCACGCCGGTGAGGTCGGCGACAAGCAGGGCGGTGGAGGTGGTCACCGCCGCAGGTTACGTCGAGGGGCGGCGGAGCCGCCCGCTGTCACTCGGCGTACGAGTCGTAGATCTCCTTGCACTTCGGGCACACCGGCGAGCCGGGCTTGGCCGCCTTGGTGACCGGGAACGTCTCGCCGCAGAGCGCGACCACGAAGGTGCCCATGACGGCACTCTCAGCGATCTTCTCCTTACGGACGTAGTGGAACATCTCCGGACCAGTGTCCGCGTCCTTCAGCTCGGGACGCTCGAGAACCTCTGTGCTCACGACTCCACCTCCGGCGTTCCAGTTTTCCAGGTCGGTCCGTCCTGGTCCACCTGGGCCCCGGGCGGGAGCGGGCCGTACGGTAGCCGACGTGACCAACTTTCACATCAGTCTCGGTAGTGAGGTGGCCGACGCCCTGCGCGACGGCCGCCCGGTCGTGGCGTTGGAGAGCACGATCGTCTCGCACGGGCTGCCCCGGCCGGACAACCTGCGCGTGGCGCGCGAGATCGAGCAGGCGGTACGGGACGCGGGCGCGGTGCCGGCCACCATCGGCATGGTCGCCGGCGAGTTGCGGGTGGGGCTGGACGACGCCCAGCTCACCCGCCTCGCCACCGTCGACGGCGTGAGCAAGCTCTCGGTCCGCGACCTGGCCCCGGCGGCGGCCACCGGCGCGGACGGCGCCACCACGGTCGCGGCCACCAGCGCGGTCGCGGCGGCGGCCGGGATCGGCGTGTTCGCCACCGGCGGGCTCGGCGGCGTGCACCGGGAGGCGGCGCAGACGTTCGACGAGTCGGCGGACCTGGTCACGCTGGCCCGGACCCCGATCGCGGTGGTCTGCGCCGGGGTGAAGTCGATCCTCGACGTGGGCGCCACGCTGGAGCGGCTGGAGACGCTCGGGGTGGGCGTGGTCGGCTACCGCACCCGCCGCTTCCCCGGCTTCTACCTCACCGACGCCGGCTTCGACCTGGACTGGTCGGTCGAGTCGCCGGAGCAGGTGGCGGACGTGCTGGCCGCCCGCGCGGCGCACGGCGTGCACCACGGCGGCCTGGTGGTGGCCAACCCGCTGCCCGCCGACGAGCAGCTCGACCCGGCGCTGCACGACCGGACGCTCGCCGAAGGGCTGGCCGCGCTGGCCCGCGAGGGGATCACCGGCAAGGCGGTCACCCCGTTCCTGCTGTCGCACTTCCACTCGGCGACCGAGGGCGCCAGCCTGGCGGTGAACGTCCGGATCATCCTGCGCAACGCCGACCTCGCGGCCCGGATTGCGGTCGCCGCGGCGACCCGTCGCGCCCCATGAGCGCCACGCCGCGCATCGTCGTCGTCGGCGACGTGATCACCGACGTGCTCGCGGTGCTGTCCGGGCCGCTCGCGACCGGCTCGGACACCGCGGCCGGGATCCGGTTCAGCGGCGGCGGGCAGGCGGCGAACACCGCGGCCTGGCTCGCCGGGCAGGGCGCGGCGGTGACGCTGGTCGCCGCCGTCGGCGACGACGAGACCGGCCGGGAACGGGTGGCCGAGCTGACCCGGATCGGTGTGGACTGCGCGGTGGAGCGGCACGAGGGCTACCCGACCGGCACCGTCATCGTGCTCGCCCACGACGGGGAGCGCACGATGATCAGTCAGCGGGGCGCGAACCTGCGGCTGACCGCCGCGCACGTGGACGCGGCGCTGGCCGCCGCGCCCGACGCCGGGCATCTGCACCTGTCCGCGTACACCCTGTTGGACGTCGGGTCGCGCGGCGCCGGCCTGCGCGCGCTGGCCACGGCCCGCGAGCGCGGGCTGACCGTCAGCGTCGACGCGGCGTCCGCGGCGCCGCTGCGGCGCGTCGGCGGGGCGTTCCTGACCTGGGTACGCGACGTCGACCTGCTGCTGGTCAACACGGACGAGGCGACGGTGCTGGCCGGCGGGCTGGACCCGGCGGCGCAGGCGCGGGCGCTGACCGCGGTGGCGCACCGGGTGGTGGTCAAGCGCGGCGCGGCGGGCGCGGTGTGGGTGGAGCGCGGCGGTGTGGTGGAGTTCGCGCCGGCACCCGGGGTGGACGTGGTGGACGTGACCGGCGCCGGGGACGCGTTCGCCGCCGGGCTGCTCACCGCGTGGCTGGCCGGGGCCGACCCGCGTGCCGCGCTGGCCCGCGCCGGTGACCTGGGCGCGCTCGCCGTGACGACGGTGGGCGCCCGCCCGGCGCCCTGACGCGGTGGCCGGTCCGGGCGGGTGCTCCGCCCGGGCCGGTCAGGGCTCGGCGTCGATGATCTTGTGCGGGTTCTCCTCGGCGGTGAGGGCGGTGGGCGCGGGCTCCTCGCGGCGCCGGTTCTGGAACCGGTTCGCCAGCCGGTGCTCCTCCTTGGGCGGCCGGTCGTTGGCGAGCAGCACGGCGAGCCAGGGCACGAGCACCATGCCGAGCGCGCACAGCGGCAGCCAGAGCCAGAGCAGCGGTGCCTTCGCGCCGACCAGGATCGCGCCCGCCACCAGACACGCGACCCGGATGGCCATCATCAGCACGTAACGCTTCTGCCGGCTGTTGAGCTGGTCGTCCTGGCTGCGCGGGGCGTCGGTGATCAGGATCGGCTGGTACGCCTGACGCTTCACCACGGACCTCCTACGAGGGGATACGGCCCATCCTGTCACTCCGGACGGATGATCGGCGAAATTCGTGACGAGCGGTCGCGTGTTACGTGGGTGGTACGCTTCGATCCGTGGCCAACCGGTTCAGCTTCACCGACGAGGCGCTAGCGAACCTGCGGGTCTACGACGTCACACCCGGGGAAGTCTGGGAGGCCCTGCACAGCAGGCACCGGGTCATCCGGCACCTCGGTGACGACGTGATGGTGGTCTACGCCACCGAGCACCGCGGCCGGCGACTCGCCGTGCTGCTGGCCGAGGCCGACGGCACCGACAACGACTGGGACATCCTCTCCGCCCGCGAACTGAGCGACGTCGAGGCCAAGCGCTACGACGAGGCGGTGCGGAACTCACGCCGACGAGGAGGCGGTCACGATGCACCGTGACGAGGCGACCAAGCGGTTCCACGCCGGGGGCGACACGTTCGCCGACCTGATCGACGACACGTCACCGGCCCAACTGCCCACCCCCGACACCGACGTGCCGATGGTCAGCCGGTCGGTCCGGCTGCCGCTGGAGACGTACGAGCGCGTCCGCGCCGCCGCCGACGCGCGCGGCATCGGCGTGACCACGCTGATGCGGCAGTGGATCGAGGCCGGCCTGGCCGACCTGGACGACTCGGCCACCGTCTCGCTGGCCGACGTACGCCGCGCGCTGGCCTCGCTGTCCCGCCCGACCGCCGCCTGACGACTCACGCCTCGGGGCCACCCTCGCCGAGCGCCTCCCGCCCGATCGGCGAGGCGGAGGACTCCGGCGGCCGGTGCCAGGCCCGGCGGGCGTCGGCGAACGCGACGAGCGCCAGCAGGACGGCCACCGCGCCGAGCGCGAACATCGCCGGCACGGTCACCAGCGCGGGCAGGAGCAGCACCAGGGCCAGCAGCCCGGCCAGCCGGGGGCGGGACACCCGGCCGAAGATCTCGTACTCGAACCGGGAGCGGGCGGCCAGGAACAGCGCCGGACCGCCCACCACGAAGACCAGCCAGTCGGGCCGGGCCGTGTCGTACGGGTGGGCGATGACCAACTCGTAGCCGACCGCCGCGCCGATCACCCCGAGCACCATGAACAGGTGGGTCTGCGCCGCCGACTCGGCCAGCCGTCCCGGCGTGCCGGCCGTCCGCAGCGCCTGCGCGAGCAGGTGACCGGCCCGGTAGAAGTAGATCCGCCAGAGCAACGCCGTGATCACGAACGAGATCGCGAACGCCACCGCGGCGTCGCCGGAGAACTCCTTGCCGCTGTAGGTCACGCCGATCACCAGGATCGACTCGCCGAGCGCGATGAGGAAGATCTGCTGGTAGCGCTCGGCGAGGTGCTCCCCGGCAACGAGCCACTGCCGGACCCGCGAGGCCCCGAGCCGGGGCAGCGGCCAGCCCAGGAGCGTGCCGAGATGGTCCACCGCCAGCGCGACGACCCACAGCGCCAGGCGCGGGCCGGGCATCAGCGCGCCGGCGAGCCAGAGCGGGGCGCTGAATCCCGCCCAGGCGGCCAGCCGCAGCGGGACCATGCGGCGCGGATGCCCCCGCAGCGCCACCGCGATCAGCAGCGGCCGGCCGACCATCACCGCGACGTACGCGAGCGCGAACGGCAGCGCCCGTTCCTCCAGCGCCCGGGGCAGCGTCACCCCCAGCACCAGGCTGCCGAACATGGTGCCGACCACCACGACCTGGATGACCGTGCGCTCCGGCTCGTACCGGCTGGTCACCCAGGTGGTGAGGGTCCAGACCTGCCAGAGCACCAGGAACAGCAGCAGGGTCTTGCCCACGTCGGCGGCCACCGCACCGGCCGAGCCGTCGAGCCCGTCGATCAGGCGCTGCGAGACCCGGGTCAGCGCGAACACGAAGACCAGGTCGAAGAAGAGCTCCAGGAAGGTGGCCCGGCCGGGGCTGGACGCGGTGCGCAGCAGCGCCCCGCCCCGCTGCTCGGTCATCGTCCGCCCCCGTCCCCCGTCCTGGCAACAAACGACAGGGGCGGCGGGCCGGTTGCGGCGGCGGGCGGCGGATCAGCCCTTCGCGGCCTTCGCCTCCGCCTTCATCCGCTGCTTGAACTCGCGTACCCGGCGCAGCGACTCCGGATCGGTCACGTCCGCCACCGACCGGTGGGCGTCCGCGTCGCCGTAGTCACCGGCCGCCTCGCGCCAGCCGTCCGGGGTGACTCCGAACCGCTTCCCGAGCAGCGCGACGAAGATCTGCGCCTTCTGCCGGCCGAACCCGGGCAGCTCGCCGACCCGGCGCAGCAGCTCCCGCCCGTCGGCCACGTCCGACCAGAGCCGGGCCGGGTCGCCGTCGTAGCGCTCGACGAGCATCCGGCACACCTCCTGCACGCGGGCCGCCATCGCCTTCGGGAAGCGATGCAGCGCCGGCGGCCGGGCGAAGAGCTCCACCAGCGCCTCCGGGTCGTACCCGGCCAGTTCCGCGGCGTCCGGCTCGTGGCCGAGCCGCTGCGCCAGCACGTACGGGGAGGAGAACGCCTTCTCCATCGGCACCTGCTGGTCCAGCACCATGCCGAGGAGCAGGGCCAGCGGGCTGCGCGCCAGAAGTTCGTTGGCCTGCGGGTCGATGGGCAGTGACAGCGTCATGGCGAACATGCTGTCACCCCGCATCGGCCGACGACGGGGACACGCGTACGGCACACAGGAGGAATACTTACGGATCCAGTACGGGAACGGGGGAACAGCCGGTGCCGTCCGTGGCCGATGAGTTGCTCGCCGCCTACGACACTCAGTTGCGGGCCTGGACACCGCCGGCCCTCGGCCCACTCGGAGTCGTCTTCGAGCAGGACGGACCCGTCGTACGGGCGCATTTCGGCACCCACGGCACGGTGGACCACCGTGACCTGCCCGGGGCCGGGCTGGGCGCCCTGATCCGGCGGCAGCAAGAAGCCTTCGCCGCAAGCGGCGAGCCGGTCGAGTGGAAGGTCCACGCGTACGATCCACCGCAGCTCGCCGAGCACCTCGTCGCCGCCCGATTCACCCCCGGCTGGGAACGTCACGTGCTGGTGGCTCCGATCGACTCCCTGCCCTCCGCACCGTTTCCGCTTCCCGTCGGACAGCGCGTCCGGGAGGTCACGTTCGGGGAGCACCCACTGCTGGCGCGGGTACAGGCGATGGCTGCGGCCTCCGGCCCGCACCGGACGACGCTGGCGCAGTCGGAGGCGGACGGCGACGCCATCGGCTGGTGCCGAAACCTGGCGGTGCGAGAACTCGACGGATGGGCTCTGGCAGCCGGCTGGGCCATCCTCGTCGACGGCACCGAGTTCGTCTCCATCGGCGGCATGACCTTGCCTGAGCCCGCATTCCTGCCCGGTTGGCGGGCCTGGATCGACCTGCGTACCCGGCACCCGGGGGATTCTCGTCCGCCGGATGGCTGCCGATGGCGATACGTTGTCGCGGAGGCCACCGGTGATCTCCGGGCGATGCTTCTGGGCGTGGGCTTCCATGATGTGACGACGGTCCGTTCCTACCACTGGTCTCCCCCGAACCCGCCGGCGCGGGAGCGTCCGGTGGTGCTGGTCTTCGACGATCCGCAGGGGGATGAGATCTGGGGGCGCTTCGCCTCTCAGTGGGAGTTCTCGGCCGCAACGCAGGCTCATCCTCGGCTGGTGGAGCCGCCGGAGTCGGTGGCCTGGCACCTCGCCGCGATCGAGGAGGACGAGGCAGGCATCGCGGCACTGGAGTCGATCGTCCAGCGCGGCCTGCGGGCCACCGTTCGCCCCGGCGAGCGCGTGTATGCCCTTCATCCGTTCGTCCAGGGATACCACTTCGACCCGCGACGGACCGGCGGGCCGGGGCAACCGCCTACGCCGCGCTGCGCCTTCCCGGACCGCGGCGACCACCGCCTTTTCACCACAGCCGACCTGCGGCTGGGCACGTTCGGCGACCCGTGGGGCCAATCGCTCTGCGTCTTCGGCGGTGATCTGCTCGCCGCGGTCGAGGCCGACCTCACCGCCCTGCTCGGAACCGTTCTCCGCCGTGGGGGCCGTCCCGTGGGCAACATCTGGAGTTTCGGCCCGGACGGGCACAGCGTCAGCGGCCCGTGAACGTCTCCCTGGGTTGCCGCTCTGGTCGGCGGTCGTGGGTGCCGACTCTCCGACAGGAGACATCGAGTGCCTGAACAAGCCGCGAGGAGCAGAACGGTTACCCTCGGTGCGTCGTCCCAACGGAGGTTGCCGTGCCGAGTCTGGAGAGGCCCCGCGTCGAGTACCGCACGCCCGAAGATCTGGTCCGGGACGTCACGGCAGGGCTGGTGCGGATTCCCCCCTTTCAGCGCTCCTTCAAGTGGGAGGGATCGGACATCGTCCGGCTCTTCGACAGTCTGTTGCGCGGATTTCCAATCGGGAATCTGCTTCTCTGGCAACGCCCCGCACCGGCCCAGCGGCTCCAGGTGGGGCCGCTCGACATCGAGGCTCCCGAGGTAACCGCCGCCCTCTGGGTGGTGGACGGGCAGCAGCGCATCGTGTCCATCGTCGGCGCGCTGACCATGGCTGACCAAGCTGTCGATCCACGATTTCGCATCCACCTCGATCTCGACACCGGCGAATTTCACACCGCCGGCACCCGTCAACGGCCCCCACGTACCTGGGTGCCCGTCAGCTTCCTGCTCGACACCGCGGTCCTGCTCCGCTGGATGCGCGACAACTCGTGGCTGTCAGAGAGTCAGCTAGCGCTGGCCGACCAAGCCGCCAAAGCGATCCGCGAGTACCAGATCCCGACCTACGTGGTGCACTCCGCCGATGAGCACGCGCTGCTCGAGATCTTCACGCGGATGAACTCGACCGGCAAACGCCTGACCAAGTCCGAGGTCTTCCAGGCTCTGCATGCCGGCGCCGTCGGCGACGAGTTGAGCAGCCTGCACGAACTGGGTCAGGTTCCCGCCGTCCTGGGATTCGGCGCGCTTGACGATCGGTTGACCCTCCGCTGCGTCCTGGCGTACCGAGGTGGAGACATCTTCCGGGAGGACTTCCGCCAGGAGTTCGGGCCGCGGGACGACCCGGGCGAGACGCTGCGCGAGGTCGCCGCACGACTGCGTGAGGCCGTCGAATTCCTCCGCGGTACCTGCGGCATCCCACACATCAGGCTGCTGCCCTACTCCCACGTGCTGCCGATCCTGGTCCGTTTCATCCGCTTGCACGGCGTACCGGCCGGCCGGCCGGCGACTCTGCTTCGACGCTGGGTCTGGCGGAGCGCGGTCGCTGGAACGCGGGCCCGCGCAGTGAGCGTCGCGGACATCCGCAGCCAGGTCGAGGCGGTCGGCACCTCCACCGCGCAAGCTGCGGCAACGAACCTGCTGCGGCAGGTGCAGCAGTTCCCGGATTTCGTCGCGGAACTGGACAAGGTCCACTTCAATCACGCGATGGCGAAGCTCAACACGCTCGGGTTGCTCTCTGCCGAACCTCGCGACCCGTTCCGGGGCGAGATTCTGGACGTCAGCCGCCTGCTCGACCAAGGGAGCCCGTTGAGACCACTCCTGGCCGTCAGTGGACACGCTGGCGGAACGATCGCCAACCGGTTCATCCTGCCGCCCGGGGAACGCCCGTCACCGCAGCTCCTCGCGTCGGCTGAACCGGCCGTCGCCGCCAGCCACCTGATCGACGAGCAAGCGCAGGAACGATTGGCGCGCGAAGACTGGCCAGCCTTCCTCGAGCTACGCGGCAGGTCGTGCGAGCGGACCATCACCGAGCACGTCAACCGCATGGCCGAGTGGGGCGCGCGGGACGGCCGCGCGATGGCTGACATTCTCCGACCGGTCGCCTGACATGGCAGTCGTCACTGCCGAAGTACGGCTGCACGGTAGACAGGTAGGCGAGCTGAGGTTCCGGCAGGGCGGCTCGGAGTTCAGCTACGACGACGATCTCGCCTCGCCCCGGCACCAAGTGCTGGGGCAGGTCTTCGAGGACGATCCGCGGGCGATCCGGCGGGCGAGGGTGGGCCTGCCCGCCTGGTTCGCCAACCTCCTGCCGGAGGGTGCCCTCCGCCGCCAGATCGTCCGGGAACTGGGCGGGGGGAACATCGGCGACTTCACGCTGCTGCTACGTGTGGGCGGCAACCTGCCGGGGGCGGTGACGGTTCACGCCGATGTCGAGCCGGCGGATGACGTGATCTCCAACGCGCTGGATGAAGCGAACCATCCTCTGCGGCATTCCCTGGCAGGCGTGCAGCTCAAGTATTCGATCTCCGCAGACCGCCTGGCTGTTCCCGTGAGCGGGCAGGGTTCCTGGTGGATCGTGAAGCTGCCCGACCAGGGCCTGCGAAATCTTCCCGTCAACGAGTACCTCACGATGAGTTGGCTTCGCGCGGCTGACTTCCCGGTGCCGCCGGTGGACCTGATCCGGGCGGATGCCGTGAAGGGTCTCCCCGACGGAATGATCGATCCCGGTGACCTCGTCTACCTCATCCGGCGGTTCGACCGGTCGACCACCGGGCGTATCCACGTGGAGGACTTCGCCCAGGTTGCGGACATCGGGCCGATGTTCAAGTACAGCGAGTCGGGCGCGAGCTACGACACGTTGGCCGCAGCGATCCTCCAACTCACCGGAGAGGACGGCTACCTCGACTTCATCAGCCGCTTGGTCGCGATGCTGGTGGTCGGAAACACCGACGGGCACCTGAAGAACTGGGCCCTGATCTATCCGGACGGCCGCACGCCACGCCTGGCTCCGGTCTACGACTTCCACTCACTGTCGGTCTATTCCCGTTACCGCTGGTCGCCGTTGGCGCTCAGCCTCGGCGCCGAGACCGTCCCGGCGCTCATCGACCAGGAGCACTTCCACCGACTGGCGGACGGTGCAGGCGGTGATCCGGGCCGCACACTGGAGACGGTCGCCCGGACGGTGGACCGCCTCCGCGAGGCGTGGCACAGCGGCCTGATGAACGAGACTCATGCCCGTTTTCCGGCCCTGGCCGACCACTACTCCCAGCGGCTGACGAGCCTGCCGATCTGTCAGTCCGCTCACTGACGTGACGCGGCCCGGCGGACCTCTGGGAGGTCCACCGGGCCGCGGCCCACGGTGTGGTCAGGTCACCCGTGTCGTCAGTTGACGACGAAGAGCAGCCGGTTCGGCGAGCCCGAGCCCGGGCTGGTCACCTTGCCGGTGGTGGCGTTGCTGGTCAGGTAGCTGGCCACCTGAGCCGGGGTGTAGGAGGTGTTGGCGGACAGCACGAGCGCCGCCGCGCCGGCCACGTGCGGGGACGCCATCGAGGTGCCGCTGATCGAGTTGGTGGCGGTGTCGCTGGTCCGCCACGCCGAGGTGATCGACGAACCCGGGGCGAAGATGTCCACGCAGGAGCCGTAGTTGGAGTAGGAGGCACGGGCGTCGGTGCTGGTGGTGGCGCCCACCGTGATCGCCGCGGCGACCCGGGCCGGCGACGAGTTGCAGGCGTTGGCGCTGGAGTTGCCGGCCGCGAGCGCGTACGTGATGCCGGAGTTGATCGAGTTGGCCACCGCGTTGTCCAGCGTGGTGCTGGCGCCGCCGCCGAGGCTCATGTTGGCCACGGCCGGCTTCACCGCGTTCGAGGTGACCCAGTTGACGCCGCTGATCACGCCGGCGGTGGTGCCGCTGCCGGAGCAGTTGAGCACCTTGACGGCCACCAGGCGCACGCCCTTGGCCACGCCGTACTTGGTGCCGCCGACGGTGCCGGCGACGTGGGTGCCGTGGCCGTTGCAGTCGGTGTTGTTGGTGTCGACCGTGTTGGTGCCCCAGGTGGCCCGGCCGCCGAAGTCGCTGTGCGTGGTGCGGATGCCCGTGTCGATGATGTAGGCGCGCACGTTGCTGGCGGTGTTCGGGTAGGTGAAGGTGCTGTTCAGCGGCAGGTTGCGCTGGTCGATCCGGTCCAGGCCCCAGGTGGCCCCGGTCTGGGTGCCCTGGGTGGTCATGACGCGGTCCTGCTCGACGTACGCGACCGCCGGGTCGGCGGCGAGCCGGCGCGCCTGGGCGGCGGTCATCTTCGCGCTGTAGCCGGTGAGAGCGGAGCTCCACACCGTGCCGACGTTGCCGCCGTAGCGCTTGGCCAGGCCGGCGGCCCGGTCCGGAACGGCGGTACGGGCGGCGAGGGTGTTCGCGGTGCCGACCGCGTCGCCCTTGAGCACGACCACGTAGCTGCCGCTGACGGCGTCGGCGGCACCGGCGTACCGGATCTCCCCGGTGGGTGCGGCGAGAGCGGGCGTGGAGGCGGCGGCGGCGAAGGCCGCGGCGGCGGCCGTGACGGCGAGCGCACGCAGCGCGCGGCGCCGGGGAAGGGACACGTCGGGCATCGTCTGGCTCCCTACCGGGGCAGCCCGGTTTGTGGCCGGATCACCCCATCGACGGATGTTGGCAGGAATGCTAACCAGAGATCGACAAACATGAAAGAGATAGTTGCCGATAGATACGGTCCACGTTATGGATCGGCGGGTGCGCGCCACGCCGGACGGCGCCCGAGGCAGGATGAGCACGTGGACCGTCACGACATGCTGCTCTCCCCCGCCGGGGTCGACGCGCTGCGCACCGCGCTGACACTCGCCCGCTTCACCGCCAACGGGATCGCCGACCGCCTGGGCCCGCAGGGCACCGGCGGCGTGGCCCGCAACGACTACCGGGCCGCGCTGCGCGCCACCGAGGACCGGGACCGGCTGGCCACGCTGATCCGCGTCTTCATCTGCGACCAGACCGAGCCGGAGGCGGCGGTCGCCGACGCGCTGGCCCCGCTGGCGCTGGACGAGGCGCTGGCCGGGGGCATCGTCGAGCGGCACGGCGACGGCCTGCGCGCCGGAGTCGACCTGGAGCCGTACGGCGACGACTGGTGGGTGCTCGCCGACGTGCCCGCCAGCGCCCGGCCCGGCCGTCCGCTGCACGCCGAGCACGTGCTGGGCATCGGCGGCGCGACCCAGACGCTGATCTCGGCGGCCGTACGCCCGGTCGTGGACACCGCACTCGACCTCGGCACCGGCTCCGGCGTACAGGCGCTGCACCTGGGCACCCACGCCCGCCGGGTCACCGCCACCGACGTCTCCGAGCGGGCGCTGCGGTTCGCCGCCACCACCGCCGCGCTCAACGGACAGGACTGGGAACTGCTGCGCGGGGACATGGTCGCCCCGGTGGCCGGACGCCGCTTCGACCTGGTGGTCAGCAACCCGCCGTTCGTGGTCGGGCCGGGCACAACCACGCACGTCTACCGGGACTCCGGGCGGGTCGGCGACGCGATCGGCGCGGAACTGGCCGCCGCCGCGCCGGACCTGCTCACCGAGGGCGGCACCATGCAGTACCTGGCGAACTGGGTGCACGTCACCGGTGAGGACTGGGCCGAGCGGGTCACCGGCTGGTTCGCCGGCACCGGCCTGGACGCCTGGGTCATCCAGCGCGAGGTGGCCGACCCGATGGCGTACGTGAACCTCTGGCTGACCGACGTCGGCGAGAGCGCCGACCCGCAGCGGATGGCAGCCTGGCTGGACTGGTTCGACGCGCACAAGGTGGAGGCGATCGGTTTCGGCATCGTCTCGCTACGCCGCTCCGGCCACGCCCAGCCGGTCGTCCGGGTGGAGGACCTGCGCCAGCGGGTCGAGCCGCCGCTGGGCGACCGGATCGGCGAGTGGTTCACCAGGCAGGACTGGCTGCGCGCCCGGGACACCGAGGGCCTGCTCGCCGCCCGCTACCGCGCCGCCGAAGGGCTCCAGCTCCGGCAGGAGGCCACCATGGGCGACGACGGCTGGGCGGTGGACCGGCAGGTCCTGGCCATGCCGCGCGGGCTGCGCTGGTCGGAGGAGATCGACCCGCTGGTGCTCGCCCTGGTCGGCGGCGCGGACGGCCGGCTGCCGCTGCGCGACCAGCTCTCGCTGCTGGCCGCCGCGCACGACGTGGCGCCGGACGAGCTGGCCGAGGCGGCCGGGCCGATCGTGGCGCACCTGGTCGAGCGCGGCATCATCGAGCCGGTGACCGACTGATGCGGGCGGTGGTGCAGACGGTCGGCCGGGCCCGGGTGACAGTCGACGACGAGGTGACCGGTGAGATCACCGACGGGCTGCTGGTGCTGCTCGGTGTCACCCACACCGACACCCCGCAGGTGGCCGCCACGATGGCCCGCAAGCTGCACGAGCTGCGCATCCTCGACGACGAACGCAGCGCCGCCGACGTCGGCGCGCCGCTGCTGGTGGTCAGCCAGTTCACGCTATACGGCGACGCGCGCAAGGGCCGGCGGCCGAGCTGGACCGCCGCCGCGCCCGCGGAGGTGGCCGAACCCCTGGTGGACGCGGTGGTCGAACAGTTGCGCGCCCGGGGCGCGAAGGTGGAGACCGGCCGCTTCCGCGCCCACATGCTCGTGGAGAGCGTCAACGTCGGCCCCCGGACCCTCGTGCTCGATCTCTAGAAGAACAGCCCACGGCGGGACAGCGACTGCCGCAGCCAGCCGTCGAGCTGGGCGGCCCAGTCGGTCTGCTCCGCCGTGGCGTGGTCCACCGTGAACCGGCCGAAGGCGTCGCGGCCCTCGGTGAACAGGCCGCCCCGCTTGTCCAGCTCCAGCACCACGTGCACCTGCTGCGGATCGGTGACGAAGGTGACCTCGAGCTGGTTCATCGCGCCCGCGTACTGCGGCGCCGGGTAGAACTCGATCTCCTGGTAGAAGGGCAACTGCTGGCGTACGCCGTAGATGTGCCCACGCTCGACGTCGGCGCGCGCGAAGCGGAAGCCCAGCCGCAGCAGCGCCTCCAGCAGCCGCTCGTGGGCGGGCAGCGGGTGCACCGACACGGCGTCCATGTCGCCCTTGTCCACCGCCCGGGCCACCTCCAGCTCGGTACGCAGACCCATCGTCATGCCGTGCAGGTGCTGGCCGTACAGGTCGGTGAGCGGGGTCTCCCAGGGCACCTGGTAGCGGAACGGCACGTCGTAGCGCTGCCCCGGCTCCAGCCGGAACGCGCCGGTCATCTGGGCGCGGCCGAACTCCTGGTTGACGTCGTACTCCGAATCGGAACTCTCCACCTCGACCCGGGTGACCAGACCGAGCGCGACGTAGCTCACGTCCACCGGGTGGTCGCCGCCGACCACCTGGATCCGGCCCTCCAGAACGCCGCCCGGGCGACAGTTCGGGTTGGCCAGGACCGTCTCCACCGACGGTCCGCCCACACCCATCGCCTGCATGAGCCGCTTGAAGACCACCACGTTCTCCGATCATCAGTGCCGGGCCGGCCCCGACGGCCGGTCGGTGGCACGGTAACCGCGCCGGACAAGGGAATGCCGGATTCCCACGTGGATTCCTGTCGGGTCCCCGATCGCCTCACTCCCGTCTCACGCCCCGACCGCCAAGCTGTTTGTCATCGGCCCCCACCGCGTGGGCGGCACGGGACCGGTAGGCACGTCGGACACGGGGAGAACAGAGATGACCCAGCAGATGATCGAGCACCAGGACATGGACGTCACCCTCACGGACCTCGACGCCACCGACGAGCGCGGCGTCTCCACCGACCTGGTCCGGGCGTACCTGAACGGCATCGGCCGCACCAAGCTGCTCACCGCGGCGCAGGAGGTCGAGCTGAGCAAGCGGATCGAGGCCGGCCTCTTCGCCGAGGAGAAGCTGGCCACCTGCACCCCCGTCTCCGCCGAGCTGCGCGCGGATCTGGCGCTGATCGCGGCCGAGGGCCGCGCCGCCAAGGACCACCTGCTGGAGGCGAACCTGCGGCTGGTGGTGAGCATCGCCAAGCGCTACACCGGTCGCGGCATGGCCTTCCTCGACCTCATCCAGGAAGGCAACCTCGGCCTCATCCGCGCCGTCGAGAAGTTCGACTACACCAAGGGCTACAAGTTCTCCACCTACGCCACCTGGTGGATCCGCCAGGCCATCACCCGCGCCATGGCCGACCAGGCCCGCACCATCCGCATCCCCGTGCACATGGTCGAGCAGGTCAACCGGATGGTCCGGGTACGCCGTGAGCTGTCCGTGTCGCTGGGTCGCGAGCCCACCGTGAGCGAGGTGGCTGTGGCGCTGGAGATCCCCGAGTTCCAGGTGATCGAGCTGATCTCCTACGACCGGGAGCCGGTCAGCCTGGACCAGGCCGTCGGCGAGGACGGCGAGAGCGCGCTCGGCGACTTCGTCGCCGCCGTCGACCCGCGTACCGAGCCCGGTGACGCCGCCACCAATGGCGAGCTGCGCAACGAGGTCCGGATTGTGCTGGCCACGCTGTCCCAGCGGGAGCAGGCGGTGATCCGGCTGCGCTTCGGCCTGGACGACGGCCGGCAGCGCACGCTGGACGAGGTGGGCCGCGAGTTCGGGCTGTCCCGGGAGCGGATCCGGCAGATCGAGAAGGTGACGCTGCTGAAGCTGCGCGACCCGGAGCGGGCGAACCGGCTGGAGGCGTACGCCTGCTGATCCACCCCTGCCCCGACAGGCCCCGGCGGTTCGCCGGGGCCTGTCGCGCTTGACCGGGGCACCTCCCAGCGTATAGAACCGAATGGTTACAAAACCAGGAGGTTATGAACGTGCCCCCGGATCTGCTCGACGCCACCTTCGCCGCGCTCGCCGACCCCACCCGGCGGGCCATCCTCGCCCGGCTGGCCGCCGGGGAGGCCACAGTCACCGAGCTGGCCGAGCCGTTCGCGATGAGCCAGCCGGCCGTCTCCAAGCACCTCAAGGTGCTCGAACGCGCCGGCCTGGTCACCCGCGGCCGGGACGCGCAGCGCCGCCCCTGCCGGCTCGACGCCCGGCCGCTGCGGGAGGCCGTGGCGTGGCTGGCGAACTACCGGGACTACTGGGCCGAGAGCTACGCGCGCCTGGACGAGGTGCTCGCCGAACTGACCGCCGAGGAGCAGCGGTGACCGGCCTGACCGTGACCCTGCACGGCGACCGGGAGATCCGCCTCAGCCGCGACTTCGCCGCTCCCCGGCATCTGGTGTTCGCCGCCTTCACCCGCCCCGAACTGCTGATGCGATGGTGGGGCGCACGCGGCTGGCATCTCGTCGAGTGCGAGGTGGACCTGCGGGTGGGCGGACGCTGGCGGTTCGTCTCCCGCGGGCCGGACGGCGACCTGATGGCCCAGGGCGGCACGTACCGGGAGATCGACCCGCCGGCGCGGCTGGTCTGCACCGAACTCTTCGACGACCAGTCCTACCCGGGCGAGACGCTGGTGCGGCACGACTTCACCGGCTCGGCGGACCGGACGACAGTCGTCACCCACCTGCGCTACGCCACCCCGCAGGGCCGCGACACCGTCCTGCGCTACCCGATGATCCGCGGCCTGAGCGAGGCGTTCGACCGGCTCACCGCCGTGCTGCACACCGACTCGACAACAGGAGCGACAACATGAACTGGACGCTGGAAGTGGTGGTCGTACCGGTCTCCGACCTGGACCGGGCCAAGGAGTTCTACGCGCAACGGCTCGGCTTCGCCGTCGACCACGACACCGATCTCGGCGGGATGGGGCGGATCGTGCAACTCACTCCCCCGGGCTCCGGCTGCTCGATCGTCCTCGGCCGGGGCGTCGTACCGGAGATGCCGCCGGGCTCACTCAAGGGCCTGCAACTCGTCGTGGCCGACCTGGAACGGGCGCGCGCCGAACTGGTCGAGCGGGGCGTCGAGGTGAGCGAGATCCAGGTGATGGGCCAGAACCCGCACCCGGTGCCGCACCCGCTGGACAACGTCGGCTTCGTCTTCTTCCACGACCCCGACGGCAACGGGTGGTCGGTGCAGCAGATCTCCGCCCGCGGCTGAGCGCTGCGGCGCCCGCGGTCGGGCGCGGCGACGCGCGGCCGTCGCGCGGGCGGGCGCTGCGGGTCGCGCGGGCGGGCGCTGCGGGTCGCGCGGGCGGGCGCTGCGGGTCGCGCGGGCGGGCGCTGTTAAGAAGGGGCCCTTCCTCTACCGGAGGCGTTAATAAGAACTCCTAACTTTGGGTGCGTTGGATGTGGCGCCAGCAGATGAGGGCGCAGGCGAGCCTGAGGAAGGCTTCGTGGATGTCGTCGCGGATTTCCCAGCGGATGCGTAGGCGGCGGAACCAGTGCAGCCAGGCGATGGTGCGTTCCACGACCCAGCGTCGGGTGCCGAGGCCGGAGCCGTGGGGTGTGCCGCGTCGGGCGATGACGGGGGTGACGCCGCGGGCGCGGATCTGGTGGCGGTGGCTGTCGTAGTCGTAGCCCCGATCGGCATACAGCCGGTCGGGGCGCCGCCGTGGTGGTCCTGGTCGGCCGCCGATCGCGGGGATGGCGTCGAGCAGGGCGGTGGTCTGGGTGGAGTCGTGCCTGTTCCCGCCGGTCAGTGTGACAGCGAGGGGGATGCCGCCGGCGTCGGTGATGACGTGGTGTTTCGAGCCAGGTTTGCGGCGGTCGACCGGGCTCGGACCGGTTTTGGGCCGCCCTTGAGCGCCCGAATGTGCGAGCCGTCGATCACCGCCCTGGACATGTCCAGTTGCCCGGTGCCGCGTAGCCGGGCCAGGAGCAGCTCGTGTAGCCGTTGCCACACTCCGGCCTGGTTCCAGTCCCGCAACCTGCGCCAGCAGGTCATCCCCGACCCGAAGCCCAACTCCTGGGGCAGGTACTCCCACGGGATCGCGGTATAGAGCACGAACAAGATCCCGCACAACACCTTGCGGTCATCCAGCGGCTTACGCCCCGGATACCGACTACGGCGTGGTGGGCGGGGTGGCAGCAGCGGTGCGATCTCGGCCCACAACTCATCCGAGACGATCCACGGCGGCTGCTCACCCCTCCTCATGTCCAGACGAAACGACCCTCACATCCAGTCGGTTACGCCCACCCTCAAAAAGTTAGGACCTCTAAGGGGCCCTTCCTTACAAGCGGCGGGGGCCGGTGTCGGGGCGCGCCACCTCCGCGCCGGTGCGCACGGTGGCGTGCAGCACCGAGATGCCGTCCGGCCGGGCCAGCACCGGATTCAGCGTGAGCGACCGCACCCGGGGCTGCTCGTCGGCGAGCCGCCCGACCCGCACCAGCAGGTCGACCAGCGCCGCCCGGTCCACCGGCGCGGCGCCCCGGTGCCCGTGCAGCAGCGGCGCGGCCCGGGGCTCGTCGACCAGTTCGGCGGCGTCCCGGTCGGTCAGCGGCACCGCCCGCCAGGCCCGGTCGCCGAGCAGCTCGGTCGCCACGCCACCGAGCCCGAACCCGACCACCGGCCCGAACGCCGGATCCTCCACCAGCTCCACCACGCACGCCACGCCGGGCGCGACCATCGGCTGGACCAGCACCTCCGCGCCGAACACCGGGGCCATCTCGGCGTACGCGCGGCGCAGCGCGGCGGCGTCGGCCAGGTCGAGGCGTACCGCGCCGAGGTCGAGGCGGTGCCGCAGCCCGGGGGCGGCGGCCTTGAGCGCCACCGGCCAGCCGAGCCGCTCGGCGGCGGCCAGCGCCTCCTCCGTCGTGGTCGCCGGGACCGACTCCACCACGTCGATGCCGTACGCGCGCAGCAACGCCGCCGCGTCGGCCCCGTCGGGGCGCAGCGCGGCGTGCCCGGCCGTGCGGTCCACGTCGGGAAGTTCCGGCAGCACCCCAGCGGGCCGCCGGAGCCAGTCCGCGTACGCGGTGACCCGGCCCAGCGCGCGTACCGCCTCCTCCACGCTCGGGTACGCCGGCACCCCGGCCGGCACCAGCCCGGCGAGGAACGTCGCCACCACCGGCTTGCCGGTGACCCGCGCGTCGGGCAGCGCCGAGGCGAAGTCGGCCACCGGGTCGGCGAGCTGGCCCGGCAGCGGCGGCGCGAACACCGCCACCACGGCGTCCACCCGCTCGCCGGCGACCGCGTCACCGAGCGCGGCGGCGTACGCGGCGGCCCCGGCGCTCGGCCCGACGTCCCGCGGGTACCCGTCGGCGACCGTCAGTCCCTGAGCGGCGCAGGCGGTGGCGGCCAGCCCGGTCAGCGCCGACGAGTTGCCCACCACGGCGACGCGCCGCCCGGCGGGCAGCGGCTGGTGGGCCAGCAGCACACCCACGTCGAGCAGCTCGGACACGGTGTCCACCCGGATCACCCCGGACTGGGCGAACAGCGCGCTCACCGCCGCCGCGTCCAGCGCGGGCGCCTCCCCCACGCCCGGCGGCCGGGCCAGCGAGGCGAGCGCCACCACCGGCTTGCTGCGGCCGATGCGCCGGGCCAGCCGGGCGAACTTGCGCGGGTTGCCGAACGTCTCCAGGTAGAGCGTGATGACGTCGGTGGCCGGGTCGTCCTGCCAGTACTGCAGCAGGTCGTTGCCGGACACGTCGGCCCGGTTGCCGGCCGACACGAAGCTGGACAGGCCGAGCCCGCGCCGGGACGCCTCGGCCAGCAGCGCCACCCCGAACGCGCCGGACTGGCTGAACACGCCGACCCGGCCCGCCGCGGGCAGCACCGGGGCGAGCGTGGCGTTGAGGCGTACCGCCGGGTCGGTGTTGGCGACGCCGAGGCAGTTCGGGCCGACCACCCGCATACCGGCCAGGTGCGCGGCGCGGACCAGCGCGCGCTGCGCCGCCGCGCCGGCCGGGCCGGACTCGGCGAACCCGGCCGAGATCACCACCAGGCCGTGCGCGCCCGCCCGGGCCGCGTCGCGGACCACGTCGGTCACCGCGTCCGGCGGGACCGCCACCACGGCGAGGTCGACGTCCTGGCCGGCGTCGGCCGCCGACGGGTACGCGGGCAGCCCCGCCACCGTCGCCGCGCTCGGGTGCACCGGCACGATCGCGCCGGTGAACCCGCCGTCGCGCAGGTGCCCGAGCAGCGCCGCGCCGACGCCCTGACCGGTGGTGCTGGCGCCGTAGACGGCGATGCCGCGTGGCGCGAGCAGCCGGGCGATCGAGCGGGCCTCGGTACGGTGCTCCCGGCCGCGCTGCACCTCGAGCGTCGCCTCGGTCGGCGCGATCGGGAAGGTCAGGTGCACCACGCCGTCGGCGTACTGGCGCTGGACCTGGTAGCCGAAGTCGGCGAAGACCCGCAACATCGCCCCGTTGGCCGGGAGCACCTCGGCGACGAAGTGCACGATGCCGTTGCGTCCGGCCGCGTCGGCCAGGTGCTCCAGCAGCACCGAGCCGATGCCCCGGCCCTGGTAGGCGTCCTCGACCACGAACGCCACCTCGGCCTCAGGCGAGGCGGGGCCGAGGCGCTCGTACCGGCCGACGGCGACGATCCGCTCGCCGGCGAGCACCACGAACGCCTCCCGGTCGCGGTGGTCGACGTTGACGAAGCGCTTCAGGTCGCGTTCCGGGATACGCGGGTACGGCGAGAAGTAGCGCAGGTAGCGGGTGCGCTCGGAGAAGCGGCCGTGCATGGCCACGATCTCGGGCGCGTCCTCGGGACGGATCTGTCGCAGCTGGACGGTCGTACCGTCGCTGAGCAGCACGTCCACCGGTTGTTCGACGGTGGTCACCGGTCGGTCCTCCCTGCCGCCGGCTCAGTCGCGCGGGTCGTGCGGGTCGAGCCCGAGCAGCGGGAAGACGGCCTTGCGGGTGGCCGCGACGGCCCGGTCCACCGCGTTCGGCTCGCCGCTGGGCTGCCACGGCTGGTACGACGGGTCGACGTCGTCGGTCATCCGCAGCGGCACCTCGTGCCCGGGTCGCCGCCGCGCGGCCAGGTCCCGCCAGCCCGGCGGGGTCAGCGTGGCCGGGTCGACCGGCTCGCCGGTGGCGATCGCGAGCAGGTGCGTCCAGGCCCGGGGCACCACCTCGACCAGCGCGTACCCGCCGCCGCCGGTGGCGATCCAGCGGCCGTCGCACAGCTCGTCGGCGAGCGCGCGCAGCGTGCGGTAGGTGGCCCGCTGCCCGTCCACCGACAGGTGCAGGTCGGCCAGCGGATCCTTGCGGTGCCCGTCGGCGCCGCACTGGGTGACAAGCACCTGCGGCCGGTACGCGCGCAGCACCGACGGCACGACCGCGTGGAACGCGCGCTGCCAGCCGGCGTCGCCGACTCCGGGCGGCAGCGGCACGTTGACGGCGGTGCCCTCCGCGCCCGGCCCGCCGGTCTCGTCCGGGAACCCGGTGCCGGGGAACAGCGCGAGCGGCGTCTCGTGCAGGCTGATGGTGAGCACCCGCGGATCGCGGTAGAAGATCTCCTGCACGCCGTCGCCGTGGTGCACGTCCACGTCCACGTACGCGATCCGCTGCGCGCCGAGGTCGAGCAGCCGGGCGATGGCCACGGCCGGGTCGTTGTAGACACAGAAGCCGGCGGCGCGGGCGGGCATGGCGTGGTGCAGCCCGCCGGCCACGTTCACGGCGCGGCGGGCGTCGCCGCGCCAGACCGCCTCGGCGGCGGCCACCGTGGCGCCGGCGATCAGCGCGCTCGCCTCGTGCATGCCGTCGAAGACCGGATTGTCCGAGGTGCCCAGGCCGAACCCGGCGAACAGCGGGTCGCGCGGCGCGGCCCGGACCGCGTCCAGATAGGCCGGATCGTGGACGCGGGTGAGCAGCGCGTCGTCGGCCGGCTCGGGCTTGACCAGCCGCACGCCGGGCCGGTCCAGCACGCCCAGCTCGCGGGCGAGCGCCATGGTCAGCTCGACCCGGACCGGGTCCAGCGGATGGTCGCCCATGTCGTAGGTGAGGAGAGCCTCGTCCCACACCACCACCGTGTCGTCGGCCATGCGGCCATCGTCGCACGTGGGGCCGGGTGCGCCCACCTGACGTACGCTCACCGGCCGGACGTGCCACCGGTGGCGACCGGACGGTCCGGGTCGGCCACCCACTCGCTCCACGAGCCGACGTACAGCGCGGCGTCCGGGCGGCCGGCCAGGTGCAACGCGAGCACGGCCTGCGCGGCGGTCACCCCGGAGCCGCAGTACGCGCCGACCGGCGCGCCCGCGTCCACCCCGGCGGCGGCGAACCGCTCCCGCAGCGCGTCCGCGTCCGGGAACCGGCCCTGCGTGACGTACTCCGGGGCGGGCAGGTTGACCGCGCCCGGCACGTGCCCGGCGACCGGGTCGACCGGCTCGTGTTCGCCCCGGTAGCGCGGCGCGGCCCGTACGTCGAGCAGCACCCCGGGCTCGGCGGCGGCGAGCCGGGCGGCCCGCGCGGCGTCCAGCACCGGCAGCGCGCCCGGCGCCACCGTCACGTCGCCCGGCGCCGGGGCGGGTACGCCGGTGTCGACCGGCAGGCCGGCTGCCGTCCAGGCCGGGTAGCCGCCGTGCAGCACGCGCACCTGCCGGTGGCCCGCCCAGCGCAGCGTCCACCAGGCCCGGGCGGCGGACATCCCGTCGCCGCCGTCGTACACGACAACGGGGTGACCGGCGCGGACGCCCGCCGCCCGCAGCGCGGCCTGCAACGCCGCCGGGTCCGGCAGCGGGTGCCGGCCGGCGGCGCCGGGCCGCCCGCACAGCTCGGTGTCCAGGTCGACGAAGACCGCGCCGGGCAGGTGGCCGGCAGCGTAGTCCGCGCGGCCGGGCGGTCCGGTGAGCCGCCAGCGGACGTCGAGCAGGGTCGGCGGGTCGGCATGATCGAGTTCGGCGGCGAGCCGGTCGGGCTCGACCAGCAGGTCTGCGGTGGCGGACATGCGGTCCAGTCAACACCATCCGGGCCGCCACCTCCGGCTTCGCCTGCCGTCGATGGTCGGTGGTAACGGGTACCATCGGTGCCCGGGAGGCCGCTGACGTGAAGCACGACCTTGTTGACACGACCGAGATGTACCTGCGCACCATCCTCGAACTCGAGGAGGAGGGTGTGCCGCCGCTGCGTGCCCGCATCGCCGAGCGGCTCAAGCAGAGCGGCCCGACCGTCAGCCAGACCGTCGCGCGGATGGAGCGGGACGGCCTGCTCACGGTCGAGGGCGACCGGCACCTGAGCCTCACCCCGGCGGGTCGCAACACCGCCGTGTCGGTGATGCGCAAGCACCGGCTGGCCGAGCTGCTGCTGGTGAACGTGATCGGGATGCCCTACGAGGAGGCCCACGAAGAGGCCTGCCGGTGGGAGCACGTGATGAGCGACGCGGTGGAGAAGCGGGTCTTCGACCTGCTCAACCGCCCCACCCGCTCGCCGTACGGCAACCCGATCCCGGGCCTGGAGGAGCTGGGCGACCCGGGCCAGCCGCCGGTCGAGGCCGGCGAGAGCGAGCGCAACCTGGCCTTCCCGGGCCTGTCCGGCCAGGTCGTGGTGCGCCGCATCTGCGAGAGCGTGCAGACCGACTCGGACGTGCTCCGGCAGTTGCACGCAGCCGGTGTCGACCCGGGCGCGACGGTGACCGTGGCGCAGGAACGCGACGGCGTCTCCATCGACCGCTCCGGCGACCGGGTCCGCCTGCCCCGCGAGGTGGCGTCCCGGGTGTTCGTCGCGGCCCGCTGACCCGGGTCAGAGCTGGCGGGTGTCGATCACCTTGGCCAGCGTGACCAGCTTGCCGGCCGTCTTGTCCGCCTCCGCCTTCGCGGTGCCGGTGGGAGCGGTCCAGCGTAGGGTGGCGAGCCGGCCCTCGGTGGCCAGCCAGCCGACCTCGGCGACCGGGCCCGCCTTCGCGGTCTTGGGCAGCGTGCGCCGGTAGCCGGCCTTACCCAGCTTGGTGATCTTCGTGGCGCCGCTGGGCTGCACGTCGAGGGTGAACGTGGCCGCGTCGATCGATGTCTCGGTGACCGACAGCGTCAGCTCCGGCAGCACCGCCCCGGCCGCGCGTACCACGCACGTGTGCGTGTCGCCCCGCTCGGTGGCGGCGGCCACGTCGAACTCGCCACCGGTGTGCTCGGCGATCACCGCGAAGTCGAGCAGCCGGCAGGCGCCGCCCGAGGAGGCGGCCGCGACCGCGACCGGTGGGCGCGGCTCCGTCGGCACGTCGACCGTCGGGGCCTCCTCGGCGCAGCCGGCGGCGAGCAGGACGGCCGGCACGGCCAGCCAGATTCGGGCACGCACGGGAGACCTCCGCGGTCGGCGGCGGGTCCGACCCGCCGGAGTTCCGTCGGACACCGTACGGCGTGCCCGCGCGGGGACGGAAGCCCCTAATCGGTTACGTACGGACAGTGCCGACATCCTCGCCCGCAGCACGTCCCTCGCCGGGCCAGGAAGCCCGCGCTGAGCACGAACAGTCCGGTCTCCGGGTCCAGGTAGCCGGCCTCCCCGGCGGCCAGGGCGGCGGCGTGCACGGCCAGGATCCGGTCCCGCCCCGGGTGATCCGGCGACAGCCGCGACGGGTGCGGTTCGGTAAGCGGCCGGTCCGCCAGCTCGTCACGCACCGCTGAAGTGTAAGGAAGGGCCCCTGCTTAACGTTTTCTGCATAGGAGGGGCCCCCTTTTAACATCCCCCACGGATGGTCCGCTCGGCCAGCAGGAACGCCTGGGACTGCCGCTCCGTGGCGACCGGCGCGCGGACCAGCGTCGCCGAGACCGTGAACCCGGCCGTCGCGAGTTGCGCGGCCAGTCGTTCCGGCGGCAGCCAGTGCACGTCGTACGCGACGTCGTGGCCGTACGCCCGCTCCAGCCGTACGCACCGGTCACCGGCCTTGACCGCGAGGAGCAGGTGACCGCCCGGGGCGAGCGCCCGGTGGAAACCGGCGAACACCCCGGGCAGCAGCTCCGGTGGCAGGTGGATGATCGAGTACCAGGAGACCAGCCCGGCCAGCGAGGCGTCGGGCACGGTCAGCTCGGTCAGCGAGCCCACCTCGAAACGCAGCTCCGGGTACGCGCGGCGGGCCACCGCCACCATGCCGGGCGACAGGTCGACGCCGCCGATGTCCAGGCCGAGCCGGTGCAGGTGGGCGGTGACGCGACCGGTGCCGCAGCCCACTTCCAGCACCGGCCGGCCCGGCCCGACCGTCTCGGCGTACGCGGCCAGCAGCGCCCGGTCCAGCGGTGGTTCCACCACGTCGGGCAGCAGCCGCGCGTAGTCCTCGGCGACCGTGTCGTACGCGGCCCGCGTCTCCACCAGCCACCCGGGTTCGCTCACACCCACCTGCCCCACCCCTCGATCATGAAGTTGACGGTCGCCGCGTCGGCGTGTCGCACCGCCAACTTCATGATCACGCGCTCGGGGTTGGGGTGGGGGTGGGGAGCCAGGTGAGGGCCTGGCCGTGGCCTCTGGTCCAGGCCAGGGGGCGGCCGTCCAGGGCCAGCACGTTGTGGAAGCCTTCGGCGGGTGGCTCGGGCAGCGCCGCGTGCGGCAGCACGGACGGGTCCTCGTTGGCGATCCAGTGACCGGGCAGCGTCCGTACCAGCGCGGTGAACGCGTCCCGGCGCGCCTTCGGCACCTGGTAGAGCACCGAGCTGTGGAACACCACGAGCGTCGCCCCGGCCGGGGCCTGCTCGGCCAGCGCCGGCAGGTCGTCCACCAGGTCACCGCGTACCAGCAGTGGCGGATCGGCCGCCGCGACCGCCGCCGCGGCGCGCAGCCGGTCCCGGCGGTGCCGGTGCTCCGGCCAGATCAGCGCCTCCAGCCAGGCCACGTCGGCCGGGTCGGTGACGTCGAGCGGGTTCACGTCCAGCCCGGCCCGCCACACCACCTCGGGCAGCCGCTGCGGCGGCTCGGTGCCGGTCAGGTCACAGTCGAGCAACGGCTCGCCGTCGCCGATCCGCCGATCGCCGTAGCGGTAGGCGTACCGGTCCGGGTAGAGGCACAGCCCGGCGGAGGCGCCGACCTCCAGCAACGCCAGCGGCTGCGGCAACGCGGCGAGCACCGGCAGCAGAGCCGCGCAGCGTCCCGCCTCGTTCGTCTGCGTCGCCCGCACCCGCATCTGCGCCGCCACGTCCGGCCAGTGCCCCATCACGTACGCGCGGAACGCCGCCGGGTCGTCCACCGGCCCGCCGCGCAGCCGCACCACCCCGAACAGCAGGTTCGGCTGACGCTTGGCCGGCGGCAGCGTGTCGAGCAGGGCGAGCAGCTCCGGGTCACCGGCGACCACCCGCGACAACCGCTCGTACGCCGGGGACACGCCGCGCGCCTCACGCTCGGCGAACGCCCGATAGATGTCGGTCGTGCTCATCCCCCGAGCATTCCAGCTCGCGTACGCGATGGGCTGTGACAGTGGGCACCTACGGAAGTTTGGGCCGACGGGGACGAAGCCCTCGGGAGATCTCCTCCAGGTGCCGCTGTTGGTGCTCGCGCACCATGGCCTCCCAGACCTCCTGGTCGAAGTCCGGATCGAGCGGCACCCACCGGTGCGAGCCGTCGCAGTAGTGGAACCGTTCGTCGCCCGGCCGAATGACACTCATCGCACCCACCCGAGGAAGCGCTGATGCAACACCCCGGCCGGTACCCAGGTCAGATCCTCCGCCGCCCACACCAGATAGGACCCCATGTACAAGCTCAACGACACCGGCGCTCCGGCGAACTCGGCCCGCAGCTCGCGACGCCGCGTCGGGCAGGGCCACGGAGCGCCACACCCACCGCAGCTCCACACCGGAAGAACCGGCCCGTGGGTGGTCACCGGAGGCCGTCCAGGAAGCGCCGGGTGGCGGTCCGCGCCTGCCTGCGGGCCGCCCATTCGACCTGCTGACAGGGGTACGGGCACAGACGCGCCCACCATGCCCGGCACCCCGTGCAGAAGCCGTCGACGCCGGGTACGTGTACCGACAGGATCTGCCGGACCTGCGGCTCCGTCACGTCTGCTCCTCACCCGGCCAGTGGCCGCGACGGATCGGGATGCGATGGCGTGCGCGGCACGGCAGTTCCGCACCGCAGCGGCAGATCCACCGCCAGCGTCGCCAGGACCACACCGGACGGTGCCGCCGGGCGAGGGTCAGCGCGACCGCCAACACGTACTCCTCGTACGACACACGAGCACGCATGCCGCCTCCTACTTTGTTCATGCGCGGGTAATTTTGCGCGCGCATTTTCAGTCAGTCAACGATGTGCGCGCATGTCGTGCGGGCGTGTCGCGTGTCCACCGCACGCCGGCCGGCGGCACAATCACCGGCATGGAAAGTCCGACCTTCGTTCGCTTCCAGCTCGGGGCGCAGTTACGCAAAGCGCGAGAGCAGGCCGATGTCACCGCCGAGGAAGCAGCGGCGGCAATCGAGGTGACCGCGAGCACCCTGCGCCGCATCGAGGCCGGTCGGGTCGGTATCAAAGGCCCTGCGCTCAACGCGCTGCTTGATCGCTACGGCGTCACCGATGCCGAACTGCGCGACACGCTGCTGTCGATGGCGCGCACCGGGAAGCAGCGCGGCTGGTGGGCGAAATMCGGGGATCTACCCTCGTCGTATCGGCAGTACATCGGATTGGRATCCGCAGCCGAGGAGGTGCAGACCTTCGAGACGCTTGTCGTGCCGGGCCTGCTCCAGACACCGGCATACTCGCGGGCGATGATGGCGGAGGATGCCTTCGAACCTTCACCCGAGGCGGTCGAGAGGCGAGTCGCCGTCCGGACGCACCGCCAGGAGCTGATCTCGTCGGGCAAGCTCCGCCTGGTAGCTGTACTGGACGAAGCAGTCCTGCACCGCCAGATCGGTGGTGCAGCCGTCATGGCCGACCAGCTCACCGCCTTGCTCGACGCCGGCAGCCGATGGAACGTCACGGTCCAGGTGATCCCGTTCCGGGAAGGTGCCTACGCTTCCATGCTGTCGAGCTTCCACATCCTCAACTTCGCTGACGGCCCCAGCGTGGTGTACATCGAGGGTTTGACGGGCGATCTCTACGCGGAGGGCGAGGATGTGCGCCGCTGTACGGTGGTGTTCAACAGCCTGCGCGCCGCGGCCCTGTCGCCAACCGACTCGGCGGCAATGATCAAAGCAATCCGAGGCGCGCTGCCCGTGGAGTAGGAGGCGGACGTGGACTCGCAGTGGCGCAAGAGCACCCGGAGCGGCACCAACGGAGCCTGCGTCGAAGCGAGATACGCCGACCAGGCAGTAGAAGTCCGCGACAGCAAGGATGCAGGCGGCGCGGTTCTACGCTTCAAGCGTCAGCCGTGGCAAGCGTTCCTCCGCACCCTGCGCTGAGCGCCCACCTCGGCGGTGCTCGTGCCAGGCGCTGGCAGGAAATGGAGGTGGCATGACAGACCGGATCGGCATCAAGTGGCGCAAATCGAGTCGCAGCGACAACAACGGCGGAGCGTGCGTGAGATTGCCGCAGTCAACGGGAGCATCCTGATCCGCGACAGCAAGGATGCGTCCGGCCCGGTTCTGCGCTTTGGGCGTCAGCCGTGGCAGGTGTTCCTCCGTACCCTGCGCTGAGCCCGACTCGCCAAAGCACGCGCGAGCGCGGCAGGGAGGTCCCTGCCGCGCTCGCGTCTTCGGTCGGTCGTCAGCTGCAGCCGCTGGTGGAGCCGCAGCCCTCGCAGACGTAGCAGCTACCGGCGGGCCGCATCTTCGTGCCGCAGGTGAAGCAGAGCGGCGCGTCGGCGGCCTTGCCGATCACGGCCTCCAGCAGCTCCGTGCTGGAACCCACCACCGGAGCGGGCTTGACCGCGGCGACGTCGGCCATCTCCTGCGCCGGCTGCGCGACCGGGCCGGTCTTCGGCTCCGGCGCCTCGACCGGGGCGGAGGCGGCCATCGCGGTGAGGTCCGCACCGCTCGCCTCCGCCTCCGCCTCGGCCGCGAGCTGGGCGGCCCGCTCCTTGGCGGTGAAGATGCCCAGCTCGGCGCGGCGGTCGTACGGCAGGAAGTCCAGCGCCAGGCGACGGAAGATGTAGTCCATCACCGAGGCGGCCATCCGCACGTCCGGGTCGTCGGTCATGCCGGCCGGCTCGAAGCGCATGTTGGTGAACTTGCTGACGTACGTCTCCAGCGGGACGCCGTACTGGAGACCGATGGAGATGGCCACCGAGAAGGCGTCCATCACGCCGGCCAGGGTCGAGCCCTGCTTCGACATCTTGAGGAAGACCTCGCCGAGACCGTCGTCCGGGTACGACGAGGCGGTGAGGTAGCCCTCCGCGCCGCCGACCGAGAAGGAGATGGTCTCCGACGGGCGCTTCTTCGGCAGCCGCTTGCGCACCGGGCGGTACTCGACGACCTTCTCCACGACCTTCTCCGGCTCGGCGGCCGGGGCCTGGGTCTCGACGGTGCTCTTGTTCTTCTTCGCCGCCGACAGCGGCTGGCCGACCTTGCAGTTGTCCCGGTAGATCGCCAGCGCCTTGAGGCCGAGCTTCCAGCCCTCGAAGTAGATCTTCTCGACGTCCTCGACGGTGGCCTGCTCCGGCATGTTCACCGTCTTGGAGATGGCGCCGGAGATGAACGGCTGGACGGCCGCCATCATCCGCACGTGGCCCATCGGCGCGATCGAGCGCTCGCCCATGGCGCAGTCGAAGACCGGGTAGTGCTCCGGCTTGAGGCCCGGGGCGTCCACCACGTGGCCGTGGTCGGCGATGTGCTCGACGATCGCCTCGACCTGCTCCTCGGGGTAGCCGAGGCTGCGCAGGGCGCGCGGCACGGTCTGGTTGACGATCTGCATCGAGCCGCCACCGACCAGCTTCTTGAACTTCACCAACGCCAGGTCCGGCTCGACGCCGGTGGTGTCGCAGTCCATCATCAGGCCGATGGTGCCGGTCGGGGCGAGCACGCTGGCCTGCGAGTTGCGCCAGCCGTGCTTGTCACCGAGCTTGTTGCCCAGCGTCCACTGCTTGGTCGCCTCGCGCTGCACGGCGGTGCCCACGGTGCCGGTCGGCTTGATCGCGTCGTTGGCGGCGGCGTGCTTGCGCATGACCCGCTTGTGCGGCTCGGCGTTGCGGGCGTAGCCGTCGTACGGGCCGACGATGCCGGCCAGCTCGGCGGAACGGCGGTAGGCGGTGCCGGTCATCAGCGAGGTGATCGCGGCGGACACCTCCCGGCCCTGCTCCGAGTCGTACGGCAGGCCGGAGGCCATCAGCAGCGCGCCCAGGTTGGCGTACCCGATGCCGAGCTGCCGGTAGGCGCGGGTGGTCTCACCGATCTTCTCGGTCGGGAAGTCGGCGAAGCAGATCGAGATGTCCATCGCGGTGATGACGAACTCGACCGACTTGACGAACTTCTCCACCTCGAAGCCGCCGTCGGCGCGCAGGAACTTCATCAGGTTCAGCGAGGCCAGGTTGCACGAGGAGTTGTCCAGGTGCAGGTACTCCGAGCACGGGTTCGACGCGGTGATCCGCCCGGTCTCCGGGCAGGTGTGCCAGTCGTTGATGGTGTCGTCGTACTGCAGGCCCGGGTCGGCGCACTCCCACGCGGCCTGGGAGATGGTGCGGAACAGCTTCTTCGCGTCGATCGTCTCGATGGTCTGCCCGTCGAGCCGGCCGCGCAGGTCGAAGCCGCCACCGTTCTCCACGGCGGTCATGAACTCGTCGGAGACGCGGACCGAGTTGTTGGCGTTCTGGTACTGCACGCTGACGATGTCGGCGCCGCCCAGGTCCATGTCGAACCCGGCGTCGCGCAGCGCGCGGATCTTGTCCTCCTCGCGCGCCTTGGTCGCCACGAACTCCTCGATGTCCGGGTGGTCGACGTCGAGGATGACCATCTTGGCCGCGCGCCGGGTGGCGCCGCCGGACTTGATGGTGCCGGCGGAGGCGTCCGCGCCGCGCATGAAGCTGACCGGGCCGGAGGCGGTGCCGCCGGAGGAGAGCAGTTCCTTCGAGGAACGGATGCGGGACAGGTTCACCCCGGCGCCCGAGCCGCCCTGGAAGATCCGCCCCTCCTCCTTGTACCAGTCGAGGATGGAGTCCATCGAGTCGTCGACCGACAGGATGAAGCAGGCGCTGACCTGCTGCGGCGACGGCGTGCCGACGTTGAACCACACCGGCGAGTTGAAGCTGAACACCTGGTGCAGCAGCATCCAGGTCAGCTCGTGCGCGAACACCTCGGCGTCGGCCGGGGTGGCGAAGTAGCCGTACTCCTCACCGGCGGTGCGGTAGGTGTCGACCACCCGGTCGATCAGCTGCCGCAGCGACCACTCCCGCTCCGGGGTCCCCACCGCGCCCCGGAAGTACTTGGTGGTCACGATGTTCGCCGCGTTCACCGACCAGGACTCGGGGAACTCCACCCCCCGCTGCTCGAAGTTGATCGAGCCGTCCCGCCAGTTCGTCATGACGACGTCGCGGCGCTCCCAGGTGACCTCGTCGTAGGGATGCACCCCCTCGGTCGTCCAGACGCGCTCGATCTTCAGCCCCGCCCCGGCCTTGTTCCGTGACCTGCTGGTCGTCACGCCCTCGCCCCCCTCGTCGGCACGGTCACCCACCGCGCCTCGTGTACCTGTCAGAAACCCGAAAATGTCAGCTGATCGCGCCGGCGGCGTCCGCCGCACCGGCACCGGCGCCCTCCCGGGCGCGCGCGGCGGCCCGCAACGTCTCGATCTCCCGCTCGAAGTCGGCGAGCGAGTCGAAGGACCGGTAGACGCTGGCGAACCGCATGTAGGCCACCTCGTCGAGGTCGCGCAACGGGCCGAGGATGGCCAGGCCCACCTCGTGGCTGGGGATCTCGGCCGCCCCCTTGGCCCGTACGGTCTCCTCGACCTTCTGTGCCAGCAGCGCGATCGAGTCGTCGTCGACCGGCCGCCCCTGGCACGCCTTGCGCACCCCGCCGATGATCTTCGTACGGCTGAACGGCTCGGTCACCCCGCTGCGCTTGACCACCGCGAGCACCGCCTCCTCGACGGTGGTGAACCGTTTGCCGCACTCCGGGCAGGACCGCCGCCGCCGGATGAGCTGGCCGTCGTCGGCCTCCCGCGAGTCGACCACCCGGGAGTCGGCGTGCCGGCAGTACGGACAGCGCATGGGCCCGACCTCCTCCGTCGATCGCGGGCACACCTACCGGCTCCCGGGCACACGTCGGCACGGCGGAGTCATCGTCCGATGACCGTCGCCGGATGCGCGGTGCGGGAGTGCGTTCGGTAGTTGAACCCAACCTGTGGGCGACTTACGCCCGTGTGACTACTACATCTAGGGGTCGACCGTATGCCGAACCCCAAGCGAGGTCAAGTTGGCGGGCGTGTCCGGCGCGTCATCAGAATCACGGTCGGCGCGACCCCGCCGAGGAGCCCAACGGACGGCCTCCCGCGCTGGACACGGCCCGCCGCAATGGAACATCTGTACGAGCGGCGTACTCTTTTATCAGAACAACAGTTCGGAAATCCAGGAATTCGGCACGACACGCCGACAGCAGGTCGTACAGATGTTTGAAAATGACCGATCTCACCTATACGGTCAGACCACACGCACCACGAGCCGACGAGGCACCCCAGCGCCGACCAGGGAGGGACGGACGTGACCGAGGACCGGGCCAGCCGGCAGAAGAACCCGCAGCCGAACGACGGGGCGGGTCCTCCGGCGACCCGCCGCCCCCGCGCCGCCCGCAGCCGCACCGCCCCGGCGGCGGTACGCCCGGTCACGCCGGTGGTGAGCAGCTTCCCCGACCCGACGAGCGTCGACCTGACCGCCCGGCAGCGGCGGATCCTGGAGTTCATCCGCACCTGGGTCGAGCGGCACGGCTACCCGCCGAGCGTGCGCGAGATCGGTGAGGCGGTCGGCCTGGTCTCCCCGTCCAGCGTCGCCTACCAGCTCAAGGAGCTGGAGAAGAAGGGCTTCCTGCGCCGCGACCCGAACCGGCCACGCGCCGTCGACGTCCGGGCCCCGGGCGAGGCCGACGACGAGGCCGCCCGCGCGCAGCGCCCCACCCCGGCGTACGTGCCGATGCTGGGCCGCATCGCCGCCGGTGGGCCGATCCTCGCCGAGCAGGCGGTGGAGGACATCTTCCCCCTCCCCCGCGAGCTGGTCGGCGAGGGCGAGGTCTTCATGCTCCAGGTCAAGGGCGACTCGATGCTCGACGCGGCGATCTGCGACGGCGACTGGGTGGTCGTCCGGCAGCAGCCCAACGCCGAGGTCGGCGACATCGTCGCCGCGATGCTCGACGGCGAGGCGACGGTCAAGACCTACCGGCGGCGGGACGGGCACGTCTGGCTGATGCCGCAGAACCCGGCCTTCGACCCGATCCCCGGCGACGACGCCACCATCATGGGTCGCGTGGTGGCGGTGCTGCGCCGCATCTGACCCCACAGCAGCGGAAAGGGGGTGACCGTCGCGGTCACCCCCTTTTCCATGTCGTCTCAGTAGCGGTCGCCCCGGTACTCCCGGCCACCACCGGACACCGGGCCGTACTGACCCCGATCGTCGTAGCCGTCGTCGCGGCGCGCGCCACGCGGGTCCTGGCCGCGACGCGGCGGCTCGGCCCGGCCGCCGCCTCCGCGCGGCCCGCCACCGGGCTGCCCGCGGTAACCGGGCCCGCCCGGGCCGCCGCCGTAGCCGCCACCCTGACCGCCACGACCCGAACCGCCCTGGCCGCCGCCGCCCTGGCCACCGCCGTAGACACCGCCACCGCGACCTCCGCCGCCGGCCGGGGCGCCACCGCCGTACACCCCACCACCCTGCGGACGGGTGCCGCCCGGGGGACGGCCACCGCCCTGGCCACGGCCGCCCTCCTGAGGGCCGCCGCCGTACACGCCGCCACCCGGCCGGCCACCGCCGTAGACGCCGCCCGAGGGCGGACGGTCGCCGTTCGCCGCGCCACCGTAGACGCCGCCCTGGCCCCCGCCGTAGACGCCGCCGCGTGGGGCGTCCGGCCGTTCCGCCGACGGGAACCCGCCGTTCACCGGGAACTCGCCGCTGCGCTCCGGCTCCTCGGCCGCCGCCCGCGGCGCGGGCTTGCGCCGCGACCGCAGGATCCCGAAGACGCCCGCGCCGACCAGGAGCGCGCCGATCACCCCGACCGCCGCGATCAGGTACGTGATCTCGTCGAGTGAGAGCCCTTCGAGCCAGGACTTCTCGGCGGCCGCCTTCGTCTCGGCCTTGCCGCCGTTCGGGAGCGCCTCCGCGCCACTGGTGGACGGCGTGTAGCTGAGAATGTCGATCGGATCCGAGTCGTCCAGCGTCCCGCCGTCGGAGACGGTGACGAACAACTTTCCGTCGGGCGTGTACGAGATCGCCTCGCCGAACGGGTCGGCCAGCGGGGTGATCCGGGGCTTACCTGTGGTCAGCGCCTTGACGATGTCGCCGCCGGACACGTCGAACTCGAACGCGTCGGCGTACGTGCGCAGCACGACCTTGCTGCCGTCGGGTGAACGGGCCGCGCCGGTCACCAGCGCTCGCCCGGGCGACCCGAGCTTGTTCTCGGTGTCGGTCTTCGGCAGCGTGACCTCGCCGACCTTCTTCATCGGGATCGGCTCGGGGTCGCCGGCGGTCTTCAGCTTCACCGTCGGGGTGAAGATCTCCGACTTGCCGGACAGGTCCTTGGTGATCACCAGCGGCATGTTGTCGTCGCCGACGAGCAGGGCCTCCGCGTCGTGCGGCTCCTTGCCCGGGTAGCTGAGCCGGTGCAGCACCGGCTGCTTCGCGCCGCTGAGCGGCATCGTCCAGACCGCGACCCGCTCCCGGCGGGTCTTCTTCTCCACGTTGTCGCCGGTGTCGGCGATCCAGAGCGTCTTGCGGTCCGGGCCGAGCGCCAGGTCCTCGGTGTCGAAGGGCCCGTCACCGGAGTACCGGACCTCCTTCTCGACCTTGCACTTGGCGTCCAGGTAGAAGACCCGCTTGCGGCTGGGGTCGTCGGTGCCGTCGTTGATCACGACGTACCCGCTGCTGGTGGCGATCAGGCCGGACAGCTCGCGGAGGCGGTTGTCCTCGACCGTGCACTTCTTCTTGGGAGCCGCGGCCAGCACGGGGGCCGCGGCGGGAGCCGCCGGGGCCGGCCCGGCCGGCGCCACGACCGCGCCGACCAGGCCGAGCGCGAGCGTGACCGAGGAGACAACGTGCCGCATGACGCTCAGTGTCGCACGACGCGGGTTTCCGGCGGGTGACGCCGGACGGCTCACCGTCCGGCACCCACCCGCTCGTCGCTGGTCAGCCGATCCCCCGCCCGGTAGGGCGCGAGCTCGGCGGCGAGCCCCTGGCCCACCCGTACGTGCAGCAGCGTGCCTTCGGGCAGGTGAGCGGTGCTGAGCACCTCACCCTGCCGGTGCGCCCGGGCGACCAGGTCACCCCGGTCGTACGGGAGCACGACGCGCACCTCGACGGCCGGCCGGGGCAGCCGGCGCTCGACCGCCTCGCGCAGCTCGTCGATCCCGCGGCCACTGTGCGCGGAGACGAACACGGCGTCCGGCCACAGCCGCTTGAGCCGCAGCATCGTCTCCTCGTCGGTGGCGTCGGTCTTGTTCACCACCAGGAGCTCCGGCAGCCGGTCGGCGCCCACCTCGGCGAGCACCTCGCGTACCGCCCGGACCTGCTCCTCCGGGTCCGGGTGGGTGCCGTCGACCACGTGCACGACCAGGTCCGCGTCGGCGACCTCCTCGAGCGTCGAGCGGAACGCCTCGACGATCTGGTGCGGCAGGTGCCGGACGAAGCCGACCGTGTCGGACAGCGTGTAGAGCCGCCCGTCGGACGTGGTGGCGCGGCGGGTGGTCGGGTCCAGCGTGGCGAACAGCGCGTTCTCCACCAGCACGCCCGCCCCGGTGAGGCGGTTGAGCAGGCTGGACTTGCCGGCGTTGGTGTAGCCGGCGATGGCCACCGCCGGCACCGCGTTACGGGTGCGCCGGGAGCGCTTGGTCTGGCGTACCGTCGCCATGCTCTTGATCTCGCGGCGCAGCCGCGCGATGCGGTGGCGGATACGCCGCCGGTCGGTCTCCAGCTTGGTCTCACCGGGACCGCGCAGGCCCACGCCGCCGCCGGCGCCACCGCCGCGACCGCTACCGCCGGTCTGCCGGGACAGCGTCTCGCCCCAACCGCGCAGGCGCGGCAGCAGATATTCGAGCTGGGCCAGCTCGACCTGCGCCTTGCCCTCCTTGCTCTTGGCGTGCTGGGCGAAGATGTCGAGGATCAGGGCGGTCCGGTCGACCACCTTGACCTTGGTGCGCTGCTCCAGGTTGCGCAGCTGCGACGGCGACAGCTCACCGTCGCAGATGATGGTGTCGGCGCCGGTGGACAGCACCACCGCGCCCAGGTCGTCGACCTTGCCGCGGCCGATGTACGTGGCCGGGTCGGGCCGGTGCCGGCGCTGGATCAGCCCTTCGAGCACCTGCGAGCCGGCCGTCTCGGCCAGCGCCGCCAGTTCGGTGAGGCTGTTGTCGGCGTCGGTCTGGGTGCCCTCGGTCCAGACGCCGACCAGGACGACCCGCTCCAGCCGCAGCTGGCGGTATTCGACCTCGGTGATGTCTGTGAGTTCGGTGGAGAGGCCGGGGACCCGCCGCAGCGCCTGCCGCTCCGACAGCTCGTACTCGCCCGTGGTGGCCTCGAGCTCGTCGTCGGTGTAGGGATGGAAGGTCTCCTGCTCGCGCAAACTGCGTCTCCTGTCCGTTATGTGCATCGCCGAGAATTTTCGGCGCGTGACAGCAATCCTGACATGTGACAACGCCCGGCGCACCTGCCTTATGCCCGTGACGCTACTGACCGGTAGCGGGGGCGGATGCCGGGCGACCTGCGCGGGCGAGTAGAAATGCCAGTCGAGCCGCTCAGCGCCGACGGAGGAGTTTCTCGTGGCCAACACACGACTGCCGAGTGCCGGATTCTCCATCACCATCCGGATCGCGGTACCCGCCGACGCCTCCTCCATCGGCCGGCTCACCACCGCCGCCGGCGAGGCCGGGGCCATCGTCACCGCGCTGGACGTGGTCGACTCCGACCCCGCGCACGTGATCGTCGACCTCACCTGCGACACCGCCGACGCCGGGCACGCCGACCAGGTCGTCGACGCGCTCACCGCGCTCGACGGGGTGGACGTCCGCAAGGTCTCCGACCGCACGTTCCTGCTGCACCTCGGCGGCAAGATCGAGGTGACCCCGAAGGTCGCGCTGCGTACCCGCGACGAGCTGTCCCGCGCGTACACCCCGGGTGTGGCCCGGGTCTGCATGGCCATCGCGGAGAACCCGGCCGACGCGCGCCGGCTCACCATCAAACGCAACACCGTCGCCGTGGTCAGCGACGGCACCGCCGTGCTCGGCCTGGGCAACCTCGGCCCGGCCGCCTCGCTGCCGGTGATGGAGGGCAAGGCCGCCCTGTTCAAGCGCTTCGGCGGGGTGGACGCCTGGCCGGTGGTGCTGGACACCCAGGACACCGACGAGATCGTGGCGATCGTCAAGGCGATCGCGCCCGCGTACGGCGGGATCAACCTGGAGGACATCGCCGCGCCACGCTGCTTCGAGATCGAGGCCCGGCTGCGCGAGGCGCTGGACATCCCGGTCTTCCACGACGACCAGCACGGCACCGCGATCTGCGTGCTGGCCGCGCTGACGAACGCGCTGCGCGTCGTGGGCAAGCAGCTCGCGGACGTCCGGGTCGTGGTCTCCGGCGCCGGCGCGGCCGGCACCGCGATCATGAAGCTGCTGCTGCGCCAGGGCGTGGGCGACATCATCGCGTACGACCGCCAGGGCGCCCTGCACCGCGGCCTGCCGGACCTCAACCCGGCCTGGCAGTGGCTGGCCGAGAACACCAACAAGGAGAACTACTCCGGCGACCTGGCCGGTGCGGTACGCGGCGCGGACGTGTTCATCGGCGTGAGCGCGCCGAACCTGCTCACCGGCGAGGACGTCGCCGCCATGGCGAAGGACTCGATCGTCTTCGCGCTGGCGAACCCCGACCCGGAGGTGGACCCGCGCGAGGCGCGCAAGTACGCCGCCGTGGTCGCCACCGGCCGCTCCGACCAGCCCAACCAGATCAACAACGTGCTCGCCTTCCCCGGCGTGTTCCGCGGCATGCTCGACGCGCACGCCGAGGAGTTCACCGAGGAGATGGCGCTCGCCGCCGCCCGGGCCATCGCGGACGTGGTCGGCGAAGACAAGATCAACCCGACGGTGATCGTGCCGAGCGTCTTCGACTCCCGGGTCGCCCCGGCGGTGGCCGCCGCCGTGCGGGCCGCCGCCCAGAACCCGGCCGCCACGCCGGCGCCGGCGGCCGACCCGGGCCCGGCCGACCTGCCCGAGATCGCCGCCAACGCCAGCGCCACCCCCTGACGCGCTCCTCCCGCTCGCGGCGCCTCTCGCAGGGCAGCGCCTCCTCGCGGGACAGCGCCTCCTCGCGGGACAGCGCCTCCTCGCAGGACAGCACCTCCTCGCAGGACAGCACCTCCTCGCAGGACAGCACCTCCTCAGGGCAGCGCCTCCTCGCGGGGCACGCCCCTGCCGGGTCGGAGACACGAGCGCGCGTGTTCCGGGCACGCGCACGGCTTCTGGGTGCACGTGCCGATTCGGGCACACCAGCAGCTTCCGGGACAGGGGCGCGGCTTCCACCGCACGCGAGTTGCCCGGCTCAGACGCTCTTCTCAGCACACGCGCACACTTCTTCGGCTACGACGCCACCCGCACCCGCACCCGCACCCGCATGAGGGTCAGGCGTCGCCCGACGCGCGTCCACGCGAGATCTTGGAAGGAAATGGCAGCCAGAGGGACTGTCATGTCCCGGGACATGTGTCAACGGGAAGTCCCGATAGATGTGTCAGGGGTTGTGGATCGTGGGGGTGGGGGTGAGGGGGATGTAGTTCTTGTCGGGGTTGAGGTGGAGGTAGCCGATGGGTTGGCCGTCGGGGTGGTAGATGGTGACGTGGTTGTTGTCGCGGATGGCGGTGACGGTGGTGCCGGCGTGGGTGGTGCCGACGCTGGTGCGGTGTCCGGCGACGGCGATGGCGCCGTTGCTGGCGACGGGGCAGTGGTGCAGGGTGGCGTCGGTTTGCAGGGGTGGGCTGGTGGGTCCGCCGAGGGTGGGTGCGTGGGTCCAGGCGTGGGCGGGTGTGGTGCGGTGGGGTAGGGCGCTGTGGCGGCGTTGGGTGTTGTAGTAGCGGCGGTAGGTGTCCAGGAGTGTTTGCAGGGCGGTGAGGGTCTGTGGTGGGGGTTGGGTGCTCAGCCATTTTTTGAGGGTTTGGTGGTGGCGTTCGACCTTGCCGCAGGTTTGTGGGTGGTAGGGGCTGGAGTTGATCGGGCGGGTGCCGTGGTCGATCAGGGTCTGCACGAAGGTGGAGATTGATCCGGGTCGGGTGCGGCGGCTGGTGAACGCGATGCCGTTGTCGCTGAGCACGATGGCCGGCACGCCGTAGGCGGTGAACGCCTGTCTGATCGCGGTGATCGCGGCTCGGGCGGTCTCCGCGGCGGCGGCGTGGCAGGCGACCAGGGTGCGGGTGCAGTCGTCCAGGACGTCGAAGACGACGACAGTGCGGCCGTCGGCGAGTTTCACTTCGGTGGCGTCGATCTGATAGCAGTCGCGGGGCCGGGCATAGCTGAAACGCCGCCACGAGCTACGCGGTCGTTTAGCCGGAGTAGCCACGAGCAGGTCATGCCGGGCCAGCACCCGGTTGACCGTCGAGCGTGACGGCACCGACCAGGACGCGTCGGTGCGCCGGCGCACATCGTCCAACGCGTCTCGGATGAAGTCAGCCCCGTTGTCCGGGCCCAGTTCAGCGCGCAGTTTGCAGATCCACGCGTCCACCTCCGGCGGCGTGACCCGCGGACTGGTACGCGGCCGCCGGGATCGTTCCTGCCACTGACCCTCGGCCCGGATACGTGCGCGGTGCCGGTACACCGTGCGCACCGACACCCCGTGCTCACGCGCGAACTCGGCCGCGTTCACCCGAACCCCCGCCGCCAGCAGCGCGTCCAGCAGGTTCATCACATGCCGCCGAGAAGCCATGCCCGGCAGCACATACCACCCGACCCAAGATCCCTACCACGTGACACATGTATCGGGACTTCAACGCTGACAGATGTCATGGGACTGAACAGCAGCCAGAGGGACCCTAATCTTCCAAGATCCACAACAGCGCCCCACCCCGAGGGGGACAAGTCGGACACATGACCCTTCACCCCGGCTTGATCGACTCCACTTCCCCGAAGTGGCGGCATCATCGCCCTTGATCAACACCAGTTCCCCGAAGTGGTGCCATCAGAGGCTCCGCGACACCACCACTTCGGCGAGCTGGTGTTGATCATGCCGGGCGGCAGCGCGCCAGGGCGGGATGGTACGGACGGCCAAGGCCCCGCGTGCCAGGGCCGCGAACACCCCAAGTTGACCAAGGAGTTCGTGTCACTGGGACGCCGGAAATCCCCCGCAAACTCCTTGATCAACCGCGAAGGGGGGCGCCGCAGACGGAGAGGGCGCGGTCAGGGGGTCAGGGCGGACGGGGTCAGGGTGCCGGTGGCCACCAGGACCGCCGGGCCCGACAGCCAGCACGAGTCGGCTGTCACGGTGACCGTCAGGCGTCCGCCCGGTACGTCCACCGCCACCGTGCCGGTGTCGAGCCCGGCGTCGCGCAACGCCACCGCGCCGACCGCGCACGCGCCGGTGCCGCAGGACAGCGTCTCGGCCGAGCCGCGCTCGTAGACCCGCATCAGCACGTGCGCGTCGGCGCCGGTCACCGGCTCGCCGGGCGTGGTGAACTCCACGTTCACCCCGGCCGGGAAGGTCCCGGCGTCCACCTCGGGCGCGCGGGTCAGGTCGAGGCCGGTCAGCTCCAGCGCGGCGGGCAGCGCGCACACCAGGTGCGGGTTGCCGACGTCCACTGCGGCACCGGGCAGCGTCAGCCCGCCGAGCGTGGCGGTCGCGGTGTCGTACAGCCGGGGGCGGCGCATCTCGACCGCCACGTCCGCGCCCTCGACCCGGGCCCGCACCAGACCGGCGCGGGTGGCGATCGGCAGCGTCCCGCCCGACGAGGACGAGGACGACGAGGACGAGGCGGCGGCCAGCGAACGGTCCAGCAGGTACCGCACGAACACGCGGGCCCCGTTGCCGCACATCTCGGCGAACGAGCCGTCGGAGTTCCAGTAGTCCATGAACCACTCGGCCTCGCCGGCGAGCGCGACGCCCTCGGGGTGCTTGGCCGCGCGCACCACGCGCAGCACGCCGTCGCCGCCGAGGCCGCGCCGCCTGTCGCAGAGCGCGGCGACCAGGCCGGGTGTCAGGTCGAGCGTGCCGTCCGGGTCGGGCAGGATGACGAAGTCGTTGCCGGTGCCGTGACCCTTCGTGAACTCCACGCCCCCATCATTCCCGATGTTCGGCGACCACCCGCAGGGCAGTGTCGAGAAACGCGGGCGACGCCGAGTCCAGCCAGTGCACGCGCGGGTCGCGCCGGAACCAGGAGCGCTGCCGCCGGACGAACCGGCGGGTGGCGCGGACGGTCTCCTCGTGCGCTTCGGCCTCGGTCAGCTCCCCGGCCAGGAACCGCAGCACCTGCTGGTAGCCGAGCGCCCGGCTGGCGGTACGGCCCTCGGGCAGCCCTTCGGCGACCAGCGCCCGCACCTCGTCGACCAGGCCGTCGGCCCACATCCGGTCCACCCGCAGCGCGATCCGCTCGTCCAGCGACGCGGTGTCCAGGTCGACGCCGAGCTGCACCGACGGGTAGTACGGCGTGGGCGACGGCAGCGACGCGGTGAACGGCGCGCCGGTCAGCTCGATCACCTCCAGCGCCCGCACGATCCGCCGTCCGTTCGTGGGCAGGATGCTCGCCGCCGCCCCCGGGTCCGCCTCGGCCAGCCGCGCGTGCAGCGGCAGCGGGCCGACAGCGGCCAGCTCCGCCTCCAGCCGCTGCCGCAGCGCCGGGTCGGTGCCGGGGAACTCGAACTGTTCGAGCACCGCCCGCACGTACAGCCCGGAGCCGCCGACCAGCAGCGGCACCCGCCCCCGGGCCAGGATGTCGTCGACGGCCGCGCGGGCCAGCGCCTGGTACTCCGCGACGCTCGCCGGCTCGGTCACCGGCCAGATGTCCAGCAGGTGATGCGGCACACCCTCGCGTTCGGCCGGCGTCAGCTTCGCGGTGCCGATGTCCATGCCCCGGTAGAGCTGCATCGAGTCGGCGTTGACCACCTCGCCGCCGAGCGCGTGCGCCAGCGCGATGCTCAGCGCCGACTTCCCGGCCGCGGTCGGCCCGACCACGGCGACGACGGTCACGCCCGCTCCCAGTTCGCCACGAAGTAGGCCACGCCGTAGGGCGCGTCCTGGTAGCTGACGTCGCCTCGCCAGTCGCCGCCCGCCGCCCGGGCCGCTCCGGCCAGCGCCTGCCACGGCGCGCGCCCGGCGACCCGCAGCTGCGCCGACAGCCCCGGGTCCAGGCCGAGCAGGGCGTCGGCGTCCGCGCCGGCCAGGGCAACCGCAACCCCTTCGTCGTACGCCTCGGCGCGCGGATCGTCGTACCCCGGCGCCTTGACGCCGCGGCACGCGGACCCGTCACCGAGCACGAGCAGCGCGACCCGCGGATCGTCGTCGGCGATCAGGCTCGCGCCGAACGCCGCGCACTCCGCCGGTGTGGCGTCGTGGGCCACCGACCGGGCCAGGCGGGGCAGCTCGGTGCCGGAACGGTTGAGCAGCCAGGCGCCGACGGTCAGGCTCAGCGGCAGGCGCTCCGCACCGGAGCAGGAGATCTTCCACAGCCGCACCGGCCGGTCCAGCCCGAAGCCGCGCAGGGAACCCCAGTCGGCGGCGTTGAACCGGACGGTCTCCGGCCCTGCTCCGACGAGCAGGACCGCCTCGGGCCCGGCGGCGAGCAGCCGTGCGACAGCGGCGTCGGCGGCGGCGCGCAGGTCGTCCAGCTCGGGCGCGGCGGCGCCGGCCAGCTCGGGCACGATCAACGGCGGATGGGGGCAGACTGCGGCGGCGACCAGTGGCACGCCCCCAAACCTATCGGGATCCGCCGGTGCGTCCCCGCGCCGATCCGGTCATCGAGGGCGTACGACACCGTATGGTCACGGTCGACGGCAGGCGCTCGACACGGACCGGGTCGGACCTGTGACAATGCCGGGAGAAAGTTTGCTGCGCCGTGGCGGCGATTCGAGGGGACTGTCCCCTCGACGCCGGGAGAACGAGGATGGGCACATGAGCGACTGGACTGCCTTCGGACGGGTGGACGAGGACGGCACCGTCTACGTCAAGACGACCGAGGGCGAGCGGGTGGTCGGATCCTGGCAGGCGGGCGCACCGGAGGAAGGGCTCGCCCACTTCGCCCGGCGCTACGCCGATCTGGTGACCGAGGTCGACCTGACCGAGGCCCGGCTCAACTCGGGCGCGGCTGATGCCGGCCACTCCCTGACCACGATCCGGCGGATCCGCGGTTCGCTGGCCGAGGCGCACGTGGTCGGTGACCTCGACGCGCTGGCCGCCCGGCTGGACAAGCTCGCCGTCGTCGCCGAGGAGAAGGCCGGCGAGGCCAAGGCGGCCCGCGAGGCCGCCCGCGGTGAGGCGCTGGCGCGCAAGACCGCCCTGGTCGAGGAGGCCGAGAAGCTGGCGGCCGAGTCGACCGGCTGGAAGACCGCCGGGGACCGGCTCAAGGAGATCCTCGACGAGTGGAAGACCATCCGCGGCGTCGACAAGAAGACCGACGGTGAGCTGTGGAAGCGGTTCGCCGCCGCGCGGGACGGCTTCACCCGCCGCCGGGGCGCCCACTTCGCCTCCCTGGACCAGCAGCGCAAGCAGGCGCAGACGGTCAAGGAGGAGCTGGTCGCCGAGGCGGAGAAGCTCAAGGACTCCACCGACTGGGGCGTCACCGCCGGGCAGCTCAAGGACCTGATGGCCCAGTGGAAGGCCGCGCCGCGCGCCGCCAAGGAGGCCGAGCAGAAGCTCTGGGAACGGTTCCGGGCCGCGCAGGACGAGTTCTTCAGCCGGCGCAGCGAGGTCTTCTCGGCACGCGACAACGAGCAGCGCGCCAACCTGGAGCGCAAGCAGGCGCTGCTGGCCGAGGCCGAGGCGCTCGACGTCGACGCCGACCCGAAGGGCGCCCAGGCGAAGCTGCGGGAGATCCAGGCGCAGTGGCACGAGGCCGGTCGCGTGCCCCGCGAGGCCGCGTCCGGGCTGGAGCGCCGGCTGCGGGCCGTGGACGACAAGGTCCGCGAGGTGATGGACTCGGCGTGGCGGCGTACCTCCAAGGAGGACAACCCGCTGCTGGCGCAGATGCGCGCCCAGGTCGCCGAGGCCGAGGACCGGCTGGCCCGGGCCCAGGCCGCCGGTGACGCCCGCCGGATCAAGGAGGCCGAGCAGGCGCTCGCGTCGAAGCGGCAGTTCCTCCAGCTCGCCGAGCAGGCCGGCTGACGCACGCACCCCGGCCGGGCAGGCCGGCGGACAGACACATCGGGTGAGCCCCCGGCCGTTCCGGCCCGGGGGCTCACCTGCGTCCGGGCCGGGTTGACGCATCGAGGCGGGCTGATCAGAATGAGCGGCGGAGCCAGGTTCAGGCACCGGCACGAGGGCACCGACGGCTGATCTCGCCGTCGACGGTCGCCGGTGCGACATCTCGCGGTTGGCCGTCCACACGACACGGCCCGGCGCGCGCTGCGCGCGTACTCGATGACGAGCGGGACGTGCCTCCTGGTCCTGCCGCCCGCGGCGCCTGCGCGGCGCGGGCATCCGAAGTGGAGCTCCCATGCACCGACGCACCGCCCTCGGCGGCGCCCTGACAGCGCTCGCCACCGCTGCGGCCGGCGTTCTCGTCGCCGCCGCCGTCTCCACCACACCGGCCGCCGCTGCGGCCGGTGGCACCGGCACCGGTTACCTGCACACCAGCGGCAACAAGATCGTCGACAGTACGGGCGCGACAGTCCGGCTGACCGGCATCAATTGGTTCGGGATGGAGACCGACAACAAGACGTTCCACGGCCTGTGGTCGAGCAACCCGTGGCGCGGCCAGCTCGACACCATGGCCCGGCTGGGCTACAACACGCTGCGGATTCCGTACTCGAACGACGCGCTCAAGTCCGGCGCGACAGCGACCGGCATCAACGACTTCGTCAACCCGGACCTGATCGGGCTCTCCCCGCTGCAGATCCTCGACAAGGTCATCGACTACGCGGGCAGCAAGGGGATGCGGGTCATCCTGGACCGGCACCGGCCCACGTCGGCCGGGCAGTCGCCGCTCTGGTACACCTCGACCGTCTCCGAGGCGACCTGGATCAACGACTGGAAGATGCTGGCCCAGCGGTACGCCGGCAACACCACAGTGATCGGCGCGGACCTGCACAACGAGCCGCACGCCGAGGGCACCAACCCGGCCGCCACCGGCGCCTGCTGGGGCTGCGGCGACACCGCCCGGGACTGGCGGCTGGCCGCCGAGCGGGCCGGCAACGCGATCCTCGGCGTGCAGCCGAACTGGCTGATCTTCGTGGAGGGGGTGAGCTGCCCGAGCGGCGGCCTGTCGAACGTCTGGGACAACGACCCCAGCAACGACGAGGACTGCGGCTGGTGGGGCGGCAACCTGTCCAAGGCCGGGCAGTTCCCGGTCCGGCTGAACGTGGCGAACCGGCTGGTCTACTCGCCGCACGAGTACGCCACGTCGGTGTACCGGCAGGCCTGGTTCGACGACCCGACGTACCCGGCGAACATGCCGGCCATCTGGGACAAGTACTGGGGCTACCTGTACAAGCAGAACATCGCGCCGATCATGATGGGTGAGTTCGGCACCACGCTCCAGGACCCCAAGGACAAGATCTGGCTGCAGAACCTGATGGCGTACACCGGCACCGGCGTGAACGGCATGTCGTTCACGTACTGGTCGTGGAATCCGAACTCCGGTGACACCGGCGGCATCGCCAACGACGACTGGACCACTATCAACCAGCCGAAGCAGGACATCCTCACGCCGTACCTGATCCCGCCGACCGGCGGTGGCGGCACCACCAGCCCGTCCCCCACCGGCACCCCGAACACCTCGCCGGCGCCCACGACCCCGGCGCCGACCACCCCGCCGCCGGCCACCGGTGGCTGCACCGCCACCTACAAGCAGATCAACTCCTGGGCGGGCGGCTTCCAGGGTGAGCTGACGGTCAAGAACACCGGCACCGCCGCGGTGAACCCGTGGTCGGCCACCTGGACCTGGCCGTCCGGGGTGACGCTGGCCAGCGGCTGGAACGCCACCGTCACGCAGTCCGGCACCACTGTGACGGCGGCCGCGCCGGGCTGGGCGTCGTCGCTGGCGGCGGGCGCGTCGGTCACCGTCGGCTTCACCGCCAACGGCACCGCCGCCGCCCCCGCCACGGTCAAGCTCAACGGCACCGCTTGCTGACCGTGCAAGGAAGGGCCCCTTATTAACGCCTGCGGTAGAGGAAGGGCCCCCTCTTAACACCGAGTGTTAAAAGGGGGCCCTTCCTTACACGGGGGCGGTCAGTGGGCGGCGCAGCCGCCGGTGGGGGCCGGTGACGGGGCCGGCGCGCCGATCGTCGGCAGCCCGAGCAGCACCCCGGGGGTACGCGGAACCTGTCCCGCCTCGGCCGCGTCACCGGCCCGGGTACGCCGGTGGGCCAGCGGCGCGCCGTCGGCGTTCAGGTGGTGCGGGGCGGCGTACGTGACAACTGTGTGCACGATGTCGCCGGGGCGGATCTGCCCGGCCAGCTCGCCGGTGGCGAAGTGCACGAGGCGGCCGTCGCGGGCCCGGCCGGACATCCGGCCGGTGCGCTCGTCCTTTCGGCCCTCGCCGACTGCCACGAGCACCTCGACGGTCTCCCCGACCAGTTTCTTGTTCTCCGCCCAGGTGATCTCCTCGACGCAGGCGATCAGCCGCTCGTAGCGTTCCTGCACCACCTGCTTGGGCAACTGCCCGTCCATCGTGGCGGCCGGGGTGCCGGGGCGCTTGGAGTACTGGAACGTGAACGCCGACGAGAACCGCGCCTCCCGGACCACGTCGAGCGTGCGGACGAAGTCGGCCTCGGTCTCGCCGGGGAAGCCGACGATGATGTCGGTGGTGATCGCCGCGTCCGGCATCGCCGCCCGGACCTTGGAGATGATCCCCAGGTAACGCTCCGACCGGTACGAGCGGCGCATCGCCCGCAGCACGTCGTCCGAGCCGGACTGCAACGGCATGTGCAGCGAGTGGCAGACGTTCGGCGTCTCCGCCATCGCGGCGATCACGTCGTCGGTGAAGTCCTTCGGGTGCGGGCTGGTGAACCGCACCCGCTCCAGCCCATCGATGTCGCCGCAGGCGCGCAGCAGCTTGCCGAACGCGTACCGGTCGCCGAACTCGACGCCGTACGAGTTGACGTTCTGCCCGAGCAGCGTCACCTCCAGCACGCCGGCGTCGGCGAGCGCGCGCACCTCGGCGAGGACGTCGCCGGGGCGGCGGTCCTTCTCCTTGCCGCGCAGGGAGGGCACGATGCAGAACGTGCAGGTGTTGTTGCAGCCGACGGAGATCGAGACCCACCCGGCGTACGTCGACTCGCGCCGGGTCGGCAGCGTGGAGGGGAAGACCTCCAGCGACTCCAGGATCTCCACCTCGGCCGCGGTGTTGTGCCGCGCCCGGTCCAGCAGCGCCGGCAGCGAGCCGATGTTGTGCGTGCCGAAGACGACGTCCACCCAGGGCGCCTTGCGGACGATGTCGCCCCGGTCCTTCTGGGCCAGGCAGCCGCCGACGGCGATCTGCATCCCGGGGTGCTTGGCCTTCACGGGGCGCAGATGACCCAGGTTGCCGTAGAGCCGGTTGTCGGCGTTCTCCCGGACCGCGCAGGTGTTGAACACCACCACGTCGGGCTGCTCGTCGGCCTCGGCGGCGCGCACGTACCCGGCGTCCTCGAGGAGGCCGGAGATGCGCTCGGAGTCGTGCACGTTCATCTGGCAGCCGTACGTACGCACCTGGTAGGTGCGCGGGCTGCCCGCGGCTGCGGTAGTCATGACCCGGACAGCGTATCCGGGTGGAGCTGATCGGATCGAACGAGGAGGAGCCGTGTGCCGGAGCATCAAGACCCTGCGTGAGCCGTACGTCCCGGTGGTGACCGAGGAGGACATCCGCGCCGCCGCGTTGCAGTACGTCCGGAAGATCTCCGGATTCCGTACCCCGGCGGCGCACAACGCGGCCGCGTTCGACGCCGCGGTGGACGCCGTGGCCGCCGCCACCGCGACGCTGCTCGACCAGCTCGTGGTGCGGGGCCAGCAGCCGGCGACCCGGGACTGAGCCCGGGGCCGCCACGGCTCGCCGCCGGGCGGGGGCACGGCGGCGAGCGCCGGTCACCGCCTCCGGCCGGCGCTCGCGGTCAGGCGGCGGCGAGCGCCGGGGCGACCGTGTCGGGGGCCCAGCGGGAGCGGTGGCACTGCGACCAGCCCCGGCAGCGCGGGTCGGCCTGCGTGCAGAGCCGGTGGTGGCTGAGCACCTCGCCGTCGTCGGTGTCGGCCACGTCGAAGTGCACCGGGCGGATCGTGCCGTCCGGCGCGAACAGCAGGTGCCGGCCGGCGTCGAGGGTGTCGTCGCGCATCAGGCAGTTGCGGCCCAGCAGCCGGGCCAGCGCCGCGAGCGCGGGCAGCTCGGCCAGGCTCTCGGGCACGCCGTAACAGTCGACCACGGTGCCGTACAGCCCGGGCGCCTCCCACACGTCGCAGACCACCGCGTACGCGGGGAGCCGCATCGGGTCGGCGACGGCCATGGGCATCACCACCCGGCCGAGCGCCTCGGCCAGTGCCGGGTAGACCTCCACCGGCTCGCCGCCGTCGATTCTCCAGTTCCACAGCTCGGTCATGCCGCCTCCTCGCCGCGCTCGTTTCCACCGGCCTCCGGATCGGGCCCTACTGACGATGGTGGGGGGCATTTGCCCTCAGCCGGGCGCAAGTTACCGGTCTGTGACCATTCCGGGCAAAATTCCCTCGGGCGACGTTGCCCAGAGTAGCTGGAAGATGACAGTTTATCGGGTACGGTGCCGTGTTCGCTTTCCCGCCGCGCCCACCGGCGCGTTCAGCGAACCCGGATCAGGTGCTCCGAGGCCGGCAGCAATTCACCGATGACGGTCCCACCGGGCACCTCACCGGCGACCAGCAGGCCGCCCGAGGTCTGCGCGTCGGCCAGCAGCAGCCGCTCTCCCTCGTCCGCGTCGCCGAAGTCCGTCCACGGGTTGACCCAGTCCAGGTTGCGCCGGGTGCCGCCGCTGACGTACCCGTCGCGCATCGCCTCCCGCGCGCCCGGCAGGTACGGCACCGCCGCCGCGTCGATCGCCACCGTGAGGCGGCTCGCGCGGGCCAGCTTCGAGGCGTGCCCGAGCAGGCCGAAGCCGGTGACGTCGGTGCCGCAGCGGATGCCGGCGGCCACCGCCGCGCGGGCCGCGTCCCGGTTGAGCCGGGCCATCGACTCGACCGCCTCGGGGAAGCGCTGGCCGGTCTGCTTGTGCCGGGTGTTGAGCACGCCCACGCCGAGCGGCTTGGTCAGCGACAGCGGCAGCCCGGCCCGCCCGGCGTCCAGCGTGATCAGCTCCTCCGGCCGGACCACGCCGGTGACCGCGAGGCCGTACTTCGGGCTGTCGTCGTCCACGCTGTGCCCGCCGGCCAGGTGGCAGTTCGCCTCCCGGGCCACGTCCAGACCGCCGCGCAGCACCTCGCGGGCCATCTCCGGCGGCAGCACGCCGCGCGGCCAGCAGAGCAGGTTCAGCGCGACGAGCGGGGTGCCGCCCATCGCGTACACGTCGGAGAGCGCGTTGGCGGCGGCGATGCGGCCCCAGTCGTAGGCATCGTCGACCACCGGGGTGAAGAAGTCGGCGGTGCTGACCAGGCCCGTACGCTCGTCCAGCCGGACCACCGCGGCGTCGTCGCCGTTCTCCAGGCCGACCAGCAGGTCGGCGGAGCCGCCGGTCGCGCCGAGGCCGGCGACCATCGCCTCCAGCTCGCCCGGAGGGATCTTGCAGGCGCAGCCGCCACCGCGGGCGTAGTCGGTCAGCCGGATCGCGTCGGTCATCACCTCATGATCTCTGGCCAGCGCCTTCGGCGCCACTCGGCCCACCCGGACGGCGACAAAATTCGGACGTGCCGGTATGCAGGTGACCGGTGTTACCGCTCCGTGACCATCTGAGTTGCGTACTGCCACATCACCCCGCCTACAGTTGCCCAACCGGGGGTCGATCGACCCCCAATTCCGGCATGGACGACAGGGACGGTGGACGACGTGACGACGGGCGACCCGCTGATCGTGCTCGACGGGGTCAACAAGTGGTTCGGGCCGCTGCACGTGCTCGACGACGTGTCCCTCTCCGTCGGCCGGGGCGAGGTGGTCGTGGTGATCGGCCCGTCCGGCTCCGGCAAGTCGACGCTGTGCCGCACGATCAACCGGCTGGAGCCCATCGACAAGGGCACCATCACGTTCGACGGGCAGCCGCTGCCGGCCGAGGGCAAGCCCCTGGCCAAGCTGCGCAGCGAGGTCGGCATGGTCTTCCAGTCGTTCAACCTCTTCGCCCACAAGACCATCCTGGAGAACGTCACGCTGGGGCCGGTCAAGGTGCGCAAGGAGAAGCCGGCCGCCGCCCGCGAGCGCGGCCTGGCGCTGCTCGACCGCGTCGGCATCGCCAACCAGGCGGACAAGTACCCGGCGCAGCTCTCCGGCGGTCAGCAGCAGCGGGCGGCGATCGCCCGCGCGCTGGCCATGCAGCCCAAGGCGATGCTCTTCGACGAGCCGACCAGCGCGCTGGACCCGGAGATGGTCGGCGAGGTGCTGGACGTGATGACGTCCCTGGCGAGCGAGGGCATGACCATGGTCGTGGTGACCCACGAGATGGGTTTCGCCCGGCACGCCGCCAACCGGGTGGTCTTCATGGCCGACGGGCAACTGGTCGAGGACGCGCCGCCGGCCGAGTTCTTCGCGAACCCGCGCAGCGAGCGGGCCAAGGACTTCCTCTCCAAGATCCTCACTCACTGAGCGTCCGTAGTTGGAGTCGTCCCGGCGGCTCCGTCGAAGAAGGAGATTGAGTATGCGTTACAAGCGCGTGGCGGCGGTTGCCGCGGCGGCGACTCTGGCGCTCGGCCTGTCCGCCTGCGGTGGCGACAGCGACGACGAGGGCACCGGCGCCGGCAGCAAGGACTTCGCGGCCGGCAGCACCATGGAGCGGCTGAGCAAGGCCCAGAAGATCAAGGTCGGCACCAAGTTCGACCAGCCGGGCTTCGGCCAGAAGGGCCTGTCGGGCAAGCCGGAGGGCTTCGACGTCGAGGTCGCCAAGCTGATCGTGAAGGCACTCGGCATCCCCGAGGACAAGATCGAGTACGTCGAGACGCCGTCGAAGGTCCGCGAGGACGTCATCGTGAACGGCACCGTCGACCTGGTCGCGGCCACCTACACGATCAACGACAAGCGCAAGGAGCGCATCGCCTTCGCCGGGCCGTACTACGAGGCCGGCCAGAACATCATGGTCCGCAAGGACGAGGCGGCCATCACCGGCCCCGACTCGTTCAAGGACGGCACCAAGAAGGTCTGCTCGGTCACCGGCTCCACCCCGGCCGAGGAGATCAAGAAGTACGTCAAGGACGTCGGCACCCAGCTGGTGCTCTTCGACACCTACGACAAGTGCCGCGACGCCCTGAAGGGCAAGCAGGTCGACGCCGTCACCACCGACAACGTCATCCTGCTCGGCTACATCGCCAAGGACGAGGCGTCCTTCAAGATGGCCGGCGACAACTTCACCAAGGAGCCCTACGGCATCGGTGTCAAGAAGGAGGACACCGACTTCCGTAACTTCATCAACGACACGCTCGACAAGGCGTTCCAGGACGGCAGCTGGAAGAAGGCGTGGGACGACACCGCCGGCAAGTTCGGCGCCACCCTGGGCGACCCGCCCGCCGTCAACCGCTACTGATCCGCTAGATCCGGAGGGTGGGGAGGAAACCGACCCGTGAATGTGCTCATCGACAAGTTCGACGTCTTCGCGGGCGGGTTCTGGCTCACCCTCCAGATCTGCTTTCTCGCCGCGATCGGCGCCCTGATCCTGGGCGCCGTCGTGGCGGTGCTGCGAATCTCGCCGGTGCCGCCGCTGCGCGCGGTCGGCACCACGTACGTGAACATCTTCCGTAACCTGCCGCTGACAGTGGTGCTGTTCTTCGCCGCGTTCGGCCTGCCGGCGCTGGGCTCCAACGCCGACTTCCTGCGTATCCCGGGCCTGGATTCGATCTTCAGCCGGCTCGGCACCGACCTGCCCTACTTCCGGTTCGGCCTGATCGCGCTGGTCCTCTACACCGCCGCGTTCGTCTGCGAGGCCCTGCGCTCCGGCGTGAACGCGGTGCCGCCCGGGCAGGCCGAGGCGGCGCGTTCGCTGGGCCTCACCTTCGGCCAGAACCTGCGGCACGTCGTGCTCCCGCAGTCCTGGAAGGCCTCGGTGGTGCCGCTCGGCTCGGTCATCATCGCGATGATCAAGAACTCCGCGCTCGTCGGCTTCTTCGGCGTGGTCGGTGACCTCTCGCAGACCGCCGATCAGCTCACCTCCGCCGGCGGCTACCCCTTCATTCCGGTGGCGATCGGCATCTCCGTCGGATACCTGATCATGACGGTCCCGCTCGGCGCCCTGCTGGACCGGATCGAGAAGCGACAGGCGGTGGCCCGATGAGCCAGCAGACCAGCGTCCTCTACGACGTTCCCGGGCCGCGCCAGCGACGCGTCACGCTCATCAGCAGCCTGGTCGCCGTCGTGGTGGTGCTGGCCGGCGCCTACCTGTTCATCTACCGGCCGCTTGCTGACAAAGGCCAGTTCTCGATGGAGCTGTGGGGGCCGCTGGTCGACCCCTCGAACGAGAACTTCCCGCTCGTCTGGGACCGGATCGGGTACGGCCTCAAGAACACCCTGATCGCCGCCGCGCTGGCCATCGTCTCGTCGCTCGTCGTCGGCACCCTGCTCGCCGTCCTGCGGATCCAGCTCAAGAGCCTGACCCGGCGGCGCTTCACCGGAGCCGCCGCACCTGTGGCGTACCTGCTGCGCGGGCTGAGCTGGGTGCTGGCCGCCGTGACCCGGGTCTGCGTCGAGGTGTTCCGCGGCCTGCCGGTCGTCATCACCATCTTCTTCGTGGCGCGCGGCTTCCCCGAGTTCGGCGCCTCGTTCGACAACCTCTGGTACCTCGTCATCGGCCTGACCATCTACAACTCCGTGGTCATCGCCGAGATCCTGCGCTCGGGCATGGAGGGCCTGCCCTCCGGGCAGGCCGAGGCGGCCTCGGCGATCGGGCTCTCCCCGTTCCAGACCACCGGGCTGATCCTGCTGCCGCAGGCCTTCCGGATCATGCTGCCGGCACTGATCAGCCAGCTCGTGGTGGTGCTCAAGGACACCTCGCTGGGCTTCATCATCAGCTACGAGGAGACGCTCAACATCGGCAAGCAGATCATCGGCGTCCTGGGCAACCCGATCCAGGTGTACGTGGTGATCGCCGTGCTGTTCATCGCCATCAACTACTCGCTGTCGAAGCTGGCCCAGTACGTCCAGCACCGGCTCTCCCAGGGCCGCAAGAGCGCCGGCACCCCGGCGCCGGCCCCGCCACCGGCCGCGCTCACCTCGCAGGCCGAGGGTGCCGGCGGCGTCTGACCCGCCACACGTGAAAGGGCTGGCCGTGAACGGCCAGCCCTTTCGTGTTCCCCGGTCTAGCGGGCGATCTCGGTGACCCGGGACTCGCGCACCACAGTCACCCGGATCTGACCCGGATAGGTCAGCTCCTCCTCGATCTGCTTGGCCACGTCCCGCGCCAGCACCGCCGCGCCGATGTCGTCCACGTCGTCCGGCTTGACCATCACCCGGATCTCCCGGCCCGCCTGCATGGCGAAGACCTTCTCCACGCCCAGCTTGCCGGCCGCGATCTCCTCGATCCGCTCCAGCCGCTTCACGTACGCCTCGAGGCTCTCCCGCCGCGCGCCCGGCCGCCCGCCCGAGCAGGCGTCCGACGCCTGCGTCAGCACCGCCTCGATGGTCTGCGGCGGCACCTCGTTGTGGTGCGCCTCGATGGCGTGCACCACGTCCTCGCTCTCGCCGTACTTGCGGGCCACGTCCGCGCCGATGATCGCGTGGCTGCCCTCCACCTCGTGGGTGAGCGCCTTGCCGATGTCGTGCAGGAACGCGCACCGCTTGATCGTCGGCACGTCCAGCCGCAGCTCGGCCGCCATCACGCCGGCGATGTGCGCGGTCTCCACCAGGTGCTTGAGCACGTTCTGCCCGTACGAGGTGCGGTAGCGCAACCGGCCCAGCAGCGTCACCAGTTCCGGGTGGATCTCGGTGATGCCGACCTCGACCAGCGCGTCCTCGGCGGCCCGGTGGCACAGCTCCTCCACCTCCTGCCGGGCCAGGTCGTAGACCTCCTCGATCCGGTGCGGGTGGATCCGGCCGTCCAGGACCAACTTCTCCAGCGTGACCCGGCCGACCTCCCGGCGTACCGGGTCGAAGCAGGAAAGCAGCACCGCCTCGGGCGTGTCGTCGATGATCAGGTTGACGCCGGTGACCGACTCGAAGGCGCGGATGTTGCGCCCCTCCCGGCCGATGATGCGCCCCTTCATCTCGTCACCGGGCAGGTGCAGCACGCTGACCACGCTCTCCGCGGTCTGCTCGCTGGCGACCCGCTGGATGGCGTCCACCACGATGTTGCGGGCGCGCTGCTCGGCGCTGCCCCGCGCGTCCGCCTCGATCTCCCGGACCAGCAACGCGGCCTCCCGCTTCGCCTGCCCCTCGATCGACTCGACAAGCTCGGCGCGGGCCGCGTCAGCGGTCAGGCCGGCCACCCGCTCCAGCTCCCGGCGGCGCTGCTCCTCCACCTCGGTCAGCGTCCGCTCCCGCTCGGCCAGGGCTGCCTCCCGGGCGGCGAGCGCCGCGGTGGCGGCGGTGAGCTGCCGCTCCCGCTCGGCCAGCCGCTCCACCTCCTCGGTGTGCAGCCGTTCCCGCTCGTCCATCCGGGCGGCCCGGCGTTCCACCTCGGCCGCCTGCTCCCGGGTGGTGGCGGCCAGCACCGCCACCTCACGCTCGCCGCTGCGCCGCGCGGTGGCGCGCAGCTGCTCGGCGTCCGCCTCGGCCTGCTTGTGCGCGCGCTCCAGCACGGTGTCCGCCTCGGCGCGGGCGTCGTCGAGCACCCGCCGCGCCTCGGCCCGGGCCGCCTTCGCCTCCGCCTTCGCGGCGGCCGCCTCGGCCCGCGCCGCCGCGGCCGCGGACTTCGCCACGTCGATGGTGCTGTTGGCCTCGCTGGCGGCGGTCCGCAGCGCCGCGAGCGACTGCTCCTGCCGGTCCTTCTCCGCGATGAACGCCGGATCCTCCGGCGCGGGCGCCAGGCTGAGCCGCTTGAGGGTACGCACGCCGAACAGCACGGCGCCGACCACCACCACGACGAGCAGCAGCACCACCACGAGGAGAACGATGTCGAAGGCGCTCATCGAACCGCTCCGCCGGCCCGGCCGGCGTTGCCGGCTCGTCGATACCCGGTGGCCGGGCTGTCGCCCGCCGATGCGGGGTCGGGGCCGTGTGGCAGACCGCCGGTGAACCTGTGCCGCCCCGCCATGGCCGCCTCCCCCTGAACGTCGGCGCCGCAGGACGCGCGCGAAGGACACGCGCCTGCGGCTCTGTACGCCCGACCGGAGCGGCTGGTTCTGGGCAGCTTTCCGTCGGCGGTGACCCGCGAGGGGCACCGCTGGCGGCCGGTTGCAGTTGTCGGAGGCCCCGAAAGGTTCCGGAGCTTCCGTCAAGGGCCGGTGTAGCTGGCCAAAGTGATGCTGTTCTGTTACGAGATCTATGTTGTGCGCTTAGCCTGCGCTGGTCGGGCAAAGTGAGCCTGTATGGCGAGGCTAGGTCGCGAGGGGCCGTTCGGTCAAGAAGTCATGATCAAACCACCCGGACGGAGAGAAGTTGCAGCGTCACTCATTGGTGATCAGATGCCGGACAGGCCCGGACAAACTTCGCCGTCCGGCCCCACCACTCGCCGCTCCCGACCTGCTCAGGCCACCTCCCCCATCGACGCCGCGCACCACTCCCCCGCACGATCATGAGGTTGACGGGCGCGATCATGAAGTTGGCCTGGACAAAACGGACGGGAAGTGCCGTCAACTTCATGATCAACGGGGCAGGGGCGGTCGGGGTGGGTGGGTCAGTGGGTGGCGAGGGTGCGGGCTGTGGTTACCAGGGTGGCGTTGTCGGGGGCCTGGGTGCCGTCGGGCAGCAGCAGCGTGTCCTCCAGGCCGATCCGGGTGTGCAGACCCCGGCGGACCGCCTCGGCGTAGACCGGCCAGGTGGCGGGCCCCTCGCCGTGCAGCAGCACCGGCGGGCGCTGGTCGGGCAGCGCGGCGAGGATCGCCGCCGCGTCGGCGAGCGCCGTCTCGACCTGCTCGGCCATGCACTCGACCAGGATCCGCCCGGTCGGCGCGGACCAGCGGCCCCAGGCGTCGACAGCCGCCGGCGTCCACAGGCCGGCCTCGACCATCACGCCGCGCTCGTGCAGGGCGGCGGCGACCTGGGCCGCTCCGGGTTCGTGGGCGTTGACCGAGGCGAAGTCGGGCAGCACCGTCCAGGCGCGGACGGCGGCGACCCGCTCGGCCGGGTCCGGGACGATCCAGGCGCCGGTGCTCACGCCCACCGGCAGGCCGGGACGGGAAGCCCGGATGGCGGTGACCGCAGTGGCGATCACCGCCGGGTCGAGCGACTCGGCGCCGGTGTCGTCGCGCGGGTGCACGTGCACCGCCGCCACCCCGGCGGCCGCGCAGCGCACCGCGTCGGCGGCCAGTTCGGCCGGGGTGAGCGGCACGGCGGGGTGCTCGTCCCGCCGCCGGGTGCCGTTGAGACACGCCTTCAGCACGGTGTGCGCCTCCCCTCGGGACGGCGGCCGCGACACCGACCGCCGGTCGGTCAGTCGGTCGGTCAGTCGAGCCGGCGGGAGTCGAGATCGTGCTCGGCGTCGGCCAGCGCGTCGGCGTCGATGTGCTCGGCGAACTCGGCCGCCTCGGCACTCTGCGCGGCCAGCGCGTCCTTCACCGCCCGGATCGCCACCCCGGCCGGGTAGCCCTTGCGCGCCAGCATGCCGACCAGACGCCGGAACACCGCGTCCGGCTCACCCCGGGTGCTGCGCAGCTTGCGGTCCACCAGGGCACGGGCGGTCTCCGCCTCGGTCTCCTCGTCCAGGTCGTCCAGGGCAGCGCCGGCCACCTCGCCGTCGACGCCGCGCTGGCGCAGCTCGTTGGCGAGCGCCCGGCGGGCCAGCCCACGGCCGGTGTGCCGGCTGCTCACCCAGGCACGCGCGAAGGCGGCGTCGTCGACGATGCCCACCTCGTCGTACCGGTCGAGGACCTGCTCGGCGATCTCCTCGGAGATGCCGCGCCGGGCCAGCGCGCCGGCCAGCTCGGCCCGGGTACGCGGGCGCACCGCGAGCTGCCGAAGGCAGATCTCCCGGGCCAGCTCGGCCTCGTCGCGCGGCGGAGCCGGAGCCTCCCCTGCGTCGGACTCCGCCGCGCGATCACGGCGTCCCCGGCGGGGCCGGGGCGTACCTGTGGCGTCGCCCGTACGAGGAGGACTGGCATCCCAGCCCCGGCCCGTACGGGCGCGTCGTCCTGCCACGGGTCAGCGGATCAGAAGTCGACCGGCGGCAGTTCCGGGCCACCGGCGGCGTCGCCCGCACCACCGGTGCCGACGCCGAGCTTCTCCAGGATCTTCTTCTCGATCTCGGCCGCCACGTCCGGGTTCTCGCGGAGGAACTCGCGGGCCTTCTCCTTGCCCTGGCCGAGCTGGTCACCGTCGTAGGTGTACCAGGCGCCGGACTTGCGGATGATCGCCTGCTCCACGCCGACGTCGATCAGCGAGCCCTCGCGGGAGATGCCCTTGCCGTACATGATGTCGAACTCGGCCTGCTTGAACGGCGCGGCGACCTTGTTCTTCACGACCTTGACCCGGGTGCGGTTACCGACCACGTCGGTGCCGTCCTTGAGGCTCTCGATGCGGCGCACGTCGAGCCGGACCGAGGCGTAGAACTTCAGCGCGCGACCACCGGTGGTGGTCTCCGGGCTGCCGAACATCACGCCGATCTTCTCGCGGAGCTGGTTGATGAAGATCGCGGTGGTGCCGGTGTTGTTGAGCACGCCGGTGATCTTCCGCAGCGCCTGGCTCATCAGCCGGGCCTGGAGGCCGACGTGGCTGTCGCCCATCTCGCCCTCGATCTCGGCGCGCGGCACCAGGGCCGCCACCGAGTCGATCACGATGATGTCGATCGCGCCGGAGCGGACCAGCATGTCGGCGATCTCCAGCGCCTGCTCGCCGGTGTCCGGCTGGGAGACCAGCAGGGCGTCGGTGTCGACGCCGAGGGCCCGCGCGTACTCCGGGTCGAGCGCGTGCTCCGCGTCGATGAACGCGGCGATGCCGCCGGCCCGCTGGGCGTTCGCGACCGCGTGCAGCGCGACGGTGGTCTTACCGCTGGACTCCGGACCGTAGATCTCGACCACCCGGCCGCGGGGCAGACCGCCCACGCCGAGCGCCACGTCGAGCGCGATGGAGCCGGTCGGGATGACAGCCGTCTGCACGACGGGCCGCTCCCCCAGCCTCATCACCGAACCCTTGCCGAACTGCTTGTCGATCTGAGCGAGAGCAAGGTCGAGCGCCTTCTCCCGGTCAGGCCCTGCTGCCATCGTTGCCACCCCTGCCTTCGCCGGCGTCTTTCCTGAGCTTCGCGTCACGCGGGACACGCTAGGCGCTGGGTCCGACAGAAAACCAGCCGACGGGCCGTGAGCTGTGGACGAGCACCCCGCTGTGGACAATAGCCGAACAGGTGTACGACTGGGCAAGCGACACGCGGGATCGATGAAAAGGCTGCTCAGCGTAGTCGGGCGGGCACCCGGTCGGGGTACGCGGCGACCACGGCGCGCCACACCACGTGCGTTTGCTCACCGGCCGCGAGCGCCTGCTCGATGGTCCGCCCACCGAGCTGGGACAGCACCTGGTCCCGGGCGATGCTGGCCGCGTAGCCGGGCCCGAACGCCTCCTCGAGCCGCGTCCAGAAGTCGGTCAGCCGCACGTGTTCAGTCCTCCTCGTCGAGTGGCGCCGGGCCGGGACGGCGCAGCGCCAGCGCCACCAGCGGCACCACGGCGATCGCCGCCAGCAGGGTGAGCGTCGGGTACCCCACGGCCCGCATCACGAACCCGCTCGCCGCCGCCGCGCCCGCCCCGGCCAGCCCCATGAGCAGGTCGGACAGCCCCTGCACACCGGGCCGGTCGGCGGTCGGCACCGACTCCGACAGCAGCGTCGAGCCCGCCACCATCGTGCCCGACCAGCCCAGCCCGAGCAGCGTCAGCCCCACCGACAGCGGCGCCGTGTGGTGCCCGGCAGTGCCGGAGACCGCGCACGCCGCCAGCAGCAGCGCCACCCCGCCGAGGATCACCGGCCGCCGGCCCACCCGGTCGGTGAGCCACCCCACCACCGGCGACAGCGCGTACATGCCGGCGATGTGCAGGCTCAGCACCAGGCCGACCACCGGCAGCACGTCCTCGTCGGAGTGCCACTCGCCGAGGTGCACCGGGGTCATCGACATGACAGCGACCATCACCAGGTGCCCCACCGCGACAGCGGCGATGCCGAGGCGGGCGGCCGGCCGCCCGCGTACCGTGCGCCACGCGGCGACCATGCCACCGCGGCGGGTGACCGCCGGCGCGGCGCCCGGCGCCGGCTCGGCCGCCGCCAGCCGGCGCGCGGTGAGCAGCGGGTCCGGCCGCAGCAGGACCAGGAGTACGACGGCGGTCAGCGTGAACGCGACGGCGCTGAACGCGAACGGGCCGGACAGCGCCGGCAGGCCCCAGCCCCGGGTGGTGTCGTCGGCGAGCGCGGCGAAGTTCGGCGCGGCCACCGCGCCGATGGTGGTGGCCCAGACGACCAGCGAGAGCTGCCGCCCCCGGCGCTGCGGCTCGGCCAGGTCCACCGCCGTGTAGCGGGCCTGGAGGTTGGCCGCCGTGCCGCCGCCGAACAGCAGCATGCCGACGAAGAGCAACGGCACCAGGCGCGTCACGGTGGCGACCACCACCAGCACGCCGCCGACCGCGCCGACCGCGTACGCGAGAACCAGGCCAGGTCGCCGGCCACGCGCAGCCATGAGCCGGGTGACCGGGATGGCGAGCAGCGCGGCGCCGACCACCCCGGCGCTCTGCGCGAGCCCGGCCAGGGCGGTGCCGGCGACCCGGGCGGCGAGCAGCGCGCCCACCGAGATGCCGATGGTGACGCCGATGCCGCCGATGATCTGGGTGAGGAACAGCAGCCGGACGGTACGCCGCTGGATGCCGGCGACGTCGGGCCGGGGCGGGGCCGGCGCGGTCAGGTCGGTGGACATGCGCGCTCCTGGTGGGACGGGTGCCCCATCCTCCCGCACCGGCCCGCCCGGCCGGCACCCGGTTTCGCTACAGGCCGAGGGCCCGGCCGATGATCTCCTTCATGATCTCGGTGGTGCCGCCGTAGATGGTCTGCACGCGGCTGTCCAGCCACGCCTTCGCCACCGGGTACTCCGCCATGAAGCCGTAGCCGCCGTGCAGCTGCACGCACCGGTCGGCCACCTTGGTCTGCAGCTCGGTGGTCCACCACTTGGCCTTCGCCGCGTCGGTCACCGACAGGCGGCCCGCGTTGAACTCGGCGACGCAGTGGTTGACGAACGTGCGCGCGATGGTGACCTCGGTGTCCAGCTCGGCCAGCAGGAACCGGTTGTGCTGGAACCGGCCGATCGGCCGCCCGAACGCCTCCCGGGAGCGGGCGTACTCGATGGTGAGCGCGAGCAGCTTCTCGCAGGCCGCCACCGCGGCGACGGCGATGCTCAGCCGCTCCCGGGGCAGGTTGGCCATCAGGTGGTAGAAGCCGTGGTTCTCGGTGCCGATCAGGTTCTCCGCCGGCACCCGGCAGTCGTCGAAGAACAGCTCGGCGGTGTCGTTGGCCTTCAGGCCGACCTTGGCCAGCCGGCGGCCCCGGCTGAAACCCGGCGTGCCGCTCTCCACCACGACCAGGCTCACCCCGTGGGCGCCCTGGTCCGGCGCGGTCTTGACGACCACGACCACCAGGTCGGCCATCTCACCGTTTGTGATGAACGTCTTCTGCCCGTTGAGGACCAGGCTGTCGCCGTCACGGACCGCGCCGGTGCGGATGCCGGCCAGGTCGCTGCCCGCGCCCGGCTCGCTCATCGCGATCGCGGTGACCAGGTCGCCGGAGCAGAAGCCCGGCAGCCAGCGCTTGCGCTGGTCGTCGGTGGTCAGCTCGGTCAGGTACGGCGCGACCACGTCGTTGTGCAGCCCGAACCCGAGGCCCGAGCACCCGGACGCGACGATCTCCTCGTCGAGCACCGCGTTGAACCGGAAGTCGCGCTGCCCGCCGCCGCCGTACTCGGGGTCGACGTCGGGGCCGAGCAGCCCGGCCGCGCCGGCGGCCCGCCACACCTCCCGGTCGACGATCCCGTCGGCCTCCCAGCGCTCGTGGTGCGGCACCGCCTCCCGGGTCAGGAACCGGCGGCACAGGTCACGGAACTCGTCGTGGACGGGTTCGTAGAGATGCTGCTCCATGCCGGCAAGTCTGGCACCGCTCACCCGCCCCGGACAGGGGCGAGCCGGGCGGGGTGGCCCGCCCCCGCGCGGTGGGCCAGGATGGCCGGATGGGCACACTCACGGGGAAACAGGTGGCCGAGGCCGGGCTGGACGGGTGGACGTACCTGCTGGGGGCGTTGCAGACGCGCATCCGTACCCCCGATTTCGCGGCCGGGCTGGCGTTGGTGGCCGCGGTGGGCGCGGAGGCCGAGCGGGTCGATCATCATCCCGATCTGGACCTGCGCTACACCCACGTGGACGTGCGGCTGTGGTCGCACGACGTGGGCGGGGTAACGCAGCGTGACCTGCGGCTGGCCCGGTTCATCTCGGGGCTCGCCGCGGACTCCGGGCTTACCCTCTCAGCCGCCGGGCTGGCCCGGCTGGAGCTCGCGCTCGACACCCCGGAGCACGCGGCGGTGCTGCCGTTCTGGCGGGCGGTGCTGGCGCCTGGCGCGCCGCCCGGCCCGGGCGCCGACGAGGTACGCGACCCGGACGGCGTGCTGCCCACGGTCTGGTTCCAGCGCTCCGGCCGGGACGAGCCCCGGCAGCGGTGGCATCCGGACGTGTGGGTCGACCCGGCCGAGGTGGACGCGCGTATCGCGGCCGCGCTGGCGGCCGGCGGGACGCTGGTCAGCGACGCGGAGGCGCCGAGTTTCTGGGTGCTGGCCGACCCGGACGGCAACCGGGTGTGCCTGTGCACCTGGCAGCAGCGCGCCTGACTCAGCGCAGCGCCTCGGCTGCCACCTTCAGGTCGGCGACCAGGCCCTCGTACGCGACGTCCTGGTTGTCGGCGCGCAGCACCGCCGACGGGTGGATGGTGGCGAGCAGCCGGGCCGCCGGGGCGTCGGCGACCGCGCCCGTCCGGTCCACCGGCACCCGTTCGAAGTCCTCCGGGCGCTGGGCGGCGGCGGGCCAGGGCAGCAGCTCGCCGCGTTGCTTCGTCACCCGGAAGCTCGGGCCGAGCAGCGCCTTGGCGGCGGTGGCGCCGAGCACCACCACGATCTCCGGGCGCAGCCGGGCGAACTCGGCGACCAGCCAGGGCCGGCAGGCGGTGACGTGCACCCGGTCCGGGGTCTGGTGGATGCGCCGATTGCCGCGCAGCTCGAACCGGAAGTGCTTCACCGCGTTTGTGAGGTAGATCTGGGCCGGGTCGAGCGCCGCGTCGTCGACGGCCTTGCGCAGCAGACGCCCGGCCGGGCCGACGAACGGCAGGCCCTTCTGGTCCTCGATGTCACCCGGCTGTTCGCCGACGAAGACCACGCGCGCGTGCTCGTCGCCGCGGCCGAAGACGGTCTGGGTGGCGTCCCGGTACAGCTCGCAGCCCCGGCAGTCGCCCGCCGCGGCGCGCAGTTCGTCGATGGTGTCCGCCGACGGCGGGATGAACTCCTGCGCTCCGGGTGCGCTCTCGGTCTCGGCCATGCCGATCGTTCTACCCCGTCCGGCGGCGCGCACGCGAGTGGCCCGCCGCGCTCGCCCGGAGGTGTTAAGAAGGGGCCCCTCCTATACCGAATGCGTTAAGAAGGGGCCCTTCCTTCCGGCGGTGAGCGCGTCGGCGAGCGCGGGGATGTCGGCCTCGTCCAGCGCGCTCACCGAGACGCGCACGGCGGGGTCGGCCGCGATCCGGTAGAGCCGGCCGGGCGCCACGGCCCATCCGGCGTCGCGCAGCGTCGTGACCGTCACCGTCTCGTCGGGCACCGGCACCCAGACGTTGATCCCGGTACGCCCGTGCGCGGCCACCCCGCGCGCGGCAAGCGCGGCCACCAGCCCGTCGCGCCGCCGGTCGTAGCTGTCCGCCGCGCGCCGTACCAGCTCGGCGGTGGCCGGGTCGCGCCAGAGCGACACGACCAGCCGTTGCAGCACCGTGGACACCCAGCCGGCGCCGACCCGCGCCCGGCCGGCCACCCGGGCCACTGTGGCCTCGTCGCCGGCCAGCACCGCGAGCCGCAGGTCGGGCCCGTAGGGCTTGCTCACCGACCGGACGAACGCCCACGCCGGGGTCGCCCCGGCGAGCGGATGCAGGGGTACGCGGGCCAGCTCGGCGGCGTGGTCGTCCTCGATCAGCAGCAGGTCGGCGCGGCCGTCCAGCAGTGTCCGCAGCGCGTCGGCCCGGTCGGCGGAGACGGCCGCGCCGGTCGGGTTCTGCGCCCGGCTGGTCACGACGAGCGCCCGGACCCCGGCGGCCAGCGCCGCGCGGACGCCGCCGACTGTGGGGCCGTCGTCGTCCACCGGCACCCCGACGGTACGCAGCCCGAGCGCGGCGATCAGGTCGAGCAGGTTGGCCCAGCCCGGGTCCTCCACCGCGACCGCGTCGCCGGGGCGCAGGTGGGCGGCGAGCAGCCGTTCGATGCCGTCGAGCGCGCCGCCGGTGACTGTGAGCTCGCCGGCCGGGACCCCGTCCGCGGCGAGCCGGTCCGTCGCCAGGGCGGCCAGGTCGGGCAGCACGGCGTCGGTCGCGTACCCGCCGGGGGGTCCGATGTCGGCGGCGAGCGCGGCGAGGTGCGGCCCGAGCGGGGGCAGCAGCCGGGGGTCGGGCTGGCCGGCGGAGAGGTCGCGGCCGCCGGGCAGCGGCGGGGGCAGCAGCGCGGCGCGGCGGGCGGCCACCGGTGGGCGGGGGCGGACCCGGGTGCCGTGCCGGCCGGCGGTCGCGACCAGGCCACGTTGCCGCAGTTCCTGGTACGCCTTCGCGACGGTGGCCGGGCTGACGCCGAGGTCGGCGGCGAGAGCCCGGACGGCGGGCAGGGCGTCGCCCGGGGCGAGCGCGCCGCTGCGGATGCCCGATTCGACGCTGGCCGAAATCGCGGCGGAGGTCGAGCCGGTGACCTGATAATGTGCTGCCACAGTTTGGGAATTGTACTAGAACAAAGGTGGGATGTCACATGTACCCTCCGACCCCCCGCACCACGGCCAGCCGCGTCCGCGACCGGATGCGCTACGACGCGGCCACCGCGCACGCGCTGCTCGACGAGGCGTACCACTGCGCGCTGTCGTTCACCGTCGACGGCGAGCCGCGCGTCCTGCCGACCCTGCACGTGCGCGTCGGCGACACGCTCTACCTGCACGGCTCCACCGGCAGCCGGCCACTGCTGGCCGCCCGGGGCGAGGCCGGGCTGCCGGTCTGCGTCGCCGTCACCCACCTCGACGGGCTGGTCTACGCGCGGTCGCAGTTCCACCACAGCGCCAACTACCGGTCCGTGGTGGCGCACGGCACCGCCCGGCTGGTCGAGGACACGGACGAGAAGGCGGCGGTGATGACCGCGCTGATCGAGAAGGTGGCCACCGGGCGCTCCGCCGAGAGCCGCCCGCCGAACCGGCGCGAGCTGGCCGAGACGGCGGTGCTGGCGCTGCCGCTGCGGGAAGTGTCGGTACGGGTGCGCACCGGCGGCGTCAACGACGAGCCGGCCGACGAGGCGCTGCCGTACTGGGCCGGTGTGGTGCCGCTGCGGCTCACACCGGGCCGACCCGAACCCGCCCCCGGGGTGAGCGCGCCGGTGCCGGCGTACCTGCGGGCGGCCCGCTCGCCGTGGCACGAGCCGGCGGTGCTGCGCGGCGAGCACGTGGTGCTGGAGCCGCTCGACCTCGCCCACGCCGACGAGCTGCACGCCGCCACCGACGACCCGCAGGTGTGGCAGCACCTGGGCGGTACGCGGCCGGCCGACGCCGACGAGATGCGCCGGGTGATCGGCGGCTACCTGGACGCGCAGGAGCGCGGCGAGCAGGTGTGCTGGGCGCAGCGCTGCGCCACCACCGGCGCGGTCATCGGCACCACCTCGTACTACGAGATCGACCCGGTACGCCGGTCGCTGGCGATCGGCTACACCTGGCTGGGCCGCCCCTGGTGGCGTACCGGCGTCAACACCGAGGCGAAGCTGCTGCTGCTGGGCCGTGCCTTCGACGAGCTGGACGCGGTGCGCGTGGTCTGGCACACCGACATCCGCAACGAGCGCTCCCAGCGGGCCATCGAACGGCTCGGCGCGAGCCGGGAGGGCGTGCTGCGGCAGCACAAGCAGCGCGCCGACGGCTCCTGGCGCGACACCGTGCAGTACTCCATGCTCGCGCAGGAGTGGCCGAGCGCACAGGCCAGCCTGCGGGAACGTCTTCGCGCGGCGGCCCCCGTGGCGTCATGATGTCCGGCGTGCTGGGGATCACCGACATCTGGACGTACGTGCTGGGCACCGTGGCGATCGTGCTGCTGCCCGGACCGAACTCGCTCTTCGTGCTGGCCACCGCCGCCCGCCGGGGCGTGGCCACCGGTTACCGGGCCGCGGCCGGGGTGTTCGTCGGCGACGCGGTGCTGATGTTCCTCTCCGCCGCCGGGGTGGCCTCGCTGCTCCAGGCGTACCCACCGCTCTACCTGGTGATCAAGTACGCCGGCGCGGCGTACCTCGGGTGGCTGGGGCTGGCCATGCTGCGCGGCGCGTGGCGGCGCTGGCGCGACCGCAACGACCCGGCCACGCCGCGCCTGATCGACGAGGTCGAGCCGGCCGGGCCGCAGGAGCCGTTCCGGCGGGCGCTGGTGATCAGCCTGCTCAACCCGAAGGCGATCCTGTTCTTCGTCTCGTTCTTCATCCAGTTCGTCGACCCCGGGTACGCCTGGCCGGCGCTGTCGTTCCTGCTGCTCGGGCTGATCGCGCAGGTCGCCAGCGCGCTCTACCTGACCGCGCTGATCTTCACCGGCACGTTCCTGGCGGCCCAGTTCCGGCAGCGCCGTCGGCTGGCCGCGACCGGGACCACGGCGGTGGCGATGCTGTTCCTCGGCTTCAGCCTCAAGCTCGCCGCCGGCTGAGGTGTAAGGAAGGGCCCCTTCTTAACGCCTCCGGCATAGGAAGGGCCCCTTCTTAACAAGATCACGTGCCGTCGCCCCCACCGCCACCGCCGCCGATGCCCGCGCCGCCGGCCGTGCCGCCGAGCCCGTAGCCGGGCGCGACCGGACGGTCGGGCGGGCGGCTGACGTGCGCCGACTCGCGGATCGTGGCCGACCAGTCGGCGTGCGCCGCCGCTGCCGCGTGCCTGTCGATGGCGTGCCGCAGCCAGCCGTCCACAGTCGCCACCCAGTCCCGCTGGTCGGCCCCGGCGTGCCAGATCCGGAACCGGCTGATGCTCTGGTGGGTGATCCCGGCCAGGGAGAGCCGCCGGTCCAGCCAGAGCAGCACCTCCATGCCGGCCGAGTCGGTCAGCATGATCATTTCGAGTTCGGTCATCGGCCCGGCGTAGAGCGGGGCGGCCCAGAAGCCGTACCACTGCTGGAACGGCAGCGTCTGCTCCACCCCCGGCAGGCGTCCCTCGCGCAGCCCGGCCTGCCGGATCGCGAAGCCGAGCGTGTCCAGCGCGGCGAGCACGTGCTCCTGGGAGGGCAGCGGGTGGATCAGCACCGGCACCATCGCGCCCTGGTCGACCTCCGGATCCACCGACACCTCGGTACGCAGCCCGGTACGCAGGCTCAGCAGCGGCACCCCGCCGTACGTGGTCACCGGTGACTCCCACGGCAGCGGCACGGCGAACTCGACGGCGCGCCGTCGTCCGGCCGGCACCACGAACCGGCCCGCGATCGTCCACGTCTGGAACTGCACCAGGCGGCGCGGCGCCTCCGGGTCCTCCGGTTCGACCTGGGTGACCAGGCCGAGCCGGATGTGCCGGACCGGTACGTCCGATCCGCCGGCGCTGAGCGTCACCCGGCCCGGCAGGCGCAGGCCCGGCCGGGTGCTCGGATTGGGCAGCGTGGTGCTCACCGAGAGCCCCGTCCAGGCGGAGTCCCGCGACACCCCGGTCAACCGCATGCCGGGGCATTCCCGCTGCCCGCCGGGCCATGCCCGACCGAAGCGGACGCCGGACGCCGGCTGCCGGGCGCCGGACGCCGGGTGCCAGACGCCGCAACGGACGCCGGCCCGGCGAGGTGGTCTCCCACCTCGCCGGGCCGGTACGGATCATGACGGTCAGCGCATCCGGCGGCCTCGCGGCACCGGGTCGGTCTCGTCGTCGAACTCGCCGATGACCTCCTCCAGGAGGTCCTCCAGCGCGACGAACCCGATCGGCCGGGTCGGCCCGCCACCGTTGCTCACCAGCGCGAGCTGCGCCTGCTGCGCCCGCATGGCGGCCACCGCCTCGGTCACCGACGCCTCGGCCGGCAGCGTGAAGGCGTTGGTCATCAGCTCGTCCGCGGTCGCCGGGCGGCCGGTGGTGACGGCACGCACCGCCTCGCGTACGTGCACCAGGCCGCACACCTCGCCACCGGCGTCGACCACGGCGAGCCGGGACCGGCCGCTGTCGCGGGAGACGTGCTCGATCCGCTCGGCGGTCTCGTCGCGGCCCACCGTGACGATCCGGTCGAACGGCTCCATCACCTGCGCCACAGTGGTGCCCTGAAGCTCCAGCATGCTGCTGAGCAGCTGGTGCTGCTCGGCGCCGAGCAGCCCGTGCTCCCGGGACTGCTCCAGCAGGATGCGCAGCTCGTCCGGGCCGTGCACCTGGGCGAGCTGGTCCTGCTGCTGCACGCCGAACAGCCGCAGCATCGCGTTGGCGAGCCCGTTGAGCACGGAGAGCACCGGCCGGACGATCCGGGCGAAGGCCCGGAACGGCAGCGCCAGCAGCGTCGCCGAACGCTCCGCGTCGGTGATCGCCCACGACTTCGGGGCCATCTCGCCGACCACCAGGTGCAGGAACGTCACCAGGGACAGCGCGAACACCAGCGCCACCACGTGACTGGCCGCGGTGGGCAGGCCGACCGCGTGCAGCAGCGGGCTGATCAGCCGTTCGATGGCCGGTTCGGCCAGCGCGCCCAGGCCCAGCGTGCACAGCGTGATGCCGAGCTGCGCGCCGGCCAGCATGAGGCTCAGCTCGCGGACGCCGTCGAGCGCCGCGCGGGCGGCCCGGCCGCCACCGGCGGCCGACTGCTCCAGCCGGTACCGCTTGGCCGCGACGAGCGCGAACTCGGCGGCCACGAAGAATCCGTTGAGCGCCAGCAGCACCACGGAGAAGAACAACGCGAACCCGGGGGTCATGCCGCACCCTCCCCGGAAACGTCGGCGGTGGACCGCAGCCGTACCGAGTCGGCCACGTGCCGGTCCACGGCGAGCACCTCGACCAGCACCCGCGGGCCGGAGGCCGGCTCGTCGCCGTCGGCGGCGACCGGGATCTCCAGCCGGTCACCGACCTCGGGCACCCGGCCCAGCTCCCGCATCACCAGCCCGGAGAGCGTGTCGTACTCGGGCGCCTCGGGCAGTTCGATGCCGGTGCTGTCGGCGACCTCGTCGATGCGCCAGCGCGCGGGGACGACCCAGGAGCCGTCCTCCTGCCGCGCCGCGGCCCGGTCCGGCGGGTCGTCCTCGTCGCGGATCGGCCCGACCAGCTCCTCGGCCAGGTCCTCCAGCGTGATCACGCCGGCGAAGCCGCCGTACTCGTCGACCACGCAGGCGAGCTGCCGGTGCCCGGACCGCAGCCGGTCGAGCACCGTCGGCAGCGGCAGCGTCTCGGGCACGAGCAACGGGGGTACGGCCACCGCGTCGACCCGGGTGGTCGCGCGCTGCGCCGGGGGCACCCCGAGCACGTCGGCGATGCCGACCACGCCGATCAGGTCGTCGACGCCCTCGGCGCCGCGCACCGGGAACCGGGAGTGGCCGGTGTCCAGCAGCTCGACGATGCGGCTGACCGGCTCGTCGGCCCGCACGGTGTGCACGTCGACGCGGGGCACCATCGCCTCGCCGGCGGTCAGCTCCCGGAAGTCCAGGCCCCGGTCCAGCAGGTCGGACATCTCGGCGTCGAGGTGCCCCTCCTCCCGGGACTCGGCGATGATCTGCTCCAGGTCCTGCGGGGTGGCGCCGCTGGGCAGCTCCTCGATCGGCTCGATGCCGATGCGGCGGAGCAGCCGTACCGCGGCCCGGTCGAAGAGCGTGATCAGCGGGCCGGCGATCTTCAGGTACATCAGGGTGGACCGGGACAGCGCCCGGGCCAGCGGCTCGGCGCGGGCGATGGCCAGGTTCTTCGGGGCCAGCTCACCCAGGACCATCTGCACCACTGTGGCGATGACCAGGGCCAGCGCCACCGACAGCGGCAACGCCACCGCGCTGGAGATGCCGGTGAGGCCGAGCAGGTCGGCCAGCCCGGCGCCGAGGAACGGCTCGGCGACGTAACCGACGAGCAGGGCGGTCACGGTGATGCCCAGTTGGGCGCCGGACAGCATGAACGAGAGCCGCGCGGTGACCTCCAGGGCCCGGGCCGCGGCACGATCGCCACCGTCGGCGAGCTGCTTGAGCTTGCCCCGGTCCACGGCGACGTAACCGAACTCCTGGGCCACGAAGTAACCGGTGGCGGCGGTGAGCACGATGATGAGAAGGAGACCGACGAGGATCAGCACGGGAGGTTCAGTGCTCCCGGGGTCGTCGGGGAGGGAATTCGCCGGGTATGACCCGGCCGGCTACTGCTGCCCTCCGGGGCAGGAGAGTCGATCATGCGGCCCATTTTATCGGTACCGGCTGGACGTCCGCTGAGGGTGCCGGGAACCCTCCCCCACGTCCGGTTCACCGCCCGGCGAGCTCGTCCACGTCCAGCAGGCTCCGGTCGACCCGGCCGGACCGGTAGGCCGCCCGGCCGATCATCTGCGCCGCCACCGGCGCGGTGGAGAGCTGGAAGATCGCCACCAGGACCAGCATGCCCAGGTCCGAGGGGGTACGCAGACGCAGCGCCAGCCCGGCCAGCAGCAGCAGGACGCCCAGCACCTGCGGCTTGGTGGCCGTGTGCATCCGGTCCAGCACGTCCGGGAAGCGGACCAGCCCGATGCCGGCGATCAGCCCCAGCACCGCCCCGGCCAGCAGCAGGACCCCGCCCGCCCAGTCCGCGATCGTGCCGGCACTCATGCTTCGGCCCGGACCGCGAAGCGCACCAGCGACACCGAACCGATGAAGCCGAGCAGGGAGAGCACCACGAGCACGGGCAGCGTGGTGGCGTGCCGGTTCACGGCGGCCTCCGCCCCCACCGCGGCGAGCATCGCCGACAGCAGCAGGTCGGCGCCGACGACCCGGTCGAGCAGGGACGGGCCGCGGTAGATGCGGGCCAGGGCGAGCAGCGCGGTGGCCGAGAGCAGCACGGTGAGCGCGACGGCGAGCAGGACTGTCACGGGTGGTTCCTCCGTTCGGCGGGTTCGAGGTCGAGCCGGCGTACCTCGGCGGGAGATCCGATGGCGCGGACGATGCGCCGTTCGACGGCGAGCACGCGCTCGCGGCTGCCGGTGATGTCCTCGGGGCCACGCACGTCGAGCACGTGCACGTAGAGCACGCCCGCGGCCCGGTCGACGTCGATGATCAGCGTGCCCGGCACCAGCGAGATCACCTCGGCGGTGAGCGCCAGGTTGAGGTCGGTACGCACGCGCAGCGGCACCGCGATGATGGCGCCGCGCGGGCGGTAACCGAAGCGCAGCGCCACGGCGGCCACGTGCAGGCTGGCGCTCACCAGCTCCGCGATGAAGGTGATCAGGAAGACCAGCAGCGCGCGGGGGCGGAACCGGCCGCCGAACGTGACCGGCGGCAGCGGGAAGAACAGCAGCACGGCCGCGCCGACCACCAGCCCGGCGATGAGGTTGCCCACTGACACGTCGCCCCACAGCAGCAGCCACGCGGCGACCAGCCAGCCGAGCGCGAGCGCCTGGTCGCGGCGCCGCCCACCCCGGCCCACCACCTGAATCGGCGCGTCGGGCTCGGGCGCGGCCCGGGGTACGCCCGTCGGCTCCCCGGTCGCGCCCCCGCCCGGGGGCAGGTCGTCGGTCATGGCACGTCCCGGGGCAGGACCGCCCGCACGTACGGGGTGCGTTCGCGCAGGTCGGTGGCCGCGTTCGAGGTGACCTGGAACAGCGGCCCGGCCGCCAGCGTGAACAGCACGCCGAGCGCGACCAGGGCGGTGGTGGCGCCGACCATCAGGCCGGGCAGCCGGGCCGGCACGGTGGTGGAGGCCAGCCGGGGCGCCCGCCAGAACGCGATGTTCCACACCCGGGAGGCCGCGTAGAGCGTGAGCAGGCTGGTCAGCGTGCCGGCCCCGACCAGCACGGCGGGCAGCGTCCCGCCCGCCGCCACGCCGGCCTGGAGCAGACCCAGCTTGCCGAGGAAGCCGGAGAACGGCGGGATGCCCGCCAGGTTCATCGCCGGGACGAAGAAGAGCACGCCGAGCATCGGGGCGATCCGCGCCAGCCCGCCGATACGGCGCAGGTCGGTGCTGCCCGCCCGCTCCTCGACCAGGCCGGCGACCAGGAACAGCGTGGTCTGGATGGTGATGTGGTGCACCACGTAGAAGATCGCCCCGGACAGGCCGGCGACGCTGCTCAGCGCCACCCCGAAGATCATGTAACCGATGTGGCTGACCAGCGTGAACGACAGCAGCCGCTTCAGGTCCGACTGGGCCACCGCGCCGAGGATGCCGACCACCATGGTCAGGCCGGCCACCACCATCAGCAGGCCGGCGACCTGGCCGCCGGGGAACAGCAGCGTCTCGGTGCGGATGATCGCGTACACGCCGACCTTGGTGAGCAGGCCGGCGAAGACAGCGGTCACCGGCGCGGGCGCGGTCGGGTAACTGTCCGGCAACCACGCCGACAGCGGGAACACCGCCGCCTTGATCCCGAACGCGAGCAGCAGCATCAGTTGCAGCGTCAGGCGTACGCCCGACGGCAGCGCGTCCAGCCGGCCGGCGAGCTGCGCCATGTTCAGCGTGCCGGTGGCGGCGTACACCAGCCCCACCGCGGACAGGAACAGCAGCGACGACAGGATGCTGACCACCACGTACGTCGAGCCGGTGCGCAGCCGCACCTCGGTGCCGCCCAGCGTGATCAGCACGAAGCTCGCGGCGAGCAGGATCTCGAAGCCGACGAAGAGGTTGAACAGGTCCCCGGCCAGGAAGGCGTTCGTCACGCCCGCGGTGAGCACCAGGTACGTGGGGTGGTAGATGCTCACCGGCGCGGTCTCGCCGGTCTCCCCCCGGCCCTGGCCGATCGAGTAGAGCAGCACGCACAAGGTCACCGCTGAGGAGACCAGCACCATCAGCGCCGCCAGCTGGTCGGCCACCAGCACGATGCCCACCGGCGCCGGCCAGCCGCCCACCTGCACCACCACCGGCTCGAACCGGTACGCCTCGACCAGCAGCACCGCCGCCACCACCAGGACGCTGGACAGGCAGAGCACGCTTATCGACCGCTGCAGGCGGGGCCGCCCGGACAGCAGGAGGGTGAGCGCCGCGCCGAGCAGCGGCACCACCACCGGCAGCGGCACGAGCCCGCTCATGTCTCACCGTCCCGGCGCAGCCGCCGGCGGGCCGGCTCCGGGTCCACCTGCTCCGGGTCGTCGTCCGGGCCCTCGCCGCCGTGGTCCGCGGTCGACACCTCGTTGCTCTCGGCGAGCCGGACGATCTGCCGGTCCTCCAGGTCGTCCTGCACCTCGTCGTCGCCGCTGGTGTACCAGCTGCGGTACGCGACGGCGAGCAGGAACGCGGTCAGCCCGAACGTGATCACCACTGCGGTGAGCACCATGGCCTGGGGCAGCGCGTCGCTCATCTCACCCTGCGGGGAGGAGCCCACGAACGGTGCGGCGCCGGCTCGCCCGCCGAGCAGGATGAGCAGGTTCACGCCGTTGCCGAGCAGGATGATGCCGAGCAGGATCCGGGTCAGGCTGCGTTCCAGCAGCAACGTGACACCGGCGGCGACGAGCACCCCGACCGCCAGCACCAGCACCAGCGTCGGCCCGGCCGCCCCCCTGGTCATGTCGGGCCGTCCCGCTGGACGATCAACCCGCGTCCCGCCTCGCCGGCGGCCTCCACGTGCCGGTCCACCTCGGCGCCCAGGCTGCGCAGGATGTCCAGCACCAGCCCGACCACCACCAGGTAGACGCCGATGTCAAAGAAGAGCGACGTGACCAGGTAGAAGTCGCCGATCACCGGCAGCCACAGGCCGACCTTGACGCTCTGCAGCACGTCGCCGGTCAGCGCCAGCCCGAGCACCCCGCTGCCGACCGAGATGCCCAGACCCGCGCCGAGCACGGTGCCGGCCCCGACCGGCGCCGCCTCGGCCAGCTCGTACCGGCCGCCGGCCAGATAGCGCAGGGCCAGCGCGAGGCCCGCCACCAGGCCGCCGGCGAAACCGCCACCGGGGGCGTTGTGCCCGGAGAAGAGCAGGAACAGCGAGAAGATCAGTACAGTGTGGAAGATCAGCCGGGTGACCACCTCGAACACGATCGAGCGCCGCCGCTCCGGCAGCGTCTGCCCGCCGCGCAGCCACACCGTGCGCCGGTCACCGGCGCGCATCGCGACCGGCCGCGGGCGGCGCGGACGCGGCCCGGTGCGGGAACGCTCGTAGATCAGGCTGGCCACACCGGTCGCGGTCACCACGAGCACCGAGATCTCCCCCATGGTGTCCCAGGCCCGGATGTCCACCAGGGTCACGTTCACGACGTTGCGGCCGTACCCCTCGACGAGGGCGAGCTGGGGGAAGTCGGCGGAGATCGACGGCGCCCGGCGCGCTCCGGCCGCGGTCAGCGCCAGGCCGGCCATCACCACGCCGGCGGCGATCCCGATGCCGCGCCGCACCCAGCGGCTGCGGCGCAGCGGACGCGCCGAGAAGCGTTCCGGCAGCCGGCGCAGCACCAGCACGAACACGGCGATCGTGGCGGTCTCCACCAGGAACTGGGTCAGCGCCACGTCCGGCGCGCCGTAGAGGACGAACATCATCGCGGTGCCGTAGCCGGTGACCCCGACCAGCAGCATCGCGGTGAGCCGGCGACGCGCGCCGACCGCGAGCAGCGCGGCCACCGCGATCACCACCGCGACCACGAGCTGGGCCGGGTTGTCCCACACCGCCAGCTCGACCCGCCACGGCGCGGTGGCGAGCATCGCCCCGCCGGGCACGAACACCAGCGCGAGCAGCACCGTACCGAGGTACTGCGGCAGCGAGCCGCGCTGGGTGGCGCCGGTGACCTCGATGGCGAGCCGGTCGAAGCCGTGCGTCACCCACTCGTACCCCTGGTTGCCGCTCACCGGCGAGCGCAGCCGCGCCAGCGCGGGCGCGAGCGGGCCGCGGACCAGGTGCAGCGCCGCGCCGCCGGCCAGCACGAGGGCGGAGAGGCCGAGCGCCGCGGTCGGCCCGTGCCAGAGCGCCAGATGCTCCTCGACCGGCCCGAACAACTCCGCGTACGGCTCGAACAGGCCGCTCAGCCACCCGGCGGCCGGACCGGCGGCGAGCCCGGCCACGGCGAGCAGCGCCGGGGGTACGAGCATCGCGGCCGGTGGCCGGGCCACCTCCGTGTCCGCGACGCCGGGCCGGGTGCCGAACGCGCCCCAGACGAACCTGATGCTGTACGCGACGGTGAGCGCGCTGCCGGCCACCAGCACGGCGAGCACGAACGGGTCGCCGGTGAACGCGGCGAGCACCGACTCCTTGGCCACGAACCCCAGCAGCGGCGGCACGCCGGCCATCGAGGCGGCGGCGAGCGTGGCGACGATCGCCAGCCACGGCGCGGCCCGGCCCACCCCGGACAGGTCCCGCAGGTCACGGGTGCCCGCCTCGTGGTCGAGGATGCCGACGACCAGGAACAGCGCCGCCTTGAACAGCGCGTGCGCCGCCAGCATCGCCACGCCGGCCAGCGCCGCCTTCGGGGTGCCCGCCCCGAACAGCACGGCGAGCAGTCCGAGTTGACTGACCGTGCCGTACGCCAGCAGCAGCTTCAGGTCGGTCTGCCGCAGCGCCGCCCAGCCACCCAGGACCAGCGAGACCAGCCCGGCGACGACGGTGACCGGCCGCCACGGTCCGGCCGCGGCGAGCGCCGGGCCGAGCAGTCCGATGAGGAAGATGCCGGCCTTCACCATGGCCGCCGCGTGCAGGTACGCGCTGACCGGTGTCGGCGCGGCCATCGCCACCGGCAGCCAGGCGTTGAACGGGAACACCGCCGACTTCGCCAGCGCGCCGGCGAGGACGAGCAGCACCGCCAGCGCCAGGTATCCGCCGCCGGGCAGCGGCGCGGACGCCACCGACGACCAGCGGTAGCCGCCCGCGTGGTGACCGAGCATCAGGAACCCGACGAGCATCGCCAGGCCGCCCAGCGTGGTCACGGTGAGCGCCTGCGCGGCCGCCCACCGGCTGGACCGGCGCTCGGTGCTGTGCCCGATCAGCAGGTACGAGAAGACGGTGGTCAGTTCCCAGAAGACGTAGAGCAGCAGCAGGTCGTCGGAGACGACGAGGCCGAGCATCGCCCCGGCGAAGGCGACCATGACGGCGGCGAACCGGGCCAGCCCGACCGACCCGGGTTCGAAGTAGCGGGCGGAGTAGACGAGCACCAGCGCGCCGACGCCACCGACCAGCAGCAGCATCAGCCAGGACAGCGTGGTGACCCGCAGCGCCACGTCGAACTGCAGCTCCGGGATCCACTGGTACGTCTCGACGACCGCGCCGCCGTCGCGTACCGCCCCGGTGTGGGCCGCCGCCCAGACCGCGGTGGCGGCCGGGGCGAGCGCGAGCAGCAGGCAGGCGCGTGGACCCCACCGGCGGACCAGCAGCGGGGCGAGCAGCGCCGCCACCAGGTGCACGATCAGCAGGACGAGCACGCGTACTCCCGGTCGAGGTGACAGCGCGCCGGAACACGCTGGGACACAACCGATCAGACGTCACAACCAACCCCAACCGCGCCCTTTTCCCCAAAAGCCACCCATCTCCCCCCCACCCACCCCACCCACCTTCTCGCGGTGATCAAGGAGTTTGTGTCCGGGGCAGGCTGGTGCGGTGACACGAACTCCTTGATCAACGCGGAGTTCGGGCGCCGGTCAGGTCGGGTGGGCCGGTCAGGACAGGGCGGTGGAGTCCAGCTGGCGGGCGGCCCGGTCGACGGCGCGCTGGGCGACGGCGAGGGACCGCAGCGGCAGCCGGGCGTCGCGGCTCTCCCGGCGCTGGACGAAGTAGTGCACGGCGGCCCGCACGCGCGCCCGGTCGGCGGCACTGGAACGGGCGGTGGCGAGGATCATCTCGCGCAGCCGCCGGGCCAGCTCCTCGGCCAGTTCGAGGTCGGGACCCCGCAGCCCGGCGCGGAGCGCGGCCAGCCGGCCGTCGACCTGACGGAGGAGCAGGTCGGTGCCGGGCCCGAAGCCTCGTTCCTCGACGGTCATCCACGCCTCCAGCCCACGCCGCATCGCGAGTGAAGTTACTTTATGTTGCAGTGCACAAGCAACCAGTTAAGTAAGACTTAACGGAATAACCACCCATTTCCCTCCCTGAGCGTCGTCGCCGGGACAGATCGCTCCGGCGAGGCGGCCGGATGTCACACCGGCGCGGCAGGATGGGGTCGTGGCGGACGAGGTGACCCGGTCGGGCGGGGTGCTCCAGGAGTTCGGCGCGGCGACCCGGGAGTGGTTCACCGCGGCGTTCGCCGCGCCCACCCCGGCCCAGCAGGGCGCCTGGCGTTCGGTGGCCGCCGGGCGCAACGCCCTGGTCGTCGCGCCGACCGGCTCCGGCAAGACGCTCGCGGCCTTCCTCTGGTCACTGGACCGGCTCGCCAAGGAACCGCCGCCGGCCGACCCCCGCCGACGCTGCCGCGTGCTCTACGTCAGCCCGCTCAAGGCGCTCGCCGTCGACGTCGAACGCAACCTGCGCGCCCCGCTCACCGGGATCCGCCAGGCCGCCGCCCGGCTCGGCCTGGCCCCGCCCGACGTCACCGTCGGCATGCGAACCGGGGACACCCCGGCCGACGAGCGCCGCGCCTTCGCCCGCACCCCGCCGGACATCCTCATCACCACGCCCGAGTCCCTGTTCCTGCTGCTCACCTCCGCCGCCCGCGACTCGCTGCGCGGCGTGGACACGGTCATCCTGGACGAGGTGCACGCGGTCGCGGGCACCAAGCGCGGCGCCCACCTCGCGCTGTCCCTGGAACGCCTCGACGCGCTGCTGGAGCGGCCCGCCCAGCGGATCGGGCTCTCCGCCACGGTCCGGCCGATCGACGTGTGCGCCCGCTTCCTCGGCGGCGCCCGCCCGGTCGACGTGGTGCAGCCGCCGGCCGACAAGACCATCGAGGTGAGCGTCCAGGTCCCGGTGGAGGACATGACGCGCCTCGACGAGCAGGAGCCACCGGAGGACGACCTCGGCGGGCTCGCCCCCCGCCGCCCCTCGATCTGGCCGGCCGTCGAGGAACGCGTGTTCTCGCTGATCCGCGCGCACCGGTCCACGATCGTGTTCACCAACTCCCGGCGCAGCGCCGAACGGCTCTGCGCCCGCCTCAACGAGCTGGCCGCCGAGGAGTTGGAGGCGGCGTCCGCCCCGGATGGCAGCCGCGTGGCCCGGGGCGGGGAGCCGGTGCGCGTATCCGATCTGCTGCCCGGCGTCGACGGCCCGCCGGCCGGCGACGAGGCCGGGCTCGACGACGCCGACGGGCTCGGCCCGATGTCCGGCGGCGGGCCGGCCGACGGGAGCCGGGCCCGGCGCGGGGCGGAGGCGTTCGGCGGGCCGGTGGGGCCGGTGCGCGCGCCGCGGCAGCCGGCCGAGGTGATGGCGCAGTCCGGCGCGGCGACCGGGGCCCCGGCGGTGATCGCGCGGGCGCACCACGGCAGCGTGTCCCGGGAGGAGCGCAAGCAGATCGAGGAGGCGCTCAAGTCCGGGCGCCTGCCCGCCGTGGTGGCCACGTCCAGCCTGGAGCTGGGCATCGACATGGGCGCCGTCGACCTGGTGGTGCAGATCGAGGCGCCGCCGAGCGTGGCCGCCGGGCTGCAACGGGTCGGGCGGGCCGGGCACCAGGTGGGCGCGGTCTCGCGCGGCGTCGTCTTCCCCAAGCACCGGGGCGACCTGCTCTCCTGCACGGTGGTGGCCGAGCGGATGGGCGCCGGGGCGATCGAGGAGCTGCACTACCCGCGCAACCCGCTCGACGTGCTGGCCCAGCAGATCGTCGCGATGGTGGCGCTGGAGCCGTGGCGGCTCGGCGACCTGGCCGTGCTGATCCGCCGGGCGGCGCCGTTCGCGGAGCTGCCCGACTCGGCGCTGCACGCGGTGCTCGACATGCTCTCCGGGCGCTACCCGTCCACCGCGTTCGCCGAGCTGCGGCCGCGGCTGGTCTGGGACCGCGCCACCGACGTGCTGACCGGCCGGCCCGGCGCCCAGCGGCTCGCCGTGACCAGCGGCGGCACCATCCCCGACCGGGGCCTGTTCGGTGTGTTCCTGGCCGGCGCCGAGCGGGCCGCCCGGGTGGGTGAGCTGGACGAGGAGATGGTCTACGAGTCCCGGGTGGGTGACGTGTTCCTGCTCGGCTCGTCGTCCTGGCGGATCGAGGAGATCACGCCCGACCGGGTGCTCGTCTCCCCCGCGCCGGGGCAGGCGGCCCGGATGCCGTTCTGGAAGGGCGACCAGCTCGGCCGTCCGGTCGAGCTGGGCCGGGCGATCGGCGCCCGGGTCCGGGCGCTGCTGCGGCAGTCCGACGCCGACGCGGTGGCGGCGCTGCGCGCCGGTGGGCTGGACGACTGGGCCGCCGGCAACCTGATGAACTACCTGCGCGAGCAGAAGGCGGCCACCCGGTCGCTGCCGGACGACCGGACGGTGGTGGTCGAACGGTTCCGCGACGAGCTGGGCGACTGGCGGCTCGCCGTGCACTCGGTGCTCGGCGCGCGCGTCAACGGGCCGTGGGCGCTCGCGATCGGCCGCCGGCTGGCCGAGCGGTACGGCGTGGACGCCCAGGTCATGCCCTCCGACGACGGCATCGTGGTGCGCCTGCCGGACACCGCCGAGACGCCGCCCGGCGCCGACGTGGTCGTGTTCGAGCCGGACGAGATCGCCCAGCTGGTCGAGGAGTCGGTGGGCACGTCCGCGCTGTTCGCATCCCGGTTCCGCGAGTGCGCGGCCCGGTCGCTGCTGCTGCCCCGCCGTGACCCCCGGCGGCGGCAGCCGCTGTGGCAGCAACGCCAGCGGGCCGCGCAACTGCTCGACGTGGCCCGCGAGTACGCCGACTTCCCGGTCACGCTGGAGGCCGCCCGCGAGTGCCTCCAGGACGTCTTCGACCAGCCCGCTCTGGCCGAGTTAATGCGTGACCTGGCCGCCCGCAAGGTACGCCTGGTCGAGGTGGAGTCCGAGCGCCCGTCGCCGTTCGCGCGGTCGCTGCTGTTCGGGTACGTCGGCGCGTTCCTCTACGAGGGCGACGCCCCGCTGGCCGAGCGGCGGGCCGCCGCGCTGGCGCTCGACTCCGGGCTGCTCGGCGAACTGCTGGGCCGGGTCGATCTGCGGGAGCTGCTCGACCCGGAGGTGCTCGCCGAGACCGCCCGCCAACTGCGCTGGCGCACCGAGCAGCGTCGGCCCCGCGACCCGGAGGACGTGGTCGAGCTGCTGCGCGTGGTCGGTGACCTGAGCAGCGCCGAGCTGGCCGAGCGCGGTGTGCCGGAGTCCTGGGCCGATGAGCTGGCGGCGGCCCGCCGGGTGCTGCGGGTCCGGATCGCCGGCGAGGACCGCTGGGTGGTCGTGGAGGACGCCGCCCGGCTGCGCGACGCGCTCGGCGTGGCGCTGCCCGTCGGGGTCGCCGAGGCGTACCTCGCGCCGGTCGCCGATCCGCTCACCGACCTGGTCGCCCGGTACGCCCGCACGCACGGCCCGTTCGCGGCGGCCACCTGTGCGGCCCGGTTCGGGCTCGGCGTGTTCGTGGTGGAGCAGGCGCTGCGGCGGCTCGCGGCGAACGGCCGGGTGGTCTCCGGCGAGTTCGCCCCGGACACGGTGGGCACGCAGTGGTGCGACGCGGAGGTGCTGCGCCTGCTGCGCCGCCGCTCCCTGGCCGCGTTGCGCCGGGAGATCGAACCGGTGCCGCCGCGCGCGCTCGCCACGTTCCTGCCCCGATGGCAGCAGGTCGGCTCGTCGGCCCGGGGCGTCGAGGCGGTCGCCGCCGCCCTCGAACAGTTGCAGGGCGTGAACGTGCCGGCGTCCGCGCTGGAACGCCTGGTGCTGCCCGCCCGGGTCGCCGACTACTCTCCCGCCCAGCTCGACGAGCTGTGCGCCAGTGGTGAGGTGGTGTGGGCCGGCGCGGGCGCGATCTCCGGCGGCGACGGGTGGGTGACGCTCGCGTACGCCGACGTCGCCCCGCTGCTGCTCCCCCCGCCGGACGAGGCGCTGACGCTGACCCCGCTGCACGAATCAGTGCTCGACGCGCTCGCCGACGGGCAGGCGCTGTTCTTCCGCTCGCTCTCCGACCGGGTCGGCGCCACCGACGACGCCGCCCTGTCCGGCGCGGTGTGGGACCTGGTGTGGGCCGGTCACCTCACCAACGACACGCTCGCCCCGCTGCGGGCCGCGCTCGGCGCGGGCGGGGCGCACCGGTCCCGGCCGTCGGCGCCGCGCACCCGCTACCGCCGGCCCGGCCGGGTGGCGCTGCCCAGCCGGGGCGGTCCGCCCACAATGGCCGGCCGCTGGTCCCGGCTGCCCGAACGCGACAGCGACCCCACCCGACGCGCCGCCGCGCTCGCCGACCTGCTGCTGGAGCGGCACGGCGTGGTGACCCGGGGCGCGGTCGTGGCCGAACAGGTCACCGGTGGTTTCGCCGCCGTCTACCCGGTGCTGTCCGCGCTGGAGGAACGCGGGGCGGCACGGCGCGGCTACTTCGTGGAAGGGCTGGGCGCGGCACAGTTCGCGGTGCCCGGCGCGGTCGACCGGATCCGGGCGCTCGCCGACGACTCCCAGGGCCGGGGCGGCCCGGCGGTGGTGCTCGCCGCCACCGATCCGGCGAACCCGTACGGCGCGGCGCTGCCCTGGCCCGAGCGCGTGGTCGACTCCGGCGACGGCGCGGCCCCCGCCACCGGGCACCGGGCCGGGCGCAAGGCGGGCGCGCTGGTCGTCCTGGTCGGTGGTGACGTGGTGCTGTACGTGGAGCGGGGCGGCCGGACGATCCTGTCGTTCACCGACGACACCGACACGCTCGGCGCGGCCGGCAAGGCGCTCGCCGACGCGGTGCACTCCGGCGCGCTCGGCGCGATCTCGGTGGAACGCGCCGACGGCGAGGCCGTGCACGCGTCCCCGCTGCGCGACGCGCTCACCGCCGCCGGTTTCCGCGCCACCCCGCGCGGCCTGCGGCTGCGCGGCTGACCGCCCGGCCGCCCCGGTTAGGGTGTGCCGATGGCCTCGATCCGGGTACGCCAGGCGCGCGACGAGGACCGCGCGGCGCTGGCGGCGTTGCACGAACGGGAGTGGGGCGGGCCGATCGTGGTGGTCCACGACACCCGCTACGACCTGCGTGACCTGCCCGCGCTGGTGGCGGTGGACGAGACCGGCGGGTTCGCCGGGGCGCTGGCGTACCGGGTCGACGCCGACGGGCTGGAGGTGGTCAGCCTGGCCGCGGCGGCACCGGGCAACGGCGCGGGCACCGCCCTGCTGGCCGCCGCGCAGGAGACGGCCACCGCCGCCGGGGCGGACCGGATCTGGCTGGTCACGACGAACGACAACCTGGGCGCGCTGCGCTTCTACCAGCGCCGGGGGCTGCGGATCGTCGCTGTGGACGCGGGCGCTGTCGACCGGGCCCGCGCGGTCAAGCCGACGATCCCGGAGGTCGGGGCGGACGGCATCCCGCTGCACGACGAGTTGCGCCTGGCCCGGCGCCTGACCGTGGCGGACCGGCGATGAGCGGCCCGGTCTCCGCGGGCCAGGGCCGCGCCACGCCGGGCGACGTTCCGAGCTGTGTCTCGCTGACCACCGACTACGGGCTGGCCGACGGGTTCGTGGCGGCGTGCCACGGGGTGCTGGCCCGGCTCGCCCCGGCTGTCCGGGTGATCGACGTGACGCACCTGGTGCCGCCGGCCGACGTACGCCGGGGCGCGGCCGTGCTCGCGCAGACAGTGCCGTACCTGCCGTGGGGCGTGCACGTGGCGGTGGTCGATCCGGGTGTCGGCACCGCACGCCGAGGCATCGCGCTGGCCGCGCCCGGCGGGCTGCTGGTCGGGCCGGACAACGGGCTGCTGCTTCCGGCCGCCGAGGCGCTCGGCGGGGTGAGCGCGGCGGTGGAGCTGACCAACCCGGACTGGCTCGGCCCGGCCGTCTCCCGCACGTTCCACGGGCGGGACGTGTTCGCGCCGGTGGCCGCGCGGCTGGCGCTGGGCGCGCCACTGGCCGGGGCCGGTCCGGCCGTGGATCCGGGCACGCTGGTCCGGCTGCCGGAACCGGTGGTCCGCGCCGAGCCGGGCAGCCTCACCGCCGAGGTGCTGACCGTCGACCACTTCGGCAACGTCCAGCTCGCCGCGCCGGGCACGCTGCTCGACGGCCTGCCGCGGCGGCTGCTGGTGAACGGCCGGGAGGCGGTCCACGGCCGCACGTTCGGCGACGCTCCGCCCGGCGCCCTGGTGGTCTACGTCGACTCCGCCGGCCTGGTCGCCATAGCGGTGAACAGCGGCCGAGCCGCAGAAACCCTCCACACCACCCCCGGCGCCCTCCTCACCCTCACCACCCCCCACCCCTGACCCCCGCGATCTTGCAGTTGGCGCCCCGGCACAGAGGACAAATGCCCCACCGAAAGGGCCGAAACTGCAAGATCAACGGGGGTCAGGGGGCGAGAGGGCAGGGTCAGCAGCGGGGGACGGTGCCGCCGTAGATCGAGGACAGGTACGCGTGGCTGACGTAGGTGCCGCCGACCAGGCGGTACCACCTCGTCGTGGTGCGATAGGTACCGGTGATCTTCTGCCCGGTCACGTAGCACTGCACCGGCACCTGGGCGTACGTGGCGGCCAGGCCACGGCTCGCGTACGAGGTGCCCGCCCCGGCGCGCAGGTTCAGCGGCCCGGAGCCGACGACCGCTCGCGCCCCGCCACCTGTCCACAGCAGCGTCACGTCCACCCACGCGTTGTCGGTGAGCCGCAGCCCGTCCCAGAACGTCCCGTCGGCCAGGTCCAGCCCGGCCGGGTTGCGCACGGTGCGTCCGAACTGGTCCAGCCCGCCGTTGTAGTTGCTCTGGTACGCCGCCTGGGCCTCGGGCCGCCCGCGCGGCAGGTCCTTCCAGTTCTCCCGGATCGACGACGGGTTCCACCAGTCGTCGCGGGTGTTCCACGGGCCGACGTCCCAGACCGGGGCGTACTCGCAGCGGCTTCCGCTGGTGGTGCAGACCTTGACCGTGTAGTCGCCGGTGCCACGCGGGGACAGTCCGCGCCGGCTGGGCAGCGCCGCGAAGTGGTCCCGGGCGCGTACGGTGTGCCCGTTCGCGGTGGTGCCGCCGACCAGGCCGATCCGGGTCGCGTACACCCGGTAGGTGAGCGGAGCGGCCGGCTGGACCGCCGTGGTGGCGGCCGAGTCGGCGGCGAGCGTCAGCCCGGTGACGGTGGCCTCCGAGGCGGCGTCCCGGGTGGTCAGCACGACGCGCGCCTGCACCCGGCGGACCGGTTCGTCGAACACGGCCTCGGCGGCGTCGCGCCACTCGGTCCAGCCCCGGGCGCGCCAGCCGCGCACCTGGGCCACCGCCGTACCCCCGTCGCCGGTGCGGGCGGTGAGCCGGGCGCGTACCCGGGTGGCGGGCCGGTCCAGGACGCGCGGCGCGGAGAGCAGGATGCCCTCGGCGACCGGACCGCCCACGGCGGCCGGGCGGGTGCGGGCGGAGGGGCGGGGATCGGCCAGCCGGAGGCGGCCGGAACGCCAGGCGACGTTGACGTCGTCGCCACCGGCGACGGCGAGGTCGACGGACCAGCGTTCGGGGTCGGGCGCGCCGGCGCGAGCCGGCACGGCGGTGGACGGGTGCGCGGCCGACGCGGGCGTGCCGGGCAGTCCGGCGGCCACGGTGAGCAGGGCAGTCAGGGCGACGACGATACGACGTCCGGAATGAGCCATCAGCATTCTCCTCAGAACCCCCTGATCGTTGCGTTTCCGCTGATCAAGTGGAACCTCAGTACAAATGGCGACACATGCGAATTCTGTTCGGTAGGGAACAATGGCGGGGTGCCCGAAGGCGACACCGTCTGGAACACGGCGCGCGTCCTGGATCGCGCGCTGGCCGGGGCCCGGCTCACCGGGTCCGACTTCCGCGTGCCGCAGCTCGCCGCCACCGACCTGACCGGCTGGACCGTGCGCGAGTCGGCCAGCCGGGGCAAACACCTGCTGCTGCGCCTCACCGCGCCCACCGCAGCGCAGTGGACGCTGCACTCGCACCTGCGGATGGACGGCGCATGGCGCGCGTACACCCCGGGTGAGCGCTGGACGGCGCGGCCGGCGCACCTGATCCGCGTGGTGCTCCGCTCCCCCGGCGCGGTCGCCGTCGGCTACCACCTGCACGAGCTGGCGCTGGTGCCGACGGCCGAGGAGCTGTCGCTCGTCGGTCACCTCGGCCCGGACCTGCTCGGCCCGGACTGGGACGCCGACGAGGCGGTACGCCGCCTCGCGGCCGAGCCGGAACGCACCATCGGTGAGGCGCTGCTGGACCAGCGCAACCTCGCCGGGGTGGGCAACCTCTACAAGTGCGAGGTGCTGTTCCTGCGCGGGGTGTCCCCGTGGACGCCGGTGGGCGCGGTGCCGGACCTGCCGGGCACCGTCGCGCTGGCGCAGCGGCTGCTCGCGGCGAACCGGGGCCGCTGGACGCAGAGCACGACCGGGGTGCTGCGCCGGGGCGGGACCAGCTACGTCTACGGCCGCCGGGCCCAGCCGTGCCGGCGCTGCGGGACGGCCATCCGCAAGGAGGAGCTGGGTGACCGGGTCACCTACTGGTGCCCGGTCTGCCAGCCCGACCGTTCCTGACGTGGAACTTCCACGAAACGCCAAAGATCGCCGAGATAGGGACGATTGGGTACTTCCGTCCCACCCCCGTGGCGTCGCATGCTGCGATTGACCGCTCACCGATCGTCAGCAGCGCGTACGCCCGCCACGCCGGGGTGTCGGCCGGCGCGCCCCGACCCCGGGGAGAGCCATGGTGCTGTTCCGCAGACTCCGGCCGGGACGGCCCGACCGGGCCGGAGTCGCCGAGGAGACCGCGTTCACCGGTTCCGCGGCGCGGGGCGTTCCCGCCGCGCGCGCCGGCGACGACGAGCCGGGGACCACCCCGGCGAGCCTGGACCCGGCCGCCGTCCCGCGCCTGTTCGGCCCGGTGCCGAACACCGCCGCCAGCCCGCTGCCCACGCTCGACGCCGACGGCCGCCTGGCGCCGGGCACCGGCATCCGCAAGTTCGTCGACCCGCTGCCGCTGCCGGGGCAGCCCGCCACCGACGGGCTCGGCGCCCGCCTGCCGGTAGCGGTCCCGGACACCATCACCTGGCCGGGCTGCGACTACTACGAGATCGGCCTCCAGGAGCACGCGCAGCGCCTGCACCGCGACCTGCCGGCCACCCGGCTGCGCGGCTACCGGCAGCTCAACCTGGGCACCGACGCCGCCGGCCACAACACGGTCAGCCCACCGGACCGCCCCTGGCACCTCGGCCCGATGATCGTCGCGCGGCGGGGCCGCCCGGTCCGGATCAAGTTCATCAACCAACTCCCCACCGGACGGGCGGGCGAGCTGTTCCTGCCGGTGGACGAGACCGTCGACGGGGCCGGCGCCGGCCCGCTGGACGGTCCCGCGCCGTACCCGCAGAACCGGGCCGTGCCGCACCTGTCCGGCGCGCAGACCGGGTGGATCAGCGCCGGCAACCCGTGGCAGTGGGTGACCCCGGCCGGCGAGATCACCCCGTACCCGGCCGGGGTGGGTGTCACCCCGGTGCCGGACATGCCGCCGCCCGGCGCGGGCGCCACCACGCTGTACTTCCCGAACGAGCAGAGCGGCCGGCTGATGTGGCTGCACGACAACACGCTCGGCCTGTCCCGGCTCACCGTCTACTCCGGGCAGATCGCGCTGTACCTGCTCACCGACCCCGCCGAGGACCGCCTCGTGGACGACGGCGTGCTGCCCGCGGAACAGTTCCCGCTGGTGATCGAGGACAAGACGTTCGTACCCGACGACGCCCAGCTCGCCGCGCAGGACCCGACCTGGGACCGGGACCGCTGGGGCGCCAAGGGCAGCCTCTGGCACCCGCACGTCTACCAGCCCCGGCAGAACCCGTACCGGATCACCGGCGGCAACCCCACCGGCCGCTGGGACTACGGCCCGTGGACCCACGACCCGGACGGCGGGGCCAGCCCGTGGGTCGCCCCGGTGCCGAACCCGCACCACGACCCCGACGCCGACCCGGACGAGCCGCCGCTGGCGCCCGCCGTGCCGCACCCGTCGGCGGTGCCCGAGGCGTACGGGGACACCCCGCTCGTCAACGGCGTGGCCTACCCGTACCTGGAGGTCGCTCCGCGCGCGTACCGGTTCCGGATCCTCAACGCCTGCGCGGACCGGGCACTCAACCTGCAGCTCTACCGGGCCGCCTCGGACGGCCCGATGTGGGCCGACGACGGCAGCCCGGCCGACCCGGACGCCGGCGAGGTGCCGATGGTCGAGGCGGTACGCGCGCCCGGGCGGCCCGCGTACTGGCCGGTGGACGGGCGCGACGGCGGCGTGCCCGACCCGGCCGCCGCCGGACCCGACCTGATCCAGATAGGCAACGAGAGCGGCCTGCTCCCCGCCCCGGTGGTGCTCGCCAACCGGCCGGTGGACTACCGCTACGACAGGCAGGACCCGACGGTGCTCAATGTGGACGGCCACGCGCTGCTGCTGGCCCCCGGCGAGCGGGCCGACGTGATCGTGGACTTCGCCACCGTGCCGCCGGGCAGCACGCTGATCCTCTACAACGACTGCCCCGCGCCGCTGCCCCGGTTCGACACGCGCTACGACCACCACACCGGCGCGCCCGACCGGACCGGCTCGGGCGGGCTGCCGCCGACCCGGCCCGGCTACGGCCCGAACACCCGCACGCTGCTCCAGATCCGGGTCACCGGCACACCGGCCCAGCCGTACGACACGCGCCGGCTCGCCGACCGGCTGCCCGCTGCGTACGCGCACAGCCAGCCGCCGCCGATCGTGCCGCAACCGGCGTACGACGCCGCGTTCGGCACCCACACCCCGCGTCCGACGCTCGTCGGCGCGCGGGACGGCTCGGTCACGTTCACCCCGCCCGGCGCGGCGACCCCGGTCACGCTGCCGCTGGCGGTGAAGTCGGTCGGGCAGGTGTTCGAGCCCCGGCACGGCCGCGCGGTGGGCCGGCTCGGCGTCGGCCACCCGGTCACCGGGCCGCTGCTTCCGGCCACGCTGCCGCTGGGCCCGGTGGAACCCGCCACCGAGGTGCTGCACGCCACCGACCCGGCCGTGCCGGTCGGCGCGCCGGGCGACGGCACGCAACTGTGGCGGATCGTCGGCGACGCGCCGCGCACCCATCCGGTGCACATCGAGGGCTGCGACGTGCAACTGGTCAACCGGGTCGGCTGGGACGGCACGCTGCGCCCGCCCGAGCCGGGCGAGCTGGGCTGGAAGGACACCGTCCGGGTCAACCCCCGGGAGGACGTCGTGGTGGCGCTGCGTCCCGTACCGCCGCCCCTGCCGTTCAAGATCAGCGACAGCGTACGGCTGCTCGACCCGTCCCGGCCCGCCGGCGCGCGGCTGGACGCGAGCCCGGTCAGCCCGGCCGACGGCCGCCCCGCCACGGTGGTCAACCAACTCGTCAACCTGGGCTGGGAGTACCGCTGGCAGACCCGCTCGGCGGGACTGCGCGACCAGGGCATGAGCCGTCCACTGGTGCTGCGGGTGGCACCCAAGGCGCCCACCGGGCTGACCGCCACCCCGGCGCCCGGCAGCGCCACCGCGCTGCCCGCCATCGCGCTGACCTGGACCGGCAACGGCAGCCGCCCGGTGCCCACCAGCCACCTGCTGCAACGCGCCACCGACAGCGCCTTCACCGCCGGGCTGACCGAGATCACCGTGGCCGCCACCGCGACCCGCTACACCGACGCGACAGTCACCCCCGGCGTCACCTACCACTACCGGATCCGCGCCGAGAACGCGGTGAGCTGCTCGTCCTGGTCGAATGCCGTACCGGCGGCGGTGCGTCTGGCCGCGCCGGCCCGGCTCACCGCGGCGGTGCCGCCGACCGCGCCACTGCGGGTGGCGCTGCGCTGGGCGAACCACTCCTTCGCCACCGGTGTGGACGTGCAGCGTGCCACCAACCCGACGTTCAGCAGCGGCCCGGGGACCACCGCCATCGCCGTGGGCGAGAACCACGTGGACCCGGCCGTCGCGCCGGACACCACGTACTACTACCGGGTACGCACGACGTACCTCGGCGCGGCGTCCCCCTGGTCGACAGTGGCCCGGGTGACCACCCCGGCCCGGCCGACGACGCCCACGGCGGTGAGCGTCACCGCGAGCGCGCCGGGACCGGACACCGCCACCGTGACGCTGAGCTGGTCGGCCGAGACGCCGGCCGGACCGGGCGCCGGCTTCATCGTGCAGCGCGCCACCGACGCCGCGTTCACCAGGGAGCCGGCCACGTTCCGCGTCACCGGCCGCGGCTTCACCAACACCGGCCTGGCGCGCTCCACCACCTACTACTACCGAGTACGCACGACGAACGTGGTTGGCACGTCCCCCTGGACCCCACCAACCCCCATAACCACCCCCACCTAGCCCTCCCTCTCAGGGTCGATCATGAAGTTGACGGCAGTTTCCGAGATCAACAACACCGCCAACCTCATGATCACCGGCGCTGGCGGGGCGATGGGCGGGTGTGGGGGTGCCTGACCGCGAGTTGCCCGCCCGGGCGGCCCGACGCCCTCCGCCCGCCCCCTGTCCGCGCCGGTGATCAAGGAGTTGGTGTACGGATTCGGCCCGCCTCAGGACACAAACTCCTTGATCAACGCGCGGGACGATCAGCGCGCGGACGATCAGCGCGCGGGGGATCGGCGCGCGGGGCGGTCAGCGTCCGGGCTGGGGGGCTCGGAGGGGGGTGCGGAGTTCGGCCAGGGCGGAGGCCACCCCGTGCAGCAGGTCGGTGGCCTCGGTCAGCCGCGCGGCGGCCGGGTGCGCGGTGTCGGGACGGGCGTCCTCGGCTACGTAGCCGGCGGCGGCCACCACCAGCCGCTCGTACGCGGCCACCCCGTCCTCCAACTGGGCCACCAGCGTGGCGTGCACCTCGTCCAGCGGGCTCTGCGGGGTCAGCTTCGCCGCGCGTTCCACGCCCGCCACCCGGTTCGCCAGCTCACGCAGGGAACGATCGGCCTCGGCCGCCTCCCGGACCGCCGGCTCGGCCAGCCCGGTCAGCCGTCCGGCGAGCCCGGCCAGGGTGAGCGCGGCCCGGTCCAGCCGTGCCCACGGCTCGGCCGCGGCGGTGCCGCGCAGCGCCATGCGGGAGCGGACCCGGCGTACCTCGGCCAGGACACCCGGCCCGACGGGCAGCCGCTCGACGGCGGCGACCAACCGGGCGCGGGAGCGGGCGGCGGCCTCCGCCGGGTCGAGGGCGGGCGGCGCCGGCACTGCTGCGAGCGCCCGGTGGTCGGCCCAGCGCCAGGCGGCGATCGCGATGGCGCTGCCCGCGGCGCCGGCCCAGGCCGCGTCCGGCAGGCCCAGTCCGGCGTACGGGGTGAGCACCGCCGCGGCGCCGCCGAGCCCGCCGGCCAGCACGCTCCACCGTCGCGCCGAGTTGCGCAGCCTGCGCAACCTGCGGAAGTGTCGGGCCCGTTCGTCCGCCATGGTGTCCGCCCCTCCGTCAGCCGGTCGTGCTCTCCCCGGTGCCGCGTTCCCGGCTCATGCTGGCCCGGATCTCGTCGAGCCGGGCCGCGGCGGCCGGGTCGGCCGGCTGCCCGACGGCGGGGGTCTCCTGCCGGCCACCGAGCTGCTCGCCGGCCATGCTCGACCGGATCTGTTCCAGTCTCGCCGATCCGGCCGAGTCGAGCGTGGCCTTCTGGATCTCCAGCATCCGGCCCTCGACCGAGTTGCCGGCCAGCTCGGCGCGGCCCATGGCGGTGGCGTAGCGGCGTTCGATCCGGTCGCGGACCTCGTCGAGCGACGGGGTGTTGGCGGGTGCGGTGAGCGACGACATCGACTCCAGCGAGCGGGCCACGCTCTCCTGCATCTTGGCCTGCTCCAGCTGGCTGAGCAGCTTGGTGCGCTCGGCCAGCTTCTGCTGGAGGATCATCGAGTTGTTCTCGACCGCCCTGCGGGCCTGGGCGGCCGCGCCGAGCGCCTGGTCGTGCAGCGTCTTGAGGTCCTCCAGGGCCTGCTCGGCGGAGACCAGCTGGGTGGCCAGCATCTGGGCGGTCTGCTCGTAGCGCCCGGCCTCGGCCTCGTCGCCCCGGCCCCGGGCCTGGTCGGCCACTGCGAGCGCCTGCCGCGCGTTGCCCTGGAGCTGTTCCACCTCGGTCATCTGCCGGGACAGCTTCATCTCCAGCTGGCGCTGGTTGCCGATCACCGCGGCCGCCTGCTGCACCAGCGCCTGGTGCTGGCGCTGCGCCTCCTCGACGGCCTGCTGGATCTGCACCTTCGGATCGGCGTGCTCGTCGATCTTCGCGCCGAAGAGCGCCATCAGGTATTTCCAACCCTTGACGAACGGGTTAGCCATCTCCGCCTCGTCCCCTCAGTAGCGTCGCGCCTACATCGTTCCAGCCGGACGCCACTCCGGCACCCGTACGCTCCTGATCAACAGTACGACGCGGACGCCAGCACCGCCCACGACGCGACAGCCGGGGTCAGGCGGCGCAGACCACGTCCCGCTCCGCGGGGCGTACCCGGGTGCTGCGCAGCGTGGCCTTGAGCGGCGAGTCCTGCCGGACCTGGACGGCGACCGCGCCGTCGGTGGTGACCTGCCGGACACCGCGGTTGGTCGCCTTACGCACGGCGGCCGTGGCCACCGGGGCCGGCTCGTCGGCCACCGGGACCAACACGCCGGGCATCTGCTCGGCGAGGGCGACGGTGTCGCTCACCTCGCGCAGCAGTTCCGACAGGCGGGCGCCGAGCGCGTCGCAGATGGCGGCCAGCAGCTCGCTCGACGGTTCCTTCTGGCCGCGTTCGATCTCGGACAGGTAGCCCAGGCTGACGTTGGCGGCGGACGACACCTCGCGGAGGGTGCGGTGCTGCCCCTGCCTGCGTGTCCGCAGCGCGTCACCGATCACCCGGCGTAGCAGGACCATCGCACCTCCCCCTGGACGGGACCACCATGCCCGGCCGAGCCGCGCCGGGCGCCGGACGCGGAAACCGCTCCGGCGCCGACGGCGACCGTCGGAGCCTTCCCGCAACCGTACCCGTTGGTTGCCACGACGACATCCCACCCCGCCTCTGAAAATCCGTGCGGATCGGCCGGCCGGCGGGCCCGCGGCCGGGCGTGTCGGCGCCGGGCCGGCTCATCGGGGGCCGACCCCCGCCGCCTCGGCGGCGTCGGCGTCCTCGGGGAGCTGGATGCGGTCGGCGAGCAGCCGCAGCGCCTCGATCACCACGGCCGAGCGGATGTGGTCGCGGCCGCCGTCGAGGTCGAGCCGGCGCACCTGCGTGCCGTCCGGCCCGGCGACCGCCACGTAGACCAAGCCGACCGGCTTGCCGTCCTGCGGCTCCGGCCCGGCGACGCCGGTGGTGGCCAGGCCCCAGTCCGCGCCGCACCGCTGCCGTCCGCCCTCGGCCAGGGCAGCGGCCACGTCGGGATCGACCGGGCCGCGCTCGGCCAGCAGGTCCTCCGGTACGCCGGCGAGCGTCGCCTTGAGTTCGGTGGCGTAGACCACCATGCCGCCCCGGTAGATCGAGCTGACCCCGGCGATCTCCACGACCGCCGCGGCGAGCAGCCCGCCGGTCAGCGACTCGACGGTGGCCAGCGTCTGGCCGCACTCGTGCAGGCGGTGCACGACGGAGGCCGCCGGGTTGCCGGCGGGCCGCTGGTGTCTCTCGTCGGTGTCCATGCCCGCCCTCTCTTCCCGCGCCAGGGCGGCTTACTCTTCGGCCGCCCGGAGCGACGAGCCGGCTGCCCGGGTCAACGGGCCGGACGCCGCAGCCGCAACGCCTGGGCGATGTAGTCGAAACCGGTGACCACGGTGACCACCACCGCCGCGCCCATGATCCACGGGCCGATCGCGGCGAGCGCCTCCGGCATCGGCCAGAGGTACCAGGTGATCGCCAGGATCTGCAGCGCCGTCTTGACCTTGCCGCCCCGGCTGGCCGCGATCACGCCGTGCCGGATCACCCAGAAGCGCAGCGCGGTGATGCCCAGCTCACGGGCGAGGATCACCACAGTCACCCACCAGGGCAGCCGGTCGTAGACGGAGAGCAGCACCAGCGCGGCGCCGGTGAGCGCCTTGTCGGCGATCGGGTCGGCGACCTTGCCCAGCGAGGTGACCAGCTCGAACCGGCGGGCGATCCAGCCGTCGACCAGGTCGGTCGCCGACGCCACCACGAAGATCAGGCAGGCGGCCATCCGCCAGCCCGCGTGGGTCATCGCGGACGCGACCACGGTGGCCGCGAAGACGGGCACCAGCACCAGGCGCGCGCCGGTCAGCACATTCGCCGCGTTGAGCAGCGGTACGGGGGCGGCCGCCGTCGACTCCGCGCCCGTCATGTCCCGCATCGCCCCACGTGGCTTCCCCGCTCCGTCCGGGCCCGCCGTCACCGTACCGCGCCGGGCGCCGCCGAGATCATCTCATCCGGTACGGCGACCAGGTCCACGCCCTCGGTGGCGGTGACGGTGGCCCGGACCAGGTCACCGGGGCGCAACGCGGCCAGGTCGACGCCGCCGCCGACCGGCGCGACGAGCGTGGTCGAGCCGTCGACCTCGGGCGCCTGGTGGGCGGCCCGCCCCTCCACCACGCCGTCCGCGACCGAGTCCACAAGCACCTCCACCGTCGCGCCGAGGCGCTCCTCGGCGCGCTGCGAGCAGAGTTCGTCGGCCAGCGCGCTGAGCTTGTCGTACCGCCGCTTGATCGTGGCGGCGGAGACCTTGCCGGCCAGGCCGGCGGCCTCGGTGCCGTCCTCGTCGCTGTAGTCGAACATGCCGATCGCGTCCAGCCGCGCCTCGGTCAGGAACCGGACCAGCTCGGCCACGTCCTGCTTCGTCTCGCCGGGGAAGCCGACGATGAAGTTGCTGCGCGCGCCCGCGTCCGGCGCCAGCGCGCGGGCGGAGGCGAGCAGCTCCAGGAACCGGTCGGTGGAGCCGAAGCGCCGCATCCGGCGCAGCACCGGCTCGCTGGAGTGCTGGAACGACAGGTCGAAGTACGCGGCCACGCCGGGCGTGGTGGCGATCACCTCGACCAGGCCGGGCCGGGTCTCGGCGGGCTGGAGGTAGCTGGCGCGGACCCGCACGATGCCGTCGATCGCGGCGAGCTGCGGCAGCAGCTTCTCCAGCGCGCGCGGGTCGCCCAGGTCCTTGCCGTACGAGGTGGAGTTCTCGCTGACCAGCACCAGCTCGCGGACGCCGGTCTTGGCCAGCCACTCGGCCTCGGCGAGCAGCTCGTCCGGGGTACGCGAGACGAACGCCCCGCGGAACGCCGGGATGGCGCAGAACGCGCAGCGCCGGTCGCAGCCGCTGGCGAGCTTCAGCGAGGCCACCGGGCCGGTGTCGAGCCGGTGCCGCAACACCTGCCGCAGGTGGGCCGGGGTGTGCGCGTCGGTCTCCGGCGCGACCCGGGCCGGGGTGCCGTGCCCGGGCAGCGACACCGCCGCGTCGCGGCGCTTCACCGGGGTCAGCGGCAGCAGCTCCCGCCGGTCGCGGGGAGTGTGCGCGCCGATGGCCTCACCGGCGAGCACCGAGTCGAGCCGGGCGGCGATGTCCGGGTAGTCGTCGAAGCTGAGCACCGCCTGCGCCTCGGGGAGGCTGTCGGCCAGCTCACGGCCGTACCGCTCGGCCATGCACCCGGCGGCGACGACCTTCGCGCCGGTGTCGGCGGCGGCCAGCAGCGTCTGGATCGAGTCCTGCTTGGCCTTCTCGACGAAGCCGCAGGTGTTCACCACCACCACGTCGGCGCCCTCGCCGTCGGTGGTGACCTGCCATCCGTCGGCGTGCAGCCGGGCGGCCAGCTCCTCCGAGTCGACCTCGTTGCGGGCGCAGCCGAGGGTCAGCAGGGCGACCCGGCGCCCGTCTGATTGCGGGGTGGAGGAGGTGGCAGACACCATCCGAGGGTACCGGGCCGGTTCCGTACCGCCACGCCGCCCGTCCGGCACGCTCAGCGGGCGGGAGCGGCCACGCGGGCCAGCCGGTCGAGCAGGAACACCTCGGTGCCGGCCAGACCGGTGGAGCAGAAGACCGAGATCTGGTCCGCGCCGGTCCGGCCGGGGACCGCCCCGGCCAGCACCGCGCCCAGGTCGCGCAACCGACCGGCGTACGGCTCGACGGCGGCGAGCATCGGCGGCACGTACGCGGCGGCCTGCCCCAGCGAGTCGGTGACCAGCAGGTCGGCGGCGTCGAGCAGGTCGGGGCCGAACTCGTGCCGGTCGGTCTGCTTGAAGCCAACGGTGTTGACGTGCGTGCCGGGGGACAGGTCGGCGGCGTCGATCACCGGGACGGTGCTGGTGGTGGCGAGCACCACCACGTCCCGGTCGCGCACCGCGGCGGCGGCCGAGCCGACGGCGCGGGACGGCACGCCCAGCTCGGCGCGGACCCGGGCGGCGAACGCCTCCCGCCGGGCCGCCGAGCGGCTGTACACGGTCACCTCGCGCAGCGGCCGGACCGCCGCGGCGGCCCAGACCTGGGTCCACGCCTGCCGGCCGGAGCCCACCACGCCGAGCGTGGCGGCGTCCGCGCGGGCCAGGGCGTCCACCGCCACGCCACCGAGTCCTCCGGTACGCCGCGAGCCGAGTTCCTCGCCGACGGCGATGGCGCGTACGGCACCGGTGGTCGCGTCGTGCAGCACGACCAGTTGACCGCTCTCCGGGTGGCCGAACGTGTCGTACGAGCGGAAGCCGTACCACTGCCCGGTGAGGTGACCGGCGGTGAGCACCATCCGGCCCCCGCCCAGCGGCGCGGACGCCCGGGGCGGGGCGATGAGCCGCCCGGCGTATGCGGCCAGCAGCGCGTCCCGCATGGCCGCGACGGTGAGCGGGGCGTCCACGGCGGCCGCGACGTCGTCGTCGGAGAAGAGCACGGTCATGCCTTCCATCGTGCAACCTGAAGTTGACGTCAACTCCACCCATGGTGGGCTTTCTCACCCCGCCGCCCGTTCCGCCCGGCCGGTGCTACCGTCGGCCACGACGGCCCGCGGGCCGTCCCGGACGAGTGGTGGGCGTACCCGGTCAGGCCAAGACGCCCCGCGTGACCCGACCGTCGCCCGGCCCGCTCCACGCCGGGCCCGCCCGTCAGAGGTGATCTCATGGCCTGGCTCGTACTGGTGCTCTCCGGACTCCTGGAGACCGCGTGGGCGATCGCGCTCGATCGCAGCGCCGGCTTCACCCGTCCCCTCCCCTCCGCCGTCTTCGGCGTCACGCTCGTCGGCAGCATGGCCGGCCTGGCGTACGCGCTGCGCGACATCCCGGTCGGCACCGGCTACGCGGTGTGGGTCGGCATCGGCGCGGTGGGCACCGCGCTGGTGGGCATGCTCGCGCTCGGCGAGCCGGTCAACCTGCCGCGCGTGGCCTGCCTGCTGCTGGTGGTCGCCGGCGTGATCGGATTGAAGTTGTTCGCCTGATCGATGCCGCATCCGGTTTGGACGACGCGGCGGCCGGGGTACCGGATCTTTCGTTGACCGGTAGCGAGATCACTCACGGAGGAACCCCATGGCCGACATCCACGCCAGCGCCCGTCCGCGTACCAACGCCGCCCGGATCTGCACGATCATCGCGTTCGTCTTCGCGGCTCTCGCGATCTTCCTGTCCCCGCTGATCTTCGGCGTCCTCGGCCTGATCCTCGGCATCGTCGGCGCCGTCCTCGGCGACAAGCCGCTGGGCTGGTACGCCGCCGCCGCGAGCGTGGTCGGCGCGATCATCGGCGCCGTGCTCGTCGCCGCGCTGCTCAACTGAGCCGGAAACCGCCGACGGCGGCTCCCACCTGACGGTGGGGGCCGCCGTCGTCCGTCGTGGGTCGTCAGTCCTCGCCGCCGCGCAGGCCGGCCAGGACCTCCTCCAGCTCGTCCGGCTTGACCAGCACGTCGCGGGCCTTGGAACCCTCGGACGGCCCGACCACGCCGCGGGTCTCCATCAGGTCCATCAACCGGCCCGCCTTGGCGAAACCGACACGCAGCTTGCGCTGGAGCATCGAGGTCGACCCGAACTGCGAGGTGACCACCAGCTCGACCGCCTGCACGAGCAGGTCCAGGTCGTCGCCGATGTCCTCGTCGATCTTCTTCTTGCTGTCCTGCGCCGGGGCGAGCACGTCCGGACGGAACTCCGGCTCCCGCTGGTCCTTGCAGAACTTGACCACGTCGGCGATCTCGCGCTCGGTGACCCAGGCGCCCTGGATGCGCTGCGGCTTCGACGCGCCCATCGGCAGGAACAGGCCGTCGCCGCGGCCCAGCAGCTTCTCCGCGCCGGGCTGGTCCAGGATGACCCGCGAGTCGGCGAGCGAGGAGGTGGCGAACGCGAGCCGGGACGGCACGTTCGCCTTGATCAGGCCGGTGACCACGTCCACCGAGGGCCGCTGGGTGGCCAGCACCAGGTGGATGCCGGCGGCGCGGGCGAGCTGGGTGATCCGGACGATGGAGTCCTCCACGTCGCGCGGCGCGACCATCATCAGGTCGGCCAGCTCGTCCACGATCACGAGCAGGTACGGGTACGGCCGCATCTCCCGCTCGCTGCCCGGCGGCGCCTTGATCTCGCCGTTGCGCACCTTGCGGTTGAAGTCGTCGATGTGCCGGACCCCGTTGGCGGCGAGGTCGTCGTAACGCATGTCCATCTCGCGGACGACCCACTCCAGCGAGTCGGCCGCCTTCTTCGGGTTGGTCACGATCGGCGTGACCAGGTGCGGGATGCCCTCGTAGCCGGTCATCTCGACCCGCTTCGGGTCGATCAGCAGCAGCCGCACCTCGTCCGGCGTGGCCCGGGTCAAAATGGACACAAGCAGACTGTTGAGGCAACTCGACTTGCCCGCGCCGGTGGCGCCCGCGATCAGGATGTGCGGCATCTTCGCGAGGTTGGCCACCACGTAGCCGCCCTCGATGTCCTTGCCGAGCGCCACCACCATCGGGTGGTGGTCGCTGGTCGCCTCGCGGGAGCGCAACACGTCGCCGAGCGACACGTTTTCCGGGTCGGTGTTCGGGATCTCCACGCCGACCGCGCTCTTGCCCGGGATCGGGCTGAGGATGCGCACGTCCGGCGACTTCACCGCGTACGCGATGTTGCGGGACAGCTGGGTGATCCGCTCGACCTTCACGCCCGGGCCCAGCTCCACCTCGTACCGGGTGACCGTCGGGCCGCGGGTGAACCCGGTGACCGCGGCGTCCACGTCGAACTGCTCGAAGACGCCGGTCAGCGCGGCGATCACCTCGTCGTTGGCCTTGCTCCGGCTCTTCGGCTTGGCGCCGCTGCCGAGCAGGTTCGCCGGCGGCAGCGTGTAGTCGCCGGCCAGCCCGGTGAGCGCGAGCTGCTCGGCGCGGGTGGGCAGCGGCGAGTGCTCCGGAGGCTCGACCGGCTTGCGGTTCGCCGGCACCCGCGGCGGCTTGCGCGGCAGCACGAGCGTCTCCTGGAGGTCGACGCCGGCCAGTTCGTCGTCCGGGTCCAGCGGCTCCAGCGGCGACGGCATCCGCTTCGCCGGCCGCTTACGGGCCGGTTTCGCCGCCGCCTCGGCCTCGGCTTCCTCCTCATCGTCCTCGGGCGCGGCCGGGTCGGCGCGCAGGCCGAGCCGCTCCGGGATCTTGTTGATCGGGGTCGCGGTGACCACGAGCAGGCCGAACACCAGCAGCAGAAGCAGCAGCGGCATCGCCACCCACGCGGTCACCGCCGACTTCAGCACGTCGCCCACGCCCGCGCCGATCAGGCCGCCGGCGTAGTCGCGCTGGACCTCGTCGACCGGGTTCTGCCCGATGTGCAGCATCGAGGCGGTCGCCAGCATCATCGAGCCCCAGCCCACCAGGCCGCGACCGCGGTGCTCGGGGTCGGCCGGGCTCCGCATCAGCCGCCACGCGCCGACCATGAACAGCACCGGAAGGATTATCGAGATGGCGCCGATGAACAGCCGTACGGTGTCGGCCAGGTGCCGGCCCACGGGCCCGGCGCCGCCGCCCCAGATGCCCACCGCGCTGAGGATGGCCAGGCCGAACAGCAGCAGCCCGGCGCCGTCGCGGCGGTGCTCCGGATCCAGCTCCCGGGTGGACGCGGCCTGCCGGCCGGCGGCCCGGAACGCCCAGCCCACCGTGTGGGCCAGTCCCATCCAGACGGCGCCCGCGGCGCGGCCGACGAACGCGGCCGGGGCCGGCCCGCGGCGCGCCGGCCGCCGCGCCGGTTTCCGCGCCGCCGCCTTCTTCGCCGGTTGCCGGGCGCGGTTGTTCGTGGTGCCACGCGGCGACGCGCCGCGCCGCCGGCTCGCCTGAGAGGTACGGCCCGCCATAGAGTCACGGTAACGGCGGCACCCGGTGGAACGCCGCTTTTCCGGGTCGTGTCCGCGCGTCGCAGCACGGGTCGGACCGTCGTTTGTGTTATTCGCCTCAGAAGGGATGCCCGATGGCGTCGCCGGAGATCGAGGACGGTCCGGACGGTCCGCTGACCGGACACCCCCAGGCGCTGCGCCCGCTGACCGGCGAGCTGATCGCCGCCGTGCTGGCCCACCGGGGGTACGCGGTGGTCGAGGAGCCCGACGGCGCGCTCGTGGGCCGCTGGGAACGGAACCTGATCTGGTTCCACCGCCGGGGCGCGGCAGGTGAGCTGCTCCAGGTACGCACCGTCGTGGCGCCGCACTTCGGCATCGAGCACGTGCCCGAGCTGCACGCCTTCTGCAACAGGTGGAACCACGACCGGCTCTGGCCCAAGGCGTACGTGCACGTGGCCGACGACGGGTCGGCCCAGATCTGCGGCGAGGTCACCACCGACCTGGAGCGCGGCGTCACACCGCACCAGCTCGACCGGCTGGTCGACTGCGGTGTCACCACCGGCTGTCAGCTGGCCGCCGCCGTCGCCGAGCTGACCGGCGGGACGCTCCGATGACCACGGCACGCGACCGGGGGCTGGCCGCCGCGCTCGCCGACGCCCGGGACCGGCCCGACGGCGAGGAGCGCTGCGCCGAGCTGGAGCGGATCGCCTCCCGCGCGGACGCCACCGGTGACCCGCGTACCGCCCTGTCGGCGCGGTTCGCGCTGGTCGAGGCGTACCTGCACCTGGGTGAGCGGTGGCGCGCGGTGGAGCCGGTGCGGCGGATGCGGGAGACGGTGGCCCGGCACCCCGGGCTGCTGGACGCCCGGCCCGACGAGCTGACCCGGCTGCGCCGGCACCAGCGGCAGGCGGTGGAGGCGCTGTTCGGCACGCCCCGGGTGGGCCTGGATCAGGCCCGGTCCCTGTTGGACACGCTCGCCGGGGAGCTGGGCGAGGACGCCGCGCCGGTCGCGGAGCTGCGCTGCCGCGTCGCCGACCACCTCGGCGACGAGCCGGCGGCCCGCCGGGCGTACGAACGCTGGTCGGCCGCCGACGCGACGGACCCGGTGGGTGGCTGTGCGGGGTGCGCCCCGGCGCGGCGGGCCGACCTGCTGGCCGGGTGGGGTGACCCGGAGGCGGCGCTGGCGGCGCTCGCGCCGGCGCTGACCGGCTGGGTCGAGCCGCAGGGGCCACCGACCCGGCGGGCCGAACGGCAGACCGCCGCGACAGTGGCGACGACCTGCACCGACCAGCCCGAACGGGCGCTCACCGTGGGACTGCTGCCGTGGCTGCGCACCGGCGCGGTGACCGAGGCGGCCCGGGCGCACGTACGCGCGTACCGCCGGCACCGCCGGGAACGGGCCGCGTTTCCGCTGCTCGCCGCGCACCTGCGCTTCTGCGCGCTGGGCGGCTACCTGCATCGCGGGCTGGAGGTGCTGACCGAGCAGCTGCCCCGGCTGGACCGCCCGGCCGACGACCTGTCCGCGATGGAGTTCGCCGCGGCCGGCGCGCTGCTCTGCGGGCTGGCCGCCGAGGCCGGGCTCGGCGGGCGGCGGATCCACCGCCCCGGGCACGGTTCCCGGCCGGCCGCCGAGGTGGACGTGGCGACACTCGGGGCGCAGCTCCAGGCGCTGGCCACGGCGCTCGCCGGCAGCTTCGACGCCCGCAACGGCACCGGGCACCAGTCCGGCCGGATCGCCTCGTGGCTGGCCGAGCGGCCGCTCGCCGCGCCGGTGTCGCTGGCCGCCGAGAGCGAGTTCGACGAGGAGCCGGAACCGGACCCGGCCGAGCCCGGCCCGCCCGGCCCGGAGGAGCCCGCCCCGCTGGACGCGGCGCTGCTCGCCGCCGCGCTCGACGCCCGGGGCGAGCCGTACTCGCCTGAGCCGGACGGCACACTCGTCGGCCGGTGGGGCGAGRCCACGATCCAGTTCCGCCTGCTCGGCCGCCACGGCGACGTGCTGCACGCCCGCGTGGTGGCGCAGCGGCGGCTGCCGGCCGAGCGGCGCGCCGAGGCGTACGCCTTCTGCAACGCCTGGAACCACGACCGGCTGCTGCCCGCCGCCTACGTGCACGAGCCCGGCGACGGAACGCTGGTGCTGGCCGCCGGCGTCTCCACGGACCTGTCCTGCGGGGTCGCCCCGGCGCAGCTGGAGGTGCTGGTGGCCGCGGCGGTACGCACCGGCGCGGCGTACGCCGAAGCGGTCGCCGCCCTGGCCTGAGCCGCCGAGCCGACCGGCCGGTCCGCGACGCGGCGCGGCCCCCGACCACCGGGCGGTGGTGGTCGGGGGCCGCGGTCCCGATGCGGCGGTCAGCGGGCGGAGAACGCCAGCGTGTACTCGCCGGAGCCGGACAGTCCGGCCACCCGGTACCGGTAGGCGCCGGCCGGGCCCTCGACGGTCAGCCGGGCCACACCGTCGGCGCTGGTGGCGCGGGCGACGGTACGGAACGCGCCGTTGGTGAAGCGTTGCAGCTCCAGCGTCACCCGGACGCCGTCCGGCGCGGCCAGGCACGCCTCCTGAGTGCCGCCGGGCACCCGGAAGAAGCGCCCGTCCGGCTGCACCTGGACCCGCCCGGCGGCGATCCGGCCGCTCCGGCTCACCTGGCCGGCGCACTCGGTGTCACCGGCCGGCGGGGTCGGCGGGACGGTCGCCGGCGGGGCGGTCTCCCCGCCACCGGCGGGCGGCTGCGTCGGGGCCGGCTGGCCACCGGCGGTGACGAGCGTGAGGTTGTTGCGCTGGAGGATCTCGTTGACCGGCTGGAAGAACGTGACCCCGCCCCGGGTGCAGTCGCCGGAGCCGCCGGAGGTGACGCCCTGCGCCTGGTCGCCGGAGAGCCACGCGCCGCCGGAGTCGCCCGGCTCGGCGCAGACGTTCGTCCGGGTCAGCCCGGTGACAGTCCCCTCCGGATAGTTGACAGTGGCGTTCTTGGCCTGGACCAGGCCGCAGCGGGTGCCGGTGGTGGAGCCGGACCGGCAGATCGAGGCCCCGACCGGCGCCTCGGTGGAGCCGTTGACCGCCACCGTGCGGCCGTCGCTGAAGTCGGTCACCACGCCCTGCGGCGTCCAGTCGCCGTTCACCCGCACGAACGCCCAGTCGTCGCCGGGGAACGAGGAGGCCGCGAACGTGCCCTGGGCGACCCGGTTGGATCCGGTGGTGCGGTCCCCCGGCCGGCCGCAGTGCCCGGCGGTGACGAATCCGCCCACCACCGAGAAGCCGACCGAGCAGCGGCCGGCGTTGTTGATGAAGAAGGCGTCGCCGCCCCGCACGTCGAACAGCGGGCGCGGGGCCTCGTCGGCGGTGCGTACCCGGACCATCGCGGTCTTCGACCCAGCGGCCGCGGCGAACCGGCGGCCGTCGGCCTCCGCGCCCGGACGGGCGACCACCACCACCGTGTTGTCGGTCACGTCGACGTACCAGCCGGCGATGTCCGGGCTGGCCGCGCCGCCCGCCGCGTCGAGCCGGGACTTCACCGCGTCCAGCTCGGCGACGCCCCGGGCGACCCGCTTCGGGACCGCGCCGGCCGCCTTGACCCGCGCCTCGCCGGCCGCGTCGGCCACCGCCACGGTGAGCGTCGCGCCGTCCGCGCTGAGCCAGCTGCCCCCGTAGCCGGCACCGAGTTCCGCACGCAGCCGGGTGACCGTGCCGGCCGCCCACCGCTCGGTGCGCAGCCGCTTCACCGCCTGGTCACGGGTGAGGGAGAGGTCGCGACCCATCGCGTCCAGGACCTCCGGGGCGACGCCGTCGGTGGCCGGCGCGGCCCGCCGGGGTTCCTCGCCGGCGAACGACGGTACGGTCACCGCCGCCGTCAACCCGGCCGCCGCCACCAGTACGCCGATGGCTGTCATCCGTCTGCGGTCCATCCGCCACGCTCCTCCCGGCCGGCGCAGGGGCACGCCGGCCGTCCCGGAGTACGGAGACGGACGCCGATCGGATGAGGGTGAGCGGAGGGTTTCGACGCGGCGTGTCGGGACGTACCCGGAAAGCGACGGCGCCGGCCCACCGTGGACGGTGGACCGGCGCGCGGCGCGGTCGGGTCAGACCTCGACGACTGTCGGGACGATCATCGGCCGACGGCGGTACGCGTCGTTGACCCAGCGTCCGACGGTGCGGCGGACGATCTGCTGGAGCTGGTGCGGGTCGGTGATGCCGTCCGCGGCGGCCCGGTTCAGCGCCTCGGTGACCAGCGGAACCACCGCGTTGAAGGCGGCCGGGTCCTCGGAGAAGCCCTTCGCCGAGACGGTCGGCCCGGCGACCACCTTGCCGGTGACCGAGTCGACCACGACCGTCGCGGCGATGAAACCGCCGTCGCCGAGGATCCGCCGCTCGGTGAGCAGCGACTCGCTGACGTCGCCGACGGCGAGGCCGTCGACGTAGACGTACCGGCTCTTGACCCGGCCGACCAGGCTGGCGCGGCCCTCGACCAGGTCGACCACGTCGCCGTCCTCGCAGAGCACGACCCGGTCCGGCGCGACGCCGGACTCGATGCCGAGCCGGGCGTGCGCCCGCAGGTGCCGCCACTCGCCGTGCACCGGCATCAGGTTGCTCGGGCGGACGACGTTGAGCAGGTAGAGCAGCTCGCCGGCCGGGGCGTGGCCGGAGACGTGCACCTTCGCCACGTCCTTGTGCACCACCACGGCGCCGGCGCGGGCCAGCCGGTTGATCACCCGGTAGACCGAGGTCTCGTTACCGGGCACCAGCGAGGACGCCAGCACCACGGTGTCGCCGGGCGCGATGGTGATGTGCCGGTGGTCGCCGCTGGCCATCCGGCCCAGCGCGCTCATCGGCTCGCCCTGCGAACCGGTGGACATCAGCACGATCTGCTCGGGCGGCAGGTTCGTGGCCTCCTCGATCCCGACCACCAGGCCGGGCGGGATGTTCAGCAGGCCCAGGTCGCGGGCGATGCCCATGTTGCGGACCATGGACCGGCCGATCAGCGCCACCTTGCGGCCGTGCTCGACCGCCGAGTCGAAGACCTGCTGCACCCGGTGCACGTGCGAGGCGAACGAGGCGACGATGATCCGCCCCTTGGCCTTCGCGAAGATCGAGTCGAGGACCGGGCCGATCTCCTTCTCCGGCGTGACGAAGCCGGGGATCTCCGCGTTCGTCGAGTCCGACAGCAGCAGGTCGACGCCCTCGGCGCCGAGCCGGGCGAACCCGGCCAGGTCGGTGATCCGCCCGTCCAGCGGAAGCTGGTCCATCTTGAAGTCGCCGGTGTGCAGCACCAGGCCGGCGGGCGTACGGATGGCCACCGCCAGCGCGTCCGGGATCGAGTGGTTCACCGCGAAGAACTCGCACTCGAACGGGCCCAGCCGTTCCCGGCCGCCCTCCCGCACGGTCAGCGTGTACGGCTGGATCCGCCGCTCGGCCAGTTTCGCCTCGACCAGCGCGAGCGTGAACTGGGAGCCGACGAGCGGGATGTCCGGCTTGTGCGCGAGCAGGTACGGCACCGCGCCGATGTGGTCCTCGTGGCCGTGCGTGAGCACGATCGCCTGCACGTCGGCCAGCCGGTCCAGGATCGGGCCGAAGTCGGGCAGGATCAGGTCCACGCCCGGCTGCTCGACGTCGGGGAACAGCACCCCGCAGTCGACGATGAGCAGCTTGCCGTCGTACTCGAAGACGGTCATGTTCCGGCCGATGGCGCCGAGTCCGCCGAGCGGGATGATCCGCAGGCCGCCCTCGGGCAGCGGCGGGGGCAGCTCACCCTCGATGTGCGCCTCGGTCACGCGTCACCTCATTCTGCGACGCCGTCGCGCGGCGTCCGTCGTGTCGTTTGTTCATTCGGGCAGGGGCAGGCCCGCCGCCGCGCAGTCGGCGCGCAGCTGGGCCAGTTCGTCGCCGGTGGCGTCCACCAGCGGCGGTCGCACCGGGCCGGCCGGGCGGCCCTGGGCCGCGAGACCCGCCTTGACCAGGATCGTGCCCTGGGTGCGGAAGATGCCGGTGTAGAGCGGCAGCAACTGCCGGTGCAGCGCGAGCGCCCGGGCGTTGTCGCCCGCCTCGAACGCCTCGATCATCTGCTTGGTCGGCGCGCCGGTGAAGTGGGTGGAGGTGCCGACCACGCCGACCGCGCCGATCGACAGCATCGGCAGGGTGAGCGCGTCCTCGCCGCTGTAGAACGCGAGGTCGCTGCGGGCCAGCACCCAGGAGGTGGCGGTCAGATCGCTCTTGGCGTCCTTCACTGCCACGATGCGGCCGTGCTCGGCCAGCTTCACCAGCGTCTCGGTGGCGATCTCCACGCCGGAGCGGTGCGGGATGTCGTAGAGCATGACCGGCAGGCCGGTGGCGTCCGCGACGGTGGTGAAGTGACGCAGCAGCCCGGCCTGCGGCGGCTTGTTGTAGTAGGGCGTCACCACCAGCAGGCCGTGCGCGCCGGCCTTCTCGGCCTGGGTGGCCAGCTCGACTGTGTGCCGGGTGTCGTTGGTGCCCACCCCGGCGACGATGCGGGCCCGGTCGCCCACCGCCTCGGCCACGGCGCGGATCAGCGACTCCTTCTCCGCGTCGGTGGTGGTCGGTGACTCACCGGTGGTGCCGTTGAGGACCAGCGCGTCGTTGCGCTGCTCGTCCACGAGGTACTCGGCCAGCCGGGCGGCGCCGGCGAGATCGAGCCCGCCGTCCGGCGTGAACGGGGTCACCATGGCCGTCATCACTCGCCCGAACGGGCGCGACGCGCCCCGGCTCGGGGCGGCGGAGTGGTCGTGCGTCATGCTCACAACCTAGCGGACGACCACCGGTGACCCGGCGGCGAAGGGCGACAGGTCACTCGGCGTACGGGGACGCCGCCACCTCGGTGCCGTCGGGCAGGGTGGAGATCTCGAAGTCGGCGAACACGTTCGGCGCGACGCTCTTGAGCTGCCGCAGGCACTCCACCGCCAGCTCGCGGATCTCCACGTCGGCGTGCTCGGTGGCGCGCATCTTGACGAAGTGCCGCCACGCGCGGTAGTTGCCGGTCACCACGATCCGCGTCTCGGTGGCGTTCGGCAGCACCGCCCGCGCCGCCTGGCGCGCCTGCTTGCGGCGCAGCGTCGGGTTGGGCTCGTCGGTGAAGCGGGCCTCCAGCCCCTCCAGCAACTCGGTGTACGCCCGCACCGCCGCGTCGGTGGCCTCGACGAACTTCTTGTGCAGCTCCGGGTCGTCGGCGATCACCGACGGCTCGACCATCGCCGCGTCCCGCTCCGGCACGTAGCGCTGGGAGAGCTGCGAGTAGGAGAAGTGCCGGTGCCGGATCAGCTCGTGCGTGAACGACCGCGACACGCCGCTGAAGTAGAAGCTCACCGAGCCGTGCTCCAGCACGCTCAGGTGGCCGACCTCCAGGATGTGCGCCAGGTAGCCCGCGTTGGTGGCGGTGGCCGGGTTCGGCTTCTTCCAGCTCTGGTAGCAGGCCCGGCCGGCGAACTCGGCGAGCGCCTGCCCGCCGTCGGCGTCGGTGGACCAGGGCACCTCTTCGGGCGCCTGGAACTGGGTCCACGCGATCAACTTGACCTGGGGCTGCACCATCTCCGGCATTCCTGGGACTGTAGTTGGCCCTCGCCCGACGCGGAAATCGGGCGCGCGGCCGACCTGCCGCCCAGCTCAGCCCGGGTGTCCAAGATCTCCCGGCCCTCGCGTCAGCGCGGTCCCTCGGCGGGAGGCTAGACGTAGAGCGAGGTGAAGGGCGCCCACGGCAGGTTGCGGGCCACCGAGAAGACCCCCCAGGCGGCCAGGAACAACCCGATCGCCTTGGGGCTGAACCGCGGCTCGGGCAGCTTCCAGCCGAACGCCCGGTTGCCGGCCCAGGTCACGAAGAGCCAGCTCAGGAACGGCAGCGCGAACACGAACAGGAAGTGGTGCCGGGCGGCGGCCGGCAGGTCGCCGTGCAGCACGTACCAGAGCGCGCGGGTGCCGCCGCAGCCCGGGCAGTCGAGCCCGGTGGTGAGCTTGAGCAGGCAGGTCGGACGGGCGTCCGGGTCGCTCTGCGTCGGGTTGCTGATCATCGCGTACGCCAGACCGAGGACGACGCAGCCGAGCGCGGCCAGCGGCACCGCCCAGCGCGGGGCGCGGGCGTGCAGGCGCAGGACCATACGGGTGAACCGGTCGGTCTCGACCGGCTGGTACGCGACCGGGTACGGCCCCTGCCACGGCCCGTCGGGAGCGTGCGGCCCAGCGTGGACGTGCGGCTCACTGTGGGCGTGCGGGTCGGGCTCGGTGGCAGGCCGGTCAACGCTCGTCACGCGCTCACCGTACACCGGCCACGCCCACCAGCGCGGCGGCCAGCGGCCCCGCGAGGTCGCCTGCGGCGGGCGGGGCGACCGCGTCCAGGCCGAGCCACCCGGCCAGCCGGTACAGCTCGGCGGCGAGCGCCACAGCGGTCTCCCCCGGGTCGGCGCCCGGCTCGACCCAGGCGGCCGGCACCAGCAGCACGCCGGCCTTCCGGTCGGCCTTGAGGTCGACCCGGGCGGTGAAGCGCTCGCCCTGGCGGAACGGCAGCACGTAGTAGCCGTACACCCGCTGCGGCGCGGGCACGTAGATCTCGATCCGGTAGGTGAAGCCGAACAGCCGCTCCGTGCGCGCCCGCTCCCAGACCAGCGGGTCGAACGGGCTGACCAGCGTGTTCCCGCGTACCCAGCGGGGCATCCGGGCGTCGGCGTGCAGATAGGCGGGGTGCCGCCAGCCCTGCACGGTGACCGGGGTCAGCTCGCCCGCCTCGACCAGGTCGGCCACCGCCTGCCGCGCCCCGGCCACCGGCAGCCGGAAGTAGTCGCGCAGCTCCGGCTCGGCGGCCACGCCGAGGCAGCGGGCCGCGATCGAGACGAGCGTCCGGTACGCCTCGGCGTCGGTCGGGGTGGGCGCGTCCAGCACGGCGGCCGGGAGCACCCGCTCGGGCAGGTCGTAGCGGCGGGCGAACGAGTTGGTGCGCTCGGCGGCGGTGACCTCGCCGGCCCAGAACAGGAACTCCAGCGCCCGCTTCACGGCGGACCAGTTCCAGCCCCAGTTGCCGGTCTCCCGTGGCGCGTCGTGCTCGATCTCGGCCGCGGTCAGCGGCCCCCGGGCGGCCACCTCGTCACGGACCCAGGCGACCAGCCCGGGCTGCTCCTGGGCGATCCGGCGCATGCCGCCCCACGCCTCGTCGCGGGCCTTCGCCATCCGCCAGCGCAGCGCCGGGTGCAGCCCGACCGGCACCAGCGACGCCTCGTGCGCCCAGTACTCGAACAGCTCACGCGGGCGGCGGTAGGCGGCGGTGTCCAGCAGCGCGGTCGGGTAGGGCCCGAGCCGGCTGTAGAGCGGCAGGTAGTGCGCCCGCTGGAGCACGTTCACCGAGTCCATCTGGATCAGCCCGACCCGGTCGAGCACCCGGCGCAGGTGCCGCCGGGTGGGCACGCCGGCAGGCGCCGGGTCGGCGAAGCCCTGGGCGGCCAGGGCGATCCGGCGGGCCTGGGCGAGGGAGAGCGATTCCGGTACGGCCATCGCCGGCGACCCTAATCCAGCGGTACGACACCGGGAGCGGCGGCTGGACCGATCGCCCGTCTGGGCATAGAACGGACAGATGCTCACCATTCGCCGGGAGGAACCGGACGACGCCGAGGCGATCGCCCGGGTGCACGTCCACGGATGGCAGTCCGGTTACGCCGGGATCATGCCCACGGAGGTGCTGGCCCGGCTGAACCCGGCCGCCTGGGCCCAGCGCCGCCGCGACCTCGGCACCGCCGACCCGGAGCACCCGTTCACCACGCTCGTCGCCGAGGACGGCGGCACGATCGTCGGGTTCACCACGTTCGGGCCGTACCGGAACAACCAGGACCGCGGCGACCTGGACCCGGCGCACGGTGAGCTGTTGGCGATCTACGTGGAGCCCGCGTACTGGGGTTCGGGTGTCGCCCGGACGCTGCTCGCGGCGGCCCGGGACGGCCTGGCCGAGCGGGGCTGGACCGGGTACCGGCTCTGGGTGCTCGCCGACAACGCCCGGGCGCGCCGCTTCTACGAGCGGGCCGGGCACTCACCGGACGGCGAGGAGTCCACCTATCCGGTGCCGCTGTCCGGCGGACTCCCCCCGCTCCTGCTCCGCGAGCTGCGCTACACCGCCGGAGGCTGACCCGGCCGGGACCTCCCCGCCGGGACGCCCACCGCCGTCCGGGGTGAGCCAGCGCCGGATCGGCAGCCCCAGCAGCAACGCCAGGCTGATCCACACGTACGTGTTGCTGCCGAGGAAGCCGTCCACGCCGGTGAAGTCCTTCTCCCAGGCCCAGACGATCCGGCTGCACAGCAGCGCGTACCCGATCAACGCGGCGGCCAGCAGCAGACGGCGCCGCCGGCTGCGCGCGGGCGCCGCCATGCCGTTGTCCACGAGCAGGATCAACCCGGGCAGCAGCCACACCAGGTGGTGCACCCAGGTGACCGGGCTGACCAGGCACATCACGGCGCCGGTCAGGGCCAGGCCGGTGGCCTCGTCGCCGGCGGCCACCGCCGCCCGCGACCGCCACGCCCACACCACGAGCGTCAGGAGTACGAGCGCCAGCCAGGCGATCGTGCTGGGGTGCTGCGGGTCGAGCCGGGCCACCACCCCGCGCAGCGACTGGTTGGAGACGAACGCCAGTTCACCGACCCGGTCGGTGTTCCACAGCGCCTCGGTCCAGAACTCCCGGGAGGCGTCCGGGAAGAGACCGGCGGCCACGAGCGTGGCGACGGCAGCCGTGCCGACCGACGTGGCGGCGGCCCGCCAGCGGCCGGTGACCAGCAGGTAGACGATGAAGATGCCGGGCGTCAGCTTGATCGCGGTGGCCAGGCCGATGCCCACGCCCGCCCAGCGGCTGCGGGCCGGCAGCAGCCACAGCAGGTCCACCGCCACCAGGAACAGCAGCAGCATGTTGACCTGGCCGAAGTTGACCGTCTCGCGCATCGGCTCGTACGCGGCGGCCAGGCACAGCGCGACGGCGAGGGCGAACCAGCGGGTCCAGCCGGAGCGGCGGGCCACCGGGTCCAGCAGCCGCCAGATCACCACGGCGCTCGCCAGCACCGTGAGCGTCACGCTCACCACGATCGCGGCGTTCCACGGCAGGTACGCCATCGGCAGCATCACCAGCGCGGCGAACGGCGGGTAGGTGAAGCCGTACTGGGTGCCGGGGCGCAGGAAGTCGTAGATCTCCCCGCCGTCACGCGCCCAGTAGGTGAGCGCGCCGTAGTAGACCTGCAGGTCGAAGAAGCCGTGCCGCACCGCCGCCACGGACAGGAACACGGTGACCGCCGCGGCGAGCGCCGCCACGGCGACGGCCTGCGTGATCGTGCGCCCGGCACCCTGCGCCACCGTCACCCTCCTCGCCCTGCGTAGGCTCACGTGCCATGGCTGCAGGCTACGTCCGGCCCGCGCGTCCCGAGGACGCCGGCGAGATCGCACGCGTCCAGCTCGCGACCTGGCGGGTCGCGTACCGCCGGATCCTGCCCCGGCACGTGCTCGACAACCTGGACGAGGCGTACCTCGCCCGGCGGTGGAGCGCGGCGGTGCAGGAGCCCCCCTCGGGCGCGCACCGGGTGCTGGTCGCCGTCGAGGAGGCGGCGCAATCCTATCTGGTGGGGTTCATCGCCTCCGGTCCGGCCGACGCCGAGGCGCTGGCTCCCGGTGAGCCGGCCGACGCGCTCGCGTCGGGCGTCGCGGCGGTGACCGACCTGCTGGTGGAGCCCCGGTGGGGGCGGCGCGGGCACGGCAGCCGGCTGCTCGCCGCGGCGGTCGAGCACTGGCGCGCCGACGGGCTGACCCGGGCGGTGGCGTGGGCGTTCGACGCCGACGCGGCGACCCGCAACTTCCTCGGCTCGACCGGCTGGGAGCCGGACGGCGCGACCCGCGCGCTGGACGTGGACGACATGCTCGTCCCCCAGCTCCGCTTCCACGTGGCGGTCCCGGAATCCGCTGACGAAAATCCTTCAGCCGACCGATGAGTTCCCGCCCGGCCGCCGGTCCACCCTCACGTGGGTGGGCCGGCGGTCCCGGCACGGGGCAGGACCGCCACCCCACCCCCTCACCGCACCACCCCACCCCCACCGCGTCGATCATGAAGTTGGCGGCAGTCGGGGAGATCGAAAAGGCCGCCAACCTCATGATCGACCGGGGGCAAGCTCGGGGGTGAGGGTCAGGCTGGGGGGAGGAGCTCGGCTACCAGTTCGTCGTCCTCGAACGCGCCTGTGGGGTGGAAGCCCAGGGACGTGTAGAGGGCGGCGGCGGGCTTGTTGTCGGGGTGGTAGCTCAAGCGGATCGGCCGGCCCGCCTCGGCGAGCCGGTCGGCGATCGTCCGCACCGTCGCGCGGCCCAGCCCCCGGCCCTGCTCGGCGGCGTCGATCACCATGCCGCCGATCCAGCGCGACTCGTCGTCGTCCACGCCCCACATGACATGGCCGACGACAGTCTCGTCGGCGTAGACAGCCAGCGAGTTCCAGACGTCCGAGCGCTCGGTGAGCAGCAGGTAGCGGGCGGCCAGCGCGAACACGAAGGCGCGCTGGTCGTCACGCGGGGCGACGTCGGCGACGGCCCGCCAGTTGTCGTCGTCCACCGGCCGCAGCGTCACCCGGCGGCCGGTGCGGTCGGAGTGCCCGGAGTCGATCATGGAAAGCAGCCTAGGTCGACGCCCCCGACCAGGCAAAACGGTTTCCCGCAGCAGGCCGGGGGCACACCGCGGCAGTCAGTCCAGCAGGGCGTCCAGGCCGACCGTCAGACCGGGCCGGCGGCCCACCTCGCGGACCGCGAGCAGCACGCCGGGCATGAACGACACCCGGTCGAACGAGTCGTGCCGGATGGTCAGCGTCTCACCGGTGGTGCCGAACAGCACCTCCTGGTGGGCGACCAGGCCGGTGGCGCGCACCGCGTGCACGCGTACCCCGTCGATGTCGGCGCCGCGGGCGCCGGCCACCTCGTCGCGGGTGGCGTCCGGCACCGGCCCGAGCCCGGCGTCGGCGCGGGCCGCGGCGATCAGCCGAGCCGTGTGGGTGGCGGTGCCGCTCGGCGCGTCCAGCTTGCGCGGGTGGTGCTGCTCGATGATCTCGACCGACTCGAAGTGCCGGGCCGCGCGCGCGGCGAACTGCATCATCAGTACCGCGCCGATGCCGAAGTTGGGGGCGATCACCACGCCCACGCCGGGACGGCCGGCCAGCCACTCGCGTACCTGGTCGAGCCGCTGCTCGGTGAAGCCGGTGGTGCCGACCACCGCGTGCACGCCGTTCTCGACGCACCAGCGCAGGTTGTCCATGACCGCGTCGGGGGTGGTGAAGTCGACGACCACCCCGGCGCCCGCCCGGGCCACAGCGTCCAGGTCGTCGCCCTGGTCGACTGCCGCGACCAGCTCCAGGTCGGCGGCGGAGTCGACCGCCTTGCAGACCTCCATGCCCATCCGGCCCCGGGCACCAAGCACACCGACCCGGGCCACCGTCTTCTGCTGCTCAGTCACGGCCCACAACCTATCCCAGCCCGCACGGCGCGGTCCGGCGGACCGCACCGACGCCCGGCATCCGGCGAACCGGCGCGGCCGACACCCGGCCGACCGGACCGCCGCCGCTCAGCGGTCGACGGTGAAGCTGCCGGAGTCGAACGGGCCCACCACGGCCAGCGACATCGGCCGGCCGAGCAGCTCGGCGGCGAGCGTGTTCACGTCGTCGAGGGTCACCGCGTCCACCCGGGCCAGCAGGTCGTCCACCGGCATCAGGTTGCCGTAGAGCAGCTCGCCCTTGGCGAGCCGGCTCATCCGCGAGCCGGTGTCCTCCAGCCCGAGCACGAACGAGCCCTTGCTCATCCCCTTGCCCCGGGCCAGTTCCGCCTCGGTGATCCCCTCGGCGGCGACCCGGGCCAGCTCGGCGCGGGTCAGGTGCAGCACCTCGTCCACCTTGCCCGGAGCGCAACCGGCGTAGACGGCGAACACGCCGCTGTCGGCGTACTGGCTGGCGTAGGAGTAGACCGAGTACGCGAGGCCGCGCTGTTCCCGGATCTCCTGGAACAGCCGGCTGGACATGCCGCCGCCGAGCACGTTGTTGAGCACGCCGAGGGCGAAGCGCCGCTCGTCGGTGCGGTCGATGGCCGGGCAGCCGAGGACGACGTGCGCCTGCTCGGTCTCCTTCGGCTCGACGAGCGTGGTGGCCGGCTTGGTGCGTACCCCCGGGGTGGACGGGCGGTGCGACGCCGGCGCCGCCGGGTCGGTGTCCAGCGGGGTGCCGCGCAGCGCCTGCCGGACCAGCTTGACCACCGCGGCGTGGTCGAGGTTGCCGGCGGCGGCGATCACGATCCGCGGCGGGGTGTAGCGGCGGCGGTAGAAGCCCTGGATCTGCCGCCGGCTCATCGGCGTGACGGTCTCCTCGGTGCCGGAGATGAGGCGGCCCAGCGGGTGGTCGCCGTAGACGGCGCGGGTGAACAGGTCGTGCACCTCGTCGCCGGGCTCGTCGTCGTGCATGGCGATCTCTTCGAGGATGACGCCGCGCTCGGTCTCCACGTCGGACGGGGTCAGCACCGAGTCGGCGACCAGGTCGCACATGACGTCGATGGCCAGCGGCAGGTCCTCGTCCAGCACCCGCGCGTAGTAGCAGGTGTATTCCTTCGTGGTGAAGGCGTTGGTCTCGCCGCCCACCGCCTCGATCTGGGACGAGATCTCCAGCGCGCTGCGCTTGTTGGTGCCCTTGAACAGCAGGTGTTCCAGGAAGTGCGCGGCGCCGGCCTGCGGGCCGGTCTCGTCGCGCGAACCGACCGCCACCCAGATGCCGAACGACACGCTGCGCATGGCCGGGATCGCCTCGGTCAGCACCCGCAGCCCGCTGGGCAGCACGGTACGGCGGACGGTGCCGCCGAGCGGGTCGTCGCTGAGCGTCCGGGTGACCGCGCGGGCGGCCGAACCCGGCCCGGTCGACGTCACCCCCCGTCCCGTCGAGGCGGCTGACGAACTCACGAGCACCTGCTCTCCGGATGACGAGGGACGGCGGGACGTACGACGGCTCCAGCTCGCGCAGGCGACCTGGAGCCGTGGTCCGGCCCGGGTGACGCGGACGTCACCCGGGCCGGCGGTGGATCAGCTGTGCCGGGTCCGGCGACGCGGACGGGACTCGCCGCCGCCCTCGCCGCCCTCGGAGCGGCGCTCGCCGCGCTCCCGGTCGCCACCCCGGTCACCCCGGTCACGCGGGCCGCGGTCGCCGCCGCGGTCCCGGCCCGACGGACGGTCGCCACCCTCGGCGGCGGCCGGCGCCTCGGCGCCCTCCGGGCGGATCTTGTCCAGGTAGATCTTGCCGCGGGCGTCGATGTCCGCGATCTCCACCTCGACCTTGTCGCCGACGTTGAGGAAGTCCTCGACCTTCTCGACCCGCTTGCCGTCGCCCACCTTGGAGATGTGCAGCAGGCCGTCGCGGCCCGGCAGCAGCGAGATGAAGGCACCGAACGCGGCGGTCTTCACCACGGTGCCGAGGAACCGCTCGCCGACCTTGGGCAGCGTCGGGTTGGCGATGCCGTTGATCCGGTCCACCGCGGCCTGGGCCGCCGGCCCGTTTGTGGCGCCGACGTAGATCGTGCCGTCGTCCTCGATGGAGATCTCGGCGCCGGTCTCGTCCTGGATCGCGTTGATGGTCTGGCCCTTCGGGCCGATCACCATGCCGATCTTGTCGACCGGGATCTTCACGGTGGTGACCCGCGGCGCGTAGTCCGACATCTCGGCCGGCGCCTCGATGGCCCGCTGCATCACGTCGAGGATGGTCTGCCGGGCCTCGTGCGCCTGCTGCAGCGCGGCGGCCAGCACGTCCGACGGGATGCCGTCGAGCTTGGTGTCGAGCTGGAGCGCGGTGACGAAGTCCCGGGTGCCGGCGACCTTGAAGTCCATGTCGCCGAACGCGTCCTCGGCGCCGAGGATGTCGGTCAGCGTCACGTACTGGGTCTTGCCGTCGACCTCGTCGGAGATGAGGCCCATGGCGATGCCGGCGACCGGCGCCTTCAGCGGCACACCGGCGGAGAGCAGGCCCAGCGTCGAGGCGCAGACCGAACCCATCGAGGTGGAGCCGTTGGAGCCGAGCGCCTCGGAGACCTGCCGGATGGCGTACGGGAACTCCTCGCGCGAGGGCAGCACCGGGATCAGCGCCCGCTCGGCGAGCGCGCCGTGGCCGATCTCGCGCCGCTTCGGCGAGCCGACCCGGCCGGTCTCACCGGTCGAGTACGGCGGGAAGTTGTAGTTGTGCATGTAGCGCTTGCGGTTCTCCGGGGACAGCGTGTCCACCATCTGCTCCATGCGCAGCATGTTCAGCGTGGTGACGCCCAGGATCTGGGTCTCGCCGCGCTCGAACAGCGCCGAGCCGTGCACCCGCGGCAGCACGCCGACCTCGGCGGTCAGCGGGCGGATGTCACGCGGGCCGCGGCCGTCGATGCGGACCTGCTCGCGCAGCACCCGGTTGCGGACCTCGGACTTGGTCAGCGAACGGAACGCGGCGGACAGCTCCTTCTCGCGGCCCTCGAAGCGGCCGGTCAGCTCCTCGGCGACCTTGGCCTTGATCCGGTCCAGGGCCTCCTCGCGGTCGGCCTTGCCGGCGATCTTCAGCGCCTCGGCGACCTCGGCGCGGGCCACCTCGGCCACCGCGTCGTACGCGTCGTCCTGGTAATCCAGGAAGATCGGGAACTCGGCGACCGGCTTGGCGGCCACCTCGGCCAGCTCGCTCTGCGCCCGGCACAGCTCGCGGATGGCCGGCTTGGCGGCCTCCAGGCCGCTGGCCACGATCTCCTCGGTCGGCGCGGTGGCGCCGCCCGAGATCAGGGTCACCGCGTTCGGGGTGGCCTCGGCCTCGACCATCATGATCGCGACCTCGCCGTCGGCCAGGGTGCGGCCGGCCACGACCATGTCGAACGTGGCCCGCTCCAGCTCCTCCAGGGTCGGGAAGGCGACCCACTGGCCGTCGACGTGCGCGACCCGGGTCGCGCCGATCGGGCCGGAGAACGGCAGGCCGGACAGCTTGGTCGACATCGAGGCGGCGTTGATCGCCACCACGTCGTACGGGTGCTGCGGGTCGAGCGCCAGCACCGTCTCGACGACCTGGACCTCGTTGCGCAGGCCCTTGACGAACGACGGGCGCAGCGGCCGGTCGATCAGCCGGCAGGTGAGGATGGCGTCCTCGCTGGGCCGGCCCTCACGGCGGAAGAACGAGCCGGGGATCCGGCCCGCGGCGTACATCCGCTCCTCGACGTCCACGGTCAGCGGGAAGAAGTCGAACGACTCGCGCGGCTGCTTGCCGGCCGTGGTGGCGGAGAGGACGACCGTCTCGCCGAGCTGGGCGACGACGGAGCCGGCGGCCTGGCGGGCCAGGCGGCCGGTGGAGAAGGTGATCTCACGGGTGCCGAAGGACCCGTTGTCGATCACCGCGGTGCGGGATTCGGTGCCGAGGTTGGTCTCGGTCATGTGCTGTGGTGCTCCTTCGCGTCGTCGGCCGACGACACGGGAACTGCTCAGGCGGCCGGTCTTCGATCGAAGCGCCCGGGTGGGCCGGCGTCGTGCCGGGATGCCCGGGGGCCACTACCGGAGACCGGTGCTGACCGGCTCCCTCTTCGGGTGTCGCGCGGCCGGGTTCTTCGGTGGTACTGCAACGGGGGAGCGGCCAGGCGGCCACTCCCCCGTCAGGTCATCGGCGCAGGCCGAGCCGCTCGATGAGCGACCGGTAGCGGTTGATGTCCTTCTTCTGGACGTAGTTCAGCAGCCGGCGGCGCCGGCCGACCAGCAGCAGCAGCCCACGGCGGCTGTGGTGGTCGTGCTTGTGCACCTTCAGGTGCTCGGTGAGCTCAGCGATCCGCTTGGTCAGGACCGCGACCTGCACCTCGGGCGAGCCGGTGTCGCCCTCGGCGGTCGCGTACTCCTGGCGGATCTTGGCCTTGGCTTCCTGGTCGAGCGCCATGTTCTCCCTGTTTCGTGGGTCATTCGATGAGGTCCGGAGCGGTCGTGGTGACCGGTGCAACGGACCGGTTCCTCGCACCCGCGGCGTCGTGCAGGCACGCGAGGCCCCCGTCGGTCAGCCGACGTCTCCGCCAGCCTACCAGCCCCCGGGCCGGACGGCCGGTCAAGGTCGCCCGAGCGGGTCAGGACACCGCCCGGCGGGTGCGCTCCACGTCCTCGGCGATCTGGGCCACCAGCGGCTCGATCGCGTCGTACGTCCGCTGCTCGCGCAGGTGCGCCACGAAGTCCAGGGCCAGCCGCTCGCCGTACAGGTCGCCGGTGAAGTCCAGCGCGTACGCCTCCACCCGCCGTTCCCGGCCGGAGAACGTCGGGTTGGTGCCGATCGACACGGCCGCGGCGAGCGGTTCGCCGTCGCGGCGCACCAGGCGGGCCGCGTACACGCCGTCGGCGGGCACCGCCGCGTACCTGTGGGTCAGCAGGTTGGCGGTGGGGTAACCCAGCTCACGTCCGCGCTGGTCGCCGCGGACCACCACGCCCTCGACCCGGTGCGGGCGGCCGAGCGCCGCCGCCGCCGCGCCCACGTCGCCCGCGTCGACGCAGGACCTGATGTACGTGGAGGAGAAGACCGTCCCCGCCTCGGCGACCAGCGGCGCGCCCTCGACGGCGAAGCCGAAGGTGCGGCCGAGCCGTTCCAGCAGCGGCACGTCCCCGGCCGCCCGGTGCCCGAACCGGAAGTTGTCGCCGACCACCACGAGCGCGGCGTGCAGGTGCTCGACCAGGACGTCGTGCACGAACGCCTCGGGTGGCAGCCGGGAGAACTCGACCGTGAACGGCACCACGCAGAGCACGTCCACGCCGAGCGCCTCGATCAGCTCGGCCTTGCGCGCCGGCTCGGTGAGCACCGCCGGGTGCGAGCCCGGGCGCACCACCTCGGCCGGGTGCGGGTCGAACGTCACCACCACCGACTTGACGCCCAGCTCCCGGGCGCGCGCCACGGTGTGCCCGATGGTGGCCTGGTGCCCCCGGTGCACGCCGTCGAAGACGCCGATGGTGACCACCGAGCGTCCCCAGCCGCCGGGCGCCGCCTCGTACCCCCGCCACCGCTGCATGCCGTTCCTCCCCTGTCCGCCCGCGCCGTTCAGGCCGGGGCCAGCACGATCTCCGCGCGGGCCCGACCGTCCCGCTCGCTGACGATAGCGATCAGCCCGCCCGCCGGGTCGAAGACCGCGTACGGCCCGGTGATCCCGGCCGGGGTCAGCGGCCCGCCGTGGGAGAGCACCCGGGTCTCGTCGGCGGTGGCGTCCCGGCGCGGGAAGAACCGCGCGGCGGCGGCGTCCAGCGGCAGGTTCACCACGTCGGGCGCGCGCTGCTCCAGCTGGTCGAGCGTGGCCGCCTCGGCGAGCGTGAACCCGCCCACCGCGGTGCGGCGCAGCGCGGTGAGGTGGCCGCCGACGCCGAGCGCGGCCCCCGCGTCGCGGGCCAGCGCCCTGATGTACGTGCCGGACGAGCAGGTCACGTCCACGTCCACGTCCACCACGTCCGGGGCGTCCCGGCGGATGTCCCGCACGTCCAGCCGGGAGACGGTGACCCGGCGGGCGGGCAGCTCGACCGTCTCGCCGTCACGGACCCGCTTGTACGCCCGCTGGCCGTTGATCTTGATGGCGCTGACAGCGCTCGGCACCTGGTCGATCTCGCCGGTGAGGGCGGCCAGCGCGGCGCGTACCCCGTCGTCGGTGACCGCGCCGGCCGGGGTGGTCGCGACCACCTCGCCCTCGGCGTCGTCGGTGACGGTGGCCTGCCCCAGCCGGATCGTCGCGGCGTAGCTCTTGCCGGCGCCGATCACGTACGTGAGCAGCCGGGTCGCCCGGCCCACCCCGATCACCAGCACGCCGGTGGCCATCGGGTCCAGCGTGCCGCCGTGCCCCACCCGGCGGGTACGGGCCAGCCGGCGGATCCGGGCCACGACGTCGTGCGACGTCATGCCGCCGGGCTTGTCGACCACGATCAGACCGTCTGTGCTCACGACCGCCAAGCCTGCCAGACGGCGCCGATCCTCCCTGCGGGGGATACCGCCCTGCTTCGGCGGGGTGTCAAGATCGTGCGCCCCCGCCCCGTCTGCCCGGGAAGTCCGATGACCGATCACCGTTCCGTCCCCGATCCCCACGCCACCGATCGCCCGTCGGAGGACACGCTGGGACGGGTACCCGAGTGGCTGCGCCAGCCCGCGCCCGAGGTCGAGCCGGGCCGCGGCGACCGCCTGCGGATCGCGCTCGGCGGGCACTCCGGCAAGCTGCTCGGCGGCGTGGTCGTGCTGGCGCTGCTCGCGTTCTTCGGGCTCGTCGGCGGCCTCGGCTACCAGGGCTTCCAGCGCTGGCGGGAGCCGCCCGCCGAGCACCCCACGGTGAGCCTGCCGGTCGGTGAGCAGGCGTCCTCGTCGGCCTCGCCGCCACCGGCCGCCGGCCCCTTCGACGGCACCCCGGCAGCCGGCTTCCCCGAGGGCACGGCCGGGATCGCGCTGCCCCGGGCCAAGCGGACCGGCGCGTTCACCGAGAAGCAGGTGGCAGACACGCTGGCCAAGGTACGCAAGGCGCTGATCACCGCCCGGCTGGACCGCACGTTCTTCACCGCGAAGGACCCGGAGCGGCTGGTCCGCCAGTTCGCCCCGGACGCGCGGGCCGGCGTACGGGACGACTTCCCCACCGGCGAGGCGGGCACCTACTCGACCCGGCTCGCCCCCGGCGCCCGGCTCACCGACGACGAGCCCCGGGTCAAGGGCCGGATCAGCTACCGGGCGACGAAGGACCGGGACGGCATCCGCATCCTGGAGGTGACCACGAACTTCGTCTGGGCGTACGCGTTCTCCACCACCCGCCCCGCCCCGGGCGCCGGCGTGGTGGTGGTCCACGACACGGTGAAGTGGAGCATGCCGCACCCGGCCGACGTGACCACCGCCTCCGCCGGGCTGTGGATCGAGCGGGCCGACTCGTACGCCTCCAACATCGACTGCGTCGCGCTGGACAAGGGGCTGCTCGCGCTGGGCCGGCCCTCGCTCGCCGGTCCGGCCGACCCGGACCCGGACGCGGTCTTCGACCCGGACAAGACGGTCGACCTGCCGGACACCTGCTGACCCGCCCACCTCACCACGCCACCCCGCGGCAGGAGCCCCCGATGAGCGACGCCCCGCCACCGCACCGCGCCCGGGTCGACCTGCCGGACTGGATGCGCAATCCGGAGCCGCCCCGCCGTACGCTCGGCCGCCGCCTGTCCGGCCTGGTCGACGGTGTGCCGGCGCTGGCGGCGGCGCGCCACCGGATGTGGGCCTGGCAGGGCCGGACCCGGTTCGGCGAGCGGCACCCCACGATGGCCGCGATCGGGTCGTTCGTGTTCGTCCTGGTGACCGCGACGCTGCTGGTCGTCGGCACGCTCTACCTCGGGTGGGCGATCCGGCAGGGGCGGATCTGACCGGCACGGAAACGGGACAGCGGGATCGGCGGCGGAGTGCAATGATCATGCGCCCCCTGGCCCTGCACCCCTCTGGAACGCCGCATGAGCACCGAAGACGGAACCACGCCGCCCGAGCCGGATCCCTACGCCGTCGCCTCCCGGGGCGCGGAGATCCAGCTGCCGAGCTGGATGACCGGAGCGGACGCGGACGTCCCGCTGACCCGCGGCGAGCGCTTCCGCATGGTCTGGTCGCGGCAGCGCGGCAAGCGCCGCGTCGCCTTCGTGGTGGTGCTGGCGCTGGCGCTGATCGGCGGCACTGTCGTGCTCGGCCGGGTCACCGTGGACCGGGTGCGGTCCGGCACCGCCGCCGCGGCGTCGGCCGAGGCCAGCCCGTCGCCGGTGCCGCTCAGCCGGGTGGGCGAGCCGCGCGACCTGTTCGCGGGGACCATCGGCGCGGACTTCGCGGTGGGTGAGGCCGGGATCGTCCTGCCGGAGGCCACGGCGCGGCCGCCGTTCACCGCCCGCGAGGTGGCCGCGGCGCTGACCCGGGTCCGGGCCGCGCTGGTCCAGGCCCGGCTCGACCTGTCCATGATCCTCGGCGACACGGAGCCGTTCCTGGCGCTGCTGGCGCCGGCCGCGCGCGCTCAGCTGCGTACCGACTTCGAGGACTTGTCGTTCGTGAACTACGCCACCCGGATCGGCTCGCAGGACAGCGCGGACGAGATCCGGGTCCGGGGTGAGATGCGCTACCGGGCCGTCACCRGCGACGACGGCCGGCCGATCCTGCGGATCACCACAGAGTACGTCTGGATGTACGCGTTCGACGTGCCGCGGACGACACCGGGCCGGGCCGGGATCGCCGCCATCCGTGACCGGGTCGTCTGGGAGGTCCCCCACCCCGAAGGGTTGCCGGCGGCGAAGCGCGGGCTCTGGCTCGTCTCCGCGCAGGCGAGCACGAACAACGTCGACTGCGCCCGGCTGGACGAGGGCTTCTTCGTGGTCGAGCCGTGGATGGGCGGTCCCGGCTCGTTCCAGCCCTGCTGACCCGGCGTCAGCGGACCGCGCCGACCACCGCCCACGCGCCCGAGCGCATCCGCAGCAGCAGGCCGGCCAGCCGCAGCACCACGAACAGCGTCAGCCCGGCCCAGATCCCGCCCAGCCCGAGTTCCAGCCCGTACGCCAGCCAGATCGCCGGCAGGAACCCGCCGAACGCGCACACGATGGTGAGGTTGCGCAGGTAGCGCACGTCGCCCGCGCCGATCAGCACCCCGTCGAGCGCGAACACCACGCCGCCGATCGGCTGGAGCGCGACGAACCAGGGCCAGGCCGTCATGGCCTGCTCGCGTACCTGCGGATCGGAGCTGAACCACGACGGCACGACGCCGGCGCCGGCGGCGATCAGCACCGCGAAGGCCACGCCGCACAGCCCGCCGAGCAGCGCGACGCGGCGGGCCAGGAACCGCGCGCCGGCCGCGTCGCCGCCGCCCAGCGCGGCGCCGACCAGCGACTGCGCGGCGATGGCCAGCGCGTCGAGCACCAGCACGGTGAAGAACCACAGTTGCAGGGCGATCTGGTGCGCGCCCACCGCGGCGGCGCCGAAGCGGGCCGCGACGGCGGTCGCGGACAGGAAGCTGGCCTGGAACGCGACACCGCGCACCAGCAGGTCCCGGCTGAGCACGAGCTGCTGACCGATCACCCGGGGCCGGGGCCGCAGCGAGACCCGCTCGCGCACCAGCGCGGCCGCGAACAGGACGCCGGAGAGCGTCTGCGCGATCGCGTTCGCCACCGCCGAGCCGACCAGCCCGAGCCCGGCCGGATAGACCAGCAGCGGGCAGAGCACCGCGGAGAGCAGGTTGGGGCCGAGCACGAACAGCAGCGGCCGGCGGGTGTCCTGGATGCCGCGCAGCCAGCCGTTGCCGGCGGCGGCGAGCAGCAGGCCGGGCGCGCCGAGCGCCGCGACCCGCAGCCATCCGGCGGCGGCGTCGGCCACCTCGCCGGGGCCGCCGACGAGGGTACGCGCCAGCGCGCCCCCGCCGATGCCGATGGCGACCGCCACCAGCACACCGGTGGCCAGCGCGAGCCAGGACGCCTGCACGCCCTCGGCCACCGCGGCGGCCCGGTCCCCCGCCCCGAAGCGGCGGGCCGAGCGCCCGGTGGTGCCGTACGCGACGACGGTGCCGACCCAGGCGGTGAGCGTCATGACGGTGCCGCCGACGGCGAGCGCGGCCAGCGGCACCCGCCCGAGGTGACCCACCACTGCGGTGTCGACCAGGACGTAGAGCGGCTCGGCGGCCAGCACCACGAGGGCGGGCAGCGCGAGCGTGGCGATCCGCCGGGGTGTGGCGGCGGTGGCGGGGGCGGCAGTCGTGCTCATCGACGCCGATCCTGGCACGCTCCCGGTAAGGTCCGCAAGGCGGGGGGCTACTTACTTACGTCGGCCAGGAACCGCGCCGTGTCACGGCGCCCGCGCAGACGGCGCACCGGCAGCCCGGGGGCGTGCTCGACCAGCGCGGCCAGCACCCGGGGCCGGGAGTCGCGGGGGTAACGCCAGACGTAGAGCAGGAAGTCGAGATCGAGCCGCTCCGGGCAGCCCTCGGGCAGGTCGGCGCGGGGCGCGGCGCGATGTGCCCACCGGCGGCGGACGATCCGGACCAGGCAGCGCAGCCGGGAGGTGTCGCAGAGCACCAGCAGGTCGGCGCGGGGCAGCCGGAGGTCGAGCGTGCTCGCGTAGTTGCCGTCCATCACCCAGGCCGGGCGGGCGGCGAGCGCTGCCACCTCGGCGCGGAAGTCCGCCGGGGCCGGTGCGGTCCAGCCGGGGCGCCAGTAGTGCCGGTCGAGGTGGATCAGGGGAAGGTCGAGTCGCCGGGCCAGTTCACCGGCGAGCGTGCTCTTGCCGGCGCCGGAGGCGCCGACGACCAGGATGCGTCGCACCGGGTGACGGTAGCGCCGTCCGGCACGGCGGTCGGTCCCGAGCGGCGGTGACGTCGGCGTCGGGCCACGGGTGCGGCCCGGCCGGCGTCACCGCCGGACGGCGTACGTCACTGACGGGTGTCCATCGAGGTCTGCAGCGCGCGGCGCATCTGCTCGCGCGCCTCGTCGGTGGTGGTCTCGGTCTGCGGCTTGCGCTTGCTGGGCATCTGAGGTCCTTCCAGGGTGCGGTCCGCCGGACACGGCGGCCCTACGGGCGCCCGGCTGCGGTCCGGGATCACCGGAGCGGCTCGCCTGGCAGCGTGAGCCCGGGTCGGTCTGACCCTGGAGGGAGGCGAGGCCGGGTGCGGCAGCACCGCCCGTGACCAGCGCCGCGAAGCGCCGGCCCTCACCCAAATTAACGTTCACTTTCCAGATGCTGCCCACAGTTCCCGAAATGCGGAAAGATCAACCTCGTCGTCCGGCTCAGCCGGCCGTGTCAGCGGGCCAGGAAGTGCCAGCCCAGCCACCACCAGAAACCGAACAGGCCGATCCGCCCGACCGGCACCGGGCCCACCTCGTACCGCATCACGAAGGCGCAGACGTCGGCCAGCGACGGGACCCGCGAGCCCTCCCGGCGCGCCACCCATTCGACGACCGCGAACAGCACGAGCGAGACCAGAAACCCGCCGATCGCCAGTGCCCGCATCATCGGCGCACCAGTCCCCAGAACGTGGACAGCCACGCGAACCAGGCCGCCGAACGGATCACGCTGTCCTCCAGCAGCGGATCGGCCAGCCGGGAGAGGGTGGGGAAGTCGTCACCCGCCGCCGCCATGAACGTCGCCCCCTCGAAGACCCCGAAGACGGTCACCGGCACCAGCCACCAGAGCGCGACCGACGGCAGCCGGCGGGGCGCCGGGCGCCGGGGCACCCGGTTGCTCAGGCCGACCCAGATCAACCCTCCGCCGGTGGTGAGGATGTAGAGGTTGGCCGCGGTCGAGAAGGACGGAAGTTGACCGCCGACCAGGGACAAGCAGATCAGCACCGGCACGGAGACGACCGGCCGGTCCCAGGCCCGGGGCGCCTCGACGGTGAGCTCACGGGGATGATCCATCACCCGATTGTCCCCAGCGTCACGCACGGCGGAAAGGCTGGCACGCCTCGTAATCCCTGGAAAAGCCGCCGATCAGCTCACACTTCCGATCATCGCCGCGCCTCGGCCCGGCAGAAATATCGGCACAATTCCGCTTTTAGGGGGCTACCAGCGTTGCGGTAGCGAGTTCGGCCCGGATCCGTCCGACCAACTCGTCGAGCGCGCCCCGCCCGGTGAAGCCGGCCGCGAACCGGTGCCCGCCACCGCCCAGCGCCACCGCCACCGCGCTCACGTCCACCGCGCCCTTGCTGCGCAGCGACACCGCCCACTCGGCCTCGCCCGCCTGCTTGATCACGCAGCTCACGTCCGCCTCCTCGGTGCACCGCACCGAGTCGATGAGCGCCTCCAGCACGTACGCCGGCTGGTCGTGCCGGACCAGGTCCTCGCGGGTCGCGTACGTCCAGACGAGCCCGTGCCCGGCGGCGGCCGCCGGTTCCAGCGTGGCCCGGCCGAGCACCTCGCCGAACAGGCGGACGGCGCCGAACGGGCGGGTGTCGAACACCCGCCGGGAGATGTCGCCGGGCCGGATGCCGGTGGCCAGCAGACGCGCCGCCATCCGGTGCACGGCAGGCGTGGTCGCCTCGAAGCGGAACGAGCCGGTGTCGGTGGTCAGCGCGACGTAGAGCCCGGTCGCCACCTCCGCGTCGAGCGTCGCCCCGAGCCGGTCCAGCAACTCCAGCGCGACCACCGAGGTGGCGGCGGCGTGCGGGTCGACCAGGTTGATCCGGCCGAAGCCGGTGTTCGAGGCGTGGTGGTCGAGCACCAGCGAGGTGCCCGCCGTGTCCAGCCGGCCCACCAGGTCACCCAGCCGCGACTCGCTCGCCGCGTCGAAGCAGATCACCAGATCCGGATCGGGGTACGTGTCGTCCTGCGGCACCAGCAGCTCCACGCCGGGCATCCAGCGGAACGGCTCGGGCACCTCCGGCGGGCCGGGGAAGGTCGCCTGGAGATCGCGTACGCCGAGCCGCCGCAGACCCAGCCCGAAGCCGAGCATGCTGCCCAGCGCGTCCCCGTCCGGGTTCACGTGGCAGATCAGCAGCACCCGCGCGTCGGCGGGAAGGTCGCGTACCGCCGCGACGGCCGCCGCCCACTCCGATTCGGCCGGGCCGGCCGGCAGGCCACCCGCGACGGCGACCTCGGTCACCGGCGGTCGCCCTCGCGCGGCTCGTCGTCGGCGGCCGGCTCGTCGTCCGCGGCGTCCTCGTCGTCCTCGACCCGGTACGGCTGGGCGTCGCCCGCGTACGAGGACTTGGCGGCCAGCCGCTGCACCTCGGCGTCGGCGGTACGCGCTGCGGCGAGCAGGTCGTCGATGTGCTTGACCTGGTCCTGCACGTCGTCGAGGACGAAGGTCAGCGTCGGCGAGTGCCGCAGCCCGAGGGCCTTGCCGACGGTGCTGCGCAGCATGCCCTTGGCGCTCTCCAGCGCGGCGGCGGTGCTCGCCTGGGCCGCCGCGTCACCGAGCACCGTGTAGAAGACGGTGGCGTCGCGCAGGTCGGCGGTGATCCGGGCGTCGGTGATCGTGATCATGCCGAGCCGGGGGTCCTTGATCTGGCTGCGCACCACCGACGCGACGAGTTCCCGGATACGCTCCGCGTGCCGGCGAACCTTTGCCTGATCCGTCATGTCCCCCACCTCCGGGATCACCTGTACCGATGACGGCGCCGGGTCACCGTGCGACCCGGGCCGTCGGCCGGAGACGGCGGGCGCGTGGGCGCCGCCGGGTCCGACCGCCCAACGCTGAAGAACACTACCCGCGTCCCACCGGACCTCACGCGGCACGGGCGGAGTACCGCGCGACGCGCCGTCAGTCGTCCTCGCCGTGCAGGCGACGGCGCACCGACAGCAGTTCGGTCTCCGGGCGGGCGGCGACCAGCCGCTCACAGGAGTCGAGCACCTCGCGGACGTGGGCCGGCTCGGCGGCCACCACCGCCACCCCGATCTCGGCCCGGCCGTGCAGGTCCAGCGCCCCCACCTCGGCGGCGGAGACCTCGAACTTGCGCAGCGCGGCGACGATCGGCCGGACGTAGGACCGCTTGGCCTTCAGGGACCGGGAGTCACCCGGGAGCAACAGGTCGAACAGTGCGGTTCCGGTATACACGGCGAGCAACGGTACGCCGGGTGGCGCACCCCGGCACGCGATTAAGGCGCGACCGCCACCAGCACGTCCCGCTCGATCGCCTGGTCGACCCGGTGGGCGAAGTCACCGAAGCCGGGGCCGTCGAGCACGCGCAGCCCGGCGTCGGCCAGCACCGCCTCCGCCTGCGCCCGCGGCGCCACGTGGGTGTTCCAGGACAGCCCGAGCGCGCCACCGGGGCGCAGCAGCTCCCGCCACACCGGCACGGCCGCGGTGAGCAGCTCCAGCGGGCTGCGGGACAACCCCTGATCGGTACGGCTGCCGTGCGCCACCCCGTACGGCGCGTCGGTCACGATCACGTCGGCGCAGCGGGGGCGCAGCGCCTCGCGGGCCCGGGTGGTGTCGGTGTTCAGCACGGTGACCCGCTGGGTGGCCCCGGCCCGGTGCTCGTCCCGCGACGGCGCGAGCACCGCCTCGAACCGGCGGGCCACCAGCTTGCGGTCCCGGCGCACCGACGTCGACTCGGTGGTGTGCTTGAGCCGCTTTCGGCGCAGCCAGGTACGCAGGAACGTCGCGTACGCGTCGACGTCCTTGCTGTCGCGCTCGACCCCGATGCCGTCGTAGCCGTACATCAGCGCCTGGTTGAGCGTGGTGCCCCGGCCGCAGAGCGGGTCCAGCACCACCACCGGCCCGTCCAGCATCCGGGGCGCGGCGGCGGAGGCGAGCACTGTGACGTTGAGCAGCAGCCGGGTGAACTGCTCGTTGGTCTTGCCGGCGTACTTGGGGATGGTGATCAGGTCGGAGTCGTACCGGGCCAGCGGGCTCAGCGGCACCGGCCGCAGCAGGTCGTCACCGACCCGCTCGAACAGCGCGTACGCCGCCGACAGGTTCGCCAGGTGGGCCAGGTCCCGCTCGCCGAGTCCGGGTTCGGGGGCGGTGAACGTCAGGTACTCCACCCCGCCGATCCGGGTGACCTCGGCGTCGCCCGGCACCACGTCGAGCACGCCGGAGCCGGCGAACACGGCCAGTTCGGCGCGGGCCAGCCGGGCCGCCGCGTCGGCGTAGACGCGGTTGGCGGAGGGGGCGAGGAGCAGCGCGTACCGGATCACGCCGCAGATTGTCGCAGCCTGCGGAAACGGCGACGGCCGGGGCCCGAAGGCCCCGGCCGCCGACCGGTCGTACGTGTGGAACTCAGGCGCGCGGCTTCTCGCGCATCTCGAACGTCTCGATGACGTCGCCGACCTGGACGTTGTTGTAGCCGCCCAGCGTCAGACCACACTCGAAGCCCTCGCGGACCTCGGTCGCGTCGTCCTTGAACCGCTTCAAGGAGCTGATCGTGAGGTTGTCCGCCACGACCGCACCGTCCCGCAGCAGCCGCGCCTTGGCGTTGCGGCGGATGAGGCCGGACCGGACGATACAGCCGGAGATGTTGCCGATCTTGGACGAGCGGAAGACGTCGCGGATCTCCGCGGTGCCCAGCTCGACCTCCTCGTACTCCGGCTTGAGCAGACCCTTGAGCGCGGCGTCGATCTCCTCGATGGCCTGGTAGATGACCGTGTAGTACCGGATCTCCACGCCCTCGCGGTCGGCCATCTCGCGGACCTTGTTCGAGGCCCGCACGTTGAAGCCGATGATCGTGACCGCCTCGGACGAGGCGCTCGCGAGCATGACGTCGCTCTCGGTGATCGCGCCCACGCCCCGGTGGATGATCCGAAGCTGGACCTCCTCCGGGATGTCGAGGTTGAACAGCGCGTCCTCGAGCGCCTCCACGGAACCGGAGACGTCGCCCTTGAGCACCAGGTTGAGCGAGGTCTTCTCGCCCTCCTTGAGCTGCTCCATGAGCGTCTCGAGGGTGGCCCGGCCACGGGAGTTGGCGAACGACGCCGCCCGCCTCCGCGCCTGCCGCTGCTCGGCGATCTGCCGCACGGTGCGGTCGTCCTCGGCGGCCAGGAAGGTGTCACCCGCACCCGGCACCGTGGTCAGACCCAGCACCATGACCGGACGCGCCGGACCGGCCTCGTCGACCGGCTTGCCGTTCTCGTCCAGCATGGCCCGCACGCGGCCGTGCGCCCCACCGGCGACGATCGAGTCACCGGCACGCAGGGTGCCCTTCTGCACCAGCACGGTCGCCACCGCGCCACGGCCCTTGTCCAGGTGCGCCTCGATCGCGACACCCTGCGCCGGCCCGTCGATCGGAGCGGTCAGCTCCAGCGACGCGTCGGCGGTCAGCAGCACGGCCTCGAGCAGTTCCTCGATGCCGATGCCGGGCTTGGCCGCCACGTTGACGAACATGGTGTCGCCGCCGTACTCCTCGGCGACCAGGCCGTACTCGGTCAGCTGCTGGCGGACCTTGTCCGGGTTCGCCTCGGGCTTGTCGACCTTGTTGACCGCGACCACGATCGGCACGTCCGCCGCCTTGGCGTGGTTGAGCGCCTCGATGGTCTGCGGCATCACGCCGTCGTCCGCCGCCACCACCAGGATCACGATGTCCGTGACCTGGGCGCCACGGGCACGCATGGCGGTGAACGCCTCGTGACCCGGGGTGTCGATGAACGTCACCGCGCGGTCCTCGCCCTCGTGCGGGACGTGGACCTGGTAGGCGCCGATGTGCTGGGTGATGCCACCCGCCTCGCCGGCCACCACGTTCGCCTTGCGGATCGCGTCGAGCAGCTTGGTCTTACCGTGGTCGACGTGACCCATGACGGTCACGACCGGCGCACGGCTGACCAGGCGGTCCGCCGCGACCTCGGCGTCGAGGTCGATGTTGAACTGCGCGAGCAGCTCGCGGTCCTCGTCCTCCGGGCTGACGATCTGCACGTCGAAGCCGAGGTGCTCACCCAGCAACTGCAGGGTCTCGTCGGAGCACGACTGGGTCGCCGTCACCATCTCGCCCAGGTTGAACATCTCCTGGACCAGCGAACCCGGGTTAGCGTTGATCTTGTCGGCGAAGTCCGACAGCGAGGCGCCACGGGACAACCGGACGACCTGACCCTGACCGCGGGGCGCGCCCGAGGACATGGTCGGGGCCGACAGGTTGTCGAACTCCTGTCTGCGCTGCTTCTTGGACTTGCGACCGCGGGTCGGGCGACCGCCCGGACGCCCGAAGGCACCCGCAGCGCCACCGCCACGGCCACGACCGCCGCCACCGGGACGGCCACCGCCGCCGACCGGACCACCCGGACGGAAACCACCGCCGGGAGCACCGCCACCGCCGCCGGGACCGCCGCGGTAGCCACCGCCACCGCCGCCACCACCGGGACCGCCGCGGTAGCCACCGCCACCGCCGCCACCACCGGGTCCGCCGCGGTAGCCACCGCCACCGCCACCGGGACGACCGGCGCCACCACCGGGTCCGCCACGACCGCCACCGGGGCCGCCGGGACGGCCGGTGGTCGGACGCTGGCTCGGCATCGAGGCCGGGCTCGGCCGCGGCGGCATCGACGCCGGGCTGGGCCGCGGCGGCATGCCGGCCGGGCTGGGACGGGGACCGCCCGCACCGGCGGCCGGGGGCCGCTGCTGCTGGCCGCCCTGGATGCCGAACGGGTTGTTACCGGCGCCGCGCGCCGGCGGACGACCGCCGGGCCGGGCACCGGGGCCCTGACCCTGGCCCGGACCGCCGGGGCGACCGGCGGCCGGGGAACCCGGACGCGGCGGCATGGCGTTCGGGCCGGGACGCGGGCCGGGACGGGGACCGCCCTCGGCCGGAGGCTCCCGGCGTACGGTCTCGCGCTGCTGCTGGCGGGCGGCCTGCGCGGCCTTGACCGCGGCCTCCTGCTCAGCCTTCAGCGCGGCGGCACGCGCTTCGGCGGCCGCCACTTCGATGTCGTGCGCGCTCGCCGGCTTGGCGACCGGAGTCGCCGGCTGCGGCGGGCCGGGGACCGGGCCCTTGGGCTTCGGTCCAGGGGTCGGCGCAGCCGGACGCCGGGGCGGCATCGGCTTGGCCGAGACCCGGGGGGCACCCGGGGTCGGGGTGGGCGTCGGGGTCGGTGCCGGACCGCTGGGCGCGGCAGCCGGCGGGCCGGCGGGCGCCGACGAACCGGCTACGAAGGCGCTACGCAGCCGCCGGGCGACAGGCGCCTCGACGGTGCTGGACGCGGACTTCACGAACTCGCCCATTTCCTTGAGCTTGGCGAGAACGGTCTTGCTTTCGACCCCGAGCTCCTTGGCAAGCTCGTGTACGCGGGCCTTTCCTGCCACTGCACTCCTCACTCCGAGGTCGTGCGGGCAGCACCCGCAGCGACCTCACTCGTGCACTTGAAGCCTGGTCATTTCAGGGACTTCATCGTGTGCTCATGTCGGTCGTCCTACCTTGCTAGCGACCCTCGACCGGTCGGGCTTGACCGGTCGTCGGGGGTTGCGCGTCGACGTGCTCCGCAAGCGCACCGTGGTCAGGAACCCCGGTGAGGCGCAGTGCCCGCCCGAAGGCGCGACGCCGCACCGCCTGCGCGAAGCAGGCCGGATCAGGGTGCATGTTCGCTCCCCGACCCGGCAGTCTGCGGGCCGGATCGGGCCTGAGACTGATGTGACCAGCCTCGTCACCGATCGCGACAACCCGCAACAACTCGCTGGCCGGCGCCCGTTTCCGGCAGCCCACACAGGTGCGCTCCGGAATCGCGCGTCGTGCCACTGAGTAAGTCTACCCCTAGCCGCCGGAGATCGCGCCGCCCGGCTCCGGGACGTGATCAGCTCCGCCCCGGCTCTGCGGGGCCGCGGTCTCCGCGTCGGACCGGATGTCGATGCGCCAACCGGTCAGGCGGGCCGCCAGGCGGGCGTTCTGCCCTTCCCGGCCGATCGCGAGCGAGAGCTGGAAGTCCGGGACCGTCACCCGGGCGGTACGGGAGGCCAGGTCGACCACCTCGACCCGCAGCGCCTTGGCCGGCGACAACGCGTTGCCGACGAACGTCGCGGGGTCGTCCGACCAGTCGATGATGTCGATCTTCTCGCCGTGCAGCTCGCTCATCACCGCGCGGACCCGCTGCCCCATCGGGCCGATGCAGGCGCCCTTGGCGTTGACGCCGGACGCGGTGGAGCGGACCGCGATCTTCGTACGGTGACCTGCCTCACGGGCGATCGCGCCGATCTCCACGGTGCCGTCGGCGATCTCCGGCACCTCCAGCGCGAACAGCTTCTTCACGAGCGCCGGATGCGACCGGGACAGCGTGATCTGCGGGCCGCGCATGCCCTTGGCGACGTGCACGACCACGCAGCGGATCCGCTCGCCGTGCTCGTACCGCTCGCCGGGGACCTGCTCGGACTGCGGCAGGACACCCTCCAGCTTGCCCAGGTCGACGCTGACGATGCCCTTCTCCCGGCGCGTCTCGTGCGCCTGCACCACGCCGGTGACCAGGTCACCGTCGCGGCCCACGTACTCGCCGAAGTGCACCTCGTCGGTGGCCTCCCGCAGCCGCTGGAGGATCACCTGCTTGGCGGTCATGGCGGCGATCCGCCCGAAGTCGTGCGGGGTGTCGTCCCACTCCCGGGTGACGGTGCCGTCGGCGTCGAGCTCCTGCGCGAAGACCGAGGCGGCCCCGCTCTTGCGGTCGATCTCCACCCGGGCGTGCGACTCGGCGCCGTCGGTGTGCCGGTAGGCGGTCAGCAGCGCGGTCTCGATCGCCGCGAGGATCGTGTCGAACGGGATCTCCCGCTCGCGCTCCAGGGCGCGCAGCGCCGCGAGGTCGATGTTCACCTCTCCTCGTCCTCCAGATCTTCGTCGTCGTCGGTGTCTGTGTCGTCGCCGAGGTCCTCGTCGGCCAGGTCGTCCAGGCGGCTGAACTCCACCTGGACCCGGCCGGGCCCGAGTTCGGCGTACGGGTGTGCCACGGGGCCGGCGTCGGTCTCCAGCTCCACGCGCTCGTCGTCGGCGGCCGTGATCCGGCCGGTGAGCTGGCGGTCCCCGGCGTCGCCGCGGACGGTGACCTTGACCAGCCGGCCCACGTTGCGCCGCCAGTGCCGGGGCAGGGTGAGCGGGCGGTCCACGCCGGGCGAGCTGACCTCCAGCTGGTACTCGCCGGCCACGATGTCGCCGCCGGACTCCTCCGCCGCGTCCAGGGCCGCCGACACCGCCCGGGAGACGTCCGCCACGGCGTCCAGGTTGATCCCGCCGTCGGCGTCCACGATCACCCGGACCACGTGCCGCCGCCCGGCGCGGGAGACGGAAAGGTCCTCCAGGTCGTAGCCGGCCGCGGCGACGACCGGTTCGATCACCTCGCGCAGCCGGTTGCGGCGCGCGTTCAGATCGCCACGGGGTGCGCCGCTGCGCTCCGCGCCGCGGGGGCCGTCGGACCGGCGGGGCCGCCCGGCGGGCCCCGTCGGCCGGGTGGCACGGCCACGCTGCGTCATTCCGCGCACCTCTCCTGCTGTTGCCACGACCCGCGGGCCGTGTTGTCCCGGGCCGGTGCGGGCGGTCGGCCCGCCATACCGGCACGCCACCGGGGCGTCCGCGCCCGGTGGTTGCGCAGAGCGTAACGCTAACGGCCGCGGACGGACCCGGCGGCGCACCGAGACCCTGACCCACGAGGCGGCGCGAATGGTGTTGACTCTGTCAGGTGGGGACCGGCAGAACACCATCCGACCAGGTCAGAGCGGGGCATTCCCGGCGCTGGCTGCTGCGCGCCGGAGGGCTCGTGGCGCTCGGCGGCGCGGCCGCGCCGCTGACCGGTTGTGATCTTTTCGACCGCGACCAGGAGCCACCGGCGCCTGATGCGCTGGAGCCGCTGGCCGCCGAGGCGCTGGCGCTGGAGGCCCGCTACCGGGCAGCCGCCACCGCCGCCCCGGCGCTCGCCGGACGGCTCACCCCGATCGCCGACGCGCACAAGGCGCACGCCGAGGAGCTACGCCGGGTCATCGGCCGGCCAGCTCCCTCCGGCACGCCGGCGGCCGCCGGCTCGGCGAGCGCGCCCGCGCCCGACGCCGTGCTCACCGAGCTGCGTCAGGCCGAGCAGGAGGGCCGGACCAACGCGGCGAAGGCCTGCGCCGAGGCGCCGGCCGAGCGGGCCGCGCTGCTCGGCTCGATCGCCGCCGCGCGGGCGACCCACGTGGAGGCCCTGAAGTGAACAACCCGACGACCGGCCCGGCCCAGGCCCTCGCCGACGCGCTCGCCGCCGAGTACGCGGCGATCTGGGCGTACGGGGTGATCGGCGTGCACCTCACCGGCGCGGCGCGGACGGCGGCCCGGGCCGCCGAGGCGGCGCACCGGTCCCGCCGCGACGCGCTGCTCCTGCAGCTCGCCGAGGGCTCCGGGCAGGTACCCGCGGACCGGGCCGGGTACGCGCTGCCCTATCCGGTCACCGACCGGGCGGGAGCGCTGCGGCTGGCGGTGGAGATCGAGGAGCGGACCGCCGGGCACTGGCGGGCCGCGCTCGCGCACACCGGCGGCGTGGAGCGGAACACGGCGCTCGCCGCGCTCACCGACTGCGCGCTGCGGGCCACCCGCTGGCGGCGTACGGCGGGCGTGACACCGGTCACCGTTCCGTTCCCGGGCCGCCCCGCCTGAGCGCGACGCCGGTCACCCGGCGAAGCTTCCCGGTTGCGCTGCGCATACCAGGTATGCATACTCGCGGTCATGTCCATCCGTCACGGCCTGCTCGCCCTTCTCGAACGCGGCCAGATGTACGGCTATCAGCTCCGTGCCGCGTTCGAGGAGTCCACCGGGTCGACCTGGCCGCTGAACATCGGGCAGGTCTACACCACGCTGGCCCGGCTGGAACGCGACGGACTGGTGCGCCCGCTGCCGGAGAACGAGAGCGGGCAGCGGCCGTATGAGATCACCGACGCCGGACGGGCGGACCTGGCGATGTGGTTCGCCACCCCGATCAGCCGCGCCGACCGGCCCCGCGACGAGTTGTCGATCAAGCTGGCGCTGGCGTTGACCACGCCGGGCGTCGACGTGCGGGCGGTGGTGCAGACCCAGCGCACCGCCACCATGCGCGCGCTCCAGGAGTTCACCCGGTTGAAGTACACGAGCGACAAGCCGGAGGATCTACCCTGGCGGCTGGTGCTGGACGCGATGATCTTCCAGACCGAGGCCGAGGTGCGGTGGCTCGACCACTGCGAGACCAGCCTGGTCCGGCACCGCCCGGCGCCGATCCGGGCGGTCGACCACCCCGAGGCGGTGGACCGGGCCGGCGACGAAGCCCGCCGGTGAACCGGCACGGGAGGCGCTGATGGACCCGATCGACGGGGTGCTGGAACTGCGGGACGTACGCCGTACCCACGGCACCGGTGAGGCCGCCGTGCACGCGCTGCGCGGCGTGAGCCTGACCGTGCGGGCCGGGGAACTGGTGGCGGTGATGGGCCCCTCCGGGTCCGGCAAGTCCACGCTGCTGGCGCTCGCCGGCGGCCTGGACCGGCCCACCGGCGGCGAGGTGGTGGTCGAGGGCGAGGCGCTGGTCGGGCTGTCCGCCCGGGAGCTGGCCCGGCTGCGCCGCCGCCGGATCGGGTACGTCTTCCAGGATCTGAACCTGCTCGGCAGCCTGACCGCGGTGGAGAACGTGGCGCTCCCCCTGGAACTGGACGGCGCCGGCGTACGGGCGGCCCGCCAGTCGGCCCTCGACGCGCTGCGCGAGGTCGACCTGGAGGACCTGGCCGACCGCTTCCCGGACCAGATGTCCGGCGGCCAGCAGCAGCGGGTGGCGATCGCCCGGGCCCTCGTCGGCGAACGCCGCCTGGTCCTCGCCGACGAGCCGACCGGCGCGCTGGACTCGCAGACCGGTGAGGCGGTGCTGCACCTGCTGCGCCGCCGGGTGGACGCCGGGGCGGCCGGGGTGCTGGTCACCCACGAGGCCCGGCACGCGGGCTGGGCGGACCGGGTGGTCTTCCTGCGCGACGGGGTGATGGTCGACTCGACCGCCCCGCTGATCGGCGTCGACCACCTGCTCAGCGGCAGCATCCGGTGACCGGCGGCCGCCTCGCCGCCGTACGCGGATCGTGGCGGACCGCGCTGCGGATCGCCCGCCGGGAGGCCCGGCGGTCCCGGCGGCGCACGCTGCTGGTGCTGGTGATGATCGCGCTGCCGGTGCTCGGCCTCAGCTTCGCCGCGGTCAGCTACGACATGTCGGATCTGACCCGCGCCGAGCGGATCGAACGCCAGCTCGGCGGCGCCGACGTCGCGCTGCGCTGGGAAAGCCTGACGGCGGTGAGGCAGGACGCCTGGGGCGAGTCGGCCTGGCCGGTCGAGGGCGAATGGGTCGGCCGGACCCGTCCGGCGACCGCCGAGGAGGTGCGCGCGCTGCTGCCCGACGGCAGCCGGGTCGCCCGCACGCGCTGGTGGATGACGTTCTCGACCCGGATCGGCCGGCACGTCGAGTCGCTCGACGCGCGCGCCCTGGACCTGACCGACCCGCTCACCCGGCCGCTGGCCCGGGTCCTCGACGGCCGGCCGCCGGTGCGCCCGGACGAGATCGCGGTCAGCCCGGCCGCGCTGCGCCGGCTCGACACCCGCATCGGCAACCCGGTACGCACCATCGACGGCGCCACGTACCGGGTGGTCGGGGTGGTGGAGTACCCGGACAACCTCCGGGAGGTGATCACGCTGGCCGGGGTGACCCCGGAGACCGCGGCCGGCAGCGACACCTGGCTGGTGGACCTGCCCGGCCCGCTCGACCCGGGGCTCGCCGACCGGCTGAACGCGCAGGGCATCCAGATCGTCGTCCGCGACCCGCTGCCCGGGCGGGAGGAGCTCACCCGCGGTATGCGCGTGCCGGACGCCGACGAGGCCGGCGTCGTCGGCGTGGTCGGCGGGCTGGGCCTGCTGGAGGTGGTGCTGCTGGTCGGCCCGGCCTTCGCGGTGAGCGTCCGCCGTCGGCGGCGCGACCTCGCGCTCGTCGCGGTGGCCGGTGGCGACGCCTCCCACCTGCGCCGGATCGTGCTCGCCGACGGGGTGGTGCTCGGCGCCGGCGGGGCCGCCCTCGGGCTGCTGCTCGGCATCGGCGCCGCGTTCGCCGGCCGGCCGCTCGTCGAGCAGTACCTGCTCGGGGAGCGCCTCGGGGCGTACCGGATCTTCCCGACCGCGCTGGTGGCGATCGCCGCGACGGCGGTGCTGGCCGGGGTGCTGGCGGCGATGGCGCCGGCCTGGACGGCGGCCCGGCAGGACGTGACGACCGGCCTGGCCGGCCGGCGCGACGGGTCCCGGCCCCGCCGCCGCTGGCTGCTGATCGGGGTGGCGCTCACCGTCGCCGGGACCGCGATCGCCGCGTTCGCCGCCGGCCGCACCTCGCAGACCGGCGTGCTGGCCGGTGTCGCCCTGGGCGAGCTGGGGCTGGTGTTCTGCACCCCGACGCTCGTGGGCGTGCTGGGCCGGGCCGGCCGGCTGCTGCCGCTCACCCCCCGCCTCGCGTTGCGCGACGCCAGCCGCAACCGGTCGTCGGCCGCGCCGGCCATCTCGGCGGTGATGGCCGCCGTCGCCGGAAGCGTCGCGCTCGGCGTCTACGTGGCGAGTGACGAGACCCGCTCCCGGGAACTCTGGCAGCCCGGCCTGCCGCCGGGCAACGTGCTGCTCACCCACTCCGGCGAGATCCCGACGGGCCCGCCGTCGGCCGAGGCCGTCGCCGCCCGGGCCCGCACGGTCCTGCCCGACGCCACAGTGGTGTCCGTCGCGACCCCCGGGTGCGCCGGCGACGTCCGGGACAAGAACGACTGCGCGGCGTACGCGCTCGTTCCGCCGGAGCGGCGCTGCCCGTACACCTCCTCCGACCCGGTCCCCGACGCGGCCCGGCGCGATCCGCGCTGCGTGAGCCCCTTCCAGGAGCCGGTCGACGTCTACCTGCCGGCGCTCGTGGACGACGGCGCCGCGCTGGCCGCGCTCACCGGCGCGCCCGCCGACGAGCTGGCCGCCGCGCGCCGGACGCTCGCCACCGGCGGCGTGGTGGTCACCGACGCCCGGCGGGTGGTGGACGGGCAGGTCCGGGTGGAGGTCAACTACAACTCCGGCGGCCCGCCCACCGGGCGTCTCCTGCCCGCGTACGCGCTGCGCGGCGGTCTCAGCGTCGACCGGCTGGTGCTCTCCCCCGCCGCCGCGGACGCGCTCGGCCTGTCCGCCGTACCGCTTGGCTACCTGCTGGATACCGCCGGCTCGCCCACCGATCGGCAGATGGAGATGCTGACCGACGAGCTGTACGACATCGGGCCCATGTCGGCGCAGGTGGCGACCGCCGACCCGCCGTCGGACCAGCGCCCGATGCTGCTCCTGCTGGCGGTGGCCTCGGGGGTGATCACGCTGGGCGCCGCCGCTGTCGCCACCGGCCTCGCCGCGGCCGAGGGCCGCCGGGACCTGTCCACGCTCGCGGCGGTGGGCGCCGATCCCCGGGTACGCCGCCTGCTGTCGCTCTGCCAGGCCGGGGTCATCGCGGTGCTCGGCTCCGCGCTGGGCATCGTCGCCGGGCTCGGCTCCGCCGTGGTCGTCCTGGCCGCGCTCAACCAGCGGTACGCGGATTCCTGGCCGGTGCAGCCGCCGTACCCGGTGACGGTGCCCGGCGTGACGCTCGCCGCGCTGGTCGTGGTGCCGCTGGTGGCGATGGGCGGCGCGGCGCTGTTCACCAGGTCCCGCCTGCCGATCGAACGCCGGCTCGACTGAGCCGGCCGCCCATGCATGATCACACCATTTCGCCGGAGTGGCGGCATCGCGGTGGGGTGGATGCCACCACTTCGGGGAAATGGAGTCGACCTTGGAGCGGACTGACCGTCCGAGGGGGTGACGGGGCGCGGTGCGGGCGGCACACTTGTCGGATGTCAGCCCTGGGAACCCTCACCCGCCGTCTCGGTCACCAGCGTTGGTTCGGCGCCACCATGCGCCTGCTCGTCCCGGCCGACCGGCTGGTCGGCCGGATGACGAAGGGCCGAGTGGTCGCCTTCGGGCTCGTGCCCACGCTGGTGCTCACCTCCACCGGCCGCCGCTCCGGCAAGCCCCGCAGCAACCCCCTGGTGTACGTCCCCGACGGCGACGCCTACGTGGTGATCGGCTCGAACTGGGGGCAGCAGCACCAGCCGTCCTGGACGTTCAACCTGATGGCTAATCCGGCCGCCGAGGTGGACGTCAAGGGCCGCCGGATCCCGGTCACCGCCGAGCAGGTCACCGGCGAGGAACGGGAACGGCTGTTCCAGCGGCTGGTGCAGGAGTGGCCCGCGTACCGCACGTACGTCGAGCGCGCCGGTAACCGCGAGATCCGCGTGTTCCGGCTGGTCCCGAACGTCGAATCGGCCACCTGAGGTGCGCTCGCCACGCTCCGCTAGAGCACGTCGTAGACGTCGCTACGGTGACCGAGGTGCACCACCAACACGATTAGTTCCTCGTCGCGGACGGTGTACACCACGCGGTAGGAGCCGACGCGGATACGTAGGAGGCCCGGATGCCCGGCGAGCGCTTTGACACCGGCGGGCCGTGGTTCAGCCGCGAGAGCGGCGATCGCGTCGACGAGACGAGCCTGCACCGGCCGGTCGAGCTTGCGGAGGAGCTTGGCGGCGGCGCGCTCAATCGTGACCGTGTAGCTGGACGGGGTAAGCCCGCTCACAGGCCCAGCTCTTTCCGTAGGTCAGTGAGAGAGACCGGCGCCTCGCCCGCGTCCAGACGGGCAAGGGCGGCTCGCGCGGCCTCGACGTCGATCGCATCCTCGGCGCGTTCGATCGCCTCGGCGAGGTCCGCCGGGACAATGGCAGCCAGCCGCTGCCCGCGACGAGTGACGTAGGTGATGCGGCCGGCGTAGTGAGCGCGTGAGACGACATCCGCGAGATTCTCGCGAGCGTCGGAGATCGGAAGCTCGGCAGCGGGCTCGGTCATACCTAGAGCGTACAGCTCGTACGACTCGTACAACTGGAACTGACGACGTTGCGGATTGGCGGTGGCCTTGGCCGACGAACGAGACTCCGAGCGGCGTCTGGACGACCCGCGGTGGCAGGTGGCCGGGCGCGTCGGTGACGCCGTCCTGCGGCGGTTCCCGGCCGACGTGCTGGCGGTCGCCGTACACAGTGCACTCGCGCACGGCGACGACGACGGCGGCGGGGACCGCGAGGTCGGGTTGCTGGTCGTCACCTACCGGCCCGGCGCCGGGCCGCCGCCGTCCACCCGCCGGGTGGACGGGGTGCTTGTCGACCTCACGGTGGCCGGGGCGGACGACTACCTGCGCCGGGCGACGACGATCACGTCCCGCTGGCCGCTCAACGCCCGCCAGTGAGGTACGTCGAGAGTAAGGACATCTCGGACTAGCCCTGACCTGGGTTCTCCTAACACTCGCCAGGTGGACGGCGGATCGCACTATTGCAGGAGCACAACCCTGGTGACTACCTGACGAGCCAGGCTGAGCGCAGCTAAGAAGATCAGCCGCAAACATCCCCTGCGGGGCAGAGCGGCGCACCTGGGGGCAGGGACAGCCACGAACCGAGAAGTTCGCAGCTCAGCGCTTCTGAAACAAGATCGACGCATAGTGTGCGTAGCGCTCCAAAGCCCAATCGAGCTGAGCGCAGGAGAACCAGTCTCGGCACTGTAGGCATGCCCCTGCTTGCCACGGCCGGTCAGGTGACGAAGTCCAGTGAACTTCGAGAATGCGATGGGCTTCGAAGACTTCCCGGGCTGTGGAGACTGGCTCATCGATTGGCATGGCAGAACAACCCTCCCCGGCGAAGCACGAATAGACCCCACCTGGGGGGCAGAGTCCGTGCGTCGCGCTCCCCCAGGTGGGCTTTCGGCCGGAACCCAGGAGTTTGCCGAAACCAGGGAACCGACTCAGCCAGCAACCTATTCCAACTTGTAGGAGTAGGCAACCCGCCACGCTCCGGAAATCATGAAACTTGCTGGAGCAGGTTCGGCCGTGATCAAATTGGCCTGCCGAAACCAGGGAACCAGCGGAGATCAACTCATGCCGACGGAGAGAGTCGACTACCGGCGCATCGCGAACGACATCACGGAGAAGATCAAGTCTGGTGAGCTTGCGCCCGGTACCAAGCTGCCCTCTACCCGTGAGCTAGCTGAGCAGTACGGCGTGCATATCTCCACGGTTAACCGAAGCATGTCGATTCTCAAAGATCGTGAGTTGGTTGAGGGGCACCCTGGAAAGGGTGTCTACGTAGCCGAGCCCGAATAGTTAGGCTCACGGCTGAATGAGCAACGGCCAGGGACAAGAGTTACGGGAATCTGAACGCCTTCAGTATCTCGGCACAGCTCTGACGGCTGCGCCATTCGCTGTGGCGATCATTAGGATTGCTGCCGTCTCCGAGCTAAACCCAACCGTACTGGCAATCCTTCTGCAAACCGCGAACTATGCCACCCTCTTCATCCGGTCGGTGATAGACCTACTGCCTATGGTGGCCGTCATTATGGTCGCCACTGTTGTGGCGACAAAACGTGTTCTTATGCCTGGACAAAAGCGGAGGGTGGGTCGTCTACTCCAAGGCTTCATCGTCTTCGGCTGGCTCGGCGTGCTGTTCATAACGCCGCTTCACCTCGCTGCCCTTATCGCCATCATCGCCGCATGGCTTCTTCTGTACCGCTTCGTCCATAAGGACATCACGCGACTGTCGTGGTCTAAACGGCGGGAAGCCGAGAGGAAAGAACTGAGGGAGCAAATCCTTCTCGCAGCGGGGATGCTGGCTGGCTCCCTACTTATCCTTTCCCAGCAAATGTGGCTACCTCCGCAGATCCTAGAGTACGGGACAGAAAGGCACGTAGCCTACGTCCTCGAAGAGAAGGATAGAACAACTACGCTGCTAACCGAGCCTGACAGACGACTTCTTGTCGTCAATACAGACATAATCCAAACCCGCCAGCCCTGCACAAAGGACCATTCATGGGCAAGCAGACCACTCATCAGCCTCATAAGTAACCAGTCCCCGCGATTGCCGAACTGCCCCGAAAAATAAGAGCGAGGTCGTCACTCGTCGGGGTTGGGGCTTGGTTGTGGATTTACAGGGTCGCGGCCTGTGGGTTGCTGAGGAACTGCCGAGTTAGCCTCAGCCTCCTCGCTCACGCTTTCCGGATCAGGCGAGCGCCGCTCACCCCCATCATGCCCCTCGACTACGAACCCCATTTCCTCGTTATCGAGCTTGGATACCGTGTAGCCAGCGGGCCAACGGTGGCCTCGCGTAAGACATGCCCTAGCGAGCTCGAAATCACCCACTCCATTAGTTTGCCTGAACGACACCACGTTCCGGAAAGTTGCATGCCGAAACGTGTACGTGTCAAAGTCGGCGCGGTCAACGAGAACGGCGCTGTCAAATATGGTGCCACTACAGATGAGAAAATCCGCTTCGGAGTCGCTAAAGTCAACAAAACCACGGAATCTTGACTTCGCAAAGTTCGCCTGTCCCGCAAGGTATAGAGCGCGAAAGTCGGATCGGCCATAGAAATCTGCACCAACCGCGTGCACCATCCCCGCAGCGCAGTGAGCGAGGCTGAAGTCAATAAGTGCCGCTCCCGTCAGATCAACGTGCATGTCGCTCCAGAAATAATCACCTCCCTCCACCGAGAACGGGAAGGTATCAATGCTCACAGTTTCATAACGCAAGTGTTTAGCGAGAATCCGCTGCGCAGTTAGTCTTACCTGGCGTTCATGATGGCGTTTCACGTCCTCCTCACCGCTTTGTCCATCAGGCTCTAAAACATCATCCGGCATCTCATACGGCATACGAAGATACGCGCAGAACAAATCCACAATAGTTTGTCGGTGCTCAGGGTTACCCTGCCCCAGTCGCTCAAGCGCGTAGAGCGCCGCCAAACGAACTGCAGCGTTCTCTGACCCCAACTGCTCAGCAGCCTTAACGTAAAGGTCTGTCACTCGCCGCTCTGTCGCGTCATGCCTCGCGTCGTCGGCTGTTCGGTTCTTATGGGCCTGGTCGTCATAATCAACGCGCTCTTTGACGTATTGCCGACGTAGAGCCAGGAACAGGGCAATCAAGCCGCCAGTTCCAGCACCGACCGCAAGAATGTTACGAATGACGTCTACGCGAAGTTGTGCTGCCCGAACAGCAAGGTCCGGCGAAGTTATGAGCCTCGCCGGAACCTTTG